>JAFGLZ010000123.1 GCA_016927755.1 Phycisphaerae bacterium
AAGTCGAACACCGCGTGGCGATTGGGCAGCGAGAACTCGACCATGGCGGTGGCGGGGACGTCGACCCGCTTGGTGGGCACGATGCTGTTGTGGTTGATCCAGGCGACGACCTTCTTGGGCTCGCCCATGATCCATCGCGCGAGCGACCAGAGGTGGTATCCGTGGTCGAAGACGACGGGTCCGCCGCCGCACCGGTCGTGCCTGAGCCGCCAGAGCCACGCGCTGAGCGGCACCTTCCATCCGCCCTTGATGTCACCGCCGTTGTAGTGGAGGCGCATCATGGTGGGCTCGCCGATCCGGCCGGTGTCGATGAGGTGCTTGGCCGCGACGTATGGGGGGTAGAAGACGAACTGCTCGTAGACGCGAAGCCGGACCTCGGCGCGTCGGGCGGCGTCGATCATCTCGTCGCATTCGGCGACGCTGTGTGCCATTGGCTTCTGGACGGAGACGTGCTTGCCGGCCAGCGCGGCCGCGACGGTCATGTCGCGGTGGAGGTCGTGCGGCAGGAGGATTTCGACCATCTCGACGTCGGGGTCGGCCAGGAGGTCTTCCGCCTTCGTGTAGACCTTCTTGACGTTCCACTCGGCGGCCCGCTGCTTGGCGAGGTCGGCGTCTCGATCGCAGACGGCGACGACATGGGCGTGGCGCTGGCCTTCGTATCCGCGGATGTGGAGGGTGCTGATTCGTCCGCATCCAAGGAATCCGACTCCGATCGGCTTCATCAGGTCTCCTCCGAGGGGGCGGTTACGCCCAAGTGCTCAGGCGCTCGACCGCCCTGGCGTATCTTAGCAGTTTCTGCGGCATGGGCGTGTTGGCGACCATGGCCAGGCTGAAGTAGGCATCGAGCACGGCGCCGGCGGCCTCGCTGGGGCCGGTGAGGGCGTCCATCGCCGAGAGGACGCGACTGCCGAGCTCGAGACGGTGGAGCCCGTCGATCACGGGATCGTCTTTCGACCAGGCGTAGTCGATCCGCGGCAGGTTGGAGGCCGGATCGGCGGTGAGCTGGAACGCGCCGTGACGCAGGGCGTACAACTCGCCCGATAGCCACGAGGCGAACTTGACTCGATCGAACAACACAGGGCCCGAATCGACGCCGGCGACGCTGACCGGGTCGATCAGGCGGATTGCCGGCGGATCGGGGCGGTACAAGACGTTTTCGTAGAAGAGGTCGCCGTGCAAGCGAACGCTGGCTCCGCGGTCGAACTGGCGGCGGGGCAGGTCGTCGGCTCGGGCGGTTGGGAGCGTTCGCTTCAGGTTTGCCTGGGGGGCTCCATTGACGACGATCTGGTCGGGTCGGGCGTAGGGCGCGAGGTCCTGGTCGGTGAGGGCGAGGTCAAGGACCTGGCTCATGACGGGCCAGACGAGGCGGTCGGGGTCGAAGGGCTCGCCGGGAAGACGGTAGAGGCCCTCGCAGAGGGCGTCGATCAGCAGGGCTTGGATTCGGTCGGCGTCGAAGGGGGTCAGTCTTCGCTGGGCCAGCAACGAGCGGACGTCGGTGAATCCGTCGAGGTATTCCATGTCGAACCAGAGAGGCGTGGCGTCGGGGGGCGGGTCGGACAGCAGCTCCTGGCACTGGTCGAGGACGGTGACGAACGGGGGGCGCAGCGACTGGGGCAGTCCGCGGAGGTATTGCCATTCCTTAATGAGCACGTTGCGGGCCCAGGGGGCGTCCAGGCGGTGCAGCTCCTTGCGGACGCGATACTCACCGCTCACCGAGATGAGCAGGACGTTCTCCCACCAGCCGTTTTGAAGCGGTCGGACGACGTGGCAGCCGGGGGTCATGGCTTCTTTCCCGAGTCGATGGGGCCGAGCCCGGTGCCGGGCAGCGCTTCGCCGGGGTCGGTCTTGGTGGGCGGGCGGCTCATTCCGATCAGCGCACGGACGTCGCCGGCCTTGGCCTCCTCGAAGTCGGTGACCTCGAGGGGGGAGACGATGGCGGTGAATTCGCCGTCCACGAGCGAATCGTCGGCGCAGTGGAAGGCGATCTTGCCCTGGCGGCGCATTCCTCCGCCGAAGGCCACGCCGGTCAGCTCGATGGTTCCCTTAGTGAAGAGCGTCTTGCCGGCGAACCGACCGGTCGCTTGAATCAGAAAACCCGCGACCTTCTCGCCGTTCGGTAGCGGATCGCCGATTCGGATGGGCTTTGACTGCGTGCCGGGCACGCGAAGATAGATGAAGAACTGTCGATCGCCCGCGCGGGCGCCGGGCAGCGGGAACATGAGGACTAGGCGCTCGACCCCGGGGACGTCATCCGAGACATACGCCCAGGCGCTACTCAGGCGGACCACGTCCTGCGGCGGCGTCAGCTTGGCCTGGATGATCCTCAGCTCGGCCTTCGTGGCGCAACCGGCCTGCGTCATCAGGACGGCGACCAGCGCGGCCGCCACCAGTCTCCGGCGGATGTATCCCATGGATCTTCGAGCCTCCATGCGCAGGATTCTATCATCACTTAGCGAGGGACAACACTGTCGGGACCGTGCCGGCCGAGGCCCTTGGTTCGGCGCCGGCGACCTGATACGCTCAGCCATCATGAAAGCCATAATCATCAGCATCGGAGACGAGCTGCTCCTGGGACGAACGGTCGATACCAACTCCGCTTGGCTATCGCAGCAGTTGGCGGGTTTGGGCGCGACGATCCTGGCCCATGTGACGGTGGGGGACGATCAGGCCGAGACCCGCGACGCGATCGACCAGGCCGCCCGCCGGGCGGACTGGGTCTTGGTGAGCGGCGGGCTCGGGCCCACGCCGGACGACCTGACGCGCGAGGCCCTGGCCGAGGCCCTGGGCGCTCCGCTGGAGCTTCGCGAGGAGTTCGTCGAGCAGATCGCGGGCTTCTTCCGGCGGTTCGGCAAGGAGATGCCGGAGCGGAACAAGGTCCAGGCGATGTTTCCCATCGGCTCGACGGCGATCGAGAATACTTGCGGGACGGCGCCGGGCGTTCAGGCGAGGCTGCACGACGCCGAGGTCTTCGTGATGCCGGGGGTGCCGCGCGAGATGAAGATCATGTTCGAGCGTGACGCGGTGCCGCAGCTCTCGGCGCGATCGGGCGGGAAGGTCATCCTGACGGAGACGCTTTGGACGTTCGGGCAGGGCGAGTCGACGGTGGCGGCTCGGATCGCGGACCTGATGGAGCGAGGACGGAACCCAGCCGTGGGGACGACGGCCTACGATGCGAAGATCGGCGTTCGGATCTTCTCGGGCGGGAACACGCGAGCCGAGGCCGAGCGGTTGCTCGAAGCGACGGCCGATGAGATACGCGCGCGGCTGGGCGCGCTCGTTTACGGTCGGGGTGAGGAGACGCTGGCGGACGCCGTTGGGGTGCTCCTCCGCGAGCGGGGTCAGACGGTGGCGACGGCGGAGTCTTGCACGGGGGGGTTGATCGCCAAGACGCTGACGGACGTGTCCGGCAGCAGCGCCTACTTCCTGAGCGGGGTGGTGACGTACTCGAACGCGGCCAAGACGGCGTTGTTGGGGGTGCCGGCGGACCTGATCGCCGAGCATGGAGCTGTGTCCTCCGAAGTCGCCGAGGCGATGGTGATCGGGTGCCGCGGCCGCGCCGGCGCCGACTGGGCCCTTGCGACCACGGGCATTGCCGGCCCCACGGGCGGGACGGCGGAGAAGCCGGTGGGCTTGGTCTATGTCGGCTTGGACGGTCCGGACGGGTGCCAGGTTCGGGAGTATCGACTGGGTGAGCATCTCGGGCGGGATGACGTCAGGAGCCGCTCGCGGTGGGCGGCGTTGAGCTTGCTGCGGCTCTGTCTGCTGGGCGAGAAGATCGATTCGACCTGGTCGCGCGTCCCCAGGCCGTGCGGCGGAACCGGATGAGTCGCGGTCCGCGCTCGATGGCCTTTGCGCTTTGACTCGCACGAACGGCATCCTAAGATAGTGTGTGCTTCGGCATCGCGTTGCGCTGGGAGGCGGAGAAGGCTTGCCGACCGCTCCCGGGAGGACTGTCGGAAGGATCGATGCCGATCGGGTCCTTGACGTTCGCCGAGTCTCGAGGGAGCGGCCATGCGAGTCGCTTTGGTCTTCAATCCGTTCAGCTACAAGCTCCACGAGGAGAACCTGCGGATCGTCCAGCGTTACTTCGGGCTGTTCCCGCCGCTGAGCCTGACGTGGGTGGCCGCTATCGCGGAGCGGGCCGGGCACGAGGTCATCATCGTCGACGCCCGTACGCTCCAACTGACCAAGGAAGACGTCTACGACCGTCTGCGCGAGTTCCGGCCCGACGTCCTGGGCTTCATGATGACGACGTACATGTTCCGCGAGACGCTCGAGTGGGTCCGGTTCCTCAAGGAGCGTCTCAAGGTGCCGGTCATGGTCGGCGGATACAACCTGCGGGTTTACCCGACGGAATCAGTCACGCCGGAGGAGATCGACTTCGGTTGCGTCAACTCGGCCCTGCATACGGTGCCCGCGTTGCTCCGGGAGCTCGAGACGGACCGCAACTTCGGCGACGTGCCCGGGCTCGTCTACAAGGACGACGGCAAGATCCTTGTGACCGACGGCGTCGAGGAGGACTTCGATGACTATCCCTTCCCCGCCCGGCACCTGTTGCCCAACGAGCTTTACGCTGAGTTCCCCACGGAGCGCAAGAATTTCACCGTGATGGTCACGAGCAAGGGCTGCCCGCGCTCGTGCGGCTTCTGTGAGGCGGGTCGGACCACGTACAATCCGCGAAAGCCCGAGACCGTCGTCGCTGAGATGGAGGAGTGCTATCACAAGCACGGCGTCCGCGAGATCGACGTGTTTGACTATGAGTTCCTGATCCACCGGAAGCGTACCGAGGAGATCCTCGATCTGATGATCGCCAAGAAGCTGGACCTGACCTGGGCGTGCCGCGCCCGGATCGACTCGGTCGACCCGGACCTGCTGGCCAAGATGAAGGCCTCGGGCTGCAGCCGGGTGTACTTCGGCATCGAGTCGGGGGACCAGGACACGCTGGATCGGGTCAACAAGGGCATCACCATCGAGCAGATCCGCCGCACGATCGGCTGGTGCAAGGATTATGGCATCAAGGCGCTCGGGTTCTTCCTCGTCGGCGTGCCGGGCGAGACGCGGCAGAGCGTCAAGCGGCTGGTGAAGTTCGCCAAGAGCCTCGACCTGGAATACGTGCAGTTCAGCAAGCTGACGGCCAAGCCGCTGACGCCCCTGTGGCAGGACATGGTCGCTGAGCAGGGGTATGACTATTGGCGGGAGTACATCCTCGGCAACGTCGAGGAGCGGCCGCTGCCCAGGCCGTGGACTGATCTGAGCAACGAGGAGATCGACGAGCTGGCCAAGTGGGCGTACGTCAAGTACCACTCTCGGCTGAGCTTCCTGATCAAGTCGACGTTTCGCGTGCGATCCTTCGACGAGTTTCGCCGGAAGTTCTACGCCTTCATGGAAATGGTCTTCCGGCAGGAGAAAGTCTCCGAGGCCGCGCCGGACTTCGTCGCCTTCAACGAGAACGCCGATGAGGTCCGACAGCGATTCACGTCGCAGTACCAGCGCTCGCCGCGGCTGCCTCCGTAATCCTGAACGATTCGAGACCCGATGTCCGCCCGATTGGCTCCGTCGCGCGCGGCGGGTGGCCGGGGATTGGGCGGTCGACCCCCAAGCCGCTGTCGGCGGAGCAAGAATCGCGAGCGGGCTTGACCGCTCGGCCTGTCCCGGCATACTGTTCCGCGGGTCAAATGGTCCGCGCGACGGACGCTACCCCTGGAGCCCACGACATCATCGAACCAGCCCCGCCGACTGTCGCCGAAGACCTGCCGCCGTCGCCTCGGCGTCGCGTGCTGCGCGCCGTTCAATCCTGCATGTTGCTGTTGGTCCCGCTGGGCATCTACTGGATGCTCTTTCGCCAGATGGGCTTCGCCGAGACGCTCGACCAGATCCGCCAGGCGCGGCTTTGGCCCCTGCTGGTCGCTACCGGGGCGTCGCTCGTCGCTTCGGTCGTGATGAACGCGTACGTCTGGCAGCGGATCCTCGCGGCCATGGGCATCCGCCTGACGTTCGCCCGAGCGGTCTTCGCGGAGAACGCCTCGCTGCCGCTGCGGATGCTCCTGCCGGCCAAGTCGGGCGAGATCTTCAAGGCCATGTACGTTAGGAGCGTCGGGCTGAGCGGACTGAGCCAGGGCCTCGGGTCGGTGATGTTCCACAAGGTCGTCAACATCATCGCCCTGATGCTCCTGTCGCTGCCGACGGTCATGACCGCGACGGGATCGGCCGCCAGGAAGCTCCTGATCCTGCTGGCGATCTCGCTGTGGATCTATCTCTGGCCGAGGACGGTCCAGTCGCTGACCGACCGCTTCAGCCGTCCGCTGCCCGAACGGTTTCGCAACGCGCTGCGCAGGGTCGTGGGGGCGCTGGGTGACACGTCCCTCGCACGCAAGCTCGGCCTCTTGGCGCTGGCCGTCGTGTTTCAGTCGGCGCATTTGCTGTCGGTGGTGATGATCTTCCGCAGCCTGGGCATCGAGGTGCCCTTCGTCGCCGTCTGCGCCTACGTTCCGGTGTGCGTTCTGGCGGGGATCGTTCCCATCGCCCTGTACGGCCTGGGCACGCGGGAAGCCGCGTTCGTCTTCTTCTTCGCGCCGTATATGGGCGAGTCACAGGCCATGGCCTCGGCGCTCATGTTCACGGGCATCCAGTTCCTCCTGCCGGTCCTCGTCGGCTCGACGATGACTTGGCCGTTCGCCAAGACGGTCTTGAGACGTCAGAATACGGCTGGTGGGTAAGGCGTTCCCCAAGGCGTGGTCGCCGGGCTATGATGATCGCGGCTTGGCCTTCAGCCAAGGCGATTGCCGTGGTCGAGCATTCAGACCGATTGGGATTTGCTCGCTATGATCTTGTCGAAACCAGACGAATACGGTCCCCCCGACGTGCGATTCTGCGGACTCAGCGTGTGGGTCCTTCGGAGAGAACTTGAGGATTCCGACGATTACTGGGACGGCAACTGGCTCCACGTCGTTGCCCGGTATGCGTCCGACGGCGCCGAAGCCTGGACTAGCGGTCCCATCATGCACGTGGCCGAGCTGAAGCAATGGTGCGAGCAACTCGAACAGCTTCACCAGAATCTGGAAGGCGTCGCTGAGATGCGATGCATGGAGCCGAATCTATCCGCGCGGGTGACGCTCGACGCGTTGGGACGCGGCAGCTTTGAAGTCGGCATCACGCGCGATCCCGAGGAGGAGCGTCACACGTTCACTTGCCGGATGGATCAGTCCTACCTGCCGGACGTCATCAGATCGATCGAGGTCCTGCTGGAGCGCTATCCAATCAAGGGCGAGCCGCCGTCTTGATGAGGCGGCTTGTGCGACGGATGTCGTATGCCCTCCACACGCAGGGCCGCGACTATTGCCGCCGGTCGGATCATCCACGAGAATGCCGCCATCTCGATTCGCGGAGTCACTCAAGATGGCCTTGTCAGATCGTCCTTGTGTCGTGGTCGTAGGCAGCATCAACATGGACCTGGTTGCGCGGAGCGATCGCGTTCCGGCTCCGGGCGAGACCGTGCTGGGCGGGGACTTCCAGACGATCCCGGGCGGCAAGGGCGCCAACCAGGCCGTCGCCGTGGCCAGGCTGGGGGCCAGGTGCTCGATGATCGGGCGGATCGGTGACGACGCTTTCGGGAAGCGGATGGTGGCCGGGCTATCCGAGGACGGCGTCAACACGGACCACATCCTAACCACGCCTGGAATTGCCAGCGGCGTGGCCTTGATCGTGGTGGATGCGTCGGGCCAGAACGCGATCTGCGTGGCCAGCGGCGCGAACTACGCCGTTACCCCGGCCGACGTCAACGCGGCCGAGGACGCCTTCGCCGCCGCCGACGTCTGCCTGGTCCAGTTGGAGCTTCCGCTGCCGACGGTCATCCACGCGCTGCGCGTCTGCCGGCGTCACAACGTCGAGGCCATCCTGGACCCGGCGCCCGCTCCCGCGAACCCCACGCCCGATCTGTTCAAGGCCGACATCCTCTCGCCGAACGAGAGCGAGGCGGAGATGCTGCTGGGCAGTCCCGGCTTGTCACACGACTCTGAGGCGACGGCCAGGGCGCTGGCAGCCAAGGGCGCTCGCGAGGTCGTGCTGAAGCTCAGCGGGCGCGGCGCGGGGGTGCTGGCCGACGGCAAGTTCGAGTTGATCCCCGGCCGCCCGGTCGACGTCGTGGACTCGACGGCGGCGGGCGACGCCTTCACGGCCGCATTGGCCGTGGCCCGAGCTCGACACCGGCCGCTGGTCGAGGCGACGCGGTTCGCCAACGCCGCAGGCGCGCTGGCCTGCACGAAGTTCGGCGCCCAGCCGTCGATGCCGACGGCGAAGGAAGTCAGCGCGTTGCTTTGAGTCCGCGGAGGGGAACAACGGCAGCGGACACGAATTCCCCCTCGAATCCACCTACGAAAAAGTGGGTTGCCCTGCCGGCGTCGTGTCGGGTGAGGTCCCGTCCAGACAAGCTTGGAGGATCCCGTCTTCTGCCCACTGGGGCTACTGAATCGTCGATCGCAGCTTGTAGCTCTTTTTCTCGGCGTCCGGGTGCTTTGGCAGCGCCTTGTCCAGGCCGAGCATGAACGACTCGACCTCCTGCTCGTTGATGGTGGCCTTGGCGCGGAGCCTGCTGAGCAGATCGGTCTCCAGTTGGCGCTGACGCTCCTTGACGAGCTTGTCCTCGATGATCGGCTGGGCCTCCAGGAAGGGAATCGCGCGTTTCTCGAACCGCTTGCCGGCCTTGACGAGGAGCAGCCCTTCCTCGGTCGTGACGACGTCGCTGACCTGATCGGGCTTGAGTTGAAAGAGGACCTCGGCCGCGTCCGCCCACCGCCCCGTCAGCGCGCCGGGCGAGACGGCACCCCACGCTCCGCCCTTCTTGGCGTTGGGCCCGAACGAGTAGCTCCGCGCAACGGCGTCGAACGGGATGCCGCTGGCGAGCTCCTGCCGCGCCCGGTCCATGTGCTGGGTAGCCTTGCGGCGGGCCTCGATCCGACGCGGCCCCCGAAGCTTCGGCCACAGCGCCTGACGGTCCTGGGACGAGCCACCCTCCAGAAACTCCCAGTACGGCACGTCGATGAGGAACATCTCTACCCGGAGCGGCTCGGTGAACTCGTCCGGATGCTTCTCGTAGTACTTGGCCAGTTCCCTTCGTGTCGGCGCGTGAACCAGGGGAAGGAACGTATCCCTGAGATATTGGCGGACGACGAGGTGTCGGCGGATTCGACGCCGGATCTCCTGACGGTCCTGACCCTCAGCCTCCAGATACGCCTGATACCGCGAGAACCGGCCTTGGAACTCCGCGTTGATCCGGCCCTGCTCGGTCTGATCGACGGCCTTCTTGATCGCCGGCTCCATCTCGTCCTTGATCTGCTTCTTCGCCTCGCCGTAGGCCAGCACCTCGTCGATCAGCATCAACAACTGCCCCTTGACCTTCTTCAGGGCGAAACGCTGGTACTCCGGAAGCGACATCTCCTTCGTCGCGTCCTCCAGCGGCTTGTTGAGCGGATCGAGCACCTCGTGGACCGTGATGACCTCCCCATTGATGAAGAGGATCGGCGTCTCGATGCTCTTGTCCGTCGATCTCCTGCCCTTCGACGTGGTCGGGATCGGCTGCTTCTTCGCCTTGGCCCACTCCTTTCGACCGGCCGGGCGCGACGTGGGCACGCTCGTGGCGGACGGCTGAGAGGTCGCCTCCGCGTCGTCGTCCCGCATGACGTCGTCGATCAGCTTCTGGTCGACCGGGCCCTGGTTCCTGGCGGATGGACCGGGAGAGCCGGACGCCGGCTTGTCCTTGTGCCGATTCCACCAGTTTCCCATTCCCCCACTACAGCCGCAGAGCAGGATCGCGCCGACCAGCGCCGGCAGCATCAGGATGTCTCGACGATTCGGCCTCATGCCACGCTCGACCTCGCGGGCTGCTTCCGCAGCAATCTCAACAGGACGGTCAACATCGTCGGCGGCTCCAGGTAGTTCGACGGCAGCCTCCAGTGTAACGTCTGATGGTCCGGCATGCGCACTGTTCCGCTCGCTCCGGCGAACAGGTCGTTCATGAGTCCCATGTGCTCGACGCTGAAGATCAGGTCGGGCGGCTTCTTGATGATCGAGCCAATCCGCCACTGCCCCGCCCGCACCCGCACCTCCGCCAGGTCCAGCAGCGTCCGGACCTGCCCTGGATACGGGCCGAATGCGTCCTTCAGGTCGGCCTCCAACTGTCTGAGTTCGTCGGCGGCCCTGCACCGGACCAGCCGCCGGTAGATCTCCATCCGCTGCCGCTCACTATTGATATACCCGCGCGGGATGTGCGCCGCCACGTCCAGTTCGAGATGAACGGCCTGGGCCTCCTCGACCTCCTCGCCCCGCATACGCTTGACCGCCCGGTCCAGGAGCTGGCAGTACATCTCATACCCCACTGCGGCGATGTGCCCGCTCTGCTCGGCGCCCAGCAGGTTGCCCGCGCCCCGGATCTCCAGATCGCGCATCGCGATTCGAAACCCCGCGCCGAGCTCCGAGTACTCCTCGATCGCCTTGAGCCGCTTGGCGCCCGCCGGCGTGATCGTCCGCTTGCGGTTCAGCAGCAGGTAGCAGTAGGCCCGGTGCTTGTATCGCCCGACCCGGCCGCGAAGCTGATGCAGGTCCGCCAGGCCGAACCGGTCGGCCATGTCGATGAAGATCGTGTTGACATTCGGGATGTCGATGCCGCTCTCGATGATCGTCGTGCAGACGAGCACATCCGCCTCGTGCCTTACGAAGCGGAGCATGACCTTCTCGAGCTCGTGCTCGTTCATCTGTCCGTGCCCGTGCACGATCCGGGCCTCCGGGACGATCTCCTTGATCTCGGCGGCCAGCGACTTGATGTCGCGGACCAGGTTGTGCACGAAGTAGACCTGTCCGTCACGGTTCATCTCGCGCAGGATCGCGTCGCGGATGAGTTGGCGGTCCCAGTGCCGAACCTGGGTCACGATGCTGCGGCGGTCGATCGGGGGCGTGGCCAGCGAGCTGATGTCGCGCAGGCCGAGCATGCTCATGTGCAGCGTCCGGGGTATGGGCGTGGCCGTCATGGTGAGCACGTCCACCGTCGCCCGCATCCGCTTGAGCCGCTCCTTGTGCTCGACGCCGAACCGCTGCTCCTCGTCGATGACGACCAGCCCCAAATCCGTGAACCTCACGTCCTTGCTCAACAATCGGTGCGTGCCGATCAGGACGTCGACCTGGCCCTTGCGAGCTCGCGCGATGATGTCCTTCTGCTCGGAGGGCGTTCGGAATCGGCTCAGGCACCGGACGACGAACGGATAGTCCGCCATCCGCTCGCTGAACGTCTGGAAGTGCTGCTCGGCCAGGACCGTCGTCGGCACCAGCACCGCCACCTGCTTGCCGTACTCGACGCACTTGAACGCCGCCCGCATCGCCAGCTCGGTCTTGCCGTAGCCGACGTCGCCGCACAGCAGCCGGTCCATCGGTCGCGGACGCGTCATGTCGCCCTTGATCTGGCCGGCGGCGGTGAGCTGGTCCTCCGTCTCCGTGTAGATGAACGAGCCCTCGAACTCCCGCTGCCACTCGGTATCTCCGGGAAACGCGATCCCTTCCTCTTGCTCACGGAGGGCTTGGATGCGGAGCAGCTCGCCCGCGAGATCCTCGATCGCCTCGGTGACCTTCTCCTTGGTCTTTTTCCAGCGCGTCCCGCCGAGCTTGGAGAGGTGGGGCTTGACCGGGCCGGCCCCCACGTACTTCTGCACCAGGTCGATCTGCGAGGCCGGCACGTGGACCTTCGCCCGATCGGCGTACTCGAGCGTGAGGAACTCCTCGCTCTTGCCCTGGTCGCCCTTACGGAGCGTCTTCATCCCGACGAACTTGCCGATCCCGTGGACGACGTGGACCACCAGATCGCCCGCCTCGAGGTCCGTCCACGTGTCGAGCTGCCGTGCCGCCAGAGCCCTACGGATCCGACGCCGTTGGCGGTATCGGCCGAAGATCTCGTGATGACCCACGACGAGCGTTCGCGTCGGCTGCCACGTGAAGCCCTGGTGGATCAGGCCGACCTCAAGTCGCAGTGCCGGCGGGATCTCCCCGACCGCCTCGACGATCATCTCGCCGAGCCGCTTGCGTTCGGGGTCGTTGTCGCAGTAGACGATGACGGCGTGCGTCCGGGCGAGCTCGCACAGTTCGGCGACGGCTTCGTCGGCCTTGTGCTCGAACCGCTGGACGCTCTCGATACGGAAGCGGAACAGCTCGCTCCCAGGCGTGTCGCTGAAGCGCGACAGATGCAGTTGCGAGAGGCCCTCGGCCCGTTGAAAGACCGACTGGACCGTAAACATACCCTCCCGCCGCTCCAGCCGGTTCAGGAACGTCTGGCCGAGCTCCTGAACCTCGCCCGGCTCGTCGATAGCCACGATCGTCTCGGGCGGCAGGTAGCTGAACAGGCTCGTCGTTCGGTCCGCCGGCGCCGCCGCGCCGCCCTCCGTTGTCATCGTCGACTCCGGCATGCCCGGCAGGCGGACGGTGGGAAGCTCGCGCATGCTCCGCTGGGTTCCGACGTCGAATCGGCGGATCGACTCGGCCTGATCCCCGAAGAACTCGATCCGGACCGGGTCGGGTTCGCCCGGCGGGAAGACGTCGACGATCCCGCCACGAACGGCGAAGTCGCCCGGCGACTCGACCATGTCGAGCCGCTCGTACTTGTGGTCGCTGAGCCATTCCACCAGCAGGCGCGGGTCGCGTTCGCTGCCCGAGGCGATCACAAGGCTGTTGGCGTCAAGGGCCTCCCGCGTCGGTACGGGCTGCATGACGCCCTGAACGGGCGCGATGATCATCGGAGGGGACGTTCCGTCCGCCCCGCCCGCATGGTCGCGAAGGATCGAGCAGAGGCGAAGGCGCTCGGCCGCGATCTCGTGGCTGGCCGGACCCTCGCCCGGCAAGGCCTCCCACGCCGCGAAGAGCTCGCCCGCCACGCCGGTGGCCAGCTCGATATCGTCGCGGGCCTCGTCGGCCGCTTCGAGATGCGATGCGATGTAGAGCAGGGGACGGCGGAGCATCTTGGCCGCGAGCCCCGCCACGATGGGCGCAGACGATCCCCACATGCCGACGGCCGAGCATACCCCCCTCGTTTCATCCAGCCGCCGGACCAGTTGGCAGAACGTCTGATCTCGGGTGATCCACTCGATCACCAGTCAACCTCGATACGCATCCTACCAAACGCCCCTTCGCCGAACCAGTTCCCGGCCCCCGTAGCATGGCCGTCTTGGCCATGAGTCATCCAACCATCGGGGCCTGGCAAGCAGACGGACTTCGCCACGGGCAAGATGCCCGTGCTACGCGATGGCCGCGGGAACGGCATTTGTGCAGACTCGTCGGTTCCGACGCGCGGTCACGATCATGCATCCGCCCCCCTGTAGATGGATACGTCCCACCGTGACGACTGGAGCAGCCCGGCTTAGCCCCGCCGCGTCAGGCCGCGGACGCGCTCCAGGATCTCTCGATACCGCGCCAACCCGACGGTTGGCGGGACGCTGTGATCGCTGTGGAAGATGTACCCGCCGCCCTTGGCTGCCACCGGGATCTTGCGGTCGATCTCCGCGTCGCTCTTGGCGGCGTCGTGCATGTCACGGGCGCTGATCCCGCCGAAGAACGTCAGGCGCTCGCCGTATCGCCGCTTCAGCTCGACCAGGTCCATGCCGCTGTGCACGTCGATCGGGTTCAGGGCCTCCAGCCCCACCTCGATCAGGTCGTCCAGGATCGCATGGATCCGGCCGTCGGAGTGCATGAAGCGCGCGATCCCGGCGGCTCTGGCGGCCTCGTAGATTCGCGCGTAGCACGGCTTGAGGATCTGGCGGAACGCCTCCGGCGACATGAGCGTGCCCTGTGTCGTGCCGAGGTCTTCCGTCAGCCAGAGGCCGTTGGGCACGATTCCGTGATCGATTCCGCGCCGGAGCGTCGCGCAGACCAGGTCGGTGTAGGCCGTCACCATCTCGCTCAGCAAGTCCGCGTTCTCGATGAAGTCCATGCACGATTCGAGATACCCGCGATGCCGCCAGGTCGCCTCGAACGGGCCATAGCAGCTCATCAGGACAAATCGGTCGGTCGCGTGGGCCTGGCGGAACTCCTCGGCCGCCCCCTCCCAGGTGGGATACGTCACGAACGGCGGGAAGTAGGGCTGTCTGGACATCCGTGCCGTGCCGTCGATGTCGACCGTCAAACGGCTCTTGATCGCCTGCCAACCCTCGGAGGTCTGCGAGACGTGGTCGAAATAGTGCAGGGCCCCGCTCTTGGCCCGCCACTTGATCGCCGAGTAGCCGTGCTTGGCCACGTAGGTGATGCGATCCTCCGTCTCCTCGATGAGCCGTTCCGGAAGTCGCGGCGACGCATCGAGTGACATGTGCTCGAAGTCGAAGCCGAAGTAGTCCGCGGGCCAGACGTCCTCGGGCATCCCCTCCTCGTGGAATCGGATGAGGCAGTCCTCCCAGAAGCTTTCGTCGGACGGGACGACGTCAGGCTCCTCGTGGGCGAGCGCCGTCTTGACGCGCTGGCGTGGTGTCATTCGTTCATCCTTCAACGCTTATGGGTCCAGGGCGACGACTCGGCCCGACGCATCGCCGATGATTCGGCGCGACGCCGCCGTCGCGAAGAGCCGGTACGGGCGTCCGGCTAGCGACGTTCGACCCGCGACTTGCCCGTCGAGGCCCACACGATACACGGCCTCGTCCGCGCAGGCCACGAGCAGGCAGTCGTTCGCCTGCGTTACCGCGAGGATCTCGTGCGGCATGGGCTCGGCCCAGACCGTCTTGCCCGTTGCGTCAAACGCGCAGAGCCACGACGACGGCGATCCGACGATGACTTCCTTGACGCCGTCGCCCGTGACGTCCATCGCCTCGAGCGCTTCGCCCGAATCGCCCAACGTGTGGAGCCAGCTCCGTTTGCCCGTCACGGCATCGTAGAGGCCGACCTCGTTGTAGGCGCCGCGACGTCCGATGATCACGTTTGGCTTCCCGCTGGCGTCGAGGTCCACGACCTTCAGGCCCGGGATGGCCGTCATGTCCCACGCCCCGCGACCCGTCGGACACGCATTCGCGCTGAGGAGCTTGCCGCTTGCGGCGAGCCGCCAGGTCGTGCTGCCGCACGAGGAATAGCCGTTGTCGACGAGGATCGTCTTGGCCCCATCCGGCATGGGCACGACGGCCAGGCGATCGGGGATGCCCCACTGGATCTGCGTCATCCACCGGGCCTTGCCGTCGCTGCCGATCGTCTCGACGCACCCGCCGCCGGTGCCGCAGACGATCTCGACCTTGCCGTCACCATCCACGTCGTCGCAGAGGATCGCCTGGAGCTTGGCCTTCATCTCCGTCGTCCACCAGGTGTAGATCAACTCCGGCAGGCGACACTTGTGTTTCCAGAGGACCTTGCCACTTTCGGCCGCGAGGGCGTAGACGCACTCATCGTCCGAGCCGACGACGGCCGCGCGCCCGGCGTCCACCACCGCGCTCGAGACGGCTCGAACCGGTCCCCCGGCCTTGAAGGTCCACCTGGGCTTGCCCAGCTCGTCGAGGCAGACGGCCCGTCCGTCGCCCAGACCGACCAGCGTTTCCGTCCGCCCGTCGCCATTCACGTCGGCGGCGTGCAGCCCGAGCACTGCCGCGCCCGCCTCGAACGTCCAAGCCACGGGGACAGCCGGCAGATCGTTCCTCGGCGCGGTTGTCGTCGCGGTGGGGGGTCTGCGCGCCTCGGCGGCGTCGCGCCGCATCTCCTCGGCCAGGGCCGCCATCAGCTCGTCGGTATGCGTCTGAAGGTTGAACCCGTGCAGTCCCGCCTCGAACTCGTAGCCCACGCCGTTGGCGGTGATCGTTGCGGCCCCGGCGGACTCGACGCTTACGCGACCCGTCGTGAGGTTCAGCTCGAGATTGCACGGGGTCGAGGCCTTCACGTCGATGTCCGGCGCCTGGACGCATTCGGCGCCCACGGCCGCGATGCAGGTGGGCACGATGAGGAACGCCTGCGCGACGATCCGCACGCCCGCCCGTTCGAACTCGCCGCCGTCGGCCAGCCCTACGTACGCGCTCTCACTGCCGGTCAGCACGACGACACGATCCTCGATCTTGGCGATCTCGTACTCGGCCTCGGTCCGATCGCCCCCGACGTAGACCAGGTTCGTGAAGATCTGCTCCTCGCCTGGCTGCATCCGGCGGTGCGAGACTTGGCGCAGCCGGTTGATGACGTTCCGCCGGCAGTAATGGGCCCACCGTTTCGTGTCCGGCCCGCCGAACAGACCCGAGGCCTGCTCGCTGAAACGCAGGGGATAGCGCTCGGCGCTCTTGATGTGCAGAACGTCCCGAGGGGCGTCGGGCTTGGCGCGCTCCCGTAGCGTCGTCGAGAAGTCCGAGCCGGATAGCTTCGGCTCGCCGATCGATCGCCACTGACACTCGAAGGCGTACCGCCCCGGCTCATTGACGACGAGCGAGTCGAGCACGACGAACCACGCGCCCTTCCGCCAGAAGAGGTGCCGATCCCACGTGCTGAAGGCGTGCTTGGCCGCTCGGCTGTGGCTGTGTCCGAACCCCGGCAGGTCGGCCGTCGCCTCCAGCGAGGCCACGCGTCCCGTGACCGCGCCGAGGCCGTCCTTGCAGACCGTCACGACATTGTGGTTGACCGGGTTGGCTCCGCCGAGGTCCGAGACCAGGAAAACCCGCCCGTTCTGCCCGAAATGGGCGATGCTATTGACGTCCGGCCAGGGCTTGCCGGGGGGGCCGCCGTGCAGCCCGTCGAGTAGCAGGTACTGGTCGTCCCGCTCGAAGCCGGTTCGCATCGTGAGCTTGTCGAACGATTGGGCGATCGGCACCGTCTTGCCGCGGACCTCGTGCTCCCAGGCCGTCAGCGGAAGGTGGTACACGCCGACCATCTTGTCCATCGGTTTCGGCTGGATGCCGATCTCCCATGCCTGCCCGGCCGTGAATTCCATGGTCGAGTCCGTCAGCCCGACGGCCCGCTCGGCCTCGGTTCGGCGCTTCATTGTCGCCAGGAACCCCCCGTCCCGAAGCAGCGTTGCCGCCTTGCGGAGCGTCTCGGTCGGGTAGCTTGTCGAGGAACTCTGGCCTGTATTGGGCATGAACCCCGTGTTGTCGCAGTGCATCAGGCACAGCTCGGCATAGTGCCGAAGCGCCCCGCTCTCGACGAACCGCCGGTCGCGCAGGAGCAGCGCCGGTATGAGCGCGCACTCGAGGTAGGAGTAGATGCCCCGCCCGCCCAGATCGCTGTCGCCCTTGCCCGTGGTCATCTGACGGTCGAAGTACTTGCGGACCGCTCGCACGTTTCGGTCCCACTCGGCGTCGGGCCAGTACTTGCCGAAGTAGCGGCTCTCGACGAGGGTGCAGATCGCCTGCATCGAGGCGTGGCGGTCGAGCAGGTGCTTGTGCGTCGGATAGTTGGTCAGCGTGCCGATGCCGTCCGAGCCGTCCCGGCCGCGGGCGTGCTCGAGGAGCTTGGCCGTGATGACCCGCCGATCCTCATCCGAGAAGATGGGGCTCTCCTCGATCAGGTCCCAGACGATGACGTGCATGTGCTGCGTGTAGTGGTCGCTGGCGGTCAGGACGTTCGTGGTCAGCGCCAGCTCGCGAAAGCGCTGCCCCACCTTCTCATTCCCGTTGTAGTGATAGATGAGGCCCGCGCGACTCGCCTCGGTGTAGCCCAGGGGGAGATCCAGGTCGGGGTTGAACACGCGAAGCCGAGGATCCACCCACTGGCCCTTCGGCGGCATCGCGTGCCCCGCGCCGAGCTTGACGTCCATCAGCCGGCCGACGTGAAGCGTGCCCCGCTCGTCCGCTCCCCCCTTGCTCAAGACGGCCAGAAACGCCTTGGCGGCGTCGGCGACGCCCTGATCATCGCTCCCGCCGAGGAGGATCACGTTCCTGCCCGTGCCGTACGGGTCGTGAAGCGTTCGGAGAACGTATCCGCCCGGCCCGGGATACCACAGGTCCAGCAGCGTGTACCACTGCCAGTAGAGCGCCTCGACGAACCGGCTCGTAACCAGGTTGCCCAGCACGATCGCGCCGGCTCTTCCTAGTATGTCCTCAGGCGTTGCGTCGTCGGCATCCACGACGTCCGGCGCGACGCCGGTAAGCGACTTGATCTTCCCCTGGATCTGCCTGGCAATGCCTGCGTAGCTTTCCCGACGACGGCTGGAGACGATCACGCATTGGGCCTTACCGCCGTCGACCAGCCGTGTGGTGATGTGATAGTCCCGAGGTCCGAGTTGGGAGGCTTTCGCTCGCTCGGCCTCACCGACACGGACGAGTCGGACGTCGTCGTACCAAAGCGCGCCCTTGCCCTTGAGGTACAACAGCACCCGCCCGGGTTGCGCGGGGCCGGAGACCTCGAAGGTGATCTGATCGCTCCGCCACCTGCCCGTGTTGTCCGGGGGCGGCGGCAGACGCCGCGTCTTCGTGCCCTGTCCGGTCCAGTCGACGAGGACGAAGCCGAACCCCTTGTCGCACTCGCCCTCGAATCGATACCGCCACGTGAGCTTGTAGCACCCCGCCGGCAGGTTGGGGATCTGCTGCTCCAGCACGGCTCTCGGGTCGGCATCGTCGTACGGCATCGTGCCGTCGAGCCGGGCGCTTTGCCGTCCCTCGGCGAAGACCTTCGCATCGAGCGTCACCTTGCCGTGCCTCGATGCGGCATACGGGTTGCTTGGAACGCCCCGCAAGCACCCGAACCGCCACGACGCCAGCCCGACCTCGAACCCGCCGTTTCGGATGAGGTTCTCGGGAGTCTCCGCTGTCATCGCCGCAGGTGCCAGCAAGATGAAGAGGCGTACCATATCAGCTTCCTCCGGTCTCTTGCCTTCCGGGCAAGGAGGAGCGTCAAGACACGCCCCACTTGCCACCGACCAGACGGACATGATACCGTCTGGCGGTTGATCTGGCCTGCGCACGGAAGCCAGACAGGATCGGAGCGCGGATCATGAGCGATACACCGGGAATCATCGAATACGACGACTTCGTCAAGATGGACCTTCGCACCGCAAAGGTGCTGGAGGTCCGGGAGCACCCCAACGCCGACAAGCTCATCTGTTTGAAGCTCGACGTCGGCCCGCTGGGCGAGCGGCAGATCGTCGCGGGGCTCAAGCCGTACCTCACCGACCCCCAGAGCCTCGTGGGCAAGACCATCGTCATCGTGGCCAACCTTGCCCCCCGAGCGATGCGGGGCGAGGCCAGCCAGGGCATGCTCCTGGCCGCCAGCAGCGACGACCGCAGCCGCGTCATCATCCTGACGACGGACGAGCCGATGGCGCCGGGGTGCAAGATCTCCTAGCAGGCGCCTCGACCGGTTTCTGAGGCTCGTTCGCACGCGGCCGTTGCTTCGCTAAGGAATGGCAGGGGTTCAGCGCCCGGTGTTCGGTAGGAAGCCCAAGAGATGTTGCGCGAGCTGCACATTTCGAATCTGGCCATCATCGAGGACGTTCAGGTCGAGCTCGACCCGGGCCTGGTCGTCTTTACCGGCGAGACCGGGGCCGGCAAGAGCCTCGTCCTCGGCGCGCTGCAGATCCTGCTGGGCATGAAGCCCACCAAGCAGATGGTTCGCGCCGGCGAGAAGGAGGGACGCGTCTCGGGCTTGTTCGACGCCTCGGACGAGACCGTCCGGCAAGAGCTCGGCGAGTTGACCAACATGACGATCGGCGAGGACGAAATCCTCGTCACCCGCAGGCTCCTGCCCGGCGGGCGTGGCTCGTGCACCGTCAACGGCCACCCGGTCACGGTGACCATGTTGGAGCAGGTGGGCGAGCGGCTCATCGACCTGCACGGGCAGCACGACCATCAGTTCCTGCTCAAGCCGGCCAACCAGCTCAGCGTCCTGGACGCCTTCGCGGGCTGTCAGGAGCTCCGCGAGCGGATCGCCGAGGCGTACCAGGCGTGGCAGTCGCGTCTCGACCAGCGGTTGCGCCTGGCCGAGAACGCCGAGCTCCGCCGCCGACAGCTCGAGCTCTACGAGTTCCAGGCCGCTGAGATCGACGAGGCCGGTGTCGAGCCGGGCGAGCTCGAGGCGCTGGAAGCGCGTCACCGCCGCCTGGCGAACGTCGACAAGATCCGCCAGCGGGCCTCGACGACCCACGCCGCCCTGGGCGAGGACGAGGGCCTCGTCGACCAGCTTCGCGCCATCGTTGCCGACCTGGGCGATCTCGTGGAGTTGGACGAGCAGCTTGCCAAGGTTGTCGAGCCCTGCGAGTCGGCCTCGCTCGCCCTGGAGGAGGCCGCCAACGATCTGCGCCGATACGTCGAGGGGCTCGATTTCGAGCCGGGCGAGCTCGGCGAGGTCGAGGCCAGGCTCGCGCTGCTCCGGCGTTTGTGCGACAAATACGGCGGCACCGTTGAGGACACGCTCGTCTATCGCGAGAAGATCCGGGCCGAGTCGGCCGAGCTCCGCCGTCAGCAGGAAGACTTCAGCCGGATCGACGCCCTCATCGTCGAATCGCGCCGATCTTTCGAGGACCTCGCCGCGAAGGCGTCCTCGAAGCGTCGCGCCGCGACGAAGAAGCTCGCCGCCGGCGTCAACAAACAGTTGGCCGAGCTTGGCATGGACAAGGCGGTCTTCGATCTGCAACTGACCGAGTGCGAGCCGGCCCCGACGGGTTTCGACGCCGTGGAGATGATGGTCCGGACCAACCCGGGCCAGCCGTCATACCCCCTGCGGCGAATCGCCTCCGGCGGCGAGTTGAGCCGCGTCATGCTGGGTCTCAAGTCGGTCTTGGCCGGCACCGATCGCGTCAGCATCCTCGTCTTCGACGAGGTCGACGCCCACGTCGGCGGACGGCTCGGATCGATCATCGGCGACAAGCTCCGCCGTCTGGCCGACCAGCACCAGGTCATCTGCATCACGCACCTGCCACAGATCGCCGCTTATGCCGATCAACACCTCAAGGTCCGCAAGGTCACGGAGTCCGGCAAGACCCGAACCGAGGTCCGTACGATCGGAGGCCAGGACCGGGTCGAGGAGTTGGCCGAGATGATCGCCGGGGCCAACATCACCCCCACCAGCCGTCGTCAGGCACGAGAACTGCTCGAGCGGGCGAACCCATAGGAAGAACCGAAAAGTCGATACGTCGACATGCCGAGACTTCGGGATGGCGAGACTCTCCGGGGGGCTATGTTGCGCCCGTCGATGGCTCCTATTCGCGCATTGCGAAAGGATGCGCGAGAGGTTGGTCCCGCCGCGATGCTTACGGGGCCACTACGGGTCCTAGTGTGTCCAGGAGCAGTTCCGGGGCATCTTGCCAGCCGAAGGGGAAGACGGTGTCGTCCAGGATGCCGAGCTTGAAGTCCTGCGGCACGAGGATCGTGTCGGCCGTGCCCGTCGTGTCCATCAGATCCGTCACATCGGCCGTGTGCTCCAGGCCGAGAAGGTGCCCCAGCTCGTGCGCCGCCACGTTGCTGATGCTCGTGTAGATGGCGTCGACCGTGGGCAGGAGCGAGAACGGCCGGGTCCAGCGGTCCGTGAAGATGATGGCCTCGTCCGTCAGATCCTCGTTGTAGTGGTCGATCTGCTGGGCGATACCGAACGTGGTCGTGCTCAGGCCGCCGAAGACGATCCGCGAGAAGGTGTCGGGCAGGAACGGATCGAGTGTCGTGTAGAACTCGACGTCATAGGCGCCGTACAGGTCCTCCATGTCCTGCTTGATGCTCTCGATCACCTCGGCCTCTCGACCGGCCAGCCGAGAGTCGATCAGTGCCGGGTTGAAGGCAGAGATGTTGTACGTCCGGTCGCCGGGGATGTTGACCGTCGCGCCGTCGAAGTCCAGAAGGACGGCCTGGCTTCGCGCGGCCGGCACCGAACCCCCTCGAGTGACGCCGATCGTCGCGGAGTAGCTGCCGGTGCCAGGAACGTAGGTGCTGTTCGTAATAGCGACGTAGCAGTGATCGCTGGCGTGTCGAACCACGTGGTCGACGACGCTGTCGTACTGGGCGGCCTCATAGTTCTCGTCGTCGTTGTAGTTGATCAGGTCGAGGTCGCTGTCAAACAAGGCGACCAGGGGGTCGAGGGACGAACTGGCCGAGCGCACCTCGACCTCGATGCGGTCGCCGGGATCGACCGGACCCAGATCGTACACGTCCACGTCGCCCGAGGGACTGACCTTGCCGGAGAAGGAGATCTGTCCCGAAGCGTCCAGCGCGAGCACGACCGCCTTGTTCACGTCGTTGTTGGGTTCGGCGTCCTTGGCGTTGGCCAGGGGAACGTTCGGATCGACGCCGGGGATACAGCATCCGACCCAGAAGACCGTCGTGGCCACCGCGAGCCGGGCCGCTTGGCGAAGCCGCTTTTTCAACGTCAACGTATGGTCTCCATGAAGGAGCCCGCCATTACGTGTGGCCGCGCGGTACGCGACGCGCTCGACCCATCTAGGATTCTTATGTCCGCTAACCCACAGAGTCAACGCCGCGCCGGAGTCAGCTCGGTGCCAAACCCTCGCGGCGTTATCAATAACCCTTTGCAGCGCAAGCGAATCGGCCCAATGGTCACAACTCGTACGGAATCGTCTTTGTCGTGCTCGCCTTCGTCGTGCTCGTTCCGCCGGTGGTGTCGGTCCCGCTGTCCGTGGTCGTGCGGATCTGCAAGAACCTCGTGACGGTCACGTTGTTCCGAATCGTCGTGACCGACACGCCGGTGATCCGTGGGACGATGTCCAGCGCCGCGTCGATCTGCCGGAAGAACTCCTGGGGCGTCAACGTGGCCTGACCCTCAACCGCGGTGATCAGGTCATCCACCTGTATGGTGGCGGTTGCGGCCGAGCTGCCGCTGCCGACCTCCACGACGAGCAGTCCGCCGAACGTCTCCACGAGCGCCAGTCCCACGTCCAGCGTATAGTTGTTGCCCGAGACCGAGCCGCGCAGCGGCACGTCCGTCACGAAGAGATCGCCGCCGCGCGAGTGACCGACCGCCACCGTTCCGGATCCCCCGAACGCGCGGACCGCGCTGACCAGGTCGGAGACCTCGTTGATGTCCTGCCCGTTGTAGAGAAAGATCACGTCGCGGGGCATGATGCCCGCGTCGAACGCCGGGCCGCCGATGAGCGCGGCCGTTACGAGAACCCCGTTCAGGGCGGGATAGCCCAACCGATCCGCGAGCTGCGCCGACAGATCCTGCGCCGAGATCCCCATGACCGGCAATCGACTCACGACGTCATAGCGCATCACCACGTCCGTCGTCGCGTCCGTGGCATCCGGACCACCTCGACGATACGTCACCGTCACCGTGCTGTTGACCGTCGTGTTGGCCAAAGCCCGCCGTAACTGGTCGACGGTCGACACGGCCGTGCTGCCGAACTTGGTGATGACGTCGTTGGCGAGCATCCCCGCCTCATCCGCCGCCGAGTCAGTCTCAACCGACACGATGGCCACGCCGTCGGGGCTGGTCGAGTTCATCACGTGGATTCCCAAGGACGTGGGGACGCTGTTCGGATCCGCCGTCAGCTCGATGTCGGCCGTGAGGACGTTGCCCGTCCGCGGGCGGAAGACCCTGAGAGTCACGGCGCTGCCTAAGTTCAGAGCGGCCTCGTCCTTGCGCAGCGCATCGACCGTCATCACGCCGCTGAGATTGAAGCTGACGATGATGTCGTTCGGCTCGATGCCCGCGTCCCCGGTCGGCGTGTTCGGCTCGACCTCGGTGATCAAGACCGCCGTGCGGTTCAGGCTCGTGGCATCCTCGACCTGGAGCCCGAGATAGACCGAACCGCCGCAGCCCGCCACGGCTGTAAGGAACACCCCTAGCAATGCAGCCCACCCCTCCCGCAGAAGACCGTTTCTCGCGTGCATGAAAGCAATCCCCGTCAGAGCCCGGGAAATCGGTGTGAACCAGGCCTCCGATGCCTTATGCGTCACCGTAAGGATCTTGCCAAGGCAAGTCAAGCCAAGCAGTTGCCGCCAGGTGCCTCCGGCGCCCCCCGGACCGCATTCGGAGCCGCCGGCCCGACGATTCTCCGTTCCTTCAACTCGCTGAGGTTTGAGGACTTCCGCGCCCGGTCGCCCCGCCGTCGTGTCGGGTCGGCGGCCGGAGCTCGTCGCATCGCCGACTCAACCCCCGACCGCCCGACGGGTCGACTTGCAGGCCATGTGCAGGCCCGACTATCATGGATAGTTCTGGTTTCGGTCGGCGGCGCGAGCCCCTCTCGAAACACGTCAGATGCCTTGGCATTCGGGGCTGATTGCGTATGGACATCGCGCATATCCAGCCGCCCAGGATCCCAGGCTGGGAGGTGGTCTCCCAGATCGGACGGGGTGGCGGAAGCATCATCTATGAGGTGAGAGACTCCAAGACCGGGGAGACGTGCGCGCTGAAGTACGTTAGCAAGGAGATGACCAAGGGCTCTCGTTTCTTCGAGCAGGTCGAGGCCGAGCATCGCCTCGGCGAGAAGGTGACGCATCCCAATCTCCGCAAGACGCTTCGTCTCCGCAAGCGGGGCATCCTGGCCACCCAGGAACTGTACCTATGGATGGAGCTCGTCCAGGGCCGACCCCTCTCCCGGCGCGGCAACGACTTCAGCCGCCCCCTGCTGGCGCTCCTGAAAGCGGCGGACGGGCTTCGCGCCATCCACCGCATGCGGTACATCCACGCCGACTTCAATCCGAAGAACGTCATGATCAGCGATGAGGGCGGGGTCAAGCTGATCGACTACGGGCAGAGCTGCCCCCTGGGGACGCGCAAGAAGCGCGTGCAGGGAACACTCGAGTTCCTCGCGCCGGAACAGGCCACCAAGGGGATCCTTGACCATCGGACGGATATCTTCAATTTCGGAGCGACGCTCTACTGGGCCCTGACCGGCCAGACCATCGGCCTGCCGCTGCCTGAGCAGAAGGGGAACCGGCGACCGGGTTCTCGGAACATCGCTCCGCCCAGCGTGGTCAACGTCCGTGTCAGCAAGGAGCTCGAAGCGATCATCATGGGGTGCCTAGCCGAGTCTCCCGGCGACCGCCCCGAGTCGCTCGACGCGATCCTCGGCGACCTCCACGTCGAGCTTCGCGAGTGTCTGTTGACCAGCAGCTAATGGAGACGCAACCGGGCATGACATCGCTCGCATGAGACGGAGAAAACCATGTCTGACAGGCCGGACAACACCGCGATCTTCCCGGGCACATTCGATCCCATCACCTACGGGCACCTCGACATCATCGATCGTGGGCGCCGCATGTTCAGCAAGGTGATCGTCGGCGTGGGTATCAACCCCGAGAAGAAGAACCTCTTTTCGCCCGAGGAACGGGTCGAGATGATCAAGCCCCTCGTGGCGGATATGATCAACGTCAGCGTTCAGGCCTACAGCGGCCTGACCGCCGACTTCGCCCTGAACGTCGGCGCGCGGTTCATCCTTCGCGGCGTCCGTGACATCGTCGACCTCCGCAACGAGCTGCAGCAGGCCAACACCAACATGATCGTGGGGGACATCGAGACGGTCTTCATCCTGACCGCACACGAGCACGCTCTGACCAGCAGCACGCTCATCAAGCAGATCGTCGAGCTCGGCGGCAAGGACAGGACCCGCCTGACCCGGATCGTTCCGGAGTCGGTCCTCAGGCAGCTCCAAGAGCGGCTTCACTAGGAGCCTCCCGCGATGGCGAGCCGACCCCCCGAGCCGATCGGCCCCGTGAGCCCGGAGTCCCCGTCATCTTGGTTGCACATGCTCCGCCGCGGGGACGGAGCGCTGCAAGCGCGACTCGAAGACGTCTACGGGACCGATCCGACGCGGATCGAGGATCGGCGAGGGGTGCTCGTCAGACTCCTGGACGAGTTCCTCCAAGCTCACGACGACACGCAGCCGGTTTGGATCGTTCGGGCGCCGGGCCGCCTCACGACGCTGGCGATGCATATCGACCACCGCGGCGGGTATCTCAACGCGCTGTGCCTCCAGCAGGAAGCGCTCCTTGTCTGCCGGGCGCGCCAGGACGACACGATCGTCATCCGCAATCTCCAGGACGAGTTCGGCCGCCGAACGCTTCGGATAGGCCAACCCGCCCCGGACTCTCCTTTGCCAGACACGCAGGCATGGCTGAGCTGGACCAACCGACTCGCGGCCATTCGCGACCAGCGAGGCGACCGACACGACTGGGTCTACAAGGCCGCGGCCCCAGGCGCTTACCTTCAGTTCATGTACGCTCCGGATCAGGCGGCGCGGGGCATGGACGCCGTCCTGCTCGGGGACGTTCCCGTCGGCGGCGGACTCAGCAGTTCATCTTCGATCGTCGTGGTCTGCATGGAGGCCCTCCTGGCGATCAACGGAATCGAGATCGCGCACGATCAGTTCGCCCATCACTGCGGCGTTGCCGAGTGGTTCGTCGGCACGCGCGGCGGCTGCGGCGATCACGCGGCGATCAAGTACGGCAAGCAGGGCCACCTGACCCACATGCGGACCGAGCCGGAGCTCCTGCTCGGGGGACACCTGCAGTTCCCTTCGACGCATCGCTTCGTCGTCTTCCAGTCGGGCATCGTCGCCAACAAGACGGGCGCCGCGGGGCAGAAGTTCAACGAGAAGACGGCGACCTACGCCATCGGCGAGATGTACATGCGGCGGTGGCTTCGGGCGAACCACGGCCGCTTCTACGAGGACCATTGGGCCAAACGTGACGGCCGACCGGATGACAAGAGGGTCTTCATCGCTGACGTGGTCGAACACCTCGACGACGACGGGCTCTACGGACTCCTCCAGGCCGTCCCCGAGAAGCGGACCCGAGCCGCCCTCCGCAGGGAATGGCCTGACGACCACGAACTGCTGGAACGATACTTCCAGAGCCATAACGAGCCGGAGCACTACGCCCTCCGCGACGTGATGGCTTACGGGCTCGCCGCGTGCAGCCGGGCCCGCCGCGTCAGGGATCTCCTGGGGAGCGGGGACGTCGCCGGCTTTGCCCAGTGCATGAACATCAGCCACAACGCCGATCGCGTTAGCGGGATCACCCGCGAGATCGCCGCCCGCAAGCACGTCAGGGACCGATCTCTACCTTTCCACCTGCAGAGCGGCGACTACCACTGCAGCATCCCCGAGATCGACCACATGGTCGATACGGCCCTTTCGGCCGGGGCGATTGGCGCCCAGATCGCCGGCGCCGGAATGGGGGGCAGCGCGATCACGCTCGTTCCCGTGGAAGCCCAAGAGCAGGTGGTCGACGCGCTCACTTCCAGTTACCGAACGCCGACCGGTCAGCCGCCCGCCCACTTCGTCGCCGAGCCCTGTTCCGGATCGTGCATCCTCTGAGCCCGGATTCGTCCGTCCGGAACGTCCAGCTCGTTTCGCACACCGGGCCGAATGATGCTAGGATGTTGCCGCAACGGAGGTCGGGGACCCAGGTGCGTCCCCCTCGATCGAGCGTCAACGGCTTCCAGGCGTACCCGGCGACGCAGCGCCGGACCGGGCCTAACGACATGGCACGAACCCATAGCGACGAGATCGGCTGTGTCATCCTCTGCGGAGGCGGCGGCACGCGCATGGGTTCGACGACCACCCACAAGGTCTGCTTCCCCGTGGGCGGCGTCCCCGCGATCGTTCGAACCGTCGAGATGCTGCGACGCCAAGGCGTCGGTCGGATCGTAATCGTCGTCGGCGCCATGGCCGGCCAAGTCGTCGAGACCGTCGGGCAACGCTTTCCCGACGTCGTCTTCGCCTATCAGCACGAGCAACTGGGCACCGGGCACGCCGCGCAGATCGGCGTGGCGGCGCTCAAGCAGCTCGGCCACGGCGGGCCCGTCCTGCTGACCCTCGGGGACAAGGTGATCGAGCCGTGGGTTATCGATCGCCTTCGAGACGCCTTCGTTCGCAGTCAGGCCGATCTGGTCTTCGTCACGCTCCGCAAACGCCCCAACGACACCTCGGGACGTATCTTCACGGACGCTCGCGGTCGCGTCATCGCCAACGTCGAGTACCGGGACATCCAGCGGAGCCGACTAGTGGCTCGCCTGTCGCGACGCGCCGCCACCGGCCGAAAGATCCCCGCGGAAGAGTTGCTTAAGACTTGCCTGGCCTTCATCCGACCGGAGGCCAAGCTCGCCAGGGCCGTTGGCGGCGTCCACGAGTTGATTCGACGGGGCCGAACCTGCACGGGCGACGAGCTCGCCGCGGCCCTCGGCGGCGAGCGCGGACTCTTCGAGTTCGACGGCAAGCATTACACGGCCGAGCAGGTCGAGCGCGGCAGCAAGAGCGTCAACGTATCGCTCTACCTGTTCTCGGCGCAGGCCCTCTACGAAAACCTGCCGACGATCGGCACCGAGAATGCCCAGAAAGAACACTATCTGACGGACATCATTCGCCTGCTCGCCTCGGCGACCGACGGCGGCGGGCGGGGCAAGTACCGCGTGCGTCAACTCGAGATCGAGGACGCATCGGCGGTGCTCGCCTTCAACTCGCCCGACGAGCTCCTTGCCGTCGAGGACCACATTCGCCGGAAGCAGGTTCGCCGCCGCCCCGCTCGCCCACCGCGACCGGATGCCCGCACCCACAAGCGCGCCAGCCAGTGGATCGATCTCCTCGATCGATTCACCCCCAAGGTCCGCCGCATGCTCGCCCAGATCTACGGGCCGGAGGAGGACGTCATACAACAACGACGCCGCGCCGTGGCACAGACGCTCAAGCTGTTCGCTCGAAGGTTCGGCGCCGACCGTCCGGTCGTCATCGCCCGGGCTCCCGGGCGGATCAACCTCATGGGCCGACACATCGACCATCGCGGTGGCTTCGTCAACGTCATGGCGGTCGACCGGGAGGTGATCGTCGTCACGTCGCCCCGAGACGACGACGTCGTACGGCTCGTCAACACGGACAAACGCCAGTTCCCGAGCAGGGAGTTCCGCATCGCCGATCTGCTCGGCTCGATGGACTGGGACGATTGGCTCAGCTACGTCAGCAGCGAGTCGGTCATTCGCATGGTCCGCGGCAGCGCCGGCGACTGGAGCAATCACATCAAGGCCGCCGTGCTCCGCCTTCAACAGCAGTACAAGGACGTGCGGGTGCTCGGCATGGACTGCGCGGTATCCGGCAACGTACCGATGGGCGCCGGGCTGTCGAGCAGCTCCGCCCTGGTGGCCGCCACGGCGGAGGCCGCCGTGGCGATCAACCGCTTCGACGTGGCCCCCACCCAGTTCATGGACCTCTGCGGAGAGGGCGAGTGGTTCCTCGGCCATCGCGGCGGGCCCAGCGAGCACGCGGGAATTCGCTTCGGGCGTCGAGGCGCCGTCGCCCACATCGGATTCTTCCCGTTCCGCGTCGACCGCGTCGTACAGCTTCCGCAGGACGTCGCCGTGGTCATCGCCGACAGCCATCTCCGCTCGGGCCAGATCGAAGGGGCCTCGAACCGGCTCGCGCAGCGCCTGGCGTGCTTCGAGCTGGCCTTGCTGATCCTGAGGGATCATCAGCCCCGGATCGCGCACCTGATCGAGCACGTTCGGGACATCCACCCGGCCAAGCTGAACATGTCCCAGAAGGAGGTTTACCAACTCCTGATGTCCGTGCCGCAGCGCTGCGACCAGCGGGAGCTGGCGGACCAGCTATCCGCGCGTCACAAGGACCGGCTCGATGAGATCCTGGCCACGCACGAGCCCAATGGGCCGTATTCTCTGCGCGGGGTGCTGCTCTACGGCGTCGCCGAATGCCAACGGGCCCGACGCGCCATCGACTTCCTCGATAAGGGAGACGTCGACCGGCTCGGCAGGCTGATGCTCGTCAGCCATGACGGCGACCGGGTCTGTCGGTGGGACGAGCGGTTCGTCAGACACGAGTTCGACCCGGACCCGACCGACGCCTATCTCCGCGAGCGGATCGACGACCTGGCCAGCGAGGACCCGGACCGGACCCTTGCCGGACAGCTCCACATGGTTCCCGGCCGACACGCCTGCAGCCTGCCCGAAATCGATCGCCTGGTCGACGTCGCCTCCCGGGTCCAGGGCGTCCACGGCGCTCAACTCGCCGGGGCGGGGCTGGGAGGATGCATCATGATCCTCACCGACAGGCAAGCCGTTGGCTCGCTGACACATGCCCTGCGGAAACACTACTATCGCCCGATGAAGCGTCCCGCCGCGATCGACGTCTGCACACCGGTGGAAGGATCAGGGCTCTTGCGGGTATGATGGTCACGCCTCGCGGAGCATCGCAGGCCCCGGCGACGCCGGCCATCCGGGGGCGGCACGAACAAGCAGCCGCGGGAAGAACGCGAACGTCCAAACAACATTGTGGAAGCATGACCTACGGCGACAAATACAAATCGTACACCTACGCCGCCTACTACGTGGGAAAGCACGAGAAGGGCATGGGAAGGCGGCTCTCTACCTGGCGGGAACGCCGCGTGGTTGCCGCGGCACTGCGGGCCCTCGGCCCCGTGACCACCGTGCTGGACATCCCGAGCGGAACCGGGCGATTCCTGCCCGTCCTGGCCCAGTTCCGAATGCACGTCATCGCCTCGGATCTCTCGACGGAGATGCTCCAGGCCGGGCATATCCACTACGACCGCTTCGTTCACCCGCCCCGACCGGTCGTCGCCTCGGCCTTTCAGATCCCGATGGCGGATGAATCCGTCGACGCGGCGCTCTGCTCCCGGCTGGTCCATCACTTCGCCCTGCCCGAGCAGCGTATCGCGGTGATGCGCGAGTTGGCCCGCATCTGCCGCGTCGGGGCGGTCGTGACGTTCTTCGACGCGGCCTCACTGAAGCACCGGCGGCGGCTCCGCCGGCGCATGCGCCGAGGGAAGGTCGGCAACCGCCACGCGGTCACCCGTCGCGAGTTCGCCGACGAGGCCGAGGAGGCCGGACTGAGCTGCGTCTCCATGCACGCGCTCCTGCGGTTCCACTCGGAGCTGACCGCGGCGGCCCTCGTCAAGCGGGATGACCAGTGACGCTCGAAGAGATCCTCACCGCCGAAGACCTCCAGCCGATCGGCAACATCCACCTGGCTCGAGCGTCTCGTGACGTGCTGACCGCCGCCGGCCTGGCAGGGCAAGAGGACGTGCTCGCCGCCGTCGAGTCGGGTCAGTCGGTCCACGTGGGCGACGCCCTGAGACTGGTCCGCCGCATCGAGCGCCGCATCGACGGGCAGCCCTTCGTTGCGTACCTCAAATGGTACGCCCCGGCGTCATGGCACAGACGGCTGGCCCAGCGCTTCCGCGGCCGATCCGCGAGCGGGGCCCTCATCGAGCTCCAGCGCATCCGACGATTGCACGAGATCGGCGTCTCGGTGCCGACGGCCCTGGCCTTCGGCCAGGGGCTCAGCTTCGGACGGTTCAACTCGTTCCTCCTCCTGAGCTCGATGGAGCACTGGCCGACGCTGGAGGAGATCGCCCACAGCCAGCGTTTCCGTGAGCCCCTCGCCGTGCCGTCTGCTCGGAGACGATTGATCGCCGCGGTTGCGAATCTGGCCCGGCGTCTGCATGCCGCGGGCATCGCCAACCCGTCCCTCTACTCCCGGCACGTCGTCGTCGAGTCCCTGGATGCCGACCCGATTCGCGTGGGGATGATCGATCTGGAGGACTTGGAGCTGGACGTCCGCATCACCGACCGCGTCCGGTCGGCCGATCTCGGGGCCCTGGCGCTGACTCTGCAGCCCAGCGCCGCGTCGCTTGCCGACCGCGCCCGCTTCATCCGCGCCTACGCCGAGGCCAATCGCCTCGACGCCCCGATGAGAGCGCTCCTCCGCGAAATCGACCGTTTCTACCAACAGAACAAACATCGACGACGCTTCCGCCACTACACGGCCTGAGGCCCGGACTGCGCGGGATGAATCCCGCGGCTCGGGCAGGTCGCGTCATGCAGGACGACCCCGCAACGATCCGCAGGATGCACCCCCCCGAAGGCCTTGTGCGTCGACCGGTCTCCTCGCTAGACCACGATCCTGGTATCATCTCGAAACGGGACGGGTACCTTCTCTCGCGAATCAGCGAGGTACCATGGCGAATCTGCTGCACACGAATCGTTGGACGGTCGGCATCGCGTTTTGCATGTCGATGATCAGCCCGATCCTCCTGTTCACGCTGGTAATGGGTCTGATCGGCACGATGCGGTACTTCGCGCAGGCCTGCGTGACGACGGCTGGCGGCCCGTGGCACGGCACATTGTTCTACGCCCTCAACCCGTTCAACACCGCTTTCACCGAGTATCGACTCGGCTACGCCAGCGCGATGGCGTGGATCATGTTCGCGATCATCCTGACCGTGACGCTGACCATGATGAAGCTGTCGAATCGGTTTGTGTATTGCCACTCGTAGTCAGAGGCACGACCGTGAGGGAGTGTTTCGCCGCTACCGGCCGTAGGCGGGCAAATTGATGAGTGAAGACCCGGAGCCACAAGTCCTGTCCTATTCGTCCGTCGGAGAGCGCCCACGGCGTACACTGGCGGTCATTGCCCTCGTGTGCGCCATGTTGGGAATGGTATTGACGTACCTGGGGGGCGGACCCTTGGGTGCAGTGGGCGTTCTTCTGGGAGCCTATGCCCTGTACCGAATCCGTCGCGCCCCGTCGAAGTACGGGGGGCGCGTACCGGCCATTGCATCGGTCTGCATTGGGTCGGTCGCGTTGGTCCTGGGTGCCGCAATCACTCTTCAGCTCTACTTGCCGCCCCATTTCCCTCGAACCGTGACTGCTGAGCAGTGGTGCGCAGTCAAGATGCGGGGCATCGTTCAGTGCATCCACATATACGCGCAGAACCACGCTGGGGAGTTCCCGCCCGACTTGGAGGCCTTGGTGGCGGCCGGCTATGGAATCAACAAGAACATGGCTTGTCCACGGACGGGGCGCTGCTACTTCCTGATCCCGGGGGCCATGGGCGGCGAGGACGCGAACGCGCCGGTCCTGTTGGAGCCCCCAGACAGCCATTCAGGCGGGGCGCACGTCGCATTTGCTGATGGCCGTGTGATCCTGCTGGCATCCGACGAGTATGCCAGGGCCGCCGGCGGACACCTCAAGACATCCAAGTTCTTGACCAGCGCCGAGTTCGATCGCAAGGTCAACGAACGGCTCGGTCTGTTTCGCCACAGAGGACAACCGTCGACGGCCCTGAGTTCACAGCCGAGTTCGACGAGGACGGCCACACGCCCCGCTCGCGCGAAACGGAGGTTCATCTGGGAAGACGGGCGTTGGAGTGGGGAAGGCGAAGGAAGCTCGCCATGACGCGCCGGCGCTGCCCCTTCGGGGCAAACGGCACGCTGCATCGGCCAGACAGACGCCCGTCGGAAAGGCGGAGATTCTCAATGATGCAGCACCAATCATGGCAACCATTGGCGAGACTTGCGTCGCTCATGACGAATGGATCGATCTGGCGTTGTATGGATGGATGACGATGTCCAGAACGGTTCCGGCAATTCTGCTTGTTGCATCTCTCCTCGGTTGCGATGCGACCGACGTGAGCTATCGCCGCCGGGCGGACATCGACGCAATCGGTGGCGCGCCCCCGGCCCCGGACTTCCACCATCCCACTGACTACGTCTCGTGGTCCGATCGTAGGAATGGTGCGGGCAAGTCCCTTGAGGATGCCAAGGTCTACGACGGATTCTGGAGCGCCCCGACGATTGGCGCCGGCGGCACCCCCTCGGGGGGCGGAGGGGCGATGCCGGACGCACCCGATGACGTCGAATCGGCACTGAAGGAACTTGTGTTGGGCCCGACGTGGCGAATCGGTGACCATCCGCGGGTGGAGGCCTACGCGGCCAAGGCCGCACAGGCCATGGTCCTGTTCGCCAAGGCCACCAATCATCCCCGCTACTGGTTCCGACCAAAGCCGGACCCCACCGACCCCTTCAACGCAATCGGCATTCTCCTCCCGGACGTCAGGACCGGCAGGAGGGCGTGCCGGATCCTCATCGCCGAATCGTGGCGCGAGGGTCCCGATCAGGCCGGACGAATGCTCGACGCCTGGCGAAGATGCCTCAGATTCGCCGATCACCTTCGCTCGAACGGGTTCTGGATGTGGGCCCGTCGCGCTACGGAGATTCGGATCGCCGTGTTTGCAGCGATTCGAGCGGCCGCCGAGCAGGGGATCCTCGACGAGAAGCACTGCGCCGCGGCGTTCGAGATGTTGACCGATACAGGCTTGGCGCAGGTCTGCGTTGCCGACGTCATGTGTGGGGAATGGAGCGGCGCCGTCAGCATCATCCAGTCGTTGTACCCCGAGGGCAAGTTGCATCGATCCAGAGCGGAGGTCTTCGCCGGTCTGGACGTGGGTGCCTTGGCGAAATCGAGGGTGTCCCCTGGCGAGCTGGCCTCGGCCATCGACGGATACTACGCGGACCTCGTGCGGGCTGCCCAGTCTTCCCTCTCGGGGAGCATGCTCAGAAGCGTGGAGCAGGTTGAACGCAAGTGGCGAACTTCTGAACTCGGCCGGCACCCTTTGGCGTCCTTTCTCCTCCTTGGGATGCCGCGCCTCGTCCGTAATGAGCTGCGGTCCCTGGCGGACTACCGGGCAACGTGTACGGTCTTGCTGCTGCGGCAACACTACTGCCGGAGCGGCAGTTGGCCCAATGTCCTGTCGGACGTGGCCGTCCCTGACAACCGGAAGCTGATCATCGACCCGTATTCGGAGAAACCGTTCATCTATCGACCCGACGTCCGGCTCCCGCGTCTCTACAGTGTCGGAGAGGACGCCGTGGATAATGGGGGTAGCGCCGCCGGGTACGACTACAGGGATCCCAGCCCGCGCGACACCGATATCATCTACTGGCCCGCGAAGGCAATCGAGGGAGCCGGCAGCCGACAATGATGCGATGGCCACCTGGTCAAGATGAGAAGAGCATCCGGTCCGGTCCTGCCTCTTGGGCTCCGGTGGACGGACCGGCGGTCGGAGGCGGCAGATGATGGCGATGGCCAGCCTCATGACCGTACCGATCGTCGTGCTGTTCTTCTTCACGCAAAAGCAGTTCATCCAGGGGGTGAAGCTGTCGGGAATCAAGGGGTAGCCGGGGCCAGGATCTCTCGACGCACGCGAGCGATGACGTCCTCCAACGTGCCTTCGATCAGGTAGATCTTGCCTCGGACGTATACGCGCCGGCCCGGCGGGCAGTCGGGCCAGACGGGGTCAGCGTGGACGCACGGGATGTCGGCGTTGCTCAGGATGCTCCGTGGCTTCGGCCAGGCGATCGCGAAGACGTGCTTACCGTCCTTGCTCGTCACCGCGGCGACGGGCGCGTCGACGACGTCCTTGCTACCGCCCCATAGGTTGCCGTCGTGAACGGGCGGACCGCCCTCGAGCGGATAGTGGCACAGCGATCGCTTTCCGCCGCCCCGATCGGTCTCCGCCATCCTCCGCCATCGACCGGCCGTGTGGATCCATGACCGCTTCAGCTCGTGGTCCTCGAACATCGTTTTGGCCAGGACGGAGCAGAACTGCACGGCCACGGGGATGGCCTTCTCTCTCTTGTTCCCCAGCCAGAACTCCAGGTCGACGTCGTCTTCGTTCGGGCTGAGCCGGCCGCCGACGACCTGGTTGTCGTACGTCCACTCGAACCACATCGAGCCGCCCTCGCTGGTTTGCCAGATCTTGGCCAACGGGGCAGAGGGCACGCGCGGCGGCATGTCGTCGCGGTGGTGGTCGATGAAGTCGAGCGTGTCGGTGTTGACGGTCTCGGGGAATCTTAGAGACACTTCGCCTCGCATCCAGGGCGCTTTGATCAGGGCCGCATGCATGACCCCGTCGGGCGTGGCAGGCAGCGGCCGCACGGTGATCCTCCCCGCGGGCCGCGGCGCTTGGCCCGCCTGAACCCGCAGGCGCTGCGGCGCATCGTCGGACGCGACCAGGAACACCGCGCCGAACCGGTCGTTGGATTCGGCGAAGACCTGAGCTCCGTCCAGGTCGCCGACGCGCGACTGCAGCGACGCCTTCCATGCCTGACCTTCCCTGCGATACAGGCGCGGCCAGCGGTAGTCCGTCAGGCCGGTGACGATGACGGGAACCAGATCGCGCCCGCCCCGCAAAACGAACTCCGCCCCGTTTGCCTCGGCGCGGACGGTTGGCGGGAAGTCGGCGATCTTGCTGCCCTTGATGACATCGACCACCCGCGGCGCCTTGGAGCCGTAGCAGATCGCCTCGCGGCGCGGGGTTTCGGCCGAATCGACCTGGCCGTAGGGCATCCAGAACCCGCGGAACTCGATGAGGTCGCCCGGGCTTAACGACACGGTTTCCGCGTCCGGAACGAGCAGCAGGCGGGTATCGCCCGATTTCTCGCACCAGACGCTTGCGGCCGGTGCGACCTCGGCGCCGCCGATCCTGGCCGACCACGACTGGAGGATGAAGGCGTTGGAGCCTTTCGGCTCGCCGTAAAGCGCGATGAAGGCGTTCTCACGCGGCAGCGGCAGACCGCGAACGGCGGCGTGGTCCGACTTGAACTCCAGTGTGCGGTCCTCGATACCCGTCGCGGCGAACCGCTTGTACCGCAAACGCTGCACCCACGACGCGGCCGTCAGAAGGCGGCAGTTGAGCTTGGCGTCGGTGATCGTGACCGGCTCGAGCACCTCGTAGCGCACGTGAACGAAGTTCCGAAGCTCGTCGGCCTGCGGCAACTCCATCGTCCGAACCGTCGCCCGGATCTTGCCGTCCGTCGACTGGTACGCAAGCCCGATGTCCATCCAGTTGGGACCCGTGCTGCGATACGTCGTGCCGCGATAGACCAGGTGTTGCCACGTCTCGCCGGCCTTATACGACAGGTAGCTGTGTCCGGCGACGTTGTCGTGCTGCGGCTGGCCTCCCCAGAACGAGGCTTGGCTCATCGCGCGGAAGTCCGCGATGTCCACGCCGCTTAGCCCCGCGAATTTGAACGGAACGTAGCACGTCGTCTCGGTCACCCCCGTCGAACTGTGGAAGTAGTCCATCCACGCGCCGAGCGATGAGAACTGTTTGACCATGTGCCGGCCCCAGTTCTGATAGAGATGCAGCGAGGTGACGGTCCGCGCTTCGCCGGCCTCCAGGTGCAGCGGGAAGTACGTCTCGCTGAAAGGCGTGTCCTTGGGGTTGTAGAACTTCTCCTCCTTCTCGCCGGCAAAGTTCTTCGAGATCTGCACGACCATGGGCAGCGGATGGCCGCCATCGTCCAGCAGCACGCCGCCCTCGACCGTGCCCTTGTCCCCGCCGGTGTTCTCGTGACAGACAAAGATCGTCCGCGGCCCGCCGTCGTTTTTGACGCGGAACCGCACCGTCTCGTAGCGGTTAGGGTGATGGTAGAAGTGGCCCTGGAACCCGCCTTTGCTCAGCGAACCGATCGTGTAGCAGCCGCGAACGGGATCGTAGCGCATCGGCGCCACCGCGGACAGGTTCTCGAAGGCCGCGTCCGGCAGCGGCTCATGCTCGCCGAACAGGGGGAACGCAAACCGCAGCTTCGTCTTCTTGGCAAGCGGTCCCGCGTCGAACGCCTTCTCGACCATGCCGTCGACGCGCACTTTCTTGGCGTTGAAATCCTCAATCGCGTGCCAGGTGATCGACGCGAGGATCTTGTCGGGATAGCAGTACAAGGCGAGGTCGCCCTTGAGCGGCGCGAGCTTGCCCGTCTCATCGCCGACGCGGACATCCAGCCAGTGGATTTCGCAGTAGTATGGGCCGCGACGATACAGGTTGATGCGGGACTTCTGGTCGTTGTGTTGGCTGCTGTACGCCTTGCCGCCGGCGTCCTCGACCGCCAATGACAGCCACGGCTTGCCCGTGGCCGCGTCGAGCAATCGATGCGGCCCGCGAAGTTCGCCGATCAGATGGTAGGCCTGCGCCTCGATCTCGAAGGCCGTTCGCGTGCCGTCGGTGTAACGGACCTCGAGTCTGGGTCGATTCTCGATCGGCTGCTGCCTGAAATCACGCTGCCAGGCGGTCGCGTCCGTCGCCGTGGCTCCCAGTATGCAGAGAATCGCTGCGGTGGGTCTCAGCATTCGGTGCTCCATGACGGGGTCAGCGCGAGACTACGTTACCTATGAGATCCATGGAGTTTCAGATGCCAGCGCTCCTCAGATGATGGGAGCATGGGCAGTCGCGGGCGCCGTCCTCGCGCCGGGCTCCATGCTTCTCGGCGTCCTCGCTTGCCTTTCGGTGCAGGCTGGAAGCCTGCGCTGCGATACCGCGAAGCCTATCTGCTGCGAGCGCTACTAATGCGACGACTCGCCCGGTTTGTCCTCCAGCGTTTCGGCCCAGTTCGGGTGATGCGTGTGGGCCCAGGCCTTGGTGACTCGGCCGGTGAAGATGGCTCGCAGCGTCCCGGGGTTGGCGATCGAGCCCAGGTACAGGTGCACGACGGCGAAGGCGATCAGGAGCACGGCGCACAGGTCGTGCAGGGTGTAGGCGATCGTGGCCCAGCCGTCGTCGCCGCCGGGCTTTAGCCACATGGTGATCCCGGTGATCGACAGGACGATCGCCAGCGCCATCGCCGCCCAGAAGAACATCTTCTGACCGAAGTTGAACTTGCCTGCCGGCGGATGTCCCTTGATCCAGAGATACCCGCCGAGCATCTTGCACCACTCCACGTCGTACTTGGCGGGGATGGCGGTGACGAACCAACGGAGCGTCACCACGACGGTCGCGCCGGCGAAGATGAAGCCGGCGATCTCGTGGAGCTCGAGGGCCCAGTGGCTGGTCCAGAAGTTGCCCCGGGCGAACGGCAGCTTGTTGGTCAGGAAGCCGACGGCGGTGGCACACAGGGCGACGAAGGCCAGGAAGAGGAACAGGTGCATCCACCGCTCCAGGACGCTGAACCGCGTGGCGGCGTCCGGTTCGTCCTTGTCGACCTGCTTGGGACCGAACGTGACGTAGTGCAGCAGGCAGAGCCCGGCGATGATCGGGATGATCCAGACGAGGGCCGCCTTGACGGACTCCTCTCGGAACTCGCTCAGCTCGACCATCGACTCGCTCGTGTGCAGGAGGTTGTATGAGCGCACGGGCGGGGCCGGCTCGGTCGTGTCGTCCACGAGGGTCCGGATCATGTAGAACGGCTCGTCCTCGTCGTGACAGTCGGTGCAGCCGCCGGCGCCGAGGGCCTCGCGGGCCGGTCGGACGGGGTGGGCCTGGGGCCAGTAGTAAGGCTGGGCCAGGGCGAGCGCCGACCAGACGACCTTGCCGGGCTGTTCGGACTCGTAGACGCCGCCTCGCGCGACGAGAACCGGCTTGGCCTTGTCGCCAACGGACTTTGCCATGGCGGCCAGGACGGCGGCGATCTCGGCGTCGGTGTTGACCTCGGGCTTTCCGTCCTTGTCGTCGTCCTTGACGGCCTCGCCGGCGGCCTTGACGGCCGTAGCGGCCTTGGCCAGCGGCAGCGGGGTGATGCCCTTGTCGGTCTTCTGCCCCCACCATCGCGGATAGGCGTATCGGAACAGGCCGACGGGGCCGCGATCCGCGTCGCGCTTCCAGACGGGCCCGTAGATGCCGGGGACCTTTCGTTGGGTGAGATTGTCCTCGGTGCTCAGGCCGAGGCGGTGGCCGATGGCGGTCAGTTGGGCGGCGACCTTTTCGCCGGGCTCGAACCCGCTGTGACAGGCGGTGCAGGCGATGTCCTTCAGGTGGAACTCGGGCAGGCCGGGGTGGTCGTCCTTTGGGGCGGCGGCTCGCCCGACGTAGTGGCAGCCCTGGCAGGAGAGGGTGGCGTTGTCCTTGTCGCGGGCGAGATCAGCGGGGCTTGCGTCTCCGCGAGATATACGATGATCTAGATCATTTTTATGGCAATCAGTACAGAGCAGGCCGGCGTCGTAGTGGATGTCGCGGACCCTTTGGTGGTCGGGCCCGTCGCCGTGGTCGCGGAGGCGGGAGTAGTGGCAGAACAGGCAGTTGGTGACGGGGATGTGGCGGGTGACGTCGATGGTGATGAAGTTTCCCTTGTCGAACTTGGCGGCGTTGTAATCGACCTCAACGCTGACTCCGCCGGCGCTCTCCTTCGTGTCGCCGACCTCGGTGGGGTCGACCTCTTCCTCGGCGGCCTCACCGGCCTTGCTGGCCTCGCCTCGGATGAGCCCGAGGCCCGCGGCGGCGGTGGCCGACCATTTGAGGTTGTGGTAGCGGATCTGCTCGGATCGCATTTCGGGGTTGTATCCGGTTCGCAGGTGGCAGATGAGGCAGTCGATCTCGAGGACGCCGGTCTTGTCCCATGGCTCGCCGGCGAGGCGTGCGACCTTACCGTCCTTGTCGGGGAGGGCGTTTTCGAGGACGCCGCCGCCGGGGATGTATGCGCCGAAGGCCAGGGCGAAGTCGAAGGGCTTCATGCCGAGGTCCGCGGGGCTCATGGCGATTCCGCGGGCCCACTGGCGGAAGGAGGTTGGGATCTGCGTGCCGCTGTTGGGGTCGGCCAGGAAGAAGGGCTCGCCGGGACGGGGGTCCGCAACGGGCAGGCCTTCCTTGGCGCCGGGCTCGTGGAAGCCGGCTTGGAAGTGCCATCCCATCGAGATCTTGGGGTAGTCGTGGCACTTGCCGCAGGTCCGCTTGGTGCTGAAGGGGACCTTGCTCTCCGGTGTGATGAGCTTGCCGTCGGCGTCGAAGAGCTGGATGCGGTGTACGTAGGTGGCCTGGCTTCCGGTGTGGACGGGTGCTCCGGCGTGGGCCAGGGCGGCCATGAGTGCCACGGCCGCGAAGCACGTCCACGCGGACCCGCGCTGAATAGGCAATCTGCTCATTGAAACGGCCCCTTGTCTCATGCGTTGTCCAACGGTCGTCCGTAGCCCGCTGCGTCCCGGGCGGGATGCGGGTCTCGCCGGGCTGTACAACGTGCAATCCGTGGCATGTTCTAGCGGAATGGCGCGTGTGTCAAGCCGCACCCGTGGCGGACGCGGTGGGGGAGGCAGGCGGGGGACTTCGCGCTCCGTGTCGGGGGTGGGCGATGCCGCGGAATGCACCGGAATGCCGCACATTCCGAGGGTCTCGGGGGTGAGGGGCGATGTCGCACAATGTCTCGGAATGTCTCGGAATGTCCCGGAATGCGCGGGAATGCGCGGAAATGCGCTGATTGGAGGGGTTCGGGGTTCGGGGGATGGGTGGGGACGGTGTCTCGGAATGTCGCGGAATGTCCCGCAATGCGCTGAAATGCTCGGGAATGCGCTGGTTTCGAGGGGGTCGGCGTGTGGGCGTCTGGGCGGCTGCGTATCTTGAATGTCGCGAAATGTCTCACAATGCGCTGAAATGCGCGGGGATGCGCGGGCTTTGGGGTGCCTGGGTTTGTCTTGATGGGTCGGGGCCTTGGCATTGTGGTGCTCCTCCGCGGCAGGCTGGAAGCCTGCGTTACGGGGGGCCCTTCGATGGGGGCCTCCTCCTTGGAGATAAGGGGGTCGGGGTACCTGGGAGGTGTGAAGGACGACGTACCAGATTCGAAGGACGAAAGAGGGGGCTTGTCAGGGCTGCTTGTTCGAGGACGATCCGCGTGGGAGCGGGGCGGTGGAGGGGCGCAGCTCTTTGACCTTGAGGTTGCGGAACTCGATTCGGAAGCCCTCGCCCTCGACGCCCACGAGGCCTTTCGGATGGCCGCAGTTCCTCACCTCGCACGTGACGGCCCCGTTGACCCACAGGGTCAACACCTTGCCGCGGGCCGTGATTTCGAGGGTGTTCCACTGGCCGGCGGGCTTTACTCGACCATCCTTTACGGCCTTGTCGGTGCTGAAGAAC
>JAFGLZ010000124.1 GCA_016927755.1 Phycisphaerae bacterium
ACCACGAGCCCAGGCTGACGGACCTCAACGCCGGCCTCGGGTACAAGGACCGCGGCATCGAGTGGCGTCATCTGGCCAATCAGATCTCATGCTACGGCGTGGTCGAGGCGCCCTCTGCGGCCTACGATTACAGCGACTACAACATGGCCCTGCTGTTCGACACCCTTTTCCTGAAGGTCTACGGCTCCACCTGGGACCGTGTCGACCGCGACGTGCTCCACCCCAAGCTCACCGATCTGCTGCAATGCCAGGATAACCCCACATTCATGGCCTTCGGCACGCGCGATCGACCCGGCCGGCTCGGTATTTCCGTCCGAGACTTCGCCCGCTTCGGCCTGTTGTACCTCCGTAAGGGCAACTGGCGGGGCAAACAACTCATCAGCGCCGAGCATGCGGCGATGGCCGTCACGTCTCCTCTAACCAACGCCATCCCCCGGACGACCGGCCAACCCGCGCAGATGATCCAGGGCCAGCGCAGCATCGGCGGAAAGAACAACCAGACCGACCACAAAGGCAGCTACAGCTTCGCCTGGTGGGTCAACGGTGTGAATCGGGAAGGCAAACGAATGTGGCCCGACGCGCCGCTCGACACCTACGGCGCCTTCGGACACGGCGGCATGCGCGCCATGATCGTCCTGCCCAGCCTCGACCTCATCCTCTGCTGGAACGACTCGCGAATCGACGGCTCCGAGGCCGAGAACAAGGCCCTCCAGATCCTCGTCGGCGCCGTGTCCGATCGCCCGGCCTCACCGCAATTGGGCCAGATCGTCGTCGACCCCGACCACCCGCGGTGGCTCCGACGCTATGGCCAAGGCCCCTTCTTCATGTGTGGGCCCGGCGACCCCGAAGACTTCCTCTATCGCGGCAAGCTCGAGCCGGACGGGACGCGATCCGGCGACCAGGACGCCCTCATCCGAAAGCTCACCGGCACCGGCGCTAACTGCATCTACGTGATGGCCGTGCGAAGCCACGGCGGCGACGGCGACCGCACGCATAACCCCTTCGTCGATCACGACCCCGCCAAGGGCCTCAACCCCAAGGTGCTCGACCAGTGGGAGACGTGGTTCGCCGCACTCGACCGGGCGGGCGTTGTCATCTTCCTCTTCCTCTATGACGACTCCTGCCTCGTGTGGAACACTGGAGATCACGTCGGGCCGTCCGAACGGGACTTCATCCGAACCCTCGTCCGCCGCTTCAAGCACCACAAGCACCTGATCTGGTGCGTCGCCGAGGAATACAACGAGAAACTGAGCCGACCCCGCGTCGCCGCCATCGCCCGGGAGATCCGCGCTGCGGACGGGCTCAAGCATCCGATCGCCGTACACCACAACGGCCTCGACTTCCACTTCGCCGACGACCCGTGCGTCGACCAATTCGCCGTCGAGTACAACGTCCCCACGGCCAAAGCCCTCCACGAGGGCATGGTCGAGGCGTGGGGCAAGTCCCATGGTCGATACGGCCTCAACATGTCCGAGGCCGCCGATTACGGCCAGGGCGCCGCCGCCCGGAAGAAGAGCTGGGCCTGCGCGATGGGCGGCGCGTACGTCATGATCCTCGGCATGGACGTCGCAGGAACGCCCGTAAGCGACCTGAAGGACTGCGGCGATCTCGTCCGCTTCTTCGAGTCCACGACCTTCGCGGAGATGGCCCCACACGATGAGCTCGAGTTCGGCGCAACGGAGTATGTCCTGGCCAAGCCCGGGCACTCTTACATCGCCTATGCGTCGAGCGCCTCCGGCCACATCGGCCTGCGGGGCCTCCGCGCGGGAGCCTATGATTTCCTATGGTTCGACTGCGCCTCGGGCAAGCAGTCCGCCCAGTCAAACGTACGCGTCGCTTCAGGGGATCAATCGTGGCCCGCCCCATCGGGCTTCGGCCCCGAGCTGGCCGTCTACGTCACGCGTAAAGCCGACTGACGTCCCAATCCTCCCCGTTTGTCGCCGGCGCGCCTCGTTGACCTCGACGCACGGCATGCTATATTGATGGCCGATTTTGGTGGAGGACGCCGGGTGCCCAGCCGAGCCGCAATTCCGATCATCTCGCTGATGTTGTGCCTTTCCGCGCTCTCCGTTGGGTGCGGAAAGCTCCGCCGCGAACCCGCCGCCAAGGCACCGGTGGCCCAAGCCCCTGCGCCGATTGAGATGGACGGGCCCCCTGGACCCGAGCCGATCTCGATCGATCTAGGCCAGGTCGGGGCAGAGGGCGAGAAGGTCGAGTATCTCGAGACCAAGGAGAAGCCCTGGCCTCGGCGTCGCTTCACCTTTCTCGTCACCGGAGTGGGCTGTGAATCAAAGAAGGGCTCCCCCGTGGAGCGAAAGGCCGCTGCCCTAGAGGCCGCCGTCGTCGACGCCATCGGACGCGCAGCGCGAGAGATGCTCCGGAATCCCAGCACGGGCAAGGCCCCGGTCGAGTACCGCATGACCTTGGGCCCCGGCCTGACCGTCTTCGGACAGCTCGTCCAGGGCCAGCCCCAGACCGCCATCCTCCTGGACCACCGCGGTCGTATCGACGAGCTCTGTGCCCGCCAGGGCGTCCTGGCCCATCCCCCGCACGGCACCAAGATCATCCAGCAGATCTTCGCCGCGACCGACGGGCAACTCGTCCTGCAAGCCACCCGCCAGGCCGATACGCCCGGATGCTACACCGCCGACGTCGGCTACTACCAGAAGTCCAAGATCACCCTGGGCACCCAGCCCACCTCGACGCGAGAGGCCAAACCCGTCATCGCCACCGGGCGATGACCGCGCCCGACACACTGTCGGGATTCCCGTATTCAATCAGTTTGTCGATGTGTTGATGCGTCGACCTGTTGACTTCTCGACTTGTCCGGCCGCTCACGCCATGTTGCGGACGAGCGTCGGATCCCCCACCGTCGCCGCCTCGAGCACCGCGCCCATGTAATCGTCGACCGACTCGGGCGCCAGCGGCACCGGCATATTCTCTAGCTTGCTGCGGAGCTGCGGGTTCTTCGCCGACGATAGGCACCGCTGAACGTGCTCGGCGTCGAAGCCCGGCACGTCGCCGAGCTTCGTTGGAAAGCCCACTTTCTCCGCCAGACGCAGCATCGCCTCCGAAACCGCCAGTCCCAGGTCTCTGCCGTGCAGTCCCGAGACGTCCCGGCCCAGGTACCCCGCCCGGCCATACAGCTCGGCGAGCCGCCGAAGCTGGCGCTCGCACGCCGGCGCAAAGAACACGAGATAGTACGGGTTCAGGATCGCCACCGCCCGGCCGTGCGAGAGGATATCGACCATCGAGAACGAGTTCAGATGCGGCCCACTCGTCCCGCCCGTCATGATCGCGTAGCCGCCCAGGTCCGTGCCCAGCCCCAACGCCGTCCGGGCATCCAGGCTCTCCGGCTCGCGGACCGCCTTGTCCAGGTGCGTGATGATCAGCTCGATCCCCGTTAGCGCGATTCGCTCGATCTTGTCGTACGCCGCGCTGCCCGTGGCGCCCAGGTACACCTCCAGCGAGTGACCGACGCCGTCGAAGCCGCCGTCCAGCGTGAACGACACGCTCATGCCCGTCGTCACCGCGTAGTCGAACGCCGCCCGCGTCGGCACGATCGCATCGTCGATGATGAGCTTCTTCTGGCCCGCCGAGAGGTTCGTGATGTTGCTGTACCGCGTCAGATGAGCGGCCGAGGACGCCGCCGTCATCACGGCGATCGTAGGAACGAGCGCAAGGTCGCGCCGACCGAGTGCCTCGGTCACCAGGCCCACGCCGTAGTAGTGCTCCAGATCTCCCCCGAGCGAGTGCAGCGCGACCGCCGCCTTGGTCGCGTCGATCGCCGAACCGCCTCCCGCGACGATCACACAGTCGACGTGCTCGACGCGCGACAGACCTTCCGCCATCGCCTGGACGTCCTCGATTGGGGCGTTGGGGCGGGCCGCGTCGAACTGGGCCGCCACGACCGCGCCAGCGGAGAAGACCTCCCGCACGACCCGATCCAGCAGGTCCGTCGACCGAGCCGTGTGCCCGGCGCAAATCACGATGTTGTAGCCGAAATCGCAGATCTGCGCGCCCAGCTTGTCAATCGCGTATTCGCCGAACGAGTAGCCGTCCCCCTTGAAGTCCCTGAGCAGCATCGCCGCGCGGTCTTGCAGAGAGTCACTCATCGATCCGCCGCCACGTCAGGACGCCTGTACCTCGCCCGCGCCAATTCCTCCGCGCTTGAGCAGCGAGTCGAACACGCCGTCTCGAAGCTCCTGGGCGCGCCGCGTGTTCGGATACTCGCTCATGATCTGTTTGGCCACGCTGATCGCCATGGGCCAGCGCTGCTCGTGAACAGCCAGCTCGAACTCGACCGTCAGGTTGTCCAGCTTGTCCTGGAACACCATCCGGACCACGCCCTCCAGCTCCTTGGCCTCCTGGGGCGTCAGGTACATGTCGAGCTCTTTGACCAGCTCGATGCTGCGATCCACCTCCTTGCGATCCGCCGCCTCCTGGAACTGTCTCCTCAACAGGTCCTTCCGACCGGTGAAGCTCGTCTCGAGCCGGTCCGGAAGCACCTTGATCCGCTCGTGATCGGGGTACAGGCCCAGCAACCGCCGGACTTCCGCTCGCGCCCGCTCCCACTGGTTCGACTCGAATAGCTCCTCCACCTGCTGAATCGCCATGTTGACCTTGCTCTCGAGTGCGTCCCGCCGACTCTCCTCGACCTCCTCGCGAAAGCGTTCGGCCTCGTCCTTGTAGCCGTAGCGCGTCGACATCTGCTCGATCAGGGAGTACGCCGTGTCCCAGTCCTCCCGCGTGATGTCCTCGCGGATCGCCGTGCGGAGCGCCGCGCGCTCCTTCTCGCGATGGGCCAGCGACTTCGTCGCGTCCGAAAGCAGCGCGTTCTCCGCGATCACCTCGAGCTGGCTCTGCTGCTCCCCGAAATGCCTTCGCTGCACGTCCATCATCGTGAGCAGCGCCCGGCGCGTCCGATGCAGCTCGGCGTGTACGTACGTCAGCGCCACAACGATGCCGAACCCCAGCGCGCAGACGAGGATCACCGTCGCCCCCACCCCGACCAAGACGATGCTCGCGCCCGTCAGGCCCAGCGTCGCCGTCAGGTAGAAGCCAAAGATGATGAACACGAACCCGGCGACCAGCGCCACGTACAGCAGCCACCGGGCCGCTCGGGGAAGCCAGATGAGTCGATCGGAATCTTCGGACATACGCAGTCCCCACACCGGCAAGCGATGAAAAGAACCTCTTCCGGGACCTCAACGGCTGGTCTTCTGTTACCCTAACCCCCATCGGACCTTATGTCAACTGAGTGTTCGAGATCCCGCGCCCGGTGAAGTGGATTGACCGAACCTCGCCCGTGCTGAAGACCTGGGCATGCCGAGCCGTCCGAGCCACCGGATTCCCCCCGCCTCGGCCTATCTCCGCCAGGAGCAGGCCTCTCAGCTCACGCATTCGCCGTAGGATCGACTTGGCCTGCAGCGCCTCATCGACGTAAGATGGACGGATCAACCACCGGAGAACGAACGACTCACATGCGCGCCGCCCTCTTCTGGATCGCTGTCGTGGTCATCATTGCCGCCCTGCGCGGAGTGGCTTACCTGGAGCCCGACCCCTCGGACGCCTACCGCTACGCATACGTCGGCGCCAAATGGACCGAGGGCTGGCTGCCCTATCGCGATCTGTTCGAGAACAAGCCGCCCGCCATCTACGCGATCAACGCCCTCGCCTTCGCCGTCAGCCGCGAGCATCACTGGCGGGTCCTCTATGTCCTCGAAACGACGCTCGCCGTCATCACCGTGCTCTGCCTCGCCGGGATGGTCAGGCAATGGGTCGGCAGACCCTACGACCGTATCGCCGCCCTCGTTGCCGCGCCGCTGGCGTTCGGGCTTAGGTTCGCCTACACCGGCGACATGACCGAAGGCTTCCAGGTCGCCTTCACCGTCGTGGGGCTATGGGTCATCGTTGTCCTGGCGGCCCGGCACGGCGCGTGGCGATACGTCCTCGGCGGCTGTCTGATCGGCATCGGCAGCTTGTTCAAGCCGCCGGGGCTGGCCGCCGCCGTCGCCGTAACCATCTGGCTCATCGTCGAATGGTTGTCCGCCCGATTGCCGATTCGTCGTTGTCTGTTGGGCATTGGTCTCCTCGCCGCCGGCGTCTTGTTGCCCTGGCTCGTGGCGATCGGCGGGTTCGCCCTCCAAGGACAGGCCGGCGCGATGCTCCAAGCCGCGCTGGGCTACAACCGGCACTACGGCCAGGAGATGTGGCGTTCGAAAGGGATCACCTGGGTCGTCCTCAACAGCTACGACTCCCTCTGGGTCGCCCTGCCCGTCCTGGCCGCCGCGGGATACGTCGTCCTGACGATGCTTCGGCCCGCCCGGCTCCTTACGCGAGGCGTTCCATCGCCCAACTGGCGCCTGCTGGCCATGCTCTGGATGCTGGGCGACCTCGGCGGCGCACTGGCCGGAGGACGCTGCTATCAGCACTACTTCGTGCCGATCATGATCAGCGCTTCCGCCGTTGCGGCCCTGGCCCTGTCCGATGCCACCCGACGCCTGGCCGGCGTGGCAGAGGCCCAGTCAGCTCGCCGTGTCGGCATGGCCGTGCTGATCCTCTGGATCGTGCTGCTCGTCGGACGCGACGCCGTCGTGGGCGTCAGCCTGTCACGCTCGGACTGGCGATCCAACGAGGCGCGGAAACGGTTCGAGATCGCCAAGGCCGCCCGAGCGATGGCCAAGCCCGGCGACACGCTCTTCACTTGGGGATCAGCCGCCTTCTTCTTCTACGAGGCGTGGCTCGACCCCATCTATCCCGATATGGACGCCCACCGCGCCTACGATTTCGACGACAAGGCCAGGCAGGTGGCCCTCGATCTCATGGCGGCCTTTGCCGACAAGCCCCCTCGGTTCATCGTGACGGACGTCAACGAGGACCATCCCCAACGCTCGCAGCCGGATCTCCTCCGTGCCTTTAGCGCCTTCAATCGCCGGCTCGACGCGGACTACCGCCCCGTCCTCATCCGCAAGCCTTGGACCCTATACGTCCGACGCGACGCAGCGACTTCGACGCCGGTCTCGCAGCCTTCGTCCGCGCCGAGCCCCCCGCCGACGACGACCCCCGCTACGACAACCACAAGCACCGGCGGCTAATGCTCCGGCAGGTAGCCTTCGCGCTGCCACAACGTGGGCTCTCTTCGCGCATACGGAAGTGCCCGATGGAAACGCCCCGGCATCCACCACCGCCGTCTTCTCAGCCGGCGGACTTCAACTGGGTCAGCAGATTCTCGAGAATCGCCTGGTAGGCCTGGTCCTTCGTCTGTGTTGCCGTCTCGAGCCCCTGCTCGGCGTAGCGCCGGGCTTCGCCGGGCTTCTCGATCCGACGATACGTCTCGGCGAGGTGATAGCAGACGGAAACGATCGGAACCTTGCTGTAGGCCTCCTCGAGAACGGCGAGCGCCCCATCGTAGTCGCCCGTCAACGTCAGGCACCAGCCCAACGTGTCGAGCACGCCGACGGCGTTCGGGTTCAACTCGGCCGCTCGCCGAGCGTATGCAAGCGCCTCCTTGGGCTGACGGAGTCGCTCAGAGAGGACGAACGCCAGGTTGTTTAGCGCGATCAAGTAGTCCTTATCGGCCTCGAGGGCCTTGCGAAACAACTCCGCGGCCTGCTTGTCCTGGCCCTGCATGAGCCTCAGCGTTCCCAGATAAGACAGCAGGGCCGGTCGATCCGCCGGCTGCGTCGCGGTCGCCTGCACCGCATCGAGCGTCTTGATCGCCTCGGCCCGACGCTCCATCTGATCCAGCATCACGGCGTGCAGCATCCGAAGATGCACGTCCTGGGGCCACTTTGTGACGAGCGCCTCCACTGACTGGAGAGCCTTCTCGCGACCCAACACGATCTGCAGCTTCCGACTGATGACGGCTTGGTCTCCCACCTCGGCCGCGCCGTCGGCCGCCGCCTTCCACGCCGCCAATGCATCCGGCATCCGGCCCGTTCGGGAGAGCGCCGAGCCGTAGAAGGTCCATATCTGGTAACTGCGGTCCAGTGGCTTCGTCTTCTTTTCGATGACGTCGATCATCTTCTGATAGGCCCCGCCGAACTCCAGCATCCTCAGCAAGCCCACGACCGCTCGCCTGCCGACGCCCTGTGCCCCGTAGTTGCACAGCTCCGCCGCACTCCGGTAGGCGGCTTCGGCCTCTGCCCGGGCTCTGCGCTGTTCGATGATCTCACCCAACAGAAACGGCCACACCCACTGCTTCGGGTGCCGCGTCATCTGCTGCCGAATGACCGTCTCCTGCTGCGCTCGGATCTCCGAGAGCTCCCCCCGCTTCTGCCGGCCGAGCATCTCCACCAGCGCGGCGGGCGCGCGCTCGTCGTTCGGAAAGTCGCGCACCGTCGTTCGGAGCTCTCGGAGCCCCAGGTCGATTTGATCCGAGCGCTCCAGGGCTTCCGCCAGCACGATAGCATATTCCGGCTTGACCGCCGTATCAGGCGCATATGTCTTGGCCCGGGTCAGGTCCTCGATCGCCAAGCGCAGAAACTCCGCCCGTCGATCGAGTCGCAGCGATGCCAGACGCAGATACAGCCTGCCGCGAAGGAAGTAGGCCTCGGCCAATTGCCCGGGCTTCCTCGTCGCCGAGCGCTTCTCCCCAAGCAGGCGATCCAGATACCGCGTGAGCTGGTCCGCCGCCGTGCCCAAATCGCCGCGCGCCGCCTCCAGCAGTCCCCAGAACAGCGAGACCTCCTCCCACCCAACGTAGCTCGCATCGTAGTCCTTTACTTCCCGATCGACGTCGTCCGGCAGCGGACGCATCGACAGCAGCGTCCGGATCAGCTTCTCGCGAATCGGCTTTTCGTCGAGCTTGTCCTGCTGGACGCGTAACGCGCGTCGAAGCCAGTCGACGGCCTCCTGACGACGCTCGGTCCGCAGGCAGAACTCGGCCGCCTCGCGGCAGACCGTCGGCGAGCTGTCGAGCTTCGCCGCCTCCGCAAACGTCCCGTCAATGCGATCACGCAGCGCCCGAAGCTCCAAGGTCGTCGCCCCACTTCGTTCACGGTCCGTCCATTCCTGCTGGAGCGTGCGGGCCAGCATCAGCAGCGCCTCCGCCCGTTCGGCGCCCTCGAGGCGAGCGGCCAACCGTTCCAGCACCTCGATGGCCCGGTCGTATCGCTTGTCGAGCGCGTACGATTCCGCGACGCGACGATACACCTCCGTATCCGCCCCGGCCGCGTCTACCGCTGCCTTGAGACACTCGTCCGCCTTGCCCTCCTGCTCCGTCTGACGATACAGCGCGCCCAGTCTGAGCAGGTTGTCCAAGTCTTTCGGGGCCGTTCGACGGATCGCTTCTCGCCGCACGATGCTCTCGACGGGATGCTGCTGTTCGCGGAGGTCCTCCGCCCGCCCCCGCAGCCACGGATCTTCCGGAAGCCCGTCCAATCCCTGACGGGCCAATCGAATCGCCTGCGCCAGGTGCGACGCCACGTCGATCGCCGACGATGGGTGCGCCTCGCCCAGGCGCGCGAGATCGCGGTGCGCCTCCTCGTTCAGCGGGTTCAGCACCAGCGCCATCTGGTACGCGTCGACCGCCTCGACCTGCCCGAGGGCCTCCATCGCCCTGCCCAACCAGACGCGGGCCATGGAGTACACGCGGACGTCTTCGGCGCCCGTCCGCAACGCATACACCGCGTTTTGCAGCAGACTCGTGGCATACTCGTCGTCCTGCCGCGCCGAGGCCGGGTCGCTCTTGCGTTTCAGCCGGGCCTTCGCCTGAAGACGCAGGCCTTTGGCCAAGTGCAACCGACCCTCGTACAACCTGCCGCCCGCCCCGTCGGCGTTGAGTTGGATCGCCCGACGCCCAACCATTTCCGCGGTCGCCAGCCCTGAGACCTCCTCCGCCGTCGACCACTCATCCGCCTTCCCTCCCAACGTCCAGTCCCTTGCCGCTAACGCCGCCGAGAACTGACGCTCCAACAGCGGAATGTCCTCGGCTCGAGTCGCCGCAACCCCGTTGAGCAGCTTGACTGCCTTGGGCGCTTGGCCCGAATCGACGTAGTACTCCGATAGAAGCTCCGCCTGCCGTAGCGGGTCCGGAACTGTCTGGAGCGCCGCGACGATCCGCGAATCTCGCTCCTTTTCCGGCGTCTTCTCGTCCAGTTTGATTTGCAGGACGGTCAGCCTCGCCTCCGCCGTTGCCACCTCGCCCCGACCGGAGCCGGGCGGCGCCTTCCGCAGGGCCGCAAGCGCCGCCTCGACCACGGGCAAGCCTTCCCCGCCGCGCCCACGCATCGCACGAAGGACGACCTCCCGCCGTATCGCATGGACGTTCGTCGGGTCGCTCGAAGCCGCGGCAAGGTACGCCTTCTCCGCCTGATCCAGCAGGTCCTCCGACGATCGCGCCAGACCGTATTGGTAGCACGTATCGCCCCGAAAGACGTGGTCGTCCGCCTGCAACGGAGACAGCCCCTCCTGAGCCCGGGACGCGTCCCCGTCCTGACCCTCCAGTTCGCTGGCAACCCACCAGATCCGCAAGGCCTGGCGGCCACGGGAACTCTGCCCTGCCTTCGCGCCCGAGGCACGGGACGTCGGCCCGACCACCGTCGCCTGAAACCGCTTAACCGCCTCATCCGCGTCCGCCGCGGCGTTCCGGGGTCTCCCAAGGAGCAAGTCAATCCCCGCCCGCATCGTCAGGGCATCGGGATCCCCGGGACGATGCTCCAGCAGCTCCGCCAGCGTCTCCTGCGCCGGGCCGTATGCCTTGAAGGCGACCTCCGCCTCCGCGAGGATCAGACCCACGGACAGCTTCTCGGCCGCGACGGAATGCCACGCGAGCATCCTGTCGGCCTCACGGTAGCTTAACACCGCCGCCGCAAGACGACCCTGCGCCTGCCGGATTCGTCCGAGCAGCAATCGCCCCATCCAGTGGTCCGGCGTCAACTCGATCGACGCCTGCTTCCGTGCTTCGTCCGCCTTGGACAGCAACGCCTGCGAATCGGACGAGCCCGGGCGGATCTGCTGGAGATAGCTCTCGCCCAACATGCACCACATCCGGTGGCGTCGGGGGCGGTCGAGCAAGCCCCGGTAGCTCTCCGGGTTGAACGGTCGAGCCAACCCCTGTTCGAGCGTCTTGCGCGCCGTCTCGGTCCGCCCCGCCTCGAGCAAATGCCGGGCCAGCTCCACGTAGAGCCGAAGCTCGTCCGGCGTCGAGCTTATTGCCCGGCTCAGCGCATCCACGGCCTTGCGGTCTTCCCCCACGAGCGAGAAATACTCGGCGCGAGAGAGCACGATCTCCGCGCTCGCCGGATCGAGCTCCGCGGCCTTGTCCAGGAGTTGCCGGACCTCATCCAACTCCCGCTGACTGTCGCGAGGCCTGAGCGGCACGCCTCGCGCGGCCGCGCTTTCGCGAAGGGTCTTGAGCCGACGGATCAGGTATTGGGCGTAACACAGACGCGCCGCGGCGCTATCCGGGACCTCTCGGATGAGTCCCTGATAAACCTCTTCGGCACGCGAGGCGGACTTGCTGGGACGGTCAGGACTGTCGTCCTGACTCGAATCCTGGCTCTCGTATCGCCGTGCCAGGGCGTCCGCGATCTCGACATCGTTGGGAGCCAGCTCATGGGCCTGCTCCATGGCTTCCAGGCTCTGCTTGGCGTACTTCGGGTCTTCGCTCGCCAGGCCCGCCAGCGCCACCCCCATGGCCAGCTTGGCCCGCGCGGCCTTCGGATCGAGCGCGAGCAGCTTCTCCGCGTCGCGGCGGAGATTGGCGTAGCCCTCGGCTCCGCCAAACAAATGCACTAACTCCAGGCGCAGTGCCACCCGCTGCTCGTGTGCCGGCAAGCAGTTCACGTCCGCCGTGACGGCCTTGTCGAACAGCCTCAATGCCCCATCGGCGTCGCCGAAAGCCCGCGACACCAAACCGGCAGCTACCAACCACCGCGGGTCGCGCGTCCGCTGATAGGCCTGATTGTAGGCGCCGATCGCCACGCGCATCTCTCCGGCGCGGCAAGCCTCGATCGCCCGCTCCACGTAGGTGGATGGGTCCCGCTGCCCCCACAGCGATAAGAGGCTGATCCCCCCTACGGTCAGCACCAGCATGAAGCCCACCACTAGGCCAACCACGAGATTCTTGTTTAATCGTCCGTGTGCCATTGCATCACCGTTCAGACGTGAAAGGATGATCCGAGCTACCCGGGCATCCTATCAATCGCCCGATTCCTCGTCGAGAACCACGCCGTGACGCCGTCGACGTCGACCAACCGTCGCCGCCGGTCCGATCAGGAGGACTTCCGGAGAAGTCGTCCAAGCGTCTTGGTCAGCCGCTCCATTCCGTCGCTGCCGATGTCGAGGGCCAGCTCGAAGAGCCCGCTCATCGTCTCCAGAAAAGACAGCATGCTCTCCAGTCGTTCCCGGTAGAGCCTTACCTCCTCATCCTCGGCGGCCTTGGATCGTCCCGGCCTGTCCGAGACCATGTCGTGACACCGGCGGATCACCTCCAGGATCGGCTCCACCTCGCGCCGCTTTCGCTGCTGCGCGATCGTCTCGAACATCGCCCACACGTCCGTCTCGCTGACGAAGTAGTCCTTCCGGTCCCCCGTTTTGTGAACCCGACGGATCAGCCCCCAGTCTTGCAGCGCGCGCAAGTTCATGCTGGCGCTGCCGCGCGAAACCTGCAATTGCGCCATCACGTCGTCCGTGCACAACGGCTCGGTCGAGACGTAGAACAACGCGTGAAGCTCCGCCATCGTCCGACTGATCCCCCAATACGGGCCCATCTCGCCCCATCGCCGCACGAACAGGGCCTTGGACTCCTCGAGCTCGCCGGGCATGGCATCGACCTCCTTGATACTTTCAAAAGTATCTGAAAGCATTGTAGCGAAATCCGACCCCCGGCAACCAGCCGCGCCCCCCGCCCGTTTCTTTGCGATCATTCGCGCCAATCGCTAGCATAGACCCCTTTGTGCGCACCTTGGATTCGACGGTTCAAAGACGTGGGAGTACATCGATGGCTAGGCGGAAGGGGCAGGGGAGAAAGCGACCGGCACGCGTGAAGGTCGCCATCGTCGGCGGGGCGGCCTTGGGTTGGGGCCCCACGATCGTGACCGATCTGGCCCTAAACGAGGACCTTGCCGGGCAGATCGTCCTTCACGACATCGACCCCAAACCGCTCTCCCTGATGAGGCGCTACGGACGGGCGGTCTGTCGCCATCCTGACGCCGGCGGAAGGTTCGAGCTTACGACGACGCAGGATCGACGCAAGGCCCTCCGCGACGCCGACTTCGTCGTTGTCACCATCAGCGTCGGCGGCCTCGCCATGATGGCGCACGACCTGCGGATCCCCCGCAAATACGGCATCGTTCAGTCCGTGGGCGACACCGTCGGCCCGGGCGGTCTGTTCAGGGCCTTGCGCAACGTGCCCGTCTTCAAGCGAATCGCCGAAGACATCCTCCGCTGCTGCCCCAACGCCTGGGTCCTCAGTTATACCAATCCGTGTACCATGCTGGCCCGGACGCTCATACGCCACGGGGTCAAGGCGATCGGCTGCTGCCACGAGGTCTTCGGCGCCAAGAGCCTCATCGCCCAACTTGCCAATCAGACACTCGGGAGAAAAGACCTGACGCGTGACGACGTCGATGCCGTCGTCACGGGCATCAATCACTGCACTGTCTTCACGCATGCCACGGTGGCCGGGCGCGACGCCCTCGACATGGTCCGGCGGCACATGAAGCAGCCGGGCGTCGTCCGAGTTTACGGGCCCGGTGAACAGCTCCAGGCCCAAGGCCTGTTCGCACGCGACCAGGTCAAGCTCGAATTGCTGCGCCGATACGGCGCTCTCGGCGCCGCGGGCGATCGACACCTCGCCGAGTTCTTCCCGGGCTATCTGACTCCCGAAACCCACGAGGGCAATCGGTGGGGCGTCGTCGTCACAACCATCGACGAGCGGATCCAGTGGAAGAAGGACGACCTCGCCAAGATCCGAGCCAGACTTCGCGACGCCAAGGCCTTCGCCCGACAACCGCTCAAGCGGAGCGGGGAAGAGGCCGGCGACATGATGGCCTGCCTCGTCGGTCAGCGGACGATGCGCACCAACGTCAACCGCCCGAACGTCGGGCAGATCCCCAACCTGCCCACCGACGCCGTCGTCGAGACCAACGCCTGGCTCACGTTCGACCGAATCGACCCGATCTGCAGCGGGCCGCTGCCTGACGGACTGCTGCCCTGGTACCTGAGGCACGTCATGAACCAGGAGTCCACGATCGAGGCCGCTCTCAAAGGCGATCGCGACCTCGCCTTCCAGGCACTGCTGAACGATCCCCTCGTGTCCGACCGCGACGACGCCGAGAGAATGTTCAAGGAAATGCTCAGGGTGCAGGCCGACTACCTCCCCGAATTCAAGCCCCGCCGAAAGACCCGTCGACCCCGGCGAGATCCGTCCAAGACGGCCGCCGTGGATGGCGCCCTCGCCTGCGGGCTGGCGTACGGGTAGCGGCGGCACGACCTTGCGACAAGGTGAAATCTGGGCCGGATTCATGCTCCAACGGTTCAAGTGCCGATAAAATCAGCGGATGCGGTCTGGGAACGCCGAAACGACGCCTTGCGGGAGGCCCCCTGTGACCTTCTGATGGGGAACCGTCCCTGTAAGGCCGTTGGAGGAAGCTGGTACCGGCCCGACGCGCTCGGGCCTTGCATCGGCAACCCCGAGATTCATAGAATGAGAGAGTGCGGGCTGGGCTGTCGTAAGCTTCGCGACTGACGTGAACTATGATTGCCCGCGTCGGCTTGAACGGGTCAGGAGTCGATCCCGTATGCCTTGTGGCGCAAGCCGATCTGATAGCACGAGGAGACCTGCGCAATGGATGGCGGTGATCGGTCTTCTACGCCGGCGGGCGGCCGGGTCGTACAATGGGTGATCGCCCTGTCGTTGGCGATCATCGCCGGATGCCTTGTCCTGAAAGTTGACGAGAGCAGTTGGTTGCCACGGGTCCAGGCCCAAACCACGCGAATGGCCCCGGGCGACATCTATGCGTTCGCCGGCCAGCTCGGGCCGAAAACGTATGGGTTGTTCATGGTGGATCTGGGCGCGGGCAACCTGTGGTGCTACGAGTACTCCAACCAGAAGGACAAGCTCCGCTTGGTGGCGGCACGGTCGTTCTTGTATGATCGATGCCTGGAGGAGTTCAACGTCGATTCGCCCACGCCGAGGGAAGTGGCTCAACTCGTCCAGCGGCTTCGCGATCGTCAGTCGCAGGCCGATGGGAAGAAAGGCAGCACTCAGGAGAAGTAGGACTCCCGCGAGTTGTTGTCGCAGCGAAGGGGCAGTTCCATGGGCATGCCGCAATTCTACAATCTGAATGAGGCCGCGACGAAGCTCGGAAGATCCGAGGACGACGTCAAGGCGCTCGTGCGCGACGGCAAGCTGCGTGAGTTTCGAGACCGAGGACAGTTGTTCTTCAAGACCGACGAGGTCGATCGCCTCGTCGAGGAGACCGGGCGGACCGACGACAGCATCTCCTTGGACGATAGCTCCGTCGGTGGCCTCGCGCTCAACGACGACAGCGGGCTGGGCGACAGCGCCCTAGGCGACAGCGACGTCGGAGCCAGCACCGCCGGCGGTACCGGACTCAGCGACAGCGGCCTCGGCGACAGCGGGCTCAGCGACAGCGCCATCGGCGCCAGCCATGCCGGTACGCCCGCCAAGATCCCCGACGCGAAGACGCTTGAGGGCGAGGGCTCGTCGCTCGGCGAGTACGACCTAGCCGGTGACAGCGGCCCAGGGCTCTCGGGTTCCAGCCTTGACCTCTCACCGGCGATCGACGGTGCCTCGCCGGAGGCCGCCGAGGACGAAATCCCAGACATCGGCCTGAGCGGCTCGGGCGAGCTGTCGCTCGATGATGACGAAGAGGTCCTGGCAAAGGCCGCCGACAAGGGCGATACCGTCATCACCTCCGTCGGCATCAGCGTCTTCGACGACGACGAGATCGAGATCGACGTCGACCCCCTGGCCAAAACACAGGTTACGCCCTCGATAGAAGACCAGATCTCCCTGGAAGGCGTAGGCAGCGGCTCGGGGCTCCTCGACCTGACCCGAGAGGCCGACGACACCAGCCTCGGGGCCGAACTCCTCGACGAGATCTATCCCGGCGAGGAAGAGTCCACCATGCAGGAGGACCTCCCCACGGAGGTCCTGCCCGGGGTTGCGGAGACGGTCGGCGCCGGGGCGCCGTCCTTTGCTCCGGGGGCCGCGCCGCAGCAGTGGGTTCTCGCCGCTCCCGCCCCGCCCGATCCCGCCGCCGCGGGATTCACGGGCATGATGATTGTCAGCGTGCTCATGCTATGCCTGACCGGGACGGTTCTGGCCGCCGCGGTCCAGGGCGTCGTGCCGTCCTTCTTGGCCACGCTCTATGAGCAATGGCTCTTCGTCGCCATCGGAGGCATAGCACTCGCGTTTATTTGTCTTGGCGTCGGGTGGTTCATGGGTCGACCGTCCTCGGGAGCCCCCAAGCCCACAAAGGCTCGCGCCAAGGCGGAAGCAAAGGCCGAGGAAAAGGCCGCCGAGCAGCCCGAATTGGTCGTCGACGACGGGAAATAGCCGCGCGGGCCGCGGCGCGCGGGAGACTCTCGCCGGGCTCGCCGCCTTGCTCGATAACTCAGGTCAGCAATTCTGCCGTCAGGGCTCGGACGTGCCGAGCGCGGGGTGGATCGCGGGTCCCATGGCGGCGCGCTAGGTTCGTAAACCGTCACGCAGAATCGAAGGAGCCTTCCCATGAGAACGCCGGGTCCGAAAGTGGGCGTACTACTGTGCACGCTGGCGGTCGCCGCCAATAGCGGGTGCGTCGCAAAGGAGCAGTACGAGAAAGTCCGCGCCAACCTGCGCAAGTGCGACGAGCATCGCCAGCAGCTTCAGCAGGAGCTGCAGGCCGAGAAGGACAACGTCGCCGCTCTGCAAAATCAGTTGGCCACCATCCGAGACCAGTACGGTGGCAAGGACGCCGAGATCGCCCGACTCCAGCAGGAGAACAACCAGCTCAGCGCGGCCCTCGACGAGATGAAGAAGACCGCCCAGGCCGCGCTCGACCGACCGCCCGTCGAGCCCACGGTCATCGTCCGAAAGCTGCCGGCGGAACTGCATAAGGCCTTGCAGGAGTTCGCTCAGAAGTACCCCGACATGGTCGAGTACGACGCCCAGAGAGGCGCCGTCAAGTGGAAGAGCGACCTGGTCTTCGCCCTCGGAAGCGACGTCGTCAAGGACACCGCAAAGGCCAGCCTACAGGCGTTCGCCAAGATCGCCGCTTCGCCCGCGGCCTCGAAGTTCGACGTCCTCGTCGTCGGTCACACCGACAATCTGAGGATCGCCCGGGAGGAGACCCGGAAGCTGCACCCGACCAACTGGCATCTGTCCGCGCACCGGGCGATCGCCGTCAACAACATGCTGATGGACTACGGCGTCTCGAAGAACCGCGCCGGCGTCATGGGCTACGGCGAGTACCGCCCGATCGCCCCGAACACCAGCGACCAGGGCCGACAGAAGAACCGTCGCGTCGAGATCTACCTGGTCGATCGAAGGGCCCTCGGCGTGGGCCAAGCCAACGGCATGACTTGGCTCAGAGACGGCAGCATGGCGTTTGCTAGGGTGAAGTAGCGGCACTCCCGGGCCAGCGCGCGGCTCTCATCAGGGAACGCAACGCACGGCAGCGTGGCAACACGCCACGCTGCCGTGTTCCTTTTATACGCGAGTCAAGCAGGGGGCGATACCTGAGGGACCCCTGAAGACGTCCGCGCGGATTCCAAGCCGCCCGGTCGGCCTAATCGGACTGAGCGGACAGTCAACCGTCATGCCACTGCCCACCTCGCGCCTTCGCGCGAGTCTCATTGGCATCTGGCCTCGAAGAGATCCCGTCACTTACCGGCCGGAAACGCAACCTTGATCTCCGGAGACTTGTCCGCCTCGAAGATCTCCCCCTCCGCGTAGCGCCAGTTCGGGCTCGATGAGTGCACCGTGTTAGCCAGCGACGAAGTGACCCACCGTCCATCGGGCGTCAGGACGGCCAGGGCGATGCCGCGGAACTTGAACAGGTCGTGAGGACCGTTGGTGAGCTGAATGGTGTTGGTCATCTGCAGTCGCTTGAGCCAGTCGGGCGGCAGGTCGATGATCTCTTCCTGCCACTCGCTGCCGGGGCCCTTACCGGGTGGGATCTGGCACAGTGGCTGGCCGTTGAGAAGGATGTGCTTGTCGGCGTACGCTCCACCGTTAACGTCATACAGCTCGATCCGAAGCTTGGCCGCCTTGATGGCGGCGAGCTCCTCGGGCTTGATCGCCGGATTGGACGTCCCCAGCGCCGTCGGTTCGAGCAGGCGATAGGACGTCCGAAGACACTCCGGCCGGTAAGCCCTCGGCAGCGGCCGATCCGCCGGGCACGTCGAGGGTGGCGCGACCTGAGCTGCCTGCGCCGAGGGCCGCGAGGCGGTCGCGACGGCCGGGGCAGAGGCCGCTGATGTCGACGTGGCGGGTATCGTGGTCGCCGGAGCCGTTGTCGCCACGGACGTAGGCACGGCGGACGTTGTCGTCGGTTGTGGTGCTGTCGTCGCCGGCCGTGACCCCGGCGCGGAAGCGCTCGTCGTGGGCGCCCCGCTCGACGACGTCGTCGGTCCCGTCACGCGAAGCGGAAGCTCCGCCAGCAGCCACGCCTCCAGCATCGGCGGCGAGAAGACGAACGGTGTCGAACCCTGCGCGATCGGCGCCGACAGCGCGACCTTTCCGGTCAGGCCCGCGCAGTCGATCTGGAGCATCTGCCAGTCGACCCCCTCCACCTTGGCAACCCCAGCCGGTTTGCCGTTGATGCCGATCGGGCCCACGGGCATCTGGCTCGCCCCCCGCGCGATCAGCAGCACGTCCGCGCGGGCCAGTTGAGCCGGCGGCAGGATGAACTCCAGCGACAGCGTCGGCGGCGCCGACGGGGCGGGCTGGGTCGTTGCCTGCGTCGTCGCCGGACTGGGCGGCTGAACGATCTTGCCGGGCGTCACCTGGATGTCGGCCGCCACGTCGCCCGACCGGCACCATCGTCCCGGCCCCACGCGTCGTAGGCCTCGCGGCCCGGCGCTCGGCGCCGAGGCTGTCGTCGTCGTCACCCTCTCCGCGCTTGGCATCAGTTCCCACACAACGACCGAACACGGGGGCACGTCGAGCTTGACCTTCCGGTCCGCCGCAAGCTGCTCGCCCAGCAGCTCACGATGCGGATAGACCACCTCGACGTCCCAAATCCGCCCAAGACCCATCCGGCGGGGTCGCTCCGCTAGGCTCAGCTCATAGGACTGCTGGAACGGCGCCGGATTCCGAAGCGCAAGGATGCCCTTGTCGCGCGACCAGTGCACGTACCCGTACAGGCCGCCCGCGCGCGGCTCCGCCCCGACCATTCGCGTGTGAACGAATGTCTCGGCGTTGTGAATCGCCCACTGCGTGGCCCCGCCCAAGACGTCCCACCAGTCGGCGTCGAGAAGCGACGGCGTGAGATACAGCTCCTTGAGCATCACGCCCCGCGCGAGGTACAGCACGACGTAGTCGCTCCAGTCACGGAGCGTCTCGTTCGGACCGCCCAGCCGGTTGCGCCGACCGTGAATGACGCCGTTCGTCGCCAGCGCCGAGATCGGGTACTGCTCCTGCCGAATGCGGCACTGCTCAAAGAGCTGCTGGTCCCGATAGCTCATCGCCCATTGGCGAGGGGAGAGCTGGGGGTAGTGCTTGTCGTAGCCGAAATCGCCCCCACCCATCCAGATCGAATCCGCGTGCGGCAACCACCACGGGCTCGGCCATGTTCCGCTGGTAACGTTGAGAAAGATCCCCGGCTGGAGGCTCCGCTCGTACGCCAGCAGATCGAGCAGGGCGTCCACGTTCGCCTCGAAACCGTGTCGCGGCGTCGGCAGATGCTCGTGCCCCGTCGCGCTACATCGGAACCAGTTGAAGTCGTGCTTGTAGTACGACAGGTTGCCGTCGCGAATGCGGACCTCGGTGGCCTTGCGGATGGCTTGCCGATACCGCCCCGCCGCCAGGCAGTAGTAATCACCATGATTCGATTTTTCGTACCCCTGCTTGACGCCCCAGCCCACGTCCAGGTTCGTCCCGTTCAACGGCAGCCACAGCCCGACCCGGCTGCTCGCCTGGGCCAAGGCGTCGGCAAGGGGCTTGTAGCCTTGAGGCAAGATCTTGCGGTTCACGTCCCAGATCGACTCCGGGTTCTGCCAGCCGTCGTCGGCGACGAACGCGTCGAAATGCAGCCCGTACGGATCCAAAAACGCCTTGCGGAACTCCTGGAAGCGAGACGACAGCGTCTCCGCCGCCAGTTCCGTCCCCCGAAGGTCGTACCAACTGTTGTACTGCAGCAGTCCGCGCGGCTTGATACGCACCGCGCTGAGATAGGCCTCGAAGCTGTCCGCGAGATTCCCGTCGATGTTCGTCCCCCAGACCGCTCGCTTGCTCGTGAACTTCGGCCTCCCCGGGAAGTGATACAGCCGCAACTGGCCGGACGACGCTTCGTGGTAGCCGGCCGGGTACTCGAGCCCCGTGAACCATTGCCCGTTGATGAACAACGGCTGTCCCCGCCCCCCCAGCGCCGGCTTGATATCGCCGGTAAGCTGCTCGACCTGAACGGTGTCGACCGGCTCATCCGCGACCACCTCGCACCACTTGTGCGTGAAGTGCTGTCCGTCGACCACCCGCAGATGAATGTCCATCTTGACCGCCGCGGGCTGCGTGCAGGCCACCGGCACATTCACCGAGACCTGCCCGCCCCGGGCGACGGGGGCCTCCTTCGTCGTCGGCGGAATCGTCGTGATCGGTCCGGAAACGTGAAGCGCCGCGGCGGGGATTTCCTTGCCGCTAATCAAGCGCAGGTGCGGCCCCTGATCCGTGACGTCCAGGGCGATCTTGCCCGGAACGTCCGTGAACCGGACCGTCCGAAAGACACCGTCCTTGAGACTCACCGTTCGCGTAATGAGGTCGTTGCCGATGACGATCTGATCCGGACCCACTTCGACCGTGGCGGCCGGGCAAGGCACTGTCAGGGCACATAGCAAGACCGTCGAGACGACCTGAGGTGTCCGCATCGCCCTGGCAACGGTGAAAAGCATATCGTTCGGGTCACTGAGAGATCATTGCGTCACGGCCGAGGCAGAATCATATCATCACGCGTCGGATCGGGCCAGAACCCGGCCCGCGACTCCGACAAGACTGGACAAGCCGCGCCATGACGGCCATGATGCCCGCAACGCCCGCCTCGCGAACGTGCGCCGGCGGCGTCGGACTAACCCCGCGCCCCTTGCCGACAGGAGCCTGATCCCGTAATGCCCCTCCCGCACGTGCTGATATCCAACGATGACGGCTACGACGCCCCCGGGTTGCGGGCCCTCCACGCGGCATTGTCCGGCATGGCTCGCGTCAGCGTCGTGGCGCCGGCTCGAGGCGTCAGCTCGGCCGGTCACGGGGTTACGGACAGACGCCCGATCGACGTCGAACGGTGCGATGTCGAGCCCTTCGGGATGATCCACATCGTCGACGGCCTACCGGCGGATTGCGCTCGCTTGGGCGTGTTGGAGCTGCTCGACGAGCGGCCCGATTGGGTGGTCTCTGGCATCAACCGAGGGGGGAACCTGGGCGTCGACGTGTTCTACTCGGGCACGGTGGCGGTCGCGCGAGAGGCCGCTTTCCTTGGAATCCCCGCCGTGGCCGTCTCGCAGTACGTACGAGCGGGGCTGACCGAGATCGACTGGCCGCGAGCCACCGAATGGACTCGGGACGTGTTGCAGCGCATCCTCGCCGGACCGACGGCGAGCCGCCCGCCCGTCTGGAACGTCAACCTGCCGTCGCTCCCGTCGGCGGAAGAGTCATTGGGCATCGTCAACGCGCCGATGGCGCTAACGCCGCTCCACGTGCGGTATCGAGTGGTGGAAGAATCGTCGGACGCGCGCCGTCGGACGTACGAGTTCGCCGGTCAGTACGGCGACCGCCCCGTCCCGCCGGGCAGCGACGTGGACCTCGCCTTTCGGGGGCACATCATTGTAACGCCGCTCTTGCTTGACTTGACCGATAGGGGCGCAAGCGAGGTCTCATGAAAGGGCATGCCGCCGGGCTGTAAGCAGTAAAGCTATGGTAAGAGGGGAAATGCGGGCACGAATGCCTGCGCCATGCGCGGCGCTCACCTGCTGCCGGATCTCCTGCCGAAGAGTCGGCCGAGGCCGCGCTCGCTTCGTCGAGCCTGAACCGCGCTGAAGAAGTCCAGCGTCTTCTTCCGCTGATCCGCGCTCTCGTCGGTCATGAACCGCTTGACGTCCGCCACCGCGTGCGCCCGCCGCTCGTTCCGCCGCTTCTCGGCCACGACTTTCGGATCCACACCTTCGGGCACTGGGCGAGTCGCATCACTCCGGGGCCCGAACGACCTGCGCGCCCTGTGCTCCCACTGCCGCATCTCGTCGATCCGTTCGTCTAGGTACGCCGTTCGCGCCTCGCCGGACAGCTTGGAGTACTCGTCAACGTGATTCTTGATCCGCGCGCGCATTACCTCGCGCATGTTGTCTTGGATGCGCCTGCGCTTCGCGTCGTCCATGCTGTTCATGTAGTCGACGAATTCCTTCTCGTCCATTCCTTCCATCTTGCGCATCTGCGCTTCGACCCACTCGAGCCGCTTCTTCATGGGCAGGCGGTTGAAGTCCTCGCTCGCGGCATAGTCGGCGTTCTCGTCCAGGCTCGACGTCTCGATGGGCGGAGGGGGCTTGGGCGCGGGCTCGGGCCACAAACAGTATGCGCCGGCGCCGACGCCGGTGAGGCAAAGCAGCGATCCCACGGCCACGGCCGCGATCTTGAAGCGTTTATTGGTCTTCAGCTTCTTCCATTCGACTACGGGAGTGAGCATCGTTATGTCTCCCTTACGGTGGGCTCGCCATCCTGCGCCGCCGCGACACTACGGCTGGACGGTAATGTTGTTCGGGTCGAGGTCGTCCTCGGTGATGCCCCAGGGCAATCGCCACTCGGATTCAACGTGAGAGTCGGCATAGAGCGTGTGGCGGACCCACTTGGGAACGCGCTCCCCATCCCTGTTGGTCTCCCACCCACGCTGGCCGTGAAACCCCTTCTCGCAGTCCCTCAGCAGATAGAGATCGTGCGTGGGGACGTGCAACCAGAAACGCATCTCTTCCTGAATCTGCGAGGGCAGAAGCTGGATCGGGAACGAACCCAGATCCCACTTGATGAACGCGTCGCCCACGCTCAGCTTGACCTTGATGCCGAAACTCCTACCGAAGTCATACAACCTCGCGATCATGAGGTACTCGTAGCTCGTGCCGTACGTCTCGTAGTAGCTCTGTCCCTGGTATTCGGCGGCTCGCTCGACGGCGCCGGGCATGTCCGATGGGCACTGAAAGAGCTTGTCCGCACGCGTATACGGCTTCAAGAACTCCATGATCGGTGGATGGTAGTCGGGCTCGTTTGCCTCGTTCGGGTCATCGGGCAACTCTGCCGCGATCGGCAGGTAATCGTTGTAGTCCTGGAAGTACTGCTTGAACGCCAGCCCGATGTGATGCATGTTGCTCATGCACAACGCCCGCCGGCCGTTCTCCTTCGCCGCGCTCAACGACGGTAGGAGAATGCTGATTAGCAGCGCGATGATCGCGACCACGACCAGCAGCTCGATCAGCGTGAACGCGCGTCGTCGTCGCCGCCCCGTCGACTGACCTACGAACAGAAACGCCTCGGGTCCTAGTCGCCTAGACATCGTCTTGTCCCCATGTAATGCCGTCGATTCACGTCTTCTGGATTCCGCTTCCGTTCCACCGATTCACTCAGACCCGGAGGGCTGAGACGCAGCCCACACCGGCTGCGTCGCCGCCCGACCCAACCATTTGCCGTGCCTGGCGAGAATTCGCTGCAACCTGCCCTGCTGCTCCCCGTCCAGAATTGGCCACAGATCGCCCAGCGCATCCAAGGCCAAACGCCTCAGCTCGGGCTCGAATTGCTGGCGCAAGCCCTCCATCCGCGGGTGATACCTCACGATGATCTGCCGAACCTGCCGCCCTTGCTCGTCGTTCAACTTGAGGATCTGCTGGACGCTCTTGGCCACCGCGTCGAACATCTTCGGCGAGCCCCGCTCGCAGCCATGATCGATCAGCGGGGGCACCTTCTCCAGGTCCCATATACCATTTGGATGGTCCGCGCCCCGAGCCGCTTCAGTCTCGTTGGGAGTCTCGGGCGCCGGCGCCACCGGCTGGCCCATCAGCCGCCCGTCCAAGCTCAGCCCAGCCAGCAGCCCCGCCACGAAAAGCACCACGCCACCGGCGGTCATCCATAACCCAGCGCGAGTCGCGCGGCTGGCCACCTGCTCGCTCAGGTCATGCGCCCGACTATCTTCCGCCATAGTTCAATACCACCCACCAGACGCTTGAGTCCGCCGACACCTCGCTCGACGGAAGATCGATCCAGCCGTGGACCGGAATGGCCGAGGCCACTTCCGAGTCATATGGGCCGGCCTCGTCAAAGGCCCCTATGCTGTTGTCGGCCAAAGCCGAGCCGCCGGGAATCACCCCAGGAACCCCCTGATGAGCCTCCCGCGTCTCGCCCGCCGCCCAAAGCAACCCCACGACCAGCGCCACGCTCGCCGCCACCCCGACGCTTGCGGCGAACGCTCTACGAGCCCGCCGGTGCAGTGCCTCGTAGCGGGCCAAACGCACCAGCAAATCCACCGTCGTCGGCGAGTGCATCTCGCCCGATCGTTCGGACGCCTCCGCCTCGATCCGATCCGCCAGAGATGCCATGACCGTCCCGAGATGCCTCGCCTCGTCGGACTCCGCCTGACACGCGGAGCAGGCCGCAAGATGATCCCGCGCGGCCGCTATCTGAGAGCCGTCGCCGTCAGTCCCGGCGATCAAAGCGTCCCAGCACGCCGCGCAGCCCTTGCGATCTCTCTCGGATTCCCGGTCTTTCGCCATGACCCGACTCCATCCTCCAATTCAGCGCCGAAGCCTGTCCGCCAACTCGCGCCGGGCTCGGTAAAGCCGATCGTTCACGACCCGTCCAGTTACCCCAAGGACGTCCGCGGCGTCGGACGGCGACAGACCCATCAGGTCCCGAAGCACCACCGCCTCCCGCCACGCCGGCCGAAGCTCACGAATCGCCCCGTGAAGCCGATCCACCAGCTCCTGCCGCTCCATTCGGGCCGAAGGCTCCCGTGTCGATTCGTCCGCCGTCCTCGCCTCGCCAGAACCGGCCAGACGAAACCACCGACGCACGCTGCCCCGACGAGCACGATCCCGAACCAGGTTAAGACCCGTGCGGAACAGCCACGGCCTCAGCGAGTCCCGCGGCGACATGCCCGGCAGGTGCTGAATCAGCCTCAGGAACACCTCCTGGCACGCGTCGTCCACGTCAGACGGATTGTCAAGGAGCCCCAACAACAACCGGCGAACCGGACGCTCATACCGTGCGATCAGTTCCGCAAGCGCCTCACGCTCGCCCCGAGAAAAACGGCGCATGCGCTGCACGTCGGACTCGCGACTCTCGTCAGCCAAGTTCTCCGACGGGGAATGACCAGCAGGATCGGGGTTCACATGATTCAAGGCCATCTCGACTTGAATCACTATACTAAACGCACGAGCCCCGCCCCGATCGGCGGATTTCTGTCTGTTTTCGTAAGACCCACACCCCTCGCCCTTGCCGCCCAAAGTCGTAAGCGACCTCCTCACTCCACCCCTCTCGTCCCCCCCTAGACCCGTTTTGACACTGCCACAATGACAGGCGAGCCCCAGCCGGTCTCATAAGAGGCACACTTACAGCCACTTATGCCTGATGCGTATTGGTACGTCAATTGCCCACCCTAGTCAGTGAACGGAGACGCACCCATGAGAATCGACAAATTCACCGTCAAGGCACAAGACGCGATCGCCAGGGCACAAGAGTTGGCCTCGGGCGCGGGAAACCCGTCCGTTACACCGACGCACTTCCTGGCAGGACTGCTCAACGAGCAGAACGGCGGCATCGTCCGCCCCCTGCTCGAGAAGGTCGGCGCCAACGTCGACCGAATGCGAAGCATCATTGAAAGCGAGCTCAAGCGCCTGCCCAGCGCCGCCGGCGGACAATTGTCCATTGACCGCGCCGCCCAGCAGGTCCTCGACCGATCGCAAACCGAGGCCGACCGGCTCAAGGACCAGTTCGTCAGCACCGAACACCTCCTGCTTGCCCTCTCTGAGGTCGACAGCGATGCCAAGGAGGTCATGGCCGTCAGCGGCGCGACCCACGACGGCCTACTGGCCGCTCTCCGATCCGTCCGAGGTTCGGCCTCGGTCACCTCGCAGAATCCGGAAGACACCTATCAGGCCCTCGAGCGCTACGGCCGAGACCTCGTCGAGATGGCCCGGCGCGGAAAGCTCGACCCCGTCATCGGGCGCGATGACGAGATCCGAAGGTGCATGCAGGTCCTGGCCAGACGAACCAAGAACAACCCCGTCCTCATCGGCGAGCCCGGAGTCGGCAAGACCGCCATCGTCGAGGGCCTCGCCCAACGAATCGTCAGCGGCGACGTGCCGACCGTGCTCAAGGACAAACGCGTCGTCGCCCTCGACATGGGCGCGCTGATCGCCGGAGCCAAGTACCGTGGCGAGTTCGAGGAGCGCCTCAAGGCCGTCGTCCGCGAGGTCATCGAGTCCGAGGGTCAGGTCATCCTCTTCATCGACGAGCTGCACACCGTCGTCGGCGCCGGCCGGGCCGAGGGAGCCGTCGACGCCGGAAACCTCCTCAAGCCGCCTCTGGCCCGAGGCGAGCTCCGCTGCATCGGCGCAACCACCCTCGACGAGTACCGAAAGCACGTCGAGAAGGACGCCGCCCTCGAGCGCCGCTTCCAGCCGATCTACGTCGGGGAGCCCAGCGTCGAGGACACCATCGCCATCCTCCGAGGCCTCAAGCCCAGATACGACGCCCACCACGGCGTCAGGATCCAGGACAGCGCCCTCGTCGCCGCCGCCACGCTCAGCGAGCGATATATCGCCGACCGGTTCCTGCCCGACAAGGCCATCGACCTCATCGATGAGGCCGCCAGCCGCCTCCGCATCGAGAACGACTCGATGCCCGGCGAGCTCGACGAGCTACGCCGCCGCGTCATGCAGCTAGAGATCGAACGCGAGGCCCTCAAGAAGGAGAAAGACCAAGCCAGCCGCGATCAGCTCGAGCGCCTCGAGCGCCAGCTCGCCGATTTCCAGGAGCAGAACAACGCCCTGACCGCCCGATGGGAGAACGAGAAAGGCCTGCTCGACGAGACCAAGGCGATTCGCGAACAGATCGACGCCAAGCAGAATGACCTGGCCACCGCCCAGCGCGCCGGAGACTGGGAGCGCGCCGCCCGCATCCAGTACGGCGAGATGGACGAGCTCAACAAGCAGCTCGCCCAGGCCGAGCGCCGCCTGACGGACATGGCCGCCGACGGACAGAGCCTCGTCCACGAGGAGGTCACCAGCGAGCAGGTCGCCGAGGTCGTCAGCAAGTGGACGGGCATTCCCGTCTCGAGAATGCTCGAGGGCGAGCGCGAGAAGCTCATCCACATGGAAGACCGTCTGCACGACCGTCTCATCGGCCAGGACGAGGCCGTCCGCGCCGTCAGCGACGCAGTGCGCAGAAGCCGCGCCGGACTCGGCGACGGAAACCGGCCTGTCGGTAGCTTCCTCTTCCTCGGGCCCACCGGCGTCGGCAAGACCGAGCTGTGCAAGGCACTCGCCGAGTTTCTCTTCGACGACGAGGCCGCCTTCGTCCGAATCGACATGAGCGAGTTCATGGAGCAGCACTCCGTCGCCCGCCTCATCGGCGCGCCCCCCGGCTACGTCGGCTACGAGGAGGGTGGCCGCCTCACCGAGGCCGTCCATCGCAGGCCCTACTGCGTCATCCTCCTCGACGAAATCGAGAAGGCACACCGCGACGTCTTCAACGTCCTGCTGCAGGTCCTCGACGACGGACGCCTCACCGATGGCCACGGCCGAACGATCGACTTTCGAAACACGATCGTCGCCATGACCAGCAACCTCGGCAGCGACCGAATCCAGGAGATGAGCGAGGTGGGCGCCGACGAGCGCGAGATCGAGACCCAGGTCCGCGAGGTGCTCAAGCACCACTTCCGCCCCGAGTTCCTCAACCGCGTCGACGAGACGGTCATCTTCCACCGCCTCACGCGCGAGGACCTCGCCGCCATCGTCGAGATCCAGCTAGGCCACCTCCGCGACCGCCTCGCCGGACGTAACATGCAGCTCGAGATCACCGACGCCGCTCGCCGGCGCCTCGCCAACGACGGCTACGACCCCGTCTACGGCGCCCGCCCACTGAAGCGTCTGATCCAGCAGCAGATCGGGAACCCGTTGGCCAAGCGCATCCTGGCCGGCGACTTCGCAGAAGGCGACGCCATCGAGATCGACGCCGGCGATGACGCCTACACGTTCGCCAAGACGGAGCGGGTCTTCGAAGGCGAGATCGTCGAATAGGAGACTGAGAGGACCGAGCGTCCGGCTACTCATATCTGCTTCGGGCGAATCCTGGATCGCCTCGAGTCCCTGGCACCAGCGAACCGCAAGCCCGTGATAGACGCTATTGCACGGACGACCCACGCCGCAGGCGCCGCCGGCGAACCAGACCCGGCCTGCGGGCCGTCGATCTTCACATTGGTGTCCCCCGACTTGGTCATGTAACATGTAGGCCTTGGTACTCGACCTCTCCACTGGGATGCTCTTCGAAGACGAGGATGCGAGATGATCGATCCGAACGTTGTGGCTTCCAAAGGGACTGCGTTCTCTGGGGGGTGGCGTGCGAACGGCCGGGTCCGGCTGGGCGCCTTGCGATGCGTGTTGTCGCCGGGCTTGGCCACCGTCATCTGTGCCCTCCACATCGGCTCGGCCGTGCCCGCGCAAGGCTCCGCGCCCGAGGTCGAACCGCCGCCCCGCGTGGCCGACGCGGTCCTCCATCGACCGTCGCCCGTGCCGGATCGCATCGTGCTCAGTTGGGTCGGAGACGCGGCGACCGGTCGGGCGGTCACATGGCGCACCTCGACGGACGTCAACCGGGCCTTTGCGGAGATCGCACCGGCCGAGAGCGGGCCGGGATTCCTCAAGCAGAGACGCCGGGTGGACGCGGTCACACGGCCCTTCAAGTCCGCGCTGTTGACTTGCCACGTTCACTCGACCGAGTTCAAAGATCTCAAACCCGCCACCAAGTACGTCTACCGCGTGGGCGATGGCAGGAACTTCAGCGAATGGTTTCAGTTCCGAACCGCGGCGGCGGCGCCGGAACCGTTCTCTTTCATCTACTTCGGGGACGCGCAGACCGACCTCCGTAGCATGTGGTCGCGCGTCGTTCGCCAGGCATGGTCGGACGCGCCGAAGGCGGCGTTCATGTTGCACGCGGGCGATCTGGTCAACAGGGCCGAGAGCGACGCCGAGTGGGGAGAGTGGTTCGGCGCCGGCGGTTGGCTCAACGGCATGATCCCCGTGGTAGCCACGCCCGGCAATCACGAGTATGCGTCGGCGAAGGAGCCGGACGGCCGCAGGGTCCGTCGGATCACGGGCCACTGGGCTCCCCAGTTCACCTTCCCGGCCAATGGCCCGGCGGGGCTCGAGGAAACGGTCTACTACCTCGACTACCAGAATCTTCGCATCATCTCACTGAACTCCAACGAGCGCCAGGAAGAGCAGACGGCCTGGCTGGAGCAGGTGCTTTCGAAGAATGACCGTACCTGGACGGTGATCACGTTCCATCACCCGATCTTCTCAACGGCCAAGGGCAGGGACAACCCCACGCTCCGCGAGATCTGGAAGCCCGTCTTCGACCGCCACCGGGTGGATCTGGTCCTGACCGGGCACGACCACACGTACGGGCGCACCGGCCTGATCGGCGCCGAAACCAATGCCTCGACGGGCACGAACTGGCGGTCCGCCGCCGCGGGAACGGTCTACGTTGTCTCCGTGAGCGGCCCAAAGATGTACTCCCTCGACCGAACCCCGCGCGCGGAGATGCTGAGCGTGGCGGAGAACACCCAGCTCTACCAGATCATCTCGATCGACGGGCCGCTGCTTCGCTATGAGGCACACACCGCCACCGGCGACGTCCACGACGCGTTCGTCCTGTGCAAGGACGAAGCATTGCTCGCCAAGCTGGCCCGGGAGGCGACTTCCGGTCCCGAGGCCCAGCGACACCAGGCCGCCAAGACGCTGAGTCTGGTCTGCTCGGCCAAGACGCTCGAGCATCTGGGCAAGCTGCTCGCTTCAGACGACGTGAAGGTCCGCCGCGTCGCGGCGACCGGTCTGGGACGATTCGCCCAGGCCTCGGCTCGCGACCTTGCCCTCAGGCTCGCCGCGGATAGCGATGCCGAGGTGCGACGCGGGGCGGCCATGGCGATCGCGCGGTCCGCCACGGCCCAGCAGGCCGACGTCGTTCAGAGATTGCTGAAGGATTCCGACGCCGACGTACGAGCCGCCGCCGCCGCGTTCTTCCTGAACGTTCAGGGGCCGGAGGTGGCCGACTTGGTGCTGATCGCGCTTGACGATGCCAATGTCGCGGTGCGACGGCTGGCCCTGCATGGGATCGACGGCATCGAGGGCGAGGCGCTCAAGCGCATCCTCCTCAAGGCCGTGGCGGATCCGGACGGCGAGGTGGCGGGCATGGCCATCAAACGCCTCAGCGGCGACAAACTTGGCGACGGGTTCGTCGAGCCACTCACCCGGGCCGTCAAGCACAAGTCCCCCGGCGTGCGCTACGCGTCACTGCTCGCGCTGGTCCAGATTGGCGATCGGGAGAAGTTGATGCCGATCCTGATCGAGGCCGTGGGCGACCCCGACCCGGAGGTGCAGGGCGCGGCCGTAGGCACACTCGAGCGGTGGTCCAAGAAGCGCTATGGCTTCAAGGCCGACAAGTGGCGGCAATGGTACGCTGAGCAGAAGAAGTGAGTCTTGTGAGCGGTACGCGCCAGAATCGGGGCTTCCCTGGTTCGATATCGCTGCGCTCAGTCTCGGTTGCTTCCGCAACGGCGAGATTGCCCTTGGGCTGCACTGTGCCCCGACGTGGGTGCGTCAGATCACCTACCGCGGTCACCGCAGCCTGCGAAGAATCTCCTTGGCTTTGTCCTCATAGAGCTTCTGCCACTGCGGGGCCAGCAGGCATTCCGTCGTTTCGTAGCCTCCCTTGCCGTATTCCGAAGCAGGGGGGCCGTAGTGGATGTATCCGTTGGAGAACGCCGCCACGAACGTGTGCTCGTGCGGCGAGGCCTTCTTGACGTTCAGCCCGACCTCGACGAGCACCTCCGCCGGAGACGTGATCAACGCGAAGTCTCCGATCTTGATGCCCTGTATCTCCGTCGATATCGTTGGCTCGCCGGCCTTGGTGTTGATGGCCTGATGCCGCTGTAGCGTGGCGATCTGATCCTGGATCCTCGCCAGCTTCTCCATCGTGTGGATGTTCCTGAGGTACTTCTCCAGGTGCCCCCTATTCTGAGCGTCGATCGCCGACAGTTCGTCGGTGCCCGTCTTCTCGGCCTGCAGGTACCTGTACGAGTAGTACGACGGGGCATCGGGATGCAGAGCGTGCTTCATGTACAAAGGTAGAAACGTCTTGAAGTTCAGACTCGTGCCCCTCAGTGATGCGAGCAGCCGAGCCTGCTCGCCCTGAAGCGATTCGATGCACTGCGGGAAATCGGACTTCCTCGGCAGCTTCAGCGTCTCGGAGATCACGCTGATCGTCGCGGGCTTCGTGTGTATCTGTCTCAGCGTCTTCAACGTGCTCAGCCCGAGCATCGTTCCCTGCGGCTCGGCGTCTCTCGGCCGATTGACGTCTTTGTAGAGAACCTGCGTGATGTCCCCACCGGCCCCCTGTAGGAACAGGGCCATAGCGCCGTCGCCCAGTTGCTCTTCGATGACCTTGGAGGCGAACCCCGGATAGTCGGCCGTGACGCCTCCCCGCGGGACGCCAAGATACGGATGACAGGCGAAGTTGTAGACCACCGCCAACGGCCGACCGTCCATGCGGTCGACGCGAAGTATCCCGATCTCAGGATCCATCGGCCCCACACCCGCCACCTCCTCGTCCGGCGGGCACGGATTGGTGTGGCGGATCGTCCATCGCTTGCCGTCTTTCAGCCGGAGGGTCCGGTTCATCGATATCCTGTCTTCATGGCCGACGCCCGTGCCGACCTTCGCGGGGACCAGATTCCCAGCGGCCCGCCTGACCGCGTCGAACGTCCGGCTGACCTGCTCGGCGGCGTCGCACAGCAATCGTCCCGGCAGGTGCGTATGCGAGGCGTTCACCAGGACGTGATCGCCGGGGATTCCCAGCTCTCCCTGAATCCTCGCGCGGAGCTTAGGCAGGAAATCGTCCCCGATGTCTCCGATGCCGCCGATCGCCGTGGCGTCCATCGCGATGATGGCCACCTTCACCTTGCCGTCGTCGAGCACCAGGGCCTTGGCGTACAGCGGGTCGTTGACCCGCACCCCTTTGGCGTCGGTGGTGATGTCGCTCTTGGCCACGCCGGCACGTAAGGAGCCGGGAGCCGTAGTCTGAGCCGCCGCGACCGGCCCAGCGGCCCACAACAGAGAAAGAGAGATGAGCAAGGCAATGTAGAGATACATGGGGAAGATCTCCTGTTCGCTCCGACCGAGCCGACGCCCCAACTAGGGTTCAGCCTGGAACCGAGTCAGGCCTGAAGGTGTCGGGAGCATCATATCTCGGCCGGACGCGAACCGCGCGAAGAAAAGCAGCGCGGAGGTCGCTCAATCCCTCGGGCGGTACGTGGGATGACGAACGCGATTCAGAGCAAGGACGGATCGGGCGCCCAACCGGTCCCTGCAACACCGATCATGGGCTACTCGATGCTAATGAGGAACGGCTTGGCGCGGTCCGCGCCTACCTGCTCGGTCAAGAAGTCGTTGATGTTGATCGTAGCGCCGACGAGGGCGTGGCCGTCGCGCATGGTCGTACCGGCGGCGAGGCTGGCGTCGACGGCCTGACCCATGAGCGTGGCGTAGAGCCCGTTGAGGGCGAAAGAGTCGGGGTGCGTCTTTGGGCTAAAGGGCGTCTTACGATGCTCGATGATCTCCATCAGGCCCTCGCCGGGGCTCTCGACGGCGTAGCCGCGGTAGTTCTTGCCGAGCCGATGGAGGAAGTTGGGGTTGATGCAGCGGTTGCCCTCGCTGGATAGGTCGCGCCAGCCGCGATCGGTCGTGTCCAGCGCGATGTGGCCCTTGGCGCACTGGAGCGTCATTCCCTGGACGGTCAGGGCGGGCGCGCCCTTCGGCAGGTTCCAGCTCACGACGAACGTGAAGCTCGCGCCATTGTTCATGATGAAGTCGGCCTTGACCGCGTCGTAAGTGTCGACGCCCTGCGCGGGGACCTCGTCCTTGTAGGCGGTGGCGCGGACCTCGATGGGCTCGAGCCCAGTGATGAACCGCATCACGTCGAAAAAGTGAACGCCTAGGAACCAGACGGGGCTGCTCTTGGCCGCCAGGTCGGACTTGAAGAAGCCCCCGCACGGCACGGTGATCTCGTCCTGCATCCACGAGTAGGCCGTCTGGACCGCGCCGTAGTGTCCGCCCAGCACGCGCTCCCGGAGCGCGAGGTGGACCGGGTCGAACCGCTTGTGGAAGTCGACGACGACGAGCCGCCCAAGCTTGCGCGCCTTCTCGACGATGTCGACGGCCTCGGTCGTGAGCATGCACAGAGGCTTCTCGACCACGACGTCGAGTCCGGCGTCGAGTGCGTCGAGAACGATCCGCGTGTGGGCGTGGTCGGGCGTGACGATGACGACGGCGTCGATGCCGGCCTCGGCGAACATCTTCTTGTGATCGGTGTAGGTCTCGGCGCCGGGGCACCTCGGCGCTAGCTCGTCGAGCCTGGCCTGGCTCAGGTCGCAGATTCCCGCCAACTCGATGTGATCGCTGTAGGCGGTCTCGTAGTAGCACGGCAGGTGGGCGATCTCCACGAACTTGCCCAGCCCGACCAATCCGAAACGCAGTTTGTCGCCGCTCATGATCTCACCTTGTGTCCGTCAAATGAAGCGAACGCCGCTGCCGCCTCGTCGTATGTTGCCGATCACGTACGCCTGCTCCCCCGCCCGCTCTAGCCGGCGGATCGCCGCCGAGGCGAAGGCGGGACGGACGATCAGTGTGTAGCCGATGCCCATGTTGAAGACCCGGTACATCTCCTTGTCGTCCACGCCGAGCGACTGGAGGAACGGGAAAACCGGCGGGATGGGCCAACTTCCCAGCTTGATCGCGGCGTGGACGCCCTTCGGCAGGCAGCGGGGAACGTTGCCCGGCAGCCCGCCGCCGGTGATGTGCGCCATGCCGCGAATAGGTCGTTTTCGCTTGTATGCGCGGATCAGGTCGATGATCGAGCGGACGTAGATCCGCGTGGGCTCGAGCAGGGCCTCACTGACGGTCATGCCGAGGGCGGGCACGTGGTCGCCGACCTTCATGCCGGCCTGGTCGAAGACCAGTCGGCGGACCAGCGAGTACCCGTTGGAGTGGATGCCGCTGGAGGCCAGGCCGATGATGACGTCGCCGGGCTCGGCCGCCTGCGTCATCTTGAGTCGTTTGAGCTCGACGACACCGACGGCAAAGCCGGCGAGGTCGAAGTCGTCCTTTCGGTAGAGGTCAGGCATCTCGGCGGTCTCGCCGCCGAGGAGGACACAGTCGGCCTGCTCGCAACCGGCGACGATGCCGGTGACGATCTCGGCGGCCCGCTCGGGATCGAGCTTGTTGACGGCAAGGTAGTCGAGGAAGAGCAGGGGCTCGGCCTCGCAGGTGAGCATGTCGTTGACGCTCATGGCGACCAGGTCGATACCGACCGTCCGGAGCCGGCCGGCCTGGATGGCCACCAACACCTTGGTTCCAACGCCATCGGTGCAAGCGACGAGGACGGGGTTGCGGTAGTTCCGGCGGAAGATCCGCTCGTTGTAGTCGAGGCGAAGCATGCCGGCGAAAGCCCCGTGCCCGCCCACGACGCGCGGCCCGTACGTTCGACGGACCAGGGGCCCGATGAGGTCGACCATGCGATCGCCGGCCTCGATGTCCACGCCGGCCTGCTTGTACGTCGTCTTCCCGCGTGCCATGGGGCATACGGTAACACCGTGGCCGGGGCGCGACAAGGCGACCACCGGGGGATCAGCGGCAGCGGGAGCCCGATGGCGATCGCGCGGCGTCGGCTGGAGAACTGCCTTGAATCTGTTTCCTCATGCCACCTCGTTATCGGACTGCGTGCGCTTCTTAAGGGTATCCACGTATGGGATTCGCCCCGAGAGAACGGCGGGCCAGCGTGCGGTTCTCAAGTCCACGTTGGCCAGTTCCGATGTCAAGCAGGGATGCTCTGCATCCAGATGGGGGAGCCTAGCCATACGTCGGGAAGCTGCGCGATCCATCGCGGAAGGCGAGTGAAATGATCAGAGGGCGCGACCCATCGGCGCGAGCTCCGCGCGTGGGCGATGAGACCGTGCCTCCCGGCAGAGGCCGATCATCCTGAACCAGACGCATTATGAGACGGCGCTGCCGATGCGACCAGGGGGATTGGGGCCAAGGGCAGCGCCAACGGAAGACAGGCGAGGAGTGAAGGTCGAGCAATGGCCAGGATCCTAGTGGTCGACGACTCCGCGGTGATCCTTCAGGTGATCAGAGATCAGCTTGTCGAGGCAGGCCATGAGGTGATTACGGCCGGCAACGGGAAGCAGACGCTCGAGGTCGCGAGGACGTTCCGTCCCGACGTGATCCTCCTGGACATTGAGATGCCTGAAGCCGACGGCATCGAAGTGTGTCGGATCTTGAAGCACGATCCGGCGCTCAGCTCGATCCCCGTCATCATGAGTTCGGCCCATGACCGCGATGAGGACGTGGTGGAGGGCCTCTCTGCGGGCGCGCATGACTATGTCATCAAACCGTATCATTGGCCGGCGGTTCTTGCGCGGATTCAAGCGGCCTTGCGAACGAAGGCCGCGAATGACCTTCTGGAAAAGACCAGAAGGGATGCCGAGAGGGCCTTCGAAAACGAGAGGATGCTGGTACGGCAACTCCTGCGCGAGGCCTTCGATCGCAAGCGAGTCGAAGAGCAGCTTAGGGAGAGTCAGGAACGGTTCAAGAATATCAGCGATCACGCCTTGGATGCCATCATCATGATGGATCACGAGGGGTTGATCTCGTACTGGAATCCCGCGGCGGAGAGGATATTCGGGTGGTCGACCGAGGAGGCCTTGGGCAAGGGACTCCACCACTTCCTCGCACCGGAGAGGTATCACAGGGCCCATGAGGCGGCCTTTCCTGCCTTTCAGCAGACCGGTCAAGGTCCGGCGGTTGGGACGGTAAGCACGCTCTCGGCGTTGCGGAAGGACGGAACTGAATTTCCGATCGAACTCTCTCTCGGTTCGGTGAGACTCGGGAGGAAGTGGTCGGCGATCGGCGTCGTTCGAGACATCGCCAAGCGGCAGGCGGAGGAGGCGGCCGTCCGCGAGAGTGAAGAGCGCCTTCAGACGATCATGCAGTCGATCCAGACGGGCATCCTCGTGATCGATGCAGAGACTCACCAGATCGTCGACGCGAATCCCGCTGCGACGGAGATGCTCCACTCATCGAGGGAGCAGGTCATCGGGAGGGCGTGTCACGATCTCATCACCACGGCAGGGGGCGGCAAGTGTCCGATCACGGATATGGGCGGAACGCTCGACCGGACGGAGCGCGAGCTGCTCCGGGGCGATGGGACGTCCTTGCCGATCCTCAAGACGGCGGTCTTGGCCACGTTGCGAGGTCGCGGCTGTTTGATTGAGAGTCTTGTCGACATCAGCGACCGAAAACGCGCGGAGGAGAAGCTCAAAGAGAACAACGCGATGATGGTCAACGCGCTGGAGGGCGAGAAACGGGCCTCGATGCAGCTCGAGGCAACAATGGAGCGGCTCGAGGAAGCGATAGAACAGGCGCAGGCGGCGACGCAGGCCAAGAGCGAGTTCCTGGCCAACATGAGCCACGAAATCCGAACGCCCATGACGGCCATTCTCGGTTTCGCCGAGAGCCTGCTGGATCCCTCGCTCGCGGAAGCGGACCGACGGGAGGCCGTCCAGACGATTCGGCGCAACGGAGAGTACCTGCTCGAGATCATCAACGACATCCTCGATATCTCGAAGATCGAGGCCGGCAAGCTCGAGGTCGAGCGCGTGGCATTCCCACTCGTCGAGTTGATCGAGGAGGTCCGGCTTCTCATGCAGGTGCGGGCGGACGGTAAGGGCCTGCCGCTGGAAATAGAGTATGCGGGGGCCGTTCCGGAGACCATTCGGAGCGATCCCACAAGGCTCAAGCAGATTCTCATCAACCTGATCGGGAACGCCATCAAGTTCACCGAGCAAGGCAAGGTTCGAGTGGTTGTACGCTTCGTCCGCGAGGAGGCAACCTGTACGAACTCCGGCCGTCCGGGACCGTTCGTTCAGTTCGATGTGATTGATACGGGCATCGGAATGACCCACGAGCAGATGTCGCGGCTCTTCAAGTCATTCACGCAAGGGGACGCCTCGACGACGAGGCGGTATGGCGGGACCGGCTTGGGTCTCATGATCAGCAAACGGCTTGCGACCATGCTTGGCGGCGAGCTCACGGTCAGGAGCGCGCGTGGCTCGGGAAGCCGCTTCAGCGTCACGGTCGGCGTCGATCCCCTCGATTCGGCGTCACTGATCGATGCATCCGCGCAAGCTACGAGAACGGTGCCAGCGCCTTCTCCGCAACCTACCGTCGAGCGTTGCCGCCTTGACTGCCGCATCCTGCTGGCCGAGGACGGGCCGGACAATCAGAGGTTGATTTCCTTTGTTCTCAAGAAGATGGGCGCGGAGGTCACCGTGGCTGAGAACGGGAAGATCGCATACGAGGAAGCGCTGACTGCCCGAGACGCGGGCAGCCCGTACGACGTGATCCTCATGGACATGCAGATGCCCGTTTTAGACGGGTACACGGCGACCCGTCAGCTCCGCGAGGCCGGCTATTCAGGCCCGATCATCGCGTTAACGGCTCACGCGATGGCAAACGACCGTGCGCATTGTCTTGATGCCGGCTGCGACGATTATGCGGCCAAGCCGATAGACCGTCTGAAGCTCCAGGAGGCGATTGCCGCCCAACTCTCCGATGAACGTCAAGCGCCGCGCACCAGGCACCGATCATCTAACGCGCTCATCGACGGACTGGAGGGCGATCCGGAGATTGAGGAACTGATCTCGACCTTCGTGAACAATCTTCGCGAGAGAGTGGATGCACTCAAGCGACATCTGGCCGACGGTGACCTCGCCGCCTTGGCTTCCCTAGCCCATCAGATCAAGGGCACGAGCGGCAACTATGGCTTTCCCGAGCTCGGCGACCAGGCGAAGCGCGTCGAACAAGCGGCCAAGACGGGCATGGATCTGGAAAGCCTAGCCAATGTGGTCGGGCATCTCATCGACATGTGCGGCCGGGTCTGCGCGACCTCTGGCCGGGCATCGACAAGCGAGACGCCTTCAGCCACCCGAGCCAGCCATCAGTGAGGCGGTCGGCCTCTTGGCATCTGTCCGCTTCGTGCGATTCCGCTGGGAATCCTCGGCAGCCACCCCAATTCCACCACCGCGTGGAGACCGATGAGGATGGCCTCGGCGGCGTCGTGACGGAGCGACGTGGGTCGGGGCGCGGCCGACCATTCGATCACGCTGCGAGCGAGCGCATCCGCGCTGACCTTGGCCTGCTTGCCGGTTCGCTGCTGGCGGGCGCGCAGGAGCCGGTTTCGCCACGCCTCGGCCCCGATTTGCCGGAAGCCGATGCCGCGTCGCTTGGCCTGGCGCTGCCAGATGTCGGCCAGGGGCCCACCGCCCTCGACGACGATCCATGCGAGGTCTTCGATCTCGTCGAGCATCGACACCACGGCGCGTCGCAGGCGCGGGGCCGATCCGAAGTTCCTAGAGCGGTACCAGCGCAGCCGGCCGTCATCCCCGTAGAGGGCCAGACCGGCCCTGAGTCCCATGTCCACGGCGAGCAGGGAGCGCATCGGCCTATTTTGGGGCGGATCACGCGGTGAGTCCACTCTACGACGGCTCGTAGATCTTCCAGGAACGTCGCTTCCGGGCGCGGAAAGCGTGGCATGCCTGGCGTGGTGTCGGCGGCTCGGGAAGGGTGTTATACTCCCACGCGCATCTTCGAGACGACAGGAGCACGCGAGCCATGGGTAAGGCACGACTGGGCGTCATCGGCTGCGGAGTCATCGGGCAGTATCACCTGAAGATGGCCCATCGCGCGGATCATGTCGAGCTGGTCGCCGTGGCCGACGGCGTCGAGGAACGGGCAAGGAAGGCCGGCGAGGAGTTCGACGTGCCCTCGGTCTACACGGACGCCGAGGCGCTGCTGAACGACGATCGCGTCGACGGCGTGGTGCTGGCGTTTCCGACGACGGGTCGAACGGAGTTGGCCCTTCGAGCGCTGGCCATGGGCAAGCACGTCCTGACGGAAAAGCCCGTGGCGATGAATGCGCAAGAGGTCCAACGGATGATCGCCGCGCGCGGCGATCGAGTGGTCGCGTGCTGCTCGTCGCGCTATCAGTTCCTGCCGTCGACGCAGGCCGCTATCGAGCTAGTGGCCAGCGGGGCGTTGGGCGATCTCCGCGTGATTCACTGTCGGGCGCTCTCGGCGCTCGGCAAGCCGCCTGATAAACCGCCCCCGCCCTGGCGACTGAATCGGTCGATGAACGGCGGGGGGATCCTCGTCAACTGGGGCTGCTACGATCTGGACTACCTGCTGGCTATCACGGGCTGGTCGCTGAGGCCGAAGACCGTGCTGGCCAGGGCATGGCCGATTTCCGCGGACTTCGAGTCCTACGTCGCGCCCGGTTCGGACGCCGAAACGCACTTCGCGGCGCTGATCGTCTGCGAGGGCGGCACGGCCATCCACTACGAACGTGGTGAGTACGTGGCCGCCCGGACCGAGGCCGCCTGGCACATCGTGGGGACGAAGGGCTCGCTCCGCCTGCACATGACGACGATCGAGGACAAGCGGATCATCCACGAGGACACGAGCAAGCAGGAGGGTGTGGTCGCGCGGACGATCTGGCAGGGCCAGGAGGACGGCGACGCCGTTCACGCCGGACCGGTGGAGGACTTCGCCGCGGCGATCCTGGAGCATCGCGAGCCGAAGACGAGCCTGGAGAAAGCGCTGATCGTCCAGAAGATCACCGACGCGATCTACGCATCGTCCGCTACAGGTCGGGCCGTCGAGATGGCATGACCGAGGGCGCCGTCCGATTCGACTGACTTGGGAGTCTGATATGAAGTACGCATTCATGACGTTCTCTTGCCCGGAGCTATCCTTGGACGAGGTGCTGGCGCTGGCCAAGCGGCTCGGCTACGAAGGCGTGGAGCCCCGCGTTTCGTCGAGCCACAAGCACGGCCTCGAGTTCGACGCACCGGCCGACGTCCGCGGGCAGGCCAGGGCCAAGGCCGAGGCCAGCGGCGTCGCGCTGTGCTGCATCGCCACGTCGTGCCGATACGCTGATCCGGCCACGGCCGACGGGATGGTTCAGGACACGCACCGGGCCATCGATCTGGCGGCGGACGTCGGCTGCTCGCGAATTCGCGTTTTCGGCGGGCAGATCCCCGCGGGCACGTCACGGGAAGAGGCGATCGAGCTTGTGGCGCGGTCGCTGGAGTCCGTCGCCGATCACGCCGGACAGCGCGGCGTGGTCGTCTGCATGGAAACGCACGACGACTGGTGCGACCCGGCGAACGTGGCCCAAGTGATGCAGCGCGTCGACCATCCGGCCATCGCCGTCAACTGGGACATCATGCACCCCGTCCGCCAGGGCGGCGCGACGATGGACCAGGCCTACGAAACGCTTGAGCCCTGGATCCGCCACGTCCACTTTCATGACGGCGTCAAGGAGGACCCGGGGCAACTGCTCCGCCCGATCGGTGAGGGCATTGTCGACCACAAGCGGGCGGTCGAGTTGCTGCTGGACATGGGTTACGAAGACTACCTCAGCGGCGAGTGGATCAACTGGGAGCCCTACGAGACGCACCTGCCACGCGAGCTGGCCACGATGAAGGGCTACGAGCGCGAGGTGTCCTGACCCGCATCTATGCGTTGACCTGTTTAGGATCTAGCTTGCTGATTGTGTAGCGGGAACCCCTCACGTATCATGAATGACGAGGGTCCGTCCGGCTTCATTTCCACATTCCCGAGGGCGGAGGGAAGTCCATGCCCAAGCCTCTTCAGGTCGGCCAGAATGGTCGGTTCGCTATCGCGGCGGTCACCCTATGGACAAATGCATGCAGTTGTCCCTGCCGAGGGTGCCCTCGAGTTGACCGAGACGAACGTCTCGACGACGGTCGTCCATGGACACTGATAGGCACGTGAATGCCGCCTGGCATTGCGGCAGCGGGGTTGCAGGTGGCCATGAGCGTGTGCGTGCTGGGATTCTGGAAGGTGACCAGACGACCTCCTCGAAGACGAGACACGCAGGACGTTGCGCTTGTGAGAGAGAACTCAGGGGCCTCGGGTCGAGGCGGATTCGCTGGTTAGGCGAGTTCCTTTCGTGGGCTTCCGCGGAAGAGAAGGAGCTTGGCAAATGAGAACGAGAAGCGTCACGCTATTGATGGCGGCGTTGGCCGTTGGTTTCGTGTCCAGTGCGGCCCATGGCGACCTGATCTACGCCAACGACGATTGCTACGTCGACAACGGCGTGAATCAGGACGACAACGGCATTCTCGTCAAGACGGTGGCCAACAGAAACGGATGGATCGAATTCACGCTGGGCATCAATCCGGTCGATTCCGCCACGCTGCGCATCTACAACAACTACGGAACGTGTGATACCACGATCAACTTCCGCGTTGGCGCATACAACTTCAACGAAAGCAGCTTCACCGGAACCGACACCACGAGCTGGACCAGCTTGGGCGATGTCAGGGTCAACACCGGCTACACGTGGTACGCGATCGACGTGACGAGCTTCTACAACAGCCACTTGGGCCAGACGGTGACGTTTCACCTCAAGCCCATCAGCAGCCCCGGCAATGGGCCCTGGTTCGAGGATCGGGAGGGATCGCGGGGCTCGGGCAACACTCCTCGGATCGAGTGGATGGCGGCCAGCGTCGCACCGATCATCGCGGAGGTCTCGCCCGATCCCGACGCCGCGCAAGCCAAGATCGAGTACGTCCGGCAGCTCAGCTTGCTGCAAGGGACGTCGCCGGTGAGCTGGTCGGTCGCGCAAGGACCCACCGGCCTGACCGTGGATCAGAGCGGCCTTGTCAGCGGCTGGACTCCGGGACCGGGCGACGTCGGCGCCAGCTTCACGATCGAGATCCAGGCCACGAACACCTTCGGGTCGGATGCCGAGAGTTGGCAGGTGACGGTCCAGCCGGAGCCGCCGCCCGTCATCCAGGAGGTCTCGCCGGATCCGGACGGCGTCGTCGCCGGGACCGAGTACGCCGAGCAACTCGTCCTGGTCCAGGGGGTGCCGCCAATCACCTGGTCGGTCGTTGGGGGACCCACCGGCCTGACGGTCGACCCCAACGGCCGTGTCAGCGGCTGGACGCCGAGCGACGACGACATCGGGAACTCCTTCACCGTCGAGATCATGGCCAGCAGCACTGGCGGGCAGGATACGGAGGCCTGGCAGGTTCAGGTCCTCTCGGCAGGGCCTCAGGCGCCCAAGTGGCGGGTGTATGAGGTGTCGTTGACGGCATCGGGCTCGCCCTCGAACCCGTTCACCGATACGTGGCTGACGGCGACGGTGACCCCCCCGGGGGGCAGTCCTTGCACGATCGACGGCTTCTACGACGGCGACGGCAATGGCGGACAAAGCGGCAATGTCTGGAAGCTGCGGTTCTCGCCGGACCGGCTGGGCGTCTGGCAGTGGGCGACCAGCTCGAACGACGCCGGCCTGAACAATCAGAGCGGCCAGTTCCAGTGCATCGCGTCGGGAGAATCGGGCCCCATCGTCCCGGGCGGGCGCTACTTCCACCGGGCCGACGGCGGTCCGGTCTACCTCATCGGCAACTTCCTGGACCGCGCGCAGCCTGCCTATGAGGAATTCAGCCACACGCTGCTCAGCGAGGAAATCAGCGAGACCAACCGTCAGAACATGATCGCCCGCCATCGCGATTTCCATCGGGCCAACAAGATGAACGTCTATCTGGCCAACAACGGCGATTACGGCGACGTTTCGACGACGCCTTGGGTGGGCACCGACAATTCGAACGACAAGTCGCGGTTCGATCTATCGCGGTGGAAGATGTACGACCGGCTCATCGCGCAGCTCGAGGACGAAGGCATGATCGCCGAGCTGTGGTTCTTCGCCGACGACAGCGGGTTCGGCGACCTGTCCGACGCCGACCGCCAGTGCCTGATCAAGTACGGGATGGCCCGGCTGAGCGCGTATCCGCACACGATGTTTGTGCTGTGCCTCGAGTGGCAGGAGGGGTGGTCCACCTCGGAGGTCTCGTCCCACATGACCTACGGCCAGAGCCACAATCCGTGGGGTCGACTGTGGAGCGTACACGGAACGACGGGCAACTTCGCCTTCCCGAGCGAATCGTGGGCCGACTTCATGGCCACGCAGTCGGGAAACGACATCACCCCGTCCGGCAACAACAGTCACACGATCACCAATCGGGGATTGGCCGACAAACCGTTGATCGTGGAAGAGTTCGGCCTGCTCGACAGCACCTATGACAAGCGCCTGCGAGGAAATCTGTGGGCATGCTTCTGCGGCGGCGGTGCCGGCAGCGGCACCGGCAGTGATCTGCCGAGGCTCCGCCAGTTCATCGAGGACCTGGGCGTGGCGTTCTGGACCATGTCTCCGGATAACGGCGTCACGAGCAGCGGCTTTGCATTGGTCAATCCGGGAAACGAGTACGTCGTCTACGTGGAGAACGGCGGGACTTTCTCCGTGCAGCTTGCCGGCGGTACGTACGACGCGGAGTGGTTCAGCCCCCGCCAGTCGGACGGCAGCGCCGGGCCGATCCCGATTGGGACCGTCGCGGGCGGAGCCCGCAGCTTCACGACGCCGAACTCCGATGACTGGGTGCTCCACGTCAAGAAGCAATTGGTATTGAGGTCGCTGGCGCTGACCGAGACGAACGAGACCTGGGGCGACGTGCAGATCGACCCGGAGCCGAATGACGCCAACAACGTGCAATTCCCTGCCGGGACGGCGGTGACGCTGACGGCGATTCCGATTGAGGAAAAGGCGCTGCGGCAGTGGGAGATCTTCGACCCCAACCACCCGGACGACGTCAACTACGCGGCGATTGACGCCAACCTGTCGACCACAATCGTCATGAACACCGACTTGCACGTTAACGTTGTCTGGAAGTGCGGCAGCGGCGCCGGCCCGCTCCTTCCGGCGATCATGGGCGCGCTTGCCCTCTGCGTGATCGTGAGGCGGAGACGTAGGAGTTGAAGCGCTCGGCCGCGCTCGAGCCTCGCCCTGTAACACGGCCCTCCACTCGGGCGGTCATTCAATCCAGAACGAGTACAGCTTCGCCCGTTTGAGCTGAAACACGAGCCGGACGTGACCGGCATCGGGGACGCTCAGCTCCTTGGCGTTGCGCCACGTGACGCGCGTCGCGGTGGTTCCCGTGGTCACGGCGACGGCGTCGTCGACTGAAGAGGACGGCAGTGGTTTGTGATCGGGCGTCAGCACGGCAGCCTTCAGCCATCCCCCATCGGCGACCTCGGCGTTGACGAACAGCGACTTGCCCGGTGCATTCAGTGGCCGGGTGACGATCATGCCGGGCTCGTCGCCGGCGTTGAGCGAGACGAAGCCGTCGCGGCGGAGGACGGCCAGACCGATCGCGTGTCCGATCTTGGGGTTCTTGTCGTCCGGGCGACGATTGACGCTTCGGTAGTAGATCCAGAGGTCGTCGCCGACGAGGATCGGGTCCCAGCAGGGGTCGTGGTAATCGGCGTCCCATTCCTCTCGGCCACCCAGGGGGATGAGCTCCTCGCGCTTGCCGACGCGGGTCCAGTGGCTGCCGTCGCGACTGGCGGTCAACTCGACGGTCGTCTGCTTGTAGCCGACGCGCTGCGTATGCATCATTCGAAGGAAGCCGAGCCACATGCCCTCGTAGCAGAAGCTGAGGTGGCCGTAGACCTGCGAGTCCGGCTCGTCCAGCCCGTCCGGGTAGAGCGTCATCCGCGGCGGGGACCAGTGGATCAGGTCGTCGCTAAACATGATGCCACGGCAGCGGAACTTGCCCGGCAGGACGAACTTGACGTCGCCGACATACCTGCCCAGGAGCCGGTCCCATCGAAAGACGCTCGTGTCGCCGATGCCCGACTGGGGCATCGTGTAGCCTCGAAGGCTGATCGCCAGCGGCGCTTCCCGCGCGCGCTTCCAGTGGACCCCGTCGAGTGAGGTGTAGAGGAAGTATCCCTCTCTCGGGACGACCTGGGGCTCGTGCCAGACGACGGCCTTGTACCGCCGGTTCGGGTCGGGGTCGTTCGGCTCGACAATCAGACCGAACGGATTGCCGCCCTGGATCACGATGTTGTTGGCCTTGGAGCCTTCGAACTCGCAGAGGCCCAGCTCGGGCTTGGTCCACTTGATCCCGTCGTCGGACTCGGCATAGAGCGTCGGGAATCGGGTGGCCACGCCCGAGGGCAGCTCGTAGCGAACGTATCCGGAGTACCACATCCGGAACTTGCCCGTCTTGGCGTCACGCCGAACGATCTGAAAGACCGTTCCGCCCGAGTCCCAAGGCTTGTCGGGACGGACGAGAGGATTGGCCGGGTGCTTGCGAGGGTGATGTACCTCGCGTGTGATCCTCTCGGTCTTGGCAAGGAGGTAATCGTCGACGAAGAGCTGCCGCGAGCGGTCGATCTTGACGGGCCAGTCGCCCATGTCGACGGGGAACATCCGGTGCTCGTCGGCCAGGATGCCGTATGCTTTGGGAAAGAGGCCTTTGTCGAACGGCTTGCCTGGCAGCGACTCCTCGGCCGCGGTCACGGACGTCAGGTCCGCGCACAGGGCAACGACGAGCAGGCAGCCACCGAAGTACCAGGACTCGGAGGGACGGGGCATGGCGGAAGGCTCCTGTTTCATTGGCCCGATGAGGTCGGGTCGGTGGCCGAGCGATGGATGCCCTTGCCCACGGTATCGATCGGCCCGGTGAATCCCGGGCCGCCCGCGGCAACATATCCGTGACTGGCTCCGGACTCGTCGGGACTCACCCAAAACGCATAGAGACTGCCCACGCTGAGGTGGAAGCGGAGCCGGACGGGTTTGCCGGCGGCGGCGGACAGGTCCTTCACTCCACGCCAACGAACGGGCAGCAAGGTGCCGTCGGCGCGGACGGGCTCGCAGTTCTGCCGGGTGAAGGGCTCGAGAACGTTGCCGTCCTCGTCGAGGGCCTCGACGCGCAGCTCGCCAGCGTCGGTCTTGGCATTGACGAAGAGATGCCGGCCCTGGAACCGCAGCGCCCGCGTTGTCAGCGTTCCCTCGGACTCACCTGCGTCCATTGAGGCGAAGCCGTCACGGCGGAGGACGGCCAGACCGGTGCTCGCGTCGGCGCCGCGATGGCACTTGCCCTCGCCGAGCCGGGCGCTGCCCGCCCGGCCGCTGACGTAGAAGTAGATCTTGTCGCTGACGATCAGGCAGACACCGCCCGCTGATTGAATGTTGCCCCAGTTCCAGTCGCTTCGCCGTTCGGAGCAGGGGATGAAGGGTGTTCGCATCGGGCGCGACCAGTGCCAGCCGTCACGACTGAAGCCGAGACAGACCTGATTGCGTTTCGGCCGGTCGGTCCGCTCGCCCTTGTAGTACGTTTGGAGGATCGAGAAGGCCCCGAGCAGCACGCTTTCATAGGCCACGGCGTCGAGGTTGTAGATCTTGGGCGGACCGATGTCCGGCTTGGGCCAAGTGGGGTCCAGCCGATCGGTGCTCGTCCACAGCAGGGAGCTGTCCATCTTCGACCACATCGGCGACTTGATTAGGTCATTCTGCTCCCAGTAGCGGCGAATCCGCTCCTCGGCGGGGCCGCCGTGGACGGGTCCGACCGCCTTGAGGCTGTAGACCCAGACCTTGCGGAACGGGTCGCAGTAGACGGTGCTGCGATCGTTGCACGGCCCCGCCCATCTGACCTCCTTGCCCCAGTGGATGCCGTCGGCGGAGAACTGGATGACCAGGCCGCGCCGGGGGATCTTCTGGAAGCGGAACATCTTGTAGCGTCGTTGCGGGTCCTTCTCCTCCAAGTCGAGCCAGATCGTGCACGAGTCGCGGTTGCCGGGATGGACGATGTTCGTTCCCGGTACGACGTCCAGATCGGGCTTCTCCCAGTGGATGCCGTCTTTGCTCGTCGCGTAGGCCGTCGCGTAGAGCGTCCCGGCCATGTACCACATCTTGAAGAGCTTGTCCTTCGGGTCGTACCAGACCCCGTCGCTGAAGGGGATCGCGTGGGGGCCGACGTAGTCCTTCCATTTCCCCGCCTTCTCCCAGGGCTTGTCCGCGATCAACACAGGGCTGGCCGGGTGATACGTGGCGGTGTGCATGGTCCGTTTCAGTGTAGTCTGCTGAATGAGGAAGTAGTCGACGAAGAGCTGCCGGCCCACATCGATCGGGATGACCTTGGGCGGATGCTGCAGGTACGGCGGGTCTGTGGGCTCCATCGTGAGCGTCTTCAGCTTCGGCGGCCAGTCTTTCGGCAGCTCAATGCCGTTGTGAAGCGTCTCAGTCGGCGTCAACCCACATAGCAGGCACGCAATCGTTAGTGTGGTCACGTCGTGGTCCTCCTTCCAGTTCAGGCGATATGATAAGGGTTTGACTGGCCCGAAGGTCAACTCTTGTCAACGAAGGATTCCGGGGAAATCGCTTCGCGAGTCATGAGGATGCCGAAGAGGAGACGGACCATGGTCGTTCCCATCGCGTCGAAACGCTTCTCCGCTGGCGTTTTGGTATTGCTCCTGGTGGCCGCGGCGTACGCTGCTCCGGAGGCTTCAGGCGATCGTCCGGCGGTAGCCGGCGCTCTTGGCATCTCCAACCGTCCGCAGTTGTTTCTGGACGACTTCCTCGTGGAGCGCATGATCGGTGTCAAGCGTGTGATCCGGCGACCTACGAAGCACTCCGCGAATCCGCTCATCACGCAGGATCTTGCCTGGGAGAAACGGACGATTCAGGTCTACGGGACGGTGCTGTACGAACCCGAGCGCAACGCGTTCCGCTGTTGGTATCTCGGCAGCCGAGCCCCCGAGGACGTGCCGGAGTACTTCATGTGCTACGCCGAATCGTCGGACGGCAGTCGTTGGACCAAGCCGATGGTCGCCCCCGGCGAGGTGCTCGGATACGCCAAGCACAACATCGTCGTCCCCGGCGGTCACGGCCTGTGCGTGCTCCGCACGCCGGACGACCCCGACCCGGGGCGGCGCTACAAGGGGCTCGGCGGAAACACCGTCGCCTTCTCACCCGACGGCATTCACTGGAAGATGGAGCCGTTCAACGCGGCGGGAAAGAACGACACCGGATCGTCTGTCGTGCTCTGGAAGGGCAAGTATCTGGCATACGTACGGAACCAGCATCCCGACCCGACCTGGCCCGGCGTCATGCGCGCCGTCGCCCTATCGACGAGCGAGGACTTCCGTCACTGGACGCCAAAGAAGACGATCCTGCTGACGGACGAGCGGGACGGCTATCCGTGGGTCCAGCCGTATGGGCTGGAGGTCACCGCTCACGGCGACCAGCTCATCGGGCTGCTGCCCGTGCTGTACCTCGAGAAGAAGGAGGGCAACAACGTGCTAGGCGTGATCAAGGTGCAACTGACCGTAAGCCGCGACGGTGTGCACTGGCATCGCGTGGCGGATCGGGGCATCTTCCTCGAGCCCACGCCGACGCGGAACAAGCCCGCCTGGGACGGCGGCACGATCTTCCCGTCGACAACACTGGTCGCCAAGGACGACTTGATCTACGTCTACTACACCGGCATGACGCGTCGCCACGGCGAGGGCAAGGATGCGTCCAAGGGCATTGGCCTAGCCACACTGCCGGCGGATCGGTTCGTCGGGCTCGTGCCGGAGACGGCAGGGTCCCCGGCCCTCATTCAGACGAAGTGCCTGCTGGCAACGGGCACGGACCTGCTGGTCAACGCGGACGTCGGAACGGCGGACCTGCGGGTCGGATTAGTCGATAGGGCGGGACGACGCTTGCCGGATTTCAGGGAGGAGTCCTGTCGGCTCATCCGCCATGATCCGCTGAGATGTCGGGTCACATGGAAAGCAGCAGGGGGGGAGAGGTCGTGGCGAGACGTCCCGAGAAACGTCGCCGTGGCGATTCGCTTCACGCTACAGAAGGGGTCGCTCTACTCGTTTCAGATCGCGCCGTAGGCGTCGGCCCAAGTGAGTGCCCCGTCTAGGGTTGAACGCCCGCCCGCAGGATTTGCCCCTTGAGGCGCTCCAGCTCGGCCAGTTCGCACGTGACGTAGAACGGGCGGCCGGAGAGCGGCAGGGCGTTTCTCTCGACGAGCACCGGGGTGCCAACCATACTGGTGACGGTCTTGATGGCTCTGGCGTCGCTAAGCGTTATCGTGACGCCGTCGTCGAGGCACCAGAGGGCGATCGTCGCTTCCTTGCCGCGGGTAAAGACCAGTGCCCAAATGCGCGGCCCCAGCTCGAGACGCTCGGCATAGGTGGCATTGCTGAGTACGGCAACCACGGTCTTGACGGCGAAGTAGGCGTCCTTGGGGCGGATCATCCCGTCGAGCCATGGCGTGAACAGGCCCATGTAGTAATCGACCGGCTCCTTGACCTCGGTGTACGCGGCTTCCTGGTGAAGGTGAAACCAGTAGACGCGCTCGATCCAGGGGATCGTCGCGGAGATGAGGTAGAGGCGCGCCAGCCCTCGGGCCTGATCCTCCTCGGTGCAGGCGTACACGCGGTGGCCGGCGAACTTCGACCTGAGGTACCCCAGCATGGACGGCTCGACGCCGTTCCAGCCCATCTCCGTGACCCAGAGCGGCTTGTCGTCGCCGTGCTTTCGCATGACGTCGCGCAAGGCCTTGATCTGATCCACGTAACCGCCGTCTTCCGGCAGTTGCGGGCGCGTGTAGGGATGGGCCGCCAGGATGTCGAAGTAGTCCTTGGCCCCGTACCGATAGGCCGCTTCCAGGTGCTCCGGAGCCACACCGGCGAAGGCGGTCAGCACGACCTTGTTGTCCGGGTCGGCGCGTTTCACGCCGCGGTGGAACGCCTTGAGGAAGGTCACGTAGCGATGCTTCCACGCGCCCATGTTGGGCTCATTCATGGCCTGCCAGTATCGGATTCTGCCTCTGTACTTGCCGGCAACGTGGTACATGAACGCCTCTAGCGCCTCGACGCTTTCGTCGTTGGGGAAGGTGCCGCGCTCAGCCATGGCCCACTGGGGCGCCGTCGTCAGGACGACCAGTTGGTCAAGTCCGCGGCTCAGGCCGAGATCGGCGCTCTTGATCATCCACAGGTTCTCGTCGACGTTGTATTGCCTGCGGGAGGGCTCGAGCCCCCGCCATGGGAAGTCCAGTCGAACGCAATTGACACCGAGATCCTCGAGCAGGTGGATCGAAGGCTCACTGTTGACGTGCGTGGTCGTTCCGAAGAACGTCGGCGGAATCGTCCGCCGACCCTGGAGGGGCTCGTCGATCGGGCGGCTTGTTGGTGACGGGGAAGGGGCATGAGTGGCAATCGTCGTTGTGGTGGCCGGTACGAAGGTCAGGTTTCCCGTGCTGCCTAGGTTCCACCAACCGGTCTCTCCTTCGGGCACGTCGGCGAACCAGCCGATGTAGAGCGTCGATGTTGGCGGGTCGAAAGAGAGTCTTGCGGGTGGGGGATCGTGATCGGCACTCTGACCTGTCGGGTAGACATGCGCGTCCATCCAGGTCGAGCCGTCCCGGCTGGCTCGCGCGACGAGGCGCGCGTGGGTAGACACATTCCTGCCGTGGGGGCCGATGTCCCAGGTCACCTGCCGGATGGGCTCGGAGAGCTCGATCCTCAGAACGATATGGCTGGACTTGCCCGCGTGGCCGGAGGCGACGATGTAGTCGAGGAAGGTCACGGTCTCGGCCGAGTAGACTCGTATCGTGCAGTCTCGAACGTTCGCGAAGTGGTTGCCCAGCGGATAGGCGGCCGTCCACGGACCCTTATCGGGGCGCGCGCTGACGTACGACTGCCCCGGGCCGGCCAGGGCGATTGGCTCATCGAACTTGTCGAAGACGTGATTGACCGAGTGCCACCGCGCGGCGGCCTGCTGTCCGAACGCGGCGAGGAAAGTCCCCAACAAGACTACGCCGATTGCCTGCACTGCCCACCTCCGTGATCAGAGAAGTGCCCCTCTACGAACAGGCGTGGGCTGGGGCTCCGCTTCGCTTCGCCGCCAGACACGCACGAATACGCCCCAGGGCGATCAGGTGCAACGGCAGGACGATCAGGAAGGTCTCGAGCGAATCGGGGGTCCCCACGGCCGCATAGGGCGCGCCCCAGCACGCCAGTTGAACCAGCACGCCGAGGATGCCGACGACGTAGGCCAACCGGAGCACAAGCCGGCGCCCCGTGAGCGCGAGCAGCGCCGCGACGGTCGCGGGGATGCTCCAGACGATCAGCACCTTTCGGATGATGTGCCACTCCGGCACCGAAACGTACGTCCCGAATAGCTCGGACCCCATGGGCGAGCCGATCGACAGCCATGGCTCGAACCAGGTGGCCACCGACAGCGAGAAGTGCCCCGCGCCGATCCCCTGAAGCGCTCCCACCGCGCCGGCCTTGAGCTGGGCGACGCCGGATTGCAGTACGTGGAAGACGGAGACGTATCGTTCGAGGAAGGCGGGCGCCACGGACGCGCCGATCGCCAGCAGGAAGAGAAGGCTGCAACAGACCGGCCCCGACAGCCACGGCTTGAGCTGGCCCGCGACGATCCGCCGGCGGAGTGCTCGTCCGTATCGGCGGGCGGGGGGTAGCATCAATAGCACCAGCAGGATGACCGCGTAGCCGCCGCCGCGAACGACGACTTGCGCGTAGTCTCGCCCGGCGAGCGGGGGGAACCCCGCGCCCTCGGCAATGGGGCGCAGGTAGGGATTCTCCGCCAGAGACTTGATGCCGAGCCCAACCGTGATGATCCTCCCCGCCAGGACCGTCAGGGCGGTGCCGCCGAGCAGGAGCCAGGCGGAGATCAGCAGGTTGCCTCTCGCTCGCCGCGCGTCGAGCAGCGCGGAGAGACCGGCTAGTGTGAGACATTCGAGCATGAGCAGGCTTAGCAGCGCCCAGGTCTGCCGCGTGACCTCGGAGACGGAGGCCTTTTGCATCAACTCCATCTGGGCCGACAGCGGGTCGACCGACGCCCCCGACTCCACCGTCGCCGGCTTGGGCGCCGGCGGAAGCTTGGGCTTCGGAGCGGGCTTGGGTCGGCTGACCACGATCCGCGGCTGTGGGCGGGTAGTCGGCTCGTCGGCCGGATGGATCCACGCGGACGGATCCATCGAGAAGGGCGGCGCCTCGTCCTTGGGCGGGGTTGGTGCTGGTCGGGGTGGGATGCGCCTCGTCGGCGGTTTCGGCAGCTTGGGGCGCCGAATCGGCGCTTCCGTGGGCCTGTCCGTTACTTGAGAGGTGGGCTTGTAGACCCGGGGCCGGCTCATGGCCGTGGCGAAGATCCTCGCCAGCTCGAGCCGGCTGACGTGTCGATTGACGATCCAGACGGTGTGGGCGGTGAACAGCGCGACGATGATCGTCACGAGGCCGAGGAATCGCCACCAGAACGGCCGCCGCGCCAAGTCCGACGCCGTTTCGGCCGGGGAATCGGCTTGTGGCCGAGACTCGTTCGCTGGCGGTTCCGCGGTCACCTCGCCTAGATCTCCGGCCAGTTGCGGGGGCCCAGGCTCAAAAACAGTCCCCCGTCGGTAATGGGCCAATCGCTCAGGTACTTCTTCGCCCGTTCGACGGTGACGCCCTCGATTTCCTCGAGCCGTTCGTCCACGGTCCGAGGTCGATCGAAATCGCATAGGTCATCGGCGATCTGCATCAGCCGATGATAGGCGGCCTCGGACTCGATGGCTACGCCCGTGCGACGCTTGTTCTTGAACCGTTGGACTTCCTCTTCCGTCGGGCCCTTGCGCTCGAGCGTCTCGGCCTCCCGGCGCATCGCGTCGGCGAAGGCCCCTGCCTTGTCGGGTAGACACAGTCCGTCGAGCATCATCAGGCCGCTGTCGACGTACCCGTTCCAGTACACGCCGGCGCGCGGGGCCAGCCCGGCTTGGATGATGTTCCAGTAGAACCGGGAGTTCGACCCGCCGAGCGCGCTGGCCACGGCCATGGCCACCTCCGCATCCGGATCCGCCGAGGCCGGCGCGGGGAAGATGAGCCCCACCGCCTGCTGGGTGAATCGCTCGACCTGCTGGACGACCGTTCCGCCGCGCCAGTTCGGAATCGTCCGCGGGCCTTCGGGGTCGACGTTCGGCCAATCGCCGCAGTACCGCTCGGCGGCGGCGGCGATCGCGTCCGGGTCGATCCGACCGACCACGATCAGGACCATGTTCGCCGGGCTATAGCGCTTCCGAAAGTACTCGTGCATCTGGTCGCGGGTTAGGGCCTCGATGCTCTCCTGTGTGCCTAGCACCGGCCAGCGAAGCGGGTGGTCCGGGCACATCCTCTCGTGGATCAAGTCCCAGGCGAGGTGCTCGATCGAGTCCTTGCTCATCGCGATCTCTTCGAGGATCACGCCCTTTTCCATGTCGAACTCGGCGGGAGGCAGCGCGGACCGCATCATGTCGGCGAGCAGCTCGATCTGCTCGTCGATCCGGTCGGCGGGAACCCATCCGTAGTAGAACGTCCGCTCCTTGGCCGTGAAGGCGTTGTAGGAGCTTCCCATCTCGTCGAAGGCGACGTTGACGGCATGCCAGTCTCGCTTGGCGGTTCCCTTGAAGCACATGTGCTCGAGGAAGTGAGACACCCCGGCCAGCTCGGGCGTCTCGTCACGCGAGCCGGTGTTCACCATGAACCCGGCCGCGGCCGATCGCGCCGAGGGCATGACCTCCATGACGATCCGCAACCCGTTCGACAGCCGGACGTCCACGAATGGCGAGTTATCCGAAACCATGATCTCTCCCGGGCCCGGCCTGAGGACTCTCGAGTCAACCGGCCAGTTGTCTCGGACCCAAGGTCAGCACGCTCAACCGATCGCGCGGATGCGCCGCTAGATAGGCCCCGATGTCCCGAACCGTCACGGACCGAATCCGTGCGAGCTTCTCGTCGACCGGAATCGGCCGACCGAAGTGGAACAGGTCGTCGGAGAGCTCGTCGGCGCGGGCCTGACTCAGATCGGCCTCACGCTCCTTACGAGCGGTGATGCCCCTCACCGCTCGACGCAACTCCTCCTCGGTCACGTCCTCGGCCAACCGATCGATCTCACGTAGCAGCGTGGCATACGTCTTGTCGCACCGGTCGGGGGTCGTGCTCGCCCCGACGTGGATCATCCCGGCTCCGCGCGGATGGACCCGCCAGGCCGCGACCCAGTACACGAGCCCTTGCTTCTCGCGTACCTCGGTAAAGAGCCGCCCGCTCATCCCGCCGGCCAGAATCCGCACCATGACCCGCTCCACCGGCTCGAGCTCGTGGTCCATCGGCACGCCGGGCCAGCACATGATCATGTAGTCCTGTTCCTGGTCCTTGTGGTGATGGCTGCTGGACGACGAGAACTCGAGCGGAATGGGTTCCCCACCGTCGGTCGCCCCGGCTCCGAAGTCAGCGAAAGCCTCTTCGAAACGATCGGCCAATCGCTCCGCGTCGATCGCCCCGGCCGCGGCGACCTGCATTCTCCCGGCGGAAAGGGCCTCCGCCCAGTAGGTCTGGATCTGCGCCCGCCCGATTCGTCCGAGCGACTCGGGCGTGCCGAGCGGGTCTCGTCCGAGCCGGCGCCCGTAGGCCCGCTCGCTCAAGAGCTTGCGAGCCAAATCCATCGGCTCGTCCTCCAGGGCCGACAGCTCTTGAAGGGCCAGATCGACCGCCACCTGGCACGCGTCCTCGGGGAAGGTCGGCGTTCGGATCATCTCGGCGTGCAGGTCGATCACGTCGCCCATGAACTCGGGCAGGCACGTCCACCGAAAGGTGATCGTCTCGCGCCCGGTTCCGGAGCCTCGCTGGGCCCCGAGGGCGTCGAGGGCGTCGCTGAGGCCGCGTCCGTCGTGCTTGGATGTGCCCTTGCTCAGCGTCTGCTCGACGATCCGAGCCACGCCGAGATGCTCCTCGGGTTCGTAGGCCGCCCCGCTGCGGAAGCGCACCAGGCAGCTCACGGTCGGCCGGTCGGGCATCTCCTGCGCCACGAATTCGATGCCGCAATCGAGTCGCCGGCGGACCATCTTGGTTGTTGCTGAGTCACTCGACACGTCAGTTTCGCCTCTGCTTCCTCATCGTCGCGCACGGGACAATCTCGTTCGCTCGAACGCGCGGGCCAACGGAGACACAGCGCCGATAACGCCCCCGCCATCGCCTCGACGCGGGTAGCGCTTTCCCCGCCGGGTATCGGCGAGCGGGCCGTCGGCCGTCAACCCGTAACAGGTTCGCCGAGCCGCGACGAGAGCTCCATCAGTTTCTCGTCGAGCAGGTCTTGGGTGTCCGCCTCGAGGTTGAGCCGCAGGAGGGGCTCGGTGTTGCTCTTGCGGACGTTGAACCACCAGTGATGGTATTGCACGGTCAGGCCGTCGAGATAGTCGATCTCGGCGTCGCCGTACTCCTTGGCCAGGGCGTCGATGGTGACGTCCTTCTCTTCGTTGACGAAGTTCCGCTCTCCGCTGAGGGCGTATCGCTTGAGCGGAGCCGCCAGCTCCTTCAGCGTCTTGCCCTCCTCGGTTATCAAGTTGAGCACGTGCACCAGGGCCAGCATCCCGGAATCGCAGTACCAGTTGTCCCGGAAGTAGAAGTGCCCGCTCAACTCACCGCCGAAGCAGCCGTCGTTCTCGCTGAGCGCCTTCTTCATGAACGCGTGTCCGACACGCTCGCGTCGGGGCTGGCCGCCGAGCCGGGCGATCTCCTCGGGCACGACGCGGCTGCTGCGGAGATCGTAGACCACCACCGCGCCCGGGTAGCTCTGAAGGAACCTGCGGGCGAGCATGGCCGTCATGAGGTCGGAGCGGATGATATCGCCCTCTTCGTCCACGAAGACGCATCTGTCGGCGTCGCCGTCGAAGCAGACGCCGAAGTCGGCGCCGTGGGCGCTGACCGCCTCGCAGGTCTGCTCGACGTTGGATTCGACCAGCGGGTTCGGGGCGTGCGCGAACGTCCCCTCGTGTTCCATGTTCAGCCCGACGAACTCCAGCCCGTCCACGTTATCGAAGACGATGGGCAGCCACTTGCCCGCCATCCCGTTGCTGGCGTCGACGACCACCTTCATCGGCCTGGGCTGGAGCAGAAATCCGCGAACGAACGCGCGGTACGGCTTGGTCAGGTCCAGCTCGCTCATCGGCGCGTAAACGCCGGTCTCATGCTTGGCCATGTGTTGGGCGATCTGCTTGATCTCTTTGAGCCCGGTGTCCATGTCGATCGGTCGGCCGCGCTGTCCGTTGATCTTGAAACCGTTGTACTGCTCCGGATTGTGGCTGGCGGTCACTTGAATCCCGCCGCAGGTTCCCAAGTAGTTGATGGCGAAGTAGACCTGAGGCGTGTCGACCATCCCGATGTCGATCACCTCGGTCCCGCTGCAGCGGGCGCCTTCGAGCAGGGCCTCGTGCAGCGCCGGGCTGCTGGCACGCATATCGCGCCCGATTACGATTCGGTTCGTCTCCGCGTCACTGCGGTCATAGCCGGTCAGCGTGCTTCGGAGAAACTGAGCCGAGCCGTGCCCGATACGCCAGGCGAGCTCCACGCTCAGCGGATCCGGGTAAACGCCCCGGATGTCGTAAGCCTTGAAGACCTCCTCCACGCTACGCCCTTCGTCCTCAATCAGTTGCCGCACGTTCTCGGGAACGGGCGCGGGCGGCTTCTCCTTCAGGTCGTCGTTGAAGGGGCAGCTCTTGCACCTGTGAAAGGAGACCCGCCGCCGGCCCTTGCAGACCGCATCGGAGATCTTGATCCGTTCCTCTCCCGGGCAAAACCGGAAGTACTCCTGGGAAGCCTGTTCGTGCGCCATCGTCGTGCCTGATCCTTCTAGCTCACTCCACCGACGAACATCGTATCAGAGCGGCCACGACGCTTCTACCCCGTCGGAACCTGTCATGTCCTGGCTAGAGGCGTCCTCAGCGTCTAGAATCGCCACCTGCTGCCCACCCGGCGGCTTCGACGATTGGTAGACGCGATCAAGCCTGATGGCGAGGAAATGACCCGATGAGTCACGACCGCAGACATATCCGCCTGGCGCATTCGCCCGATCCGGACGACGCGTTCATGTTCTATCCCCTGGCCAAGGGACTGATCGATCCGGGCCCGTTCGAGTTCGAGCACGTCCTCCGCGACATCCAGACGCTGAACGAATGGGCGATGGAGGGCCGCATGGAGGTCACGGCCATAAGCATCCACGCGTATCCGTACGTCAAAGACAAATACCGCCTGCTCACCAGCGGCTCGAGCATGGGCGACGGCTACGGGCCGCTGATCGTCGCGCGAGAGCCGATCGGCGTCAAGGACCTCGAGGGCAAGATAATCGCCGTCCCGGGCGAGATGACCACCGCCTTCCTGACGCTGAACCTATGCCTCGGACGGGGCAGCTTCGAGCACCGGGTCACGATGTTCGACGAAATCCCCGACGCCGTGGCCTCCGGACGGGTCGACGCCGGACTGCTCATCCACGAGGGGCAGCTCACGTACTCACAGCTCGATCTGCACAGCGTGATCGATCTGGGCGTGTGGTGGCAGCAGGCCACGGGGCTGCCGCTTCCGCTGGGCGGGAACGTCGTCCGCCGCGACCTTGGCGACGAGACGTGCCGGCGGCTGAGCGAGGTCCTGCGGACGAGCATCCAGACGGCGCTGGAGCATCGCGAAGAGGCCGTCCGGTACGCCCTGCAGTTCGGCAGGGGGCTCGACAACAACCTGGCGGATCAGTTCATCGGAATGTACGTCAACGCGTGGACGCTCGACTACGGTGAAAAAGGTCGCCAGGCGGTCACGGAGCTTCTCCATCGCGGCCACCAGGCGGGTATCTGCCCCGATCCGGGCCAGATCGATTTCGTCTAGCGCCGCTTCCGGCCGAACGCTCTCGTGCACCGCAGGCATCCTTGCCCGCGTTCCCTGTAGTGCATGCCCGCGGTACGACGGCACGAAGCGTACTCGTCGAAAACGGCGCTAGCGATCCCAGGCGCCTGCGTTTCTCCGCGGAAGGAGCCTGAAATGAAATCGAGTCGTGGCACACTGGCCCTGACGGCCATCTCGCTTGGCTTTACGTGCCTGTCAACCGCAACTCCCGTGGCGGGCCAGGAGCCGACCTCGCCCTGGTGGATGAACCGGGAGATCGTCGTCGATCGCGAGGCCTGGGGCTGGAACTGGTCGTCCTGGGATCAGGAGAAGGTCGCCACGTTCGGTCGGCACCAATACAGCGTCTACTGGGACGCCGACAAGATCATGGTGATCGTGAGACGAGATCTGCGGGACGATAGCCTCCAGACGCTGCGCCTGCCGAAGTGTACGCTGAAGAACAACGACGCGCACCG
>JAFGLZ010000125.1 GCA_016927755.1 Phycisphaerae bacterium
AGACATTTCGAGACATTCCGAGACATCCACCAACCGCCCGCGCCGACGCCACCCCCATTCCCGCCCCCCGACATCCCCCAAGAACGCGGGATTCCGCGGGATCATGGTGCATTCCGAGACATTCCGAGACATTCCGAGACATCCCCCACACAAGTCCGCCCACCGCCGCCACGGACGCGCGATCGCCGCCCCCATCGCCCCCTCATGGCGTTTGCCGGACCCCCCGGCTAAAATCAAGGATTCTCTCATGAGGCCCGCGAAAGGGCCCGTTACCTCGAACCGAACAAGAAACATGGCACTCGTCACCCTCCAAAACACGACCAAGACCTACGGCCCCAAGGTCGTCCTAGAGAACGTCACCCTCGACATCCAACGCGGCGACAAGGCCGGACTCATCGGAGCCAACGGCGCCGGAAAGACCACCGTCTTTAGACTCATCACCGGCGACGTCCGACCAGACTACGGCACCGTCACCAAGTCCCGCGGACTCAAGGTCGGCTACCTCCCACAGGAGCCCGAGCTCGAGGCAACCGCCACCCTCATCGACGAGGTCGCCGGCGTCTTCGAAGGCCTCCGACTCCTAGAGATCCGAATGCACCAGCTCGCCGAGGACATGACCCATCACCACGACTCCCACGAGCTCGACGGCATCATGGCCGAGTACGACACGGTCCGCGCGCGCTTCGAGGCCGGCGGCGGCTACGGATACGCCACCCGCATCAACGAGGTCCTCGGCGGCCTGGGCTTCTCCCCGCAAGACGAAGCCCTCCCCGTCTCGGCCCTCTCCGGCGGACAGAAGTGCCGCGCCTCCCTCGCCAAGCTCCTCCTCCAGGACACCGACCTCCTCCTGCTCGACGAACCCACCAACCACCTCGACATCGACGCCACCCGATGGCTCGAGAAGTGGCTCGCCGGATACATGGGCAGCGTCGTCATCGTCTCCCACGACCGCTACCTGCTCGATCGCGTCGTCGGAAAGATCATCGAGGTCGAGGACCGCGGCGTCACCGTCTACGGCTGCAACTACTCGCACTACGCCGAGGCCAAGCGCACCCGACTCCTCCAGGCCGTTCGCGAGTACACCCGCCAGCAAGAGTGGCTCAAGCACCAACGAGAGTTCATCGCCCGAACCAAGGCGCGAAAGGACACCGCCAAGCAGGCCCGCGGCCGCCAGTGGTACATCGAACGCATGGAGCGCGACGGAAAGGTCCTCGAAAGACCGCAGGCCCTCCGCGACAAGATGAAGCTCGAGTTCAACCCCGCCGACCGCGGCGGCGACATGATCTTCCGCTGCGAGGGCGTCAGCAAGCGATACGACCACCGCGTCCTGCTCGAGGACTTCAACCTCGAGGTCACCCGCGGCCAGAAGGTCGGCATCATGGGCCCCAACGGCTCCGGAAAGACCACGCTCCTCAAGATGGCCCTCGGCCAGGTCCGACCCGACGCCGGCGACGTCCGCCTCTTCGAGAACCTCACGATCGGCTACTACGATCAAGAGCACGAGGCCCTCAACCTCGACGGCATGCTCATCGAGGAAGTCCGCGCCCTCCGACCCGAGTGCTCCGAGCAGCAGGTCCGCTCCTACCTGGCCAGCTTCCTCTTCTTCGGAGACGACGTCTTCAAGACCATCGGCAACCTCTCCGGCGGAGAGCAGAGCCGCGTCCTCCTGGCCATGCTCGTCTGGATGGCCCCGCACGTGCTCGTCCTCGACGAGCCCACCAACCACCTCGACATCCCCAGCAAGGAGGTCCTCGAGGAGGCCCTCCGCAACTACGAGGGCACGATCCTGCTCGTCAGCCACGACCGCTATCTGCTCGACCAGGTGGTCGACCGACTAATCGTCGTTCACGGCGACGGGCGCTCAGACATCCACCCCGGCAACTACACCGACTACGTCCGCCGGCAAGACGAGATCGCCGCCGAGCAGGCCGCCGCCGAGGCCGAGGCCGCCGCTCAGTCCAGACAGGGCGCCAAACGCGGACAACGCCGAAGCCGATCCGCAAGAAAGTCCGCCGCCGTCGTCGACTCGCCCTGGGCCAGGAAGTCCCTCGATGATCTCGAGGCCGTCATCATGGAGACCGAGGAGCGCATCGCCGCCCTCGAACGCCAGTTCGAAAACGAGGCCGTCTACCGCGACGCCGAGCGAGCACGCGGACTCAGGGACGAGTACAATCGCCTCCGCGGCGATCTGGAAGAGATGCTCCGCGTCTGGGAGAGCCACGCAGGCTGAGCGAGGGCACATGGCACGACTGAACGTCCACTATCGGAACCCCGACTTCGCCGGCGCCATCGCCGCGCACCGCCTCGACGACGCCGAGACCGTCTTCGGCTGGCAGAGCGACGAGTGGATCGGCGCCCGCCTCTACGGCTCCCTCCTCCGCGATACCGTCGACGGCATCGGACCCGTCTACATCAAGCGATACGACTACAACCGCGCGATCCTCCAGTATCGTCTCATCGGCAGCCGCGCCTATCGCGAGTGGGCCAACTCCGTCCGTCTCGCCCGGCTCGGGCTCCCCCAGCCCGAGACCATCACCGTGGCCACGCGCCTCGACGGGTTCGGCGTCTCCGGCAGCTTCCTCATCACCCGCGAGGTCCCCGCGGCCGTCTCGCTGGAGGCCCTGCTCGGCGACACCGACGACCCGCCCGACGATCGCCTGCTCGAACGGTTGGCCGACGGACTGACCGCGATGATCCGACGGATGCACGACGGCGGCCTCTGTCACTGGGACCTGAAGCTCAGAAACGTCATCGTCTCGCGACCGAACAACGACCTGATCCTGATCCCGATCGACGCCGTCAACGGCCGATCGATCCGCCCGTGGAACCGCCGCCACGCCGTCCGGCGGGACTACCGATTCCTGTTGAGTCACCCGCGTCTCGGCCCCCTGATCGCCGCCAGACAGCTTGCCGCAAGGAATCAGCAATGAACACCCTGCAAATCCCCGATGGGTGGCCCATCGCTTCAGCGGTGGGGGACACGAATTCCCAGTGGGTGGCCCATGGCTTCAGCCGTGGGGAACACGAATTCCCATCCAGGTCTTCTCCGTTCACCCCCGGAGGGGCGGAGAATCTCATCTCCGCTGTCCGTTCGAGGATTTCTGAGAGCGGCTTGGACTGGGCTGCTGACGAGGGCGGCCGGCGCGAGCCGAAGGACAACCGAATGAAGGCGCTCATCATCGTTCACGTCAGTTGTGAGGGCCCCGGGCTCTTCAAGCCCGTCCTCGAGCAGCGCGGTGTCGACGTCGACATCATCGACGTCGAGCAGGGCCACGCACTGCCCGATTCTCTCGACGGCACGGATATGCTCGTCGTCATGGGAGGCCCGATGAACGCCTACCAGGAAGACAAGTACCCCTACCTCCGACAGGAAGACGTCCTACTGCGTGAGGCCATCTCCCGAGACGTCCCCGTGATGGGCGTCTGCCTCGGCTCCCAGCTCCTGGCCAAAGCCGCCGGCGCGAAGGTCTACCGCGGCCCCGTCCGAGAGTTCGCCTGGAGCGACGTGACCCTCACCCCCGCCGGCCGGCGCGATCCCCTCTTCGACGGAATCGACTCGACCATGTTCGTCTTCCAGTGGCACGGAGACACCTTCGACGTTCCCTCCGAGGCCGAGCTGATCGCCACCTCCCCCGTCGTGCCGAACCAGGCCATCCGCGTCGGACGCCGCGCCTACGGCCTCCAGTTCCATATCGAGCTCGACCGACGACTGCTCGATCTCTGGATGGACGTCGCCCCCGGCGAGGGGATCGACTTGGACGACGATGCCGTCCGCCGGATCACAGGGACCTTCAACGACCGTGAAACGGCCCTGGCCCGTCAGGCCCGAGCCGTGGCCGAGAACTTCCACCGCATCGCCTCCGCCGAATGATTCCTCGGCTTCGGCGACGCCGGTAAGGTCTTTGCTGACCGGCGGTTTCCCCTTGGCGGGCTGACATTTCGCCGCGCCCGCCTTGAGTTGACTTACACGGAGTGATACACTTTCTAACTTGGGCGCTCCGCATGGTTTGCAGGCGCCACTTTTTGTTTGCATGTGTCCCCGGGCCCCCGTCAGGGATCGCCCTGGTCTCGGGCGCGTTTCGGCGAGCCGTCGTCGGCGCGACCCCGCCTTTGCCGTGACCAAATGACCAAACTGCTCGAATCCATTGGGTGTCCTACGGATTTTAAGCGCTTGCCGGTAAACCAGTTAGTCTCCCTTGCCAAGGAGATCCGACTCCGCATCATCGACGTCGTCGGCCGGAACGGCGGCCACCTGGCCAGCAACCTCGGCGTCGTCGAGCTCACGCTAGCCCTCCACTACGTCTTCGACTTCGCCAACGATCGCCTTCTCTGGGATGTCGGGCACCAGTGCTACACCCACAAGCTCCTCACCGGCCGTCAGGAAGGATTCGAGCGCCTCCGCAAACGCCGCGGCGTCAGCGGCTTCCCCAACATCCACGAGAGCGAGTACGACCAGTTCACCGTCGGCCACGCAGGAACCGCTATCGCCACCGCCATGGGCCTGGCCATGGGAGAGGCCGTCCGAAAGACCGATCGCCGTGTCGTCGCCCTCGTCGGCGACGCCAGCATCGTCAACGGGCTCTCGTTCGAGGGCATGAACATGGCTGGAGGCCTCAATCGCCAGCTCCTGGTCGTCCTCAACGACAACAGCATGAGCATCGCCCCCACCCAGGGGGCCATGGCCGAGTACCTCGCCAAGTTCCGAACCAGCGAGCTCTACGAGGAGGTCAAACGTAAGGTAGGCCGCGTCCTCCCGAGACTCCCCGTCGTCGGGCAGGGCATGTTCGACGCCCTCGACGCGATCAAGGAAGGCTTCAAGGCCACCGTCTCGCCCCATCAGATCTTCGACGCCCTCGGATTCGTCTACGTCGGACCCACCGATGGGCACGATATCCCCCATCTCATCGACCTGCTCGCCACGCTCAAGGACGTCCAGCGCCCCGTCCTGCTCCACGTCCACACCGAGAAGGGCCGCGGCTGCACCTACGCCACCGCCGACCCGACCCGGTTCCACAGCACCAAGCCCTTCAAGGTCGAGGGCGACCACGTTTCCATCGCCAGCAGTGGCGGCAAGAGCTTCACCCGCGCCTTCTCGGACGCGATCTGCGCCCTCGCCGAGGACAACCCCCGGCTTTTTGCCGTCACCGCCGCCATGCCCGACGGCACCGGCCTCGTCGAGTTCGCCAAGCGCTTCCCCGATCGGTTCCTCGACTGCGGAATCGCCGAGAGCGGCGCCGTCGCGATGGCGGGAGGATTGGCCAAGGCCGGGCTCACCCCCATCGTGGCGATCTACTCCACCTTCCTCCAGCGATCCTACGACCAGATCGCCCAGGAGGTCTCGCTCCAACAACTCCCCGTCGTGTTCTGTCTTGATCGCGCCGGCCTGGTCGGCAGCGACGGATCGGTACACCACGGCTCGTATGACATCGGTTTCCTTCGCAGTCTGCCGAACATGGTCCTCATGGCCCCGGCCGACGAGCCCGAAATGCTCGAGGCCCTCAGGCTGGCCGTCTCGCTCGAGCAGGCCACCGCCATCCGATATCCGCGCGACGTCGTTCCCGACCCGCTGGCCGAGACGACCCCGCCGTTCGTCCTCGGCCGTTCCCGACGCCTGCGCGACGGCAACGACGCCACGCTCATCGCCTACGGCTCGACCGTCGCGACCGCGCTCGATGCCGCCGAACAGCTCGCCGGCAGTGGCATCCAGGTTGGCGTCGTTAACGCCCGCTTCGCCAAACCGCTGGATCGGCAGATGCTCACGAGCGTCCTCAATCAGGGCCATCCCGTCCTGACCGTCGAGGACCACATGCGCGAAGGCGGCTTCGGCTCGGCCGTGCTCGAGACCGCCCAGGAAATGGGACTCCCGACCGCCCAACTGACCCGCCTGGGCCTGCCGCAGGACCGGTTCATCGAGCACGGCTCCCGCGCCGAACAGCTCGCCGAGACCGGTCTGAACCTGGCCGGCCTGGTCGCGGCCGTTCGCGGGGCCCTCGGGACCCGTGCCGAGGACATCGAACAGGCCGGGCGCATCGCCGCGCAGACCGCCAAGAACCCACGCGGGTCGGCGCAGCCCAAGGCCCAGACGTGACACCGAAGATGACCAACCGAAACTGCCCAAACCGCAAGCCGCGCGTCCTGCTCATCGGTAACTCCGCCAAGACCTCCGTCACCGAGACCATGCAGCGCGTCGAGCAAATCGTCGCCCCGCATGCCTGCATCGTCGGCAAGGTGCTCGGCCAACACACCGACGAGCTCATAATGGGGGACCCCGACCTCATCGTCGTCCTCGGCGGCGACGGGATGATGCTCGCCGTCGGTCGCGCTATGGGCGATCGACAGGTGCCGATGGTCGGCGTCAACCTCGGCAAGCTCGGATACCTCGCCGAGTTCGCCGTGCAAGATCTCGCGGACCACATCGAGCAGATCCTCGACGACTCCGAGCACGTCAGCACGGGCATGATGCTCGACGCCCGCGTCGAGAGCGACGGCGTCCAACGCTTCCACAGCCCGGCAATGAACGACTGCGTCGTCCAGGCCGGACCCCCGTACCGCATGGTCGAGCTGGCCGTCTTCGTCGACGAGGAACCCCTCACGAGCTTGGCCGCCGACGGGCTGATCGTCTCCACCCCCGTCGGCTCCACCGCCCACAACATGGCCGCGGGCGGGCCCATCGTCCAGCGAGGCGTCGACGCCCTCGTCGTCACCCCAATCTGTCCGCACTCCCTGGCCCACCGACCGCTGGTCCTCCGCGGAACGCAGGCCATCGAGGTCATCGGCGTTCGCGTCAACGAGGGCACCACCATCGCCGTCGACGGGCAGATCTCAACCCCCTTCAAGGAGTCAGACCGCCTCGTCATCCGAGCCTTCGAGCACCGCTTCAAGCTGATCCGACACCCCGACCAGACCCGCTGGCACACGCTACTGACCAAGCTGAAATGGGGCACCCGACCCGAAGCCCGGTCGCAGCGATAGCGGCAGTCGTATCGTCCCGATCAGATTTCTGAAAACGCTGAAAGCCGCTCGAAAGAGAAGGTGTTCCCCCGCGTACGTGGGCTGAGCCGTACCCCGCGCCTCCGCCCCCGTCACCGCCCGCCCAACTCCTGCAACCACACGTTGGCCGGCCAGCCGAAATCGATCATCGCGTCGATGGTCGAGTTGTACACGCCCCCGAGCGCGCCGCTCGCGCTGCGGAAGCGACTGTCCCGATGCATCGCCAGTAGGGCAGGCTTGCCTTGAGGGGCGATCAGACGACCGAGGTCCGCCGCGACCAGCCCTCGATCCGGATCCTTCCCCTCGAGCGCGCTCGAACCGAGACCCGCCACGCGGTCCAGCCACTGTACCGTCTGGTCCTCCCGCGACGCCGACGCCTTGGCCACCGCCACGCACGCCTTCATCCAGGCCGGGCTGTCCAGCGGCTCCGTCAGCCGATCCATCTTGCGTGCCCCCGTCCCGTCCCGCCATTGGGCAAGCAGCTCCAGCACGATCAGCCGAGCCGGAAGCTTGATCTGGCGGACGTCACCGTCGAGCAGCGTCCGAACCACGGGCGCCGCGTCCGGAGGCAATTCACTCAGCTTCCGCCAGCGCTCGCGAGCCCCGGCCCAATCCGCGCCGGACAGCCCCTCGGCGAGCTTCGCCGCCTCGACGCGCGCCGGATGGTACGTCCGTCGCGTGATCGACCGCGACGGGCCGTGCTGCGCGAGCAGGCCCGGATCGATGCGGATCTCCTTGCCCGTTCGTTCGCGGATCCAGGCCGCGATCTCCTTCAACGCCAGCTCGGGCGCCTCCTGCGGCGACCGGTCCGCGCCGAACCGCCCGAACGTCCTGCCCGTGATCGTCACGATCGTCCAGACGGCCCGCTGCCGGACCTCCAGCCGCCCGTCCGCGAGAAGGTCGGCGATCTTGCCCGACCACTGCTCCGCCCCTCGCCGGTCGCCCCGGCTCCGCTTGCTCAGGAGCAAGGCCGCGCCCAGGCGGACCTCCGCCGGCTGCCCCGTAAGCAGGGACTCGAGCGCCGCGTCGACGCTGCCGTTGCCGAGCGTCATCTGAGAGACGACGTCGTTCGCCTGATCCAGCCAGGCCCGACCCCGGTCCCGCATCGGCCACCCCCACGCCGACCAGTACGTCTCCAGAAGCCGCGGCAGCGCCTGGCTGCCCAGCGCCGCCACCGGCCTATGAAGCGTCGTGAGATCCTCGTTCCACACGCGTTCCAACGTCGCCGCCTGCGCCTCCTGAGGCAGAAGCGATCGCCGCGCAAGCGCCTTGCCCAGCGACACCAGCTTCACCCGGGCCGTGAACCGGTCCATCATCGGCCCGACCGCCCGGGAGTCGCCCATCAGCGACAGACTCATCAGCGCGGTGTCGTTGAAACGAGGATCACGCATCTCACGAGCCACGAGGTCCGCCGCCTTCGAATCGCCGATCTCGCCCAGCGCCGCGATCAGGGCCCTGCGCTGACCCTCGACCAGCGACGAGTTGTCGAAGGCCTTCATGATCAGGCCTACCGCCCCCGGCCCGACGTTGCCCAGGTCGTCTCCGAGGCGGACCTGCTCGGCCTCGTCTTTCGACGCCAGCAGCCTGCTCAGAATGCCCCGCGCCGTGACGACCTCCGCCGACTCCGTGACGATCACCTGGTTCGGCTCGCCCCGCGAAGGCCGCCCGATCAGGTTGATCGCGACGTTCACTAGGAAGATCACCAAGACGATCCCCGCCAACGCGCCGCACAGGATGGCCATCTTCGTCCACGTCGGCATCAGGACGAAGCGACGCACGACCGGTAGCTTCTGCCCGGTGATGATCTGACGCTGGCACTTCAGGCAGGTATCGTTCCCCGGAGCCATCTGGGCCCCACAGAAGGGGCACTTGATCGGGCCGGCGGGTTTCGTCTTCTTCGGCTGCACCGGCGGCGCGATGTTCATCCATCGTCCGCACTGCGGACACATGCAGAAGGGATTCCCCGGCTCGTTGTCCGAGACGAAGAACTTGTTGCAGTGCGGACAGATAACGGGCTTGCCCATTCCGGAGTCTCCACCCCCTATACAAATGCAGACGGCCCCACGCGTCAAGCGCCTGATCTCGCAGGCAGTTAGGGTTGGGCCACGACCGCCGATGCCTCGCTCCCCCCGATACGCCTCGTCCGGTCGATACGGCGAGTCCCACGACAAAGCCCTTGACGTTGCCCGTGGTCGGCTGCTAAGGTCCGCTCTCTCGGTGGAGCATCGTCGCCAAGCGAGAACCTCCACCATCAAGAGTCCGGCCGGTGGCCCCGGACCGGCGAACAGTCGTCGACCAGAGGCCCGTTCCCATGGGGACCCCGACAGGGGTGGCCCGATGAAGGCATCCGAAAACCGATGGCTTCGCCATATGGGGATGGGCATCGAGTTCGCCGCGTCGTTCGGGGCCTTTGTCGCCATCGGATGGTGGATAGGACGGCACTTCGAATGCAACCCCTGGGCGATGCTCATCGGGGCCGGACTCGGATTCGTCGGAGCGATGTACAACCTGATTCGCGAGGGATTGAAGCTGCAGCGGGAGGTCGAGGCCCAGCGGCGTGCCGCCTCTAAGCAGCATCGTGGCGGGTCGTCAGGTGACCGTGATCGATCAGGCGAGCATCACGAGAACAGTAGGTGAGTTGAGCACTTCCGCGGCGCGACACGTTGTTTGGCTCATTTTGGCCCCGGTCCTGGCCGTCGGCGCCGTCGCCGCGGCGGGCGCGCTGCCCACGAAGTCCCTCGCCGGGCGGGAAGGCCTCGTGGCGATGGGCGTGGGTTGTGGCCTCAGCGTCCTGGCGACCATCCTGGGTAGCGCCCCGGCCGCATGGGCCGCGATCAAGAATCCCGAAAAGTTGCTGGTCATGGCCCTTGGCGCGACGATTCTGCGCGTCATAATCCTGGTTCTGCTGGCCGTGCCGGTGGCGGCCTTTGCCGGGCTCCCCTCCCGGGCGTTCCTTCTGTGGGTGGGAATCGCCTACCTGGCGGCCTTGGCGGGGGAGATTCCGATGCTGGTCCTGTTGGTGCGACGCACGGAGGCCCATAAATGACAGGTCTCGAGTTGCTGGCCTCGAGCAATCCGATCAGCCATGTGGCCGAAGTCGGTATCAAGATCGGCGGCGTCACGGTCCTTAGCAATCAAATCATCATGCAGCTAACGGCCGCGGCCCTCCTGCTGTGGTTGATGCCAAAACTGACCCGGCGAATCGGCACCGGAGATAAGGCCCCCTCGGGAGGCCTGAACGCCCTCGAGGCCGTCTGCCAGTATTTCCGCAAGGAGGTCGCCGAACCCGCCCTCGGCAAGCACACCGACCGGTTCATCACGTACATCTGGTCCGTCTTCTTCTTTATCCTGTTCTGCAATCTCCTCGGACTGCTGCCCTTGCCGGCGATCAGCGAGGTGCTCTTCGGGCACGCGTACTTGGGCGGCACGTCCACCGGGAATGTCTGGACGACGGCGACGCTGGCCGCCTGCTCGCTCGTGATGATCGTCGTCAACGGCATCCGGCTCCAGGGCATGGCCTACGTCGCCCACTTCTGCCCGGGCCCGCTGTGGCTCGCGCCGATCCTCGTGCCGGTGGAGATCCTCGGCCTGGTGGCCAAGATCTTCGCCCTGGCCGTTCGTCTCTTCGCCAATATGATCGCTGGGCACATCCTGCTGGCGGTGCTCCTGTCCTTCATCGGCGCGGCCGGGGTGGCGTTCGGCTTCGGTGCCGGCTACCTGGCGATCGGCATCACGACGCTCCTCGGGAGTGTCGCCATCAACCTGTTGGAAGTCTTCGTCGCCTTCCTCCAGGCGTTCATCTTCACGTTCCTAACGACCCTGTTCATCGGACAGGCCGTCAACATCGAGCATCATGGCGACGAGCACGAGCACGAGCACGGAGGCGAGGAGCACGCCGCCCACGCCCACTGACGACGTCGCGTGGACGAGCACAAACGAGGACATCGCCATGGCCGGTAAGTGGGGCGCCGGCCCGAGGCCGAGAGGCAATGGCATCTGTGGACACAAGCGGCTGTCCCCGCCGGTCGCGATACGGTAGAGGAATCGGGAATCATGACCAAGAAAACGGCAACAACGTTGCTCGTGGTGATCGTGGTCGGCTACACGCTCATGGGCGCTTCGTCCGTGGCGATGGCCGCCGAGGCGGAAAAGCACGCCGATGAAGGGCTCACGACGGCCCTGTTCAGCGGCAAGGGCGCTGCCGCGTTCGGTGGCGCGATCGGGGCGGGCCTGGTCATCATCGGCGGGGCCAAGGGAATCAGCGGCATCGGTGGTAGGGCGGTCGAAAGCATGGCCCGGCAGCCCGAGGCCGCCGGCTCCATCCAGGTCGCCATGATCATCACCGCCGCGATGATCGAAGGTGCCACGCTGTTCGCCGTCGTGGTCTGTATGTTGGCTCTTAGCAGTGGTGGGTAGTCGACAGAGACGAGCGGCCTGCTGGTGAGACCGCGCGAGATGGGCTTATTGCCGTCCAAGACCAGGGCGACGGCACCGTCGCCCTGGTCAATTCTCCGTGCCCCGGATGCGATGATCGCATCGGGCGGGAGGCCAAGGATGAAACGACGGAATTGGTTGTGGCAGGCGACGGTTGCCTTGGTGGTTCTCATCGTTGTGCCATCTCTGGCGCTTGCCTCGGAGGTCGGCGGTGAGCACGGCAAGCCGTCCATCTTCCAGGGAGGCGTGCACAACCTCATCTGGACCCTCCTGATCTTCATGACGATCATCGTCGTGCTCGGAAAGTCGGCATGGGGACCGCTCCTGGCAGCCCTCCAGCGACGCGAGGAGTTCATCCGCGAGTCCCTGGAAAACGCCAAAAAGGAGCGAGAAGAGGCCGAGAAGCTCCTCAGGCAGTACACCGAGCAGATCAACAAAGCCCGTGAGGAGGCCTCCGCCATCTGCGACGAGGGCCGGCGAGACGCCGAGGCCGTCCGCAGAAAGGTCGAGTCAGAGGCCAGAGCAGAGGCCGAGGCCATCGTCAAACGGGCCAAACGAGAGATCGAAATCGCCCAGCAGCACGCCGTCAAGGAGATCTACGAGGAAATGGCCGACGTGGCCACCAAGATCGCCTCGCGCGTCCTGGAGCGAGAGATTAGCGCCGACGAGCATCAGCAACTGGTGGCCTCCTCCTTGGAGGAGATCCGCCAGAAGGCCTCGTCGAACTGAGACGATGACGGTCCGCCCACGCCGCCAGGTCCCTAATCCTGGTGATAAGGGGCAGACCGAGTAAGTGAGCGAACCCACATGGCATCCGAGCATGAGGTCTCCCAGACGGCCGCCGACATCTACGCCGAATCCCTGCTCGAGCTGGCCAACGAGCGGGGCGTCACCGACGCGATCTTCGAGGAATTCCAGTCGCTCGCCGAATACATCGAGGGCGACGAGGCCTTCGAGCGATTCCTCGCCAGCTCCGCCGTCGACGACGACGACCGCCGAGAGGTCCTCCGCCGGATCTTCACCGGCCGGGCCAGTGAGATGCTGCTCAACCTGATGCTCGTGCTCAACGACCATGGCAGGGCCGGCATCGTGCCCCTGGTCTTCGACCGGTTCAAGCAGCGCCTGGACATTCAGAAGAACCGGCAGGACGTGCAGATTCGATCGGCCGTCCCCCTGGCCGACAACCTGCGGGAAGAGATCCGCTCGCGCGTCGCCTCGGCCACGGGCAAGGAGCCCATCCTGTTCGAAGAAGTCGATCCGTCGCTTATCGGCGGCCTCGTCGTCAAGGTCGGCGACCGGCAGTTCGACGGATCCCTGAAGCGAAAACTGGCGCGGCTCCGCGAGGAACTCGTGGATCGCGGCGACCTGGAAATCCTCTCCGGAAGGCACAACGCCCCGGAGAGTCCGTAAGACGTCCGATGACGAAACCCACAGGTGCTGTGGGGTGTACGAACGATAGGAAGCGGTCATGACACGAATCAATGCGGACGAGATCCGATCGGTCATCAAGCAGGAGATCGCCGAGTACCAGCCCGAGGTCGAGATCGCCGAGGTCGGCCAGGTCCTGGAGGTCGGCGACGGCATCGCCCGAGTCTACGGCCTCAAGAACGCCATGGCCGGCGAACTGCTCCGCTTCAAGGACAAGGATCGCGGACCCGCCGGACAGGTCTTCAACCTCGAGGAAAACTCGATCGGCGCCGTCATCCTCGGCGATTACCTGGGGATCAAAGAGGGTGACGAGGTCTTCAGCACCGGACTGCTCCTCTCCGTGCCGGTCGGCGAGGCCATGATCGGACGCGTCGTCGACCCCCTCGGCAACCCGCTCGACGCCAAGGGCGCGATCCAGTCGCCTCACCGCCGCCCCCTCGAGTTCAAGGCGCCCGGCATCGCCGAACGCCAGCCCGTCAACGAGCCGCTACAGACCGGTATCAAGCCCATCGACAGCATGATCCCCATCGGACGCGGCCAGCGCGAGCTCATCATCGGCGACCGAAAGACCGGCAAGACCGCCGTCGCCGTCGACACCATCATCAACCAGAAGGAATACTGGGGCACCGATAGAGCGGTCGTCTGCGTCTACGTCGCCGTCGGGCAGAAGGAATCCACCGTGGCGTCCGTCGTCGAGACCCTCCGCGAGAAGGGGGCGATGGACTACACGATCGTGGTTATCGCCGGCAGTGCCGACCCCGCTCCGCTGCAGTACATCGCCCCGTACGCCGGGTGCGCGATGGCCGAGTACTTCATGTACGACAAGGGCATGGCCACGCTCTGCATCTACGACGACCTGAGCAAGCAGGCCGCCGCCTATCGCCAGTTGTCGCTGTTGCTGCGGCGTCCCCCCGGTCGCGAGGCCTATCCGGGCGACGTGTTCTACCTCCACAGCCGCCTCCTCGAGCGGTCGTGCAAGCTGGCCGAGAAGCGGCTCATCGTCCCCAAGGGCGCCCCGGACGACGTTAAGGAAGGCGTTAACGGCAAGGTCTACCTCGGCGTCCCCGGCGACTGGGAGTCGAAGGAAGACGTCAAGGCACTCGGCGAGGACTCGCACGAGATCCGTAAGGTCGCAGGCACCGGCGGCTCGCTGACGGCCCTGCCCATCATCGAGACGCTGGAAGGCGAGGTCTCCGCCTACATCCCGACCAACGTGATCAGCATCACCGACGGGCAGATCTACCTCGAGCCCGACCTGTTCTTCGCCGGCGTCCGCCCCGCCATCAACGTCGGCATCAGCGTCTCCCGCGTCGGCGGAAAGGCGCAGAACCGGGCGATGTTCAAGGTGGCCGGCAGCTTGCGGCTCGACCTGGCGGCCTATCGCGAGCTCGAGGCCTTCGCCCAGTTGGGAACCGAGCTCGACACCGCCACGCAGGCCCAGCTCGATCGCGGCGCCCGAATGGTCGAGCTGCTCAAGCAGCCGCAGTACGACCCGTACCACGTGGTCGACCAGACCATCGCGATCTTCGCCGGCGTCAACGGATACCTGGACGACCTGCCCGTCTCCCAGGTGCCGGACTTCGAGAGGGCGCTGCTCAAGCACGTCCGGGACGAGTTCCCGGAGGTCTGGGAAGAGCTGCGAGACAAGGCGCAGATCCCGCCCGTCGAGGAGCGGTTGCGCGACATCATCAAGAAGTTCAAGCCGCGCTTCGCCCAGGACGAGGCCAAGGAGGGCGGCAAGGCGTCGTAGGACCGCGGTCTCGTGCGGGCGGACCCACCGGACGGGTTCACCCCGGCCGATCGCCGCGGAGATCTGTGGCGGACGGCGGACGGAAGCGGGCAGCCCGAAGCGGGCCGGAGCCTATGCTGGATTGGCTGAAGAAGCGGTACTGGCGTCTGCGAGAGTGGGCGCGGCAGGATGCGCGGGACTGGCTGATCGAACGGCTACCGCGGCAGAGCCGATTGCGGTGGCGGGCCGCTCAGCAGGAAGAGTTGGACTGGTGGCGGCGCTTTCTAGAGTCGGGACGGTGGCGAGAGCACGCCGATCCCAAGCCGCTGCCCGGCGAGACGTGGCTCGAGCATCGGCGGTCGGTCATGGGTCGGTGGCAGGCCGACTTCGACCTGCCGCTGAGCGACTGGATCGGGCAAGACGACCTGGTCCTCGACTTGGGCTGCGGGCCTTACTCGCTGGTTCGTCAAGGCCGGGTCATCGGGCTTGACCCGCTCGCCGGTCGATACGGCGAGCTGGTGGACCTGGCGGCCGACCGCGACGTGACTTACGTCGCGGCGTCGGGCGAGTCGTTGCCCCTGGCGGACGAGCGTTTCGACGTGGTCTGGTCGCGGAACGTGATCGACCACGTTCGCGATCCGGCGGCCTTCGTGGCCGAGGCGATGCGGGTGCTGCGGGCAAGTGGAAGGTTTCTACTGACGTTCGATGTCGTCAGCGAGGGCGGGGTGGCCCACCCCCACGGGTACATCGACGAGACGTGGGTCCGACGGACGGTGCGGGGACGGATCATCGGGACGTATCGTTGGCCGTCGGACGAGATGATGGTGGTGGTCCAGAAGGGTTGAGCAAATACGTCGCCGTGTGGGCGACGTCGTGACCGGCCGTGGAATCGGCAAAACGGTCACGCCTGTCCGGAGCAATGCAGGAAGGAATCCATGGCAAAGGCACGGGCAATCGTCAAACGCCGTAAGGCCGTTCAGAACATCCGCAAGATCACGCGGACCATGCAGCTCATCGCAACGGCCCGGTATCAGCAGGCATTTAACCGCGCGATGGCGACCAAGCCGTACACGGAGAAGCTTACCGAATTGGTCGACCAGCTCAGCCGCGCCACCGAGGGCAGGATCGACCATCCCCTCCTTCGCGTGAACAAGGGCGCCGGGCGGACCGCCTTGCTGGTCGTCACGGCGAACCGGGGGCTGTGCGGCGGATACAACAGCAACCTCGTCCACACGGCCCGGGACCGGATCCGCGAGTCCGAGGCCGCCGGGCTGAAGGTCGAGCTGCACGTCGTCGGCAAGAAGGGAATCGGTTACTTCCGGTTCCTCGGACGCGAGCTGACCTCGGCCATCACCGAAATCGAGGACAAACCGCGGTTCTCCGACGTCAACCCGATCGCCGAACGCTTCATCGACGAGTACACAAAGGGCGAGGTGGACGCCGTCCACGTCGTCTACATGAGGTTCATCTCCGTGGGGCGGCAGGTGCCCGAGGTCATGCAACTCCTGCCCCTGCAGCAGGTCGGCCAGGCCGAGGGGGCCCAGCCCGCCGCGGGCAAGCACGAGCTGACCGCCGAGGACTACGATTTTACGCCGACCCCCGAGGAGATCCTCGCCGAGCTGTTGCCGATGACGGTCAAGACCAGGCTGTTCCAGTGCTTCACCGACGCCGCCGTCAGCGAGCAGGTGGCGCGAATGGTGGCGATGAAGGCCGCCACCGACGCGGCCGAGGACATGATCAAATACCTGACGCGACGCTATAACCGCGCCCGTCAGACGCAGATTACCATGGAACTGTTGGATATCATGGGTGGAGCCGAGGCGCTGACCTAGGAGCATAATCGATGGCGGAGACGACAACGGCCAATGTGGGAACGGTCATCCAGGTGATCGGCTCGACGCTCGACGCCGAGTTCGACCCGGCGCGCCTGCCCGCGCTCTACAACGCCCTCAAGGTCAACGTGACGCGCGTCGTCGGAGACCAGCAGCGGCAGGAGGTGCTCTGGTGCGAGGTCGCCCAACACCTCGGCGACGGCAAGGTCCGCGCCGTCGCGCTCGACAATACCGACGGCGTCATTCGCGGCACCGAAATCGTGGACACCGGCGAGTCGGTCAGCGTGCCCGTCGGATACGAGACGCTGGGCCGCGTCTTCAACCTCGTCGGCGAAACGGTCGATATGCGCGGACCCATCGAGGTCAAGGAGCGACGACCCATCCACACCCAGCCGCCCGAGTTCGCCGACCTTACGCCCAAGACCGAACAGTTGGTCACAGGCATCAAGGTCATCGACCTCCTGGCGCCGTTCGTCCGCGGCGGAAAGATCGGCCTGTTCGGCGGGGCCGGCCTCGGCAAGACCGTGCTCATCCAGGAGATGATCGCCCGAACCGCCCGCGAGCACAGCGGATACTCCGTCTTTGCCGGCGTCGGCGAGCGGACCCGCGAGGGCAACGACCTCTGGCTCGAAATGCAGGAGGCCGAGTTCAAGGACGACGAGGGAAAGACCCGAAAGGTCATCGAGCACACCGCCATGGTCTTCGGTCAGATGAACGAGCCGCCCGGAGCCAGGCTCCGGGCCGCCCTGAGCGCCCTGACCATGGCCGAGTGGTTCCGGGACGAGACCGGCGCCGACACGATGCTCTTCGTCGACAACATCTTCCGCTTCAGTCAGGCCGGCTCGGAGGTCTCGGCCCTCCTCGGTCGTATGCCCTCCGCCGTCGGCTATCAGCCCACGCTGGGCACCGAGATGGGCGAGCTCCAGGAGCGGATCACCTCGACGCGCGGCGGGGCCGTCACCAGCGTGCAGGCTATCTACGTCCCTGCCGACGACCTGACCGACCCGGCCCCCGCCACGACGTTCACCCACCTCGACGCCTTCATCGTTCTCGAGCGGAGCATTAGCGAGAAGGGCATCTACCCGGCCATCGACCCGCTGGCCAGCAGCAGCCGCATCATGGACGCCCAGTACCTCGGCCAGCGCCACTACAACGCGGCCCAGACCGTCCAGGTGATCCTCCAACGCTATCGAGATCTGCAGGACATCATCGCCATCCTCGGCGTGGACGAGTTGAGCGAGGAGGACAAGCTCGTCGTGGCCCGTGCCCGTAAGATCGAGCGGTTCCTCTCGCAGCCGTTCTACCTGGCCGAGGCCTTCACCGGCTTCCCGGGCAACTACACGCAGTTGGAGGACACGGTCCGAAGCTTCGAGGAGATCTGCGACGGCAAGTGGGACCACCTGCCCGAGACGGCCTTCATGTACGTCGGATCGATCGAGGAAGCCGCCGAGAAGGCCGAGCGGCTCAAGAAGAAGAGCGACTAGGCCCACAAGACCGACGCGAGCGCGGAGCCAGACAAGGATTGTTCGCATGGCTGATCAGGACAGGAAGAGTGGCGAGTTGCGTTGCATGGTCATCACCCCCGACCGGCAAGTGCTCGACGTGTCGGCCCAGTCGGTCGTCTTGCCCGCCCACGACGGGCAGATCGGCGTCTTGAGGAACCGCGCGCCGCTCCTGTGTAAGCTCGGAATCGGCGTGCTCAAGCTGCAGACCGGCGGTAAGGAACGAAAGCTCTTCGTCGACGGCGGGTTCGCGCAGGTCCGCGAGAACGACGTCACCGTCCTGACCACCGACGCCCTGGAGCCCAACCAGATCGACCGCGGTTCCGCCGAGGCCGCCCTCAGCTCAGCCAAGAACTTGCGCATCACCGACGACGACTCCCTCGCCGCCCGAACAGACGCCATCACCCGAGCCGCCACGCAGTTGTCGCTGGCCGGAGGGTAATGGCGCCCGTCGCGCCGCCGTCGAGTCGTCTCACCACTCACCGATGCCGGAACCGACGCCAGTGCCCTTCGTCATTCCGACGGTAGGCGTCCCGACTCCCAGAGTATCGACGACCGAAGGTTAGTCGCAAAGGCCGGCTCGCCCCGGGCAGGCGCCGCAAGTCGCGTTGGCTCCCAACGGGCTTGCCGATCGTCGTTGCATGAGAAAAAGAAAGGAGCCCGGCACGATGCCGGGCTCCCCGGAGGCGTTGGACGCTTATGGATCTATCTTGAACCGCTCCGCCCAGCGGGGGAGGTCTTCACGTCGGCCGGCTACCCGCCAAAGTCCGGGTAATCGTACGTGTCGACTTCGTAGCTTCGGACCGACCAGCTCGTGCTCTCGTAGGACGAGCCGCTGTAGTACGTCCTGCTGCTGTAGTAGGAGGTGCTCGGGACGCTCGTGTAGACGGTCGTGCTGGAGTAGCTCGGTGCGTAGCGGGTGTACGACACGCTGTAGCTCGAGGTGTCTACCGGGGCCACGTAGGTGCTTCGCTCGTACGAGACGGAGCGGTAGCTCGGGCTATAATCGGAGTACGAGACCGACACGTAACCCGGCACCGAGACGTACGTCGATCCGCCAGACCCGACGCTGACAGAAACGAACGTGTCGGCCTGAGCCGGATCCACCGCCAACCCCGCCACTAGTGCCACCGCCAGAAGTCCACCGAGCATCGTCGTCTTCGCCGTGTTCATCGCAAGTCTCCATGCCTGACCGGAACGCGTGTTCCTGACCCTTGTTTCGTTTTCCCGCGGCTTCTCGCCGCTTCGAAATAATGGACAGCGACGACGGTCCGCTGGTTAGTGGAATCCGGAGAAAAAACCTCGCCAGGCGGTACTTCGAGTAAACCTATGGGGTTCAGGGAACAAGCAGATTCCATGGATCGATGCTCTCGTCGCTCCATGACCGGGAGCCCCCTGTATCTGTAATTCGACGTGTCCGGTGAAATCAGAAAGGGACGCTTGTCACCGCGTGCGCGCAAAAAGAGGGAGCCCGGCACCGCACCGGGCTCCCCGCCGCGTAGACTCCACCGCCTACGTTATGTCTCTGTGACGCCTAGGGGACTAGACAGTCCCGCCCCGCGGCCATCCGTCCCTGTTAGCGATGATGCGATCGCCCGTGGTGGCTGGATCCGTGTCCTCCGTGATGTGACCCATGCCGATAGGATCGTCCGCTGGAGTACCTCAGGCCGTGGCTCGATCCCCCGTAGGAGACGCGCCGGACGTGGCTGCTCCCGTAGTACTTTGGGGCATAGGATCTGTGGGAGTAGGATCGGTAGCTCGGCACGTACGTACGGCATCCGTATGAGCCGTAGTACGTCGGTCTGTACACCGGCGCGCAATAGCCCGAATACCCGTACGAAACATACGTCGGTGCCGGCACGTAGACGGGGGCCGGTGTGTAACACGGGGCAGGCGTATAGCACGGGGCCGGAGTATAGCACGGGGCTGGCGTATAGCACCCGCCTCGGCTGAAGCCGAAGCTGAAAGAGAACCCGTCGGCCAGCGCCGGCTCGGCCGCCGCTGTCCCGAGCACGATCACTCCCAAGACCCCCCCGATCACCATGGTTCGTTTAGTGCCCATGATTGTCCTCCCAATCGCTTACGCTTCCGATTCGAGCAGCCCGCCGTCCAAACTGGGGGCAGGATGCTCCTGGCCTGACGGACCCGGCACCGATCGCCTCAGGTGGATAGACACCCCCCACCGGGGGTTGGTTAGCGGGGCAGGGCGAAAAAAAACAGAAAACCTGCGAGTTAGGGATGTTGTCTCTTGGCTTCGCTTATTGTGACGAGTTTGTCGCGAATGGTCCTGAGGATTCGGATGAAGTCTCGCCGGTCCGACTCATCCAGGTCCGACAGAACACTCATCAACGTGGCCAGTTTGGTGGCCTGGTAGCTCTGGAGAGCGTGCCTGCCCAAGTCAGTGATCGACACGTCGATCTTTCGCTTGTCCTGGAGATTCAGGCTGCATGACACTAGGGGCTTGCCGCCCTTCTGCTCCAGGCTTCGGATGACCCGGGACATCTGGGCAGGGAGAACGTCGATGCTCCGCTGAAGCTCGCCGACGTTCATGGACTGGCTCTTCGTCAGCAGGTCGAGCGTCAAGAGCTCGGCTTCGCTGAGGTCGAACTCGTCCTTGTCGTTGGTTCCAGCCCTATCGATCCAGCTTAGCTTCCAAACGTCGAAAATCTCCTCGGCCATCCGCTGGATCTCTTCGGGAAGTGGTTGTGTCGGCACGATTTGTTGTTCCTGATCGAGTGGCATCGACGATGCATAGATTCTAAGGTTCCCAGCGCCGGCGTCAATGGGACGACGTCAGGCGCGCCATCGTTTCCGCGAGACAGTTGACGCTTGCCCGCCGATCAGATAGGGGAATCGGCGGCACGCGGCGGTTGCGGCAAACTGGAGGTACGGATGCGCCGACTCGGTCAGCTTGGCATCGCGATCTGCTGTGCCTGGCTCTGCCTCTGCGGATCGGCATGTCGCGACCGCCCCGAGCCAGGAACGTCAGGTCGATCGGGGGACACCTCGTCGCGTTCCGATCGACAGCCTGCTTGGCAGCGTCCGGCCAAGCCGACCGCGCCCTCTCCGCCTGCTACGAGTGGCCCCGGCACTCAACCGACGGATCAAGCCTCGACGAGTCGGCCGCGTCCCAAACCGATGCCGGTGCTGAGTCGGGCGAAAGTGGGCCAATGGGCCCGATATCGCTCGGCAGGCGGCTTCGAGCAACGTCTGGAGGTCGTCGACGTCACGCGAGCAAAGGTCCATCTGAGGCTGCAGATGTGGCTGGACGGCCGCCCGGCCGGCCTGCCGACGATCCGCGAGGAGCCCATCGACGTCGACTGGGTCCTGCGCGCCGCCACGCGCGACAAGGCCACGGTGACCAGCCGTCCGACCACGCTTCGCGTCGCCGAGCGGGATTGGCCGACGAGGCTGACCATCGCTCGTTGGCGCCTCGAGGGCGTTGAGTATGAGAGGCGGACATGGATCTCCTCGGACGCGCCGATCTATGGCCTCGTCCGCATGGACATGACCGCCGGGGACGCCCTGGAGGCGTCGATGGAACTGATCGACTTCGGCGACTCGACGTCTCCCGCGAAGAAGCCCTAGTTCGCCCAAGCCACGAGCCGCTACGCGTCCACCTTTGGCACTGCGGCCATCGCTTTGGCGATTGCCTCCTGGGGGAACTCGTAGTCCATCAACTGGCCCGACAGGTACAGGTCGTAGGACGCCAGGTCAAAGTGTCCGTGCCCGGAGAAGTTAAGCAGCAGAACCTCCTCGCTGTTCGTCTCCCGACAGCGAATGGCATTGTCGATCAGGGCCTTGATCGCGTGTGACGTCTCCGGCGCTGGGATGATGCCCTCGGTCCTGGCGAACGTCAGCGCGGCCTCGAAAACCTCCGTCTGGTGATAGGCGGCCGTGTCGATCACTTTCTTGTCGATCAGCAGAGAGACCAGGGGCGCCATGCCGTGATACCGCAGTCCGCCCGCGTGTACGGGCGGCGGCACGAAGCTGTGGCCCAACGTATGCATCTTCACCAGCGGCGTCTTCTGGGCAGTGTCGCCGAAGTCGTAGCGGTACTCGCCCCGAGTCATCGTCGGGCACGCTGTCGGCTCGACGCCCAGAAGCGAGATGTCTTTGCCGTCGAGCTTGTCCTTGACGAACGGCAGGGCCATGCCCGCAAAGTTGGATCCGCCCCCGCAGCACCCGATGACCATGTTGGGCAGCCTTTCGCCGATCATGTCGAGCTGCTCCTTGGCCTCGAGCCCCTCGACGGTCTGATGCAGCAGCACGTGATTCAGCACGCTGCCCAGGGAGTAGTTCGTGTCCTCCCGTGTCGCGGCGTCCTCGACCGCCTCGCTGATCGCGATGCCGAGCGAGCCGCTCGTATCGGGGTCTCTGGCCAGGATCTGCCGGCCGGCCTCGGTGTCTGGCGACGGCGAGGGGACGACCTCCGCCCCCCACGTATGCATCAGGTGCTTGCGGTAAGGCTTCTGCTCGAAGCTGACGCGGACCATGTAGACCTTGATCTCGAGTCCGAGCAGGCAGCCCGCGAACGCTAGAGCGCTGCCCCACTGACCGGCGCCCGTCTCCGTGGCGATCCGCTTGAAGCCTTCCTGCTTGTTGTACCATGCCTGCGCGATGGCCGTGTTCGGCTTGTGCGAGCCCGGCGGCGACACCGACTCGTTCTTGTAGTAGATCCTTGCCGGAGTCTTCAGGTGCTCTTCGAGGGACAGGGCCCGAACCAGCGGCGTCGGCCGCCACAGTCCGAGGATCTTGCGGATCTCTTCGGGGATCTCCACCCACCTGTCCGCGCACATCTCTTGGGCGATCAGTGCCTTCGGGAAGATCGCTTCGAGGGCCTGCGGCGGCAGGGGCTGCAGATTCGCGGGGTTCAGGGGCGGCGGCGGCGGCCAAGGAAGATCGGCCACCACGTTGTACCACGCCTTGGGCATCCGGTCCTCCGGGAGATAGATTCGACGTTGGGTCATGAGTTTACACTCCGACAAGGCACCAAGCTTACGAAACGGACGAGACCAATCGCTGTGTGCTGGCGATAAAGGATCGCATTCTAGCGGACGGAGGCGTGCGTCTCAATCGAGGGGGCCATTTTCCGCGGGAGGGGATCTCTATCCGAACAAGGACCGAACATTTCGGGCGAGCGCTCGAATGCCCTCAAGATGAGGTCTCGGGACTTCGCTTCGAAGGAATGCGTCGGTGGGGGACGGAGGACCTATGCCACCAGAGCCGGTTGCGGCAACGACTCGTGGCAGGGCAGGTCGTAGACGGTCCGCAGATGTTCCAGGTATTCGAGTAGCTCCCGCTCGCTGAACTCGGCCAGAAACTCCGCCCTGGCGGTGCGATTGATCCGCATGATGGCGTCGATGATCTGCCGCTTGGTCATGACCCCTGATTCCCTGGCGAGTGGGCTGGAAAGACTGGGATACGGCGGTGGCTCAATCCGCCCCGAGTGATGTTATCGGCCATCGATTCACGCGAGCTTGAACGATTACGTCGATACGACCTGATCTTCGCTCCGTTGCCGTCTCGCGCGGTAATCAAGCCGCTAGAGTCGCTCGATTTAGGGTGTCCGTCTCCGGAGCCTCCGGTCGTGCGTCTCACCGTTCATGTTGCACACCGGCGCGCCGGGTACTATAGTCGCGTGCGTATTGGGCGGTGCAATCAGGTCCGATAACCGGAACCCGGGCGATGACGGTTCGTCACACGATGAAGGCTCAGGCGCGAGAGGAGTTCAACGCCTGGGCCGAGAGCTACGACCAACACTACCTCAACCACTTCCTGTTCCGACCGAGCTACCGCGTCTTCATGGAGGAGCTCTATCGTTGGCGAGGGTGTGACGGTCCGCTCTACGACATGCTCGACGTGGGATGCGGCAGCGGAACCCTGGTCTCGCTGATCGCGGCTACCGACCTGCCGTTGCGGCGTCTGGTCGCGCTGGACTACGCCGAGCAGATGTGCCGCGTCGCGAGGGAGAAGGCGCGTAAGCATGAGTGCGACCACATTCTGTACGTCAATGCCGACAGCGAGCACCTGCCGTTCCCGGACGAATCGTTCGATGTGATTACCTGCAGCAACTCTTTCCATCACTATCCCCACCAGCAGGAGGTGATCGTTGAAATGCGGCGGATCCTGCGTCCCCAAGGCCGCCTCATGCTCATCGACGGATTTCGAGACAACGTCGTCGGTTGGTTCGTCTTCGACGTCTGTATCGGCGCCGTCGAGAAGCACGTGCACCATGTGCCCTGGTCGACCGTCAACCGGTTCTTTAGGGAGGCAGGCTTCCGCCAAGTGACCCACCGCAAGTTCAACTGGTGGTTTCCGGGCTTGCTGACCGTTGGCGTGGCCTGAGTGGCGATCGGAGGCGACCATGTCGCTGCCCGACATCCAAGAGCAGCTTTCCGACCTGAAGGGCGTCCTCGCCGTGGCTCGGGAACTCGGCGCCACGACGGATCTTCGCACCATGCTGAGTCGCATTCAAGAGGCCGCTCGCTCCGTCATGGAGGCCGACCGCGCCAGCGTCTTCCTCTATGATGCCGCGACGGACGATCTGTACAGCTACGTGGCCACTGGCGTCAATGAGATTCGATTCTCCGCCACGCGCGGTCTGGCCGGCGCCGCCGTCCAGGCCCGCCACGCCGTGAACGTGCCGGATGCCTATGCCGACGAGCGGTTCAATCGGGACGTCGACCAGCAGACCGGCTACCGCACGCGAAACGTGCTGACGTTGCCGCTAGTCGGACTGGACGACAAGATCGTCGGTGTCCTCCAAATCCTCAACAAGAAGACCGGGACTTTCGCAGAGTGGGACGAGCAGCTCGGCGAAACGCTGGCCGCCCAGGCGGGTGCCGCTATCCAACGCCAGATGCTACTGGATGAATACGCGGAGAAGCGCAAGCTCGAGCATGACCTTGATGTCGCGCGTACCATCCAACAGGAGTTGATCCCTAGCGAGCCGCCGAGAGTGACGGGATTCGACATCGCCGGCTGGAACAAGCCGGCCGACAGGACCGGAGGCGATGCCTTCGATTTCATGCGACTCGATGGCGAACGGTTAGCGATCACGATTGCCGACGCGACGGGGCACGGCATCGGTCCCGCCCTGGTGATCGCTGAGTGCCGCGCGCTGCTTCGCGCGACTGCCTCCACCTGCGACGATCCTGTCGAGATCATCACCCGAGTGAATGACCTGCTCGTGGAGGACCTGCCCGGCGACCGCTTCGTTACCTGCTTCTTCGGACTGCTCGATCCGGATCGCGCGAGCCTCCGCTACTGCAGCGGCGGCCAGGCGCCCCTCTTCCATTTCAGGGCGGCCGATGATTCGGTCACCGAACTGCAGGCCTCCGGAATGCCGCTGGGGCTAGTACCACGCATGACGTGCGACAGGACCGATCCCATCAACTTCGAGCCTGGTGACATGCTCGTGCTCGTGACCGACGGATTCTTCGAGTGGATGGCCGCGAGCGGGGAGCAGTTCGGAACGGGGCGACTGGTCGACCTCATCCGGCGACACAAGGACCAGCCAGCAGCGGACCTGATTCAGACCATGTATCGGGAGGTGGTCCGGTTCGGCGCGGGCACCGAACAGGCCGACGATCTTACCGCCATCGTCATCAAGAAGACGAATGGCCCCGCCGATGGATCACGGACAACGGATTAGTCAGAAGAAAAGCTTCGGCGATTCGCGGAACTGCGCCGCCACGCCCCATCGGCCGGAGGGATGATCCAATTCGTCGACCCGGACTACCACCCCAAAGCCGCTGATTCGGCCTTCGTACGGGAAATGGCCTTGCCCGGGCGGAATCGTCAACTCGAGACTGAGCAAAGCGCCCGGCTGCGGGTCTGGCTCGTCGGTTCCGAAGTACACACCGCCCGTGCTGATGTTGATCGTGGACGTCGCGCGCGGTGTCGACTCCTGCTGTTCGTCGAGACTGCTCACGGCGATCGGTAGGCAGATGTCCAACCGCCGATGTTCGCGCCGTTCCGTCTGCAAGTTTCGCTCACCCGTTCTGTGGACGGTCACCACGACACCAAACCCGGCTCGCCATGCCTTCGCCCCTATCTGACCGGCTGCAAGTCCAATGCCACGAGTAGATCTCTCTGTCCCAGGCGACGCGATCACCGTAAGGCTCTCTTTGTTAGTCAGTTAAGGTCCGACGACGTCCCGCCTATCCTCGGACGGCGCAATCGGCTGTTGTCGCCCGGCAACGAGATCGCCGCTAATGGCTTGTAGGGCAGGGCTTAAGTCTATCTCTTCAAATGACTTCCCGAGGTGTTGCCCACGGACAACGCGCGTTTAGAATCAGAAACGACCATGCGGACCGAATGATCGGCATTTCCTGGTGAGTATGGGGATCTGACGACGGGCTCTACTCCCGCGAATCGTCTAGCCCAGGCGGGAGCTCCGACTCTTCAAGCCATTGGGACGGAGATATCTGTGAAGGGTCGCGTAACGAGATCGGCAGGACGGGCTTCTCTGAAGGCAGAGGGCCTGGGAGTACTGTGAGGATGATCTCCAACTCGTCCCTGTCCTCAGTCGGCTGGGAGCTGCCCGCCGAATCCTCCGTTACCGCGATCGTATGGACGACGACTCGAAGTTGATAGACGCCTGGTTTGTCGAATGCCATTGGTACGATGGCCCGGCCTCGCGCTGACGAAGGCCCTTGGCGGCTCCCGGCCGCACCGTCAGACCCGAGCGGGATCCACTCGCCATCGAGCTGGTGACTCACGACCAAGTAGAATCCGACGTGACCCTCCGCCTGACTCGACCAGGATGCCTGCCCGACGAGTCCGATGACCAGCAGGTGGCCTTGCGGTATCGTCAACTCCAGGTTCGGCTTGGCGTTACTTTCGACGGTGGCCGAAGTGCCGACGTCGGTTCGCGCGATGGAAGCGGTCGGTTCGGCCACGAAAGTCTCGACGATTGGCGGCGGCAAGGCGGGTTTTGCGTCAGTCTCTTCCCCAAACGCCGGCAAGAGGGCGGTGTCAACTGCCTGCGGCATGCATCCGCCGCACAGCATCGCAAAGTACAATGCCCCACCGAGCGTTGGGCGCAGCCTTGCCCTCGCCGTCCCGGGAAGATCTCGCGGATTAGGCCGGCAGCAGCTTGTTGGAGGCGGGGCTTTGGTCATTGGGCACCTGGCGACCTCTTGGTGGGCGGCCTCTCGGGACACAGTCATATACGATATCGTCCGGATCATCGGCGCGCCTTAGCGTTGGTTATCGGGATAAGGGGCTCACCGGTACGATGGCCCTGGCGGGTTCGTCAACTCCCATCCGACGAACCGGACAGTCCTGAGAGCGGGCCCTTTGCCGGCCATGGCCCCGCCAAAAGCCAGCGAGGATTGGCCAAGCCCTCGGCGAGCTGCAGCAGCTTCGTGGCATTGGGCATGTCACGAATGGGGAGCCGTCTCAATTCGGCCGAGCTGTTGAGTTCAGCGACTCGGCGGATTCCGTCGCGGACGCTGGTTAGGAGGAGGGGATTCTCCGACGAGACCACGCGGACAAAGACCGTCGCGCTGGGCCCGAAAATGACGCCGGCCTGCCACAAACGATGATGGCCGTCGATGACACCGAACCGACCGTTGCCCAGCCGGAGGACGCTGATCGGGTGCTCGGGGAAGTACATTCGGTTCAGACGTTCGAAGTCCTCCGACCGAGCGAAGAGCCATTTGACCAGGTGGATCTTGGCGTATTCCAGGCAAGGCTGACTGGCGTCGATCGCCTGGATCCCAACCGAGGCGTTTCGCCAAGTCGGGGGGGGCGGCCCATACAGCGACTCGAAAGACGCCATTGCCGAGGCGAAGGAGATGCTGGTGCTGATCGAACGGAGCGTGCGCGCGAGTTCCTCCTCTGAGACTTCGCCCGCATAGTGACGTTTTGCCAGGGCCGATAGTTCCGCGAGTTCCATGTTTCCGTCGGGTACTCCGTCGCCGCGGCGGGACGATCTCCCTCAGGTGACGGTGATGGTGCCGGGCTCGTCCTTGTTTCCTTCGATGCGGACGGATCTGCCCGTGATCTGCTCGATAACGGACGCGTTGGTCAGGCAGTGTTCGGTGACCTTCGATGTGGTATATCGGCTCGTTCCGGGAACCATCACCAGTGGAAGCATGAGCTGATCGGCCGCATGGGGGTCCAGCGCGGTCTGTCCACCCTTCTCCGGCGCGAGGAAATCGGCGAGTTCTCCCACGGCGTCGGAGGCGGCGCCCTCCGGTGTCTTGCCCTTGCTGCTCACGCCCACGGCGGATGAGAAGGTGTGCTCGAACTCAACCCAGAGCACGCAGCACGCGGCCGCATCCAACGCCTCGATGAGCTCGATCTCGATGTTCGCGCCGGGCGCGGCAATGCCTCGGCGCTCCAACTGGTGCAGCGCGGCCTTCCGCGCGCGGTATCCGATGTTCATCGGATGGCCCGCGAGCTTGACGATTCCGCGAAACGCTTTCAGTTCTCCCCGCTCCATGAGCTCGATCGGCTCGAGAGCATCGGGCCTGACGCCTCCGTCTATCTGTGCGACGATCGTTCCTCCGCCATGAGGATAGAATCCGGCTCGGGCAAGCCCGATACCGAGATTCATCTTGAGCATTCGAAGCAGCGGGACCCACGCGTGCGCGAGGTATTCGAAACACGGCGCTTTGGGATTGTGCGTCCCGCCCGTGACCTTGATGATGCTCGGACCCTCGGCAAGCATGAGGGGCAAGGCGATCGTCTGGAGCACGAGCGTCGTCGATCCCGCCGTCCCCACCTCGAACGTGTACGCACCCGCTTTGACGGGGCCCGGATGGAACTCGATTTTCGTCTGTCCCACCTGTGGCTCGCCGATCCGGGCGCCGCAGATCTGACCGATCGCCCTCACCGCCGTGAGGTGCTGTGGTCGAAGCCCGCTCACGGCCCGGTTGTCGCGGATCTTCCGTATCGTCACGGCCTTGCCCAGACAAGCGGCCAGAGTCAAGGCCGTCCGGACGATCTGTCCCCCTCCTTCGCCTTGTGATCCATCGATTTCGATCACGGACCCGGTTCCCTCCACGCCACCGTAGTTTCGAGCATCCTAGCCCAACCTTGCACCCTCAGCAATGGCCCGACGACCCTCCGCGCGTGCAGGAAAGCGGATCAGGCGTTGATCTGTGAGTTCCGCGTGCGTAAGCTTATGTTAGGTGGTATGCTTGCGCGCCTTCCCGCCGGATCTGGGGCCATCGATGGCCGTCAGTGTTCGCGGGGGCGTTCAGCCTATTTCTTCTGGGCTCGCGGAGGAGGCAGGGTGTTGAGTCATTCATTTCGCACAACCTGCGTGTTGGTTGGGTTGCTCTGCGTCGGCGTCTTGGGGTGCTCGTTCGAGTCCTTCCTCATGCCGTTCGGGAGCTACTACTACTGGAAGAACGGTCTGAGCGGCTCGACGGACCTTTCCGGCCTGGCGGACTTGCTCAGCGGCGGAACCACCACGAGCGGCACTACGACCACGGGGACTGACGGTACCTCGACCAGCGACACCAGCGGATCTACGGCGAGCAGTACCCCGAGCGTCAACGACAACTTCGACGACGGCAATCTGACTGGTTGGTCTATCCTCAGCGGCAACTGGGTCGTTACGACCGACGGCGCCCTCCAAGCGACGGGACCCGCTCTCCAGGGCTACCACATCATCACGATCGGAGAGGATACCTGGACAAACTACGAGCTCGAGCTCGACATCATGCTCGACGCCGGGGCCGAATACGCCGTCGGCGTCCGTTTCGTCAACGAAGAGACATGGTATCACTGTTCGCACACGCTCGGCGGGATCGCGAGCGTCTGGCGGTTCGCCAGCGGTCAGAGCGACCTTCAACTCGCCAATGGGACGAGCACGCCCTTGCCGCCCGGCGAATGGTACCACTGGAAGGTTACCGTTTCGGGCAACACGATCAGCTTCGAGGTCGAGGGAGAGTTGGTGGTCTCCGCTACCGACACTTCCTCGGCGATCACCTCTGGAAAGGTCGCGCTGCTCGTGCCCGCCGGAGGCATCGTCAGCTTCGATAACGTCGAGGTTCGCGCCGTCGGCGGCTAGCGCTGCCTACCCGCCGAGTTTCAGCTCCTCTACGACCTGCCGGAAGGCCGAGACGGCCTGATCGAGTTGGTCGCGCGTGTGCGTCGCACAGATCTGGCACCGCAGCCTCGCCTCGCCCTTGGGCACGACGGGATATCCGAATCCGCTGACGAACACCCCTCGTTTCAGCAGGGCCGCCTGCGCCCGGATCGCCAACGCCGTTTCTCCGACGATGACAGGGGCGATCGGCGTAATGCCCTCGATGACCTTCAGCCCGAGTTGGCGGATCTGCTCCCGGAAATACGCCGTGTTCTCTCGGAGTCGACCGAGACGCTCCGGCTCCGACATCAGGACGTCGATCGCCGCGATCGCTCCGCAGCAGACAGCGGGCGGCAAGGCGTTGCTGAACAAGTGAGGGCGGGACTTCTGGATCAGGTAGTCGCATACCGCCCGGCTCCCCGCCACGTACCCGCCGCACGCTCCGCCGAGCGTCTTGCCCAGCGTACTGGTCTGGATGACGCCCTCGCCCAGCACGCCGAAGTGCTCGGCCGTGCCGCGACCATGCTCGCCCAGGACCCCCGTGGCGTGAGATTCGTCCACGACCAGAACCGCGTCATACTGGTCGGCCAGCGCCTTGAGTTGGGGAAGGCGCGCGATGTCGCCTTCCATACTGAACACCCCGTCCGTCACGATGAGCTTGATCCGGGCCTCGGCGCTGGTCAGCATCTCGGCCAACTTGTCCAGGTCCTGATGCGGATAGACGAACCGCTGTGCCCTGCTCAGCCGAATCGCGTCGATAATCGACGCGTGGTTCAGCGCGTCGGAGAAGATGGCATCTTCCTTCGTTCCGGCCAGCGTCGGGATCAGACCGACGTTCGCGTCCCAGCAACTGATGAACGTCAGCGCCGCCTCACAGTCGAGGAACTCGGCGATCTTGGCCTCGAGCTGGCGATGACACGTCATCGTACCGCAGATGAAGCGGACGCTCGCCGTGCCCATCCCGTAGCGGTCCAGGCCCTCCTTCGCCGCGGCCACCACACGAGGATCGTCCGCCAGACCGAGGTAGTTGTTGCTGCTGAGCATGACGGTGGGGGCGTCGTCCATTGTCACGGCAGGCGCCTGCGGAGACTGCAACTCGTTGGCTCGCTTGTACTGGCCCGTCCGTTCGAGTTCCTTCAACTCCTCGGAGAGGAGGTTATCCAAGACTGTCGACATGCGATGCTCCTGACGTCAGGCGAGAGTAGCCGACTACTTGCGGCGGTGTGCGGGCAACTTGGCTCGTTTCTTCCATGCCGGAATGCTCTGGTAGTATCGCACCACCAACCACCCCACACACAGCACGGCCGCTCCGGATGAGATAGCGCCTAACAGCGTCAGCAGGTTGCTCATGCCTTCCTGTGCCGCTGCATGAGAGTCCGCCGGCGCGTTGTCTTGGGCGGGACCGGGGCCGCCAAGGTACGCCGACGCCACGAACAAACCGATCGCCGCGACGATCAGCACGACCAGTACCACGACGATCTTCCAGATCGGCCAACGCGATGCACGCTTGCCCATGTGCGACCCCTCGCCTCCCGCCGAACTCCGTGACGTGTCGTCTCGATGCCACGCCCGACGTCCGGCGACGATCCGAGACGCCCGAGGCCGTTCGACCGGAGAGGCATGATCGACTCTCCCCGTTACGGGTGTCGGACGATTCCGGTGACGTTGGCATCCTCCGGGCTGACGTGACTGGCCGCCGCCGACGTATCGTGGGCGACCTCCGACGGCCGGAGGACGATCTTACAGGCCTCGCCGGCCGCCAGCAATCCCATCGCCTTCTCGATGTCGTCGAACTGGAGCTCTCTTGTGATCAGCGGTCGGAGGTCCACCACGCCTCCCTCCAGCATCCACCGCGTCTTGAACCACGACTCGAAGATCTTGCGTCCGTTCAGCGCCAAGACTGTCAGGTTCTTGAAGATCATGTTCTCGGCCACGTCGATCTCGACCGGACTCGATGGGATGCCGAACAGCGTCACGCGACCGCCGTTGCGGACCGCGCGGAACGCGCTCGTAATCCCTTGCGCCGAGCCGCTCATCTCCAGCACCACATCGACGCCGTAGCCCTCGTTAGCTTCGATCAGCCAGTTTGTCGTCCCGTTGCGACCGTCTCCGCCGCTCGGGTCGCTGTTCCGCGGATTGTAGATCGCATCCGCGCCCATCGTCTTGGCCAGCTCGAGGCGGAAGTCCACGATGTCGGTCGCGAAGACCGACGCCGCGCCGCTCGCTTTGGCGATCCCGACGGCGAAGCATCCGATGGGGCCGCACCCGATCACCCCCACCGTTTGACCCGCCAGGTCATGCGCCAGCGTTGCGTAGACGGCGTTTCCGAACGGCTCCTGCAGCGTGGCGATCTCAGGCGGGATCTTCCGGGCATCGTTGTGCCATATGACGTTCTCGGGCAGCGCGACGTATTCCGCGTACACGCCGTCGCAGTCCACACCGATCACCTTCGTCTTTGGGCACATGTGGGCCTGCCCCGTGCGGCACTGAAAGCACATGCCGCACGTGATGTGGCTCTCGGCCGAAACGTAGTCGCCGACCCTGACGTGTTGAACCTGGCCGCCGATCTCGACCACCGTCCCGGCGAACTCGTGTCCCAGGATGATCGGCGGGCGGATCCGCTGCTGGCTCCACTCGTCCCATTTCCAGATGTGCACGTCCGTGCCGCAGATGCTAGCGGCGGCAACCCTTACCAGGACGTCATTGGGTCCCACACGGGGTAGGGCGACGTTCTCGACGACCAGACCCGGCTCGCGGGCCGCCTTGCGGATGGCTTTCATCGTCTCGGCCATGGTTCGGTTCCTTCTTGCTAATGAACGAGTCGTTCGATATATTAAACAACGTCGGCCGGAGGGGCAAGGGCCTTCTTCAAAATAGTGCACGAAAGTTCAACATATGGAACGGACCCCCGAGCTCAAGATCGGCAGTCGCGTCCGCGAGTTCCGCGCCAAGGCCTCGCTGTCGCTTGACGCGCTAGCTCAAGCCAGCGGCGTCAGCAAGGCGATGCTCAGTCAGATCGAGCAGAACAAGGCCAACCCGACGGTCGCCGTCATGTACAAGATTGCCAATGGACTCCGGCTCGATCTGGGAGAACTGATGGGCCTGGATCGTCCGCGGCGGACCTTCGAGGTGATCCGGGCCGAGGACCCGAACCAGGTCTTCATCTCAAATCGTCAGGTCACCGTCCGGACGCTCAGCCCCCTGGCTAGGGAGAAGGACGTCGAATTCTACGAGATTCGTCTCGCCCCGGGCGGAGAGATCGACTCCGCCCCTCATTTCCAGAACACCGAGGAGTACCTGACCGTCGCCCAGGGACGGGTCTTGCTTGCCTCCGACAAGGAGGAAGTCATGCTCAAGAAGGGGGATTCCGCGCACTACTCCGCGGACGTGCACCACCGCCTCGCCGCGATGGGCAAGAGCACCGCTCGCCTCTATCTCGTCGTCAAGTATCGAGGGGAAGGTCTTTAGCGGCCCGATCAGGCGAGACGGTGCGGGTTTGGTCTCGGACTGAAGGGAACGCGCGCGTTCTGTCAGCCTCTGTTGGGCTACTCCGCGGTTTCCGAAACGCCCCTAGTCCCGTGCTCGGACATGACGCGCTCGAAGTCCTCCTGCGAAAGCACCTCTGACTCGTCGATCAGCATGATCGGGATGCCGTCACGGACTGGGTACCGCCGCCGTGTCGCGGGGTCCGTCGAATACAGCCAGTCTTCGACCTGCACGAGTGGGGCCTTGCTTTCGGGGCAGACCAGGATTTTTAGCAGCTCGGGGTCCAATGGTTCGCTCATCGTTCGGGTCCTCACGACTTCCGGCATCCATGCGAGCGGGCAGTAGGGCCTACCCGACAAGACGTCCTCAGTGCGCCGCGCCAACGTTCGTCACATAGTGTGGCAGGGAACCGCCCTCCGGTCAATCCGCCGCGCCAACGCTTTCGATCGATCACTCGATTCCCTTGCCGCGCAGGCAAAGGCCCGCGTCTTCCGCTCGGAAGCGACGCGGGCCTTGTGCGATTCGTCCACCTGTCGAGGCCCGCCTACCGCCCTCGGATTGCCCCCTGCCCAGTGGCGGTCACGATCGTCTTCTTGTTGACCTGACGCATCGTGTTGTAGTCGAGCGCCTTGATGTTGTCGCCCTTGATGTCCCGCGTGTGCAGCTCCTTGAGGTACGTGATGACCTGGCTCAGCCCCACCATGGCCTCCACCTCGCAGATGCCCGAGTCCGGCGGGAAGTCGATCCGCGTGACCCGCACGCCCCGGATATGGGCCACGGTGTCCGCCCGGATCACGTCCGACTCGGTGATGAAGTCCTTCACGTACGTCCGGCTGTCGATCCGCAGGCCTTTGATTTCCTCGGCCAGCTTTCGATACGCGTCCATCTCGGCCGCCCGGCGGGCCATCAGGGCGTCCGACGCCCGAACGCCCTTGGGGACCGGCGGCATCCGCCCTGCCGGCGGCAACTGCTCGGGCTCGACGACCATCTCGGGCGGCTGCATCTGCGGCTCGGACTCGTGCACCTGCTCCTTCTGCTGGATTGATTTTACCTCGTCCTGACAGCCCGCTCCGATAATCAGGGCCATCCCCAACAACCCAAACCACATGACTCTTTTCATGAGAAGCTCTCCTTAGACGAAACGTACGGTCTCTGTCGCACGCGTGCGCGCGACCCCTTGTCCAATAGACACGACTCGCACGTCAGAGGCTAGGCGATCCTTCGCCTATTTCTGCCGCTGCTCGAGTTTCAGCGGCTTGTTCTGCGGGTCCGTGATCCGCAGGCACATCTGCCAGTGTGAACCGCCGTTCAGAATCTTCAGCAGGATGCGGTTCACGCCTTTCTCCAACCGCGTTTTGACCACGTCGGCGTCTACCGCGATTCCCCGGTCCACCTTGTTCGCGTGGATCTTCTTGCCGTTCAGCCAGCACACCACGTCGTCGTCGCTGCCCATCTTGAACAGCACGTTCTGTGCCTCCGGCGACGTGACCTCCGCGTAGCAGTACCCCGCGACATTGTCCGCCGAGGCGACCGTCTCGCGCAGGTTCATTATGCCATCCGATGAGCCAATGTGAACCTTTTTCCAGACATACTCCGTGTCGCCCTCCTTCGCCTTGGCGGCCAGATCGACCTTGTCCTCCGGGAAGGCCTTCCCGTCGAACATCTTCTTGTCCGGGCTCGGGAACGGTCCGACGACCCACCAGTGGGTTACGAATCCCGCCTCTCGGGCGATGTCGATGTCGACGCCCCAGGCACGCAGCTTTTCCATCGCGCCCTTGGCATGGCCGGAGTTTGGCTTGATCGCCAAGGCTTTCTTTAAGGCGTCGATGCCGGCGGTCTTCTTGTCGTCCGGGAGCTTGGATGCGATGGCCATCATGGCCTCGGCTGCGTTGGCCTGGGCGCCGCCTCTGCTCAACATCGGCAAGATCGCCTCGAACGACGATGGATCCGCCAGCTTCGCCAGCCGGTCCAGTGCCGGCTTGATCTCCTTGTCGCGAGTCGCCAGCTTGAGCGCCTGATGATAGATGCGTAGGGCCTCGGGGCGATTCGAGCCCTCCAGCTTCTCCGCGATCCGGATCATGCCCGCCACCGCCGGGCCCTTGGCCGGTCCCTTCGCACCCGCCTCCTCGAGGACACTCAAGGTCGACGGATCGGCCATCCGACGCAGCCCTTCAACCGCCGCGCTGCGGATCTTCGCGTCCCTATCCTTATACGCTTCGAGCAGCAGCGGCTTGATCTTGGCGTTCGAGGCGAACCCGAGCACCTTCAACAGCGCTACCTTCTGCGGGACCGTCGCCTTGGCCACCGCCTCGATCATCGGCTCCGTCGCCGCGGCCTCCAACTTCAGCATCGCCTCCTCGGCCGCGTCGCGATCCTTGCCCGCCTCCTTGTCGACGCCCTTAAGCAATGTCGGGAGCGCCTCCGCCTGGCCGAGCTTGCCGAAGGCCTGGTACACCGCCACTCGGACGCCCTCCGGACGGTCTTTTGACAGCACCTTGCCCAGTGCCTCGACGCTCCCGGGTTCGCGCCGCTCGCTGACCGACTGAATCAGCAGACAGCAGTACTCGTCGGAGATCCCGTTTTTGTTGACCTCGTCATACAGCCACGTCAGCCCGTTCGGCGCCGGCAGTCGGCCCAGCGCGAACACCGCCGCCTGCCGCTCCGGCCCGTCCGCCTTCTGCAGGCTGGCCGCCAGCGCCGGCGCGGCGCTCGCCGTTCCGATCACGCCCAGGCATTTCAGCGCCGCGATCCGGACCGCCTCGTCCGACGACTTCAGTGCCGCCACCGCCCCAGGCTCACCTGCCTTGTCCTTGCGGTAGGCCAGGACGTCGACCAGGGCCGCTCGGTTCGCCGCGGACAGCGACTTCGTCCTCGATAGCGGAGACTTCTTCTCCTGACCCGTCAGGACGGCCACGATTGCCGGAACCACCTCGGGCGACGCCATCTGCTCCAGCGCCGCGGCCACTGCCCCGCGAACGTCGTCGTGATCGGCGGTCCGCATCGTGTTCAGCAACGTTTCGAGCGCATCGGGTCGCGCAGCCTTGCCGATGCCGTAGATCGCCGCGCACCGATCCTGAACCGTCGTCTTCCATCCGAGGGCCTCTGTGAAGACGACGCTGCCTGCAACGGGCCTGCCGCTCTCGATCAACGTCTCGCCCAAACGCAGCCATGCGGCACGGGCCGCCGCCCGCTCCGGATCGGAACCCACCGTCAGCCGTGCCCGAAGGATGTCAACGGCCGTCGGATCCGAGATCTTGCTGATCGCGTCCATCGCGGCGATACGGACCGCCTCGTCCTCCTGCTTGAGCTGTTCAGTCAGCACGGGCACCGAGCGACGCTGCTTGTGCTCGGCAATGGCGTTGATCAGGCCCACGCGGAACTTGGGATCGGCCTTGCCCAGCGCCTCTTGGAGTGCGTCGAGTGCTGCATCCGTCGGATTGCGGCCAAGCGACCACCTCGCCATCTCGCGGATGTCCTGCGCCGACAGGGCCGTTACCAGCGACGGAACGACGTCCTCTTTGCCTACATAGCTCATGAGCCGGCAGATGTACTCCCGCGTCTGCTTTGGCAGCGATGCGTTGCCGAGCTCCGCCGCCAGGACCTTACATACCGCCTGGCGGTCGTACTCACCACCGAGCCGGCCTGTCGGCGTCACGATCTGGTATAGTGACATCTTGGCGGCTTTGGCCATCGCCTTGTTGTCGCTGTCCGCCTCTTTCAGCAGAGCGGGGATGTTCTCGGCGCGACCGACGTACTGCAGCAGCCGGACGACGCACAACTGACGGATCTCGGGCCGATCCGGCTTGCCGAGGTCCGCCATGAGGATCTTGCACAACGCTTGCCGATCCGCCTCGGGGCCCGATTCTCCGATCCCACCGGCGATGTCGTGCAGCGCGCCTCGAACGGCATTCACGACCTTCTCATCCTTGCTGCCAAGGGCCGCGATCAGCTTCTCCACGGGCTCCACGCCCATCTTGGCTAGCGCCTCCCTGGCCTTGTTCCGGGCGTTGTCGTCCGCGCCCGTGATCTGCTTCATCTGCTCGTCAATCTCGGCCTGACCGGCGATCGCCGGTCCGACCAGCGTCAACGCCAACGCGCTGAATGCAACGACATGTGTCCATCTCGCTCTTCCGCGGGTCATATGAATGCTCCACTTCATCTCTGAATCTGCTCCCTCGCTCCAGGTCTCGGTCCTTCTCACCTCGTCGGCTTCGAACTAGAGGTGCCACGGCGCTCGCATGGGCTTGTCCACCCACCGTGCCGCCTCGTCGTCCCCGACGATCTGCTCCGTGTTCGGGTCCCACCGGATCGGGCGCCCCAATCTCATGCTGATGTTTCCGAGATGGCAGACCGTCACCGATCGGTGGCCGATCTCGACGTCGCAGATCGGCCGATGCCGCTGTTCGATGCAGTCCAGCCAATTGTTGTGATGGCTGTTGCTCTTGTACAGGTGTACGTCCCCGGCGCCGAGCTTCTCTTTCAACAGGGACTTCGGATGCGCGTCGATGTCGTTGCGCGTGACCCATACCCACCCGTCGGTGCCCTGGAACGTTATGCCGAACCGCAGGGCGTGGCTTTGGCAGAGCAGCTTGACGCCGTTGGCGTACGTGTACGTAACGTTGAAGCTCGTCGGCGTGTCATAGAGCCCGTTGTCGGGGAAGCTCCCTTGCCCGTCGACGTGGATCGGCCCGGTCCCGTCCATCCCCAGGCCCCATTGGGCGATGTCGTTGTGGTGCGCTCCCCAGTCAGTCATCTTCCCGCCCGAGTAGTCATAGATCCACCGAAACTCGTAGTGGCACCGTCTCGGCGTGTACGGCTTGTACGGCGCCGGTCCGAGCCAGAAATCCCAGTCCAGCCCGTCCGGCGGGTCCGTCTCCGGCTCCCAGTCACACGTTGGCGCCCCGCCGATCCCCGTGATTACCGTATGGACTCGCCCGATCCGACCACTCCGTACCAGTTCGCACGCGAAGCGGAACTTGTTGTCGGATCGCTGTTGGCTTCCCACCTGGAACACCCGCCCGTACCGACGGACCGCCTTGACCAGTTCCTTGCCTTCCCCGATCGTCAGGGTCAGGGGCTTTTCGCAGTAGATGTCCTTGCCGGCCCTGCACGCCTCCAGGCACACCAGCGTGTGCCAGTGGTCCGGTGTGGCGATCACCACCGCATCGATGTCGTTTCGGGCACACAACTCCCGGAAATCGTTGTAGGCCGCGATCGGGTTCTGCAGCTCGTAGGCCTCCTTGACCTGTTGGGCCTTGCCCTCGCGGACGCTACGGTCGACGTCGCAGACGGCCAGTACCTCGACCCGGCGGTTCTTCAGGAACCCGTTTAGGTGCCCGCCCCCCATGTTCCGAACGCCAACAAACCCCAGTGTAACGCGACTGTTGGCCGGCGCTTTGCTGGCGTTGCCCAGGGCCGAGCCGGTCAGAACGTACGGTGCGGCAAACCCGACCCCCGCCCCCGTGGCGGTGCGCGCCAGAAACCCCCTCCGCGTTAACCCACGTGGCTTGCTCATTCCAATCAACCTCCGGTCTTCTTCAGCGGACGAAAACGGCTTCTCTACGGCGTGAATTAAGCCAGCACTATCGTCCCGAATCCCCCGGGCGTCAAGTCAGCTAGCAGGTCCTTGTATTCGGGGCCCAATTATCTCGTTTCTTCTGCCGTCGGCTGTTGTCGGAGACGATCCTTAAATCTGCCTCGACCGAACTGCCCGCCGGTCGGACGACCATCGTTCCCGAGGAGCCGTACCAATTGTTAAGCTACCTAAATAGTTGTTTGACATGCCAAACACCAGCCGATTAGAATGACAGGGACGTTATCTTGGACTGGCCCACGGAGCCCCGCGGTGGATCATTGGAAGGACTACGATGCCGCCGACGTCACGCACAGTGTGAGCCATCACCTTGCGGCCATTGCACAACTTCACCAGCGCCAAGGATATGCGCGGGCCGTCGACGTCGCCAGGCTCCTGGACATCACCCGAGGGAGCGTCTCGATCGCTCTCAAGTCTCTCAAGAGCAAGGGGTTGGTTACCGAGGACCGCAACCGCTTCCTCCTGCTGTCCGACGAGGGACATGAGATCGTCGAGCGGATTCAGCAGCGCCGCAGAATCGTCAGACGATTCTTCGAGGATGTCCTCGGCGTCGACGACGAGCAGTCCGAGAGCGACGCCTGCAAGATCGAGCACCTCCTGAGCGACGAGGTCTGTCGTCGGCTCAAGGAGTTCCTCGACGGGCGGTCCAAACGACAGGGAAAGAGCCGACGGCCCGTCTCGCGATCGTGACCGATCGCGGGAGGCGTCATCGGGGCGAGGGGGGCGGCCGCGACCGCACGCGAGCCGACACCCGCTGGAGAGCGAGTCTTGGACGTACACGAGCGGATTGCCGACGAGTTCCAGGCCGCCTTCACTCAGGACGGCTTCGGCCGCACCGAGGACCGGGCCAAGGTGCTCAGGGCCTTTCTGCGGCACGAGGATCACGTTAGCGCAGACGAATTGCACCACGAGCTCGGTGACGACGCCGCGATCTCTTGCGAGTTCGTCCGACAGATCCTCGATCAGTTCGTCCACTATGGACTGGCCGTCCCCATCCGCGACGAGAACGGCCTAGCCCGCTACGAACACGTCCACATCGGACGCCACCACGACCACATCATCTGCGTGAGTTGCGGTCGGATCGTCGAAGTGGACTGCCGCCTGGAAGACCGCGTCGCCGAGTTGAGCAAGAAGACGGGCTTTCAAGCCGTCCACGCTCACCTTCAAATCCATGGGATCTGCCCCGACTGCGTGGCAGCGCGTCCCGCGCGGTTCAGCTTGGCCAAGGTGGCTTCAGGCGAGAAGGTGCGAGTCGTGGCGATCGGCGGCGGAACGGGAATGCAGCGGCGACTGATCAGCATGGGCCTGAGGATGGGTTCCGTCGTTCGCCGCTTGAACACGAACAGGTTCGGGCCGGTAGTCATCTCAATTGGTGGGACGCGACTGGCGCTCGGCCGCGGCATGGCCGATCGGGTGATCGTGGAGCAAGTCGACTCGGTCGGCGAGCGCGCGTGACGAGAGATGCGGATGACAAAGACTCTGGCGGAGCTGGAAGAAGGACAGTCGGCGCGGATCACGAAGATCGGAGGCCAGGGGGCCATCCGTCAGCGGCTGCTCGACATGGGGATCATCCGAGGCACGCCGATCCATGTCGAGCGTCGGGCGCCCCTCGGCGATCCCATCGAGATCACGGTCAAGGGGTACTACCTGGCCATCCGGCAGCAAGAGGCCCGGTTCATCGAGGTGGAAGTTTGACGCCCATGGCAGGCACCGAGACGCGCGCGAATGTCCCCGTCAGGCCGTCGGCCTCGGCGGTGCGCGCTGCCATCGCCGGCAACCCGAATAGCGGAAAGACGTCGATCTTCAACCACCTCACCGGCACTATCCAGAGCGTCGGAAACTGGCCCGGCGTCACCGTTTCCCGAAAGGAAGGGCGGGCATTCCTCGGCGATCGTGAGTTTGTCATCATTGACCTGCCGGGCACGTACTCCTTGACGGCTTACTCCCTTGAGGAGGTTGTCGCGCGGAACTTCCTCATCGACAAGCAGCCGGAGGCCGTCATCAACGTTCTGGACGCCTCCAACCTCGAACGGAATCTCTACCTCACCGTCCAACTGATGGAGATGAACACCCCGCTCGTCGTCGCCCTCAACATGATCGACGTGGCCGAAAGACGGCAACTCAAGATCGACGCCGCACACATGGCCGAACTTCTCGGCGTGCCCGTCGTGCGCACCATGGGCAATCGCGGCGAGGGAATGCGTGGCTTGCTTGAGGCTTGTGTCGATGTTGCCGACCGTGACGTCCGTCCTGGCGTGCAGCGAATCCACTATGGGCACGAGGTGGAGACCGAGGTCCGCGCGCTTACCGACGTTATTGCCTCCGACGCCGGTGTTTCCGACGCCTACCTCCCTCGATGGGTGGCGGTCAAGCTCATCGAGAAGGATGAGGAGGTCCACAAGTCGATCCGGGCCGTGGCGACTGACGTCGCCGCCATTGACGAGGCCGCCGACAAGGCCATCCGAGCCATCGAACGGCACTTCAAGGAGCCCGCCGAGATCATCATCGCCGAACGGCGCTACGGCTACGCCGCCGGCGTCGTCCGCGAGTGCGTCACGCCGGCTGGCGAGGGCGCGATCCAGGACGTTACCGACCAGATCGACAGCATCGTCTGCCACCGAGTCGTCGGGCCGCTCCTCCTGGCCGGAATCGTCTATATGCTCTTTGCGGCGGTCTTCAAGGTCGCCGACGAGTGGCCGTGGCTCTTCGGCCGTAGCCCCTCGGGGTGGGTGGCCACGTTCTTCGAGCGGTGTCAGTCGGCGATTTCGCCTCTAGGCGCCAAGGCCCCGCTGCTCTACTCCCTCCTGCACGACGGCGTGATCGGCGGCGTCGGCGGCGTCATGGTCTTCGTGCCGCTGATCTTCGTCATGTTCATGTTCGTGGCGATCCTGGAGGATACGGGCTACATCGCCCGGGTTGCGTTCATCCTCGACCGCGCGCTCAAGCTCTTCGGCCTGCAGGGCAAGAGCATACTGGCGATGATCGTCGCCGGCGGGCTCGGCGGCGGCGGTTGCGCCGTGCCGGGCGTCATGGCCACTCGGACTCTACGTGAAGAGAAGGATCGGCTTGTGACCATGCTCGTCACCCCGCTGATGAACTGCGGCGCCAAGATTCCCGTTTACCTCATGCTCATCGCCGCCTTCTTCGCCAATCACCAGGCCCACATGATGTTCCTGATGTGGGCGTTGAGCTGGGTCGTCGCCCTGGGCGCCGCTTGGCTGCTGCGGCGCTTCGTCGTCAAGGGCGAGCAGACACCGTTCGTCATGGAACTGCCCGCTTATCACATGCCCACGGTCAAAGGCGTCCTCCTGCACACCGGCGAGCGAACCTGGATGTACGTCAAGAAGGCCGGAACGATCATCCTCGCCGTGAATCTAATCCTTTGGGCGGCGATGTACTTTCCGCGAATCGACGCCGGAGCCGTTCGAGCCGAACTCGTCAAGGCCAACCCCGGCATGAGTGATGCCGACGTCGACAACGGGGTTGCCGAGATCCGCCTCTCCCGGAGCATCGCCGGGCGGTTGGGCACGGCCCTTACGCCACTCTCGAAGCTCGCGGGCTTCGATTGGCGAACCAACATCGCGCTCATCGGCGGGTTCGCCGCCAAGGAGGTCATCGTCGGGACAATGGGCACGGCCTATGCCATGGGCGAGATCGATCCGGGGACGTCCGAGACGCTCTCGCAGCACTTGGCCCACGATTCGGACTGGAATCCGGTCAGGGCCCTGGCCTTGATGATCTTCGTGATGGTCTACGCCCCGTGCCTGGTCACGACCGCGGTCATCCGTCGTGAGTCCGGCAAGTGGCGTTGGGCCTTGTTCGCACTGGCCTACACGAGTGTGCTGGCCTTCGTCCTGGCTGTACTGGTCTATAACGTCGGGTCTCTGTTCCTCGCGTCCTAGTTCGTGTCGTTTGGACGGAAGCCGAGAGGGGCCGTCAGATGTGGTGGGAATACGCGATCGTTGCAGTTGTCGTTGGCGTTGCGATCGGGACCCTCGCGCGACGCTTTCGTCGGACGCTTGACGGGCGGTCCGTCTGTGATTGCGATTGCGGTCGGACGTGCGAGGCGCTCAAGTCCATCGAGGAAACCTTGGCTGATTCACCAGGAGCGGGTTCGCAGTCCTGCAAAATGCCCCAACGATCTGCGTCAGATGCGCCCATGCCGCGATAGCACGTCGTAAAGCCGTTGCTGAAACCCGGGCTGATCCCAGAAGGGGAATTCTCCACGAAGCTGTTTGGCCCTCGTTTCGGGATCCAACCCCTTGGCGGTGGCGTTGGGATCCAGCCATGGACCGAGGTCGAAGACGATCAACGGGCGGACGTCCTTTGCATTCGGAATGGTTACGATCTTCCCCGGACACTTCTCCGCCAGCGTTCTAAACAGCTCACCCGGGCGCCGCGAGGCGTCGTAGATGTAATATCCAATTGACCAGTCGGGCGGCAACCGTTTGCGGAGTGATGCGATCGCTTCCTCGTTCAGGGGGAGGATCTCCGTCGGGGTCCGCCACAGGGGGCGGTGCAAGAAATAGGCCATCTGCGCGTCGGCGTAAGTGTTCGACAGGATGGCGCTCTTGGGCGGCAGCGCGTCCTCGCCCATCGCTTCCATCAGAAAGAAGCTTACCGGCCTGTTCTCGGCTCGGTCCAGACACTCCCGTACACTCTGGATCTGTCCGAGGGCGACGACCAGCACGGCAATCAGAGCCATCAGACGCTCGACAAGCGACACGTTCCAGCCGAACGCCCGAGGGACAACCACGGCCACCGCGCCTCCCATGACGACCATCGCCAGAGGGAGGAGTTGGCCGATCGTATGAGGGTGCAGCACTACGTGGTTCGGCATGAACAGGTACCACGTCGCCGACGCCGCCGTGATCGCCAACAGGAGCGACGCCAACTCGCCAAGCCCTGGGGGGCCCTGCGATTCCTCGTCCTCCGTCTTTGACCCCAGTCGAGATCGAAATGACACCCACAAACCCGCGATGAGCAGCAGCACTGGCCACGACCAGTAGAAGAGCCGAGAGCCGTGCGCCGAGATGAGCTCGGGCAGCCGCCCGAGGTTGACCCATCGGTCTTGCGCGGGACCGCGCCCAGGGCGCTTGAAGGCGTCGACGGCATCCTCCGCCGCCGCCGACCAACCCAGCGCCCAGCAGTTCTGGAGATAATGCAGCCCAACCCCCAACACCGGCGCCGTGCCCAGAATCAGGAGCATCTTCCATCGCTTCCGGATCTGGCCAGTTGCTAGGACGTAGACCCAGGCGAAGACCTGCGGATAGAGGATGAACTCGAAGCTGTTCAGGGAGGCCAGCATCAGCGCTGCCCAACAAGCGATCCACCATTTGCCTGCGGCACCTTCCCTGCGAAGGGCTTCCAGGAAACACAGGAAGAAGATGCCCAGGAAGAGGAAGTTGAACGTGTGGTGCAGACTGATGCAGTACGTGAGGAAGAAACCGCTGGTTGCGACAAACCCTAGCCCGCACGCCGACGCCAGCGATCCGATCGTCGGGGAAAAGGCTCGGCACATGCAGACGAGTCCCGCGATGCCCAGCAATCCACAGAAAGCACGCATCACCGCCAGCGACTTGACGCCCATGATTTGGAGCAATCCGTTAGTGATATGCGATAGAGGAGGATAATGGGTGTAGTAGGCGGGCGGGTCAGTCAGGGGGCCGGTCTGGAGGATGGGCAAAAGCTTGACGCGGAGCAAGCCGTGCTTGGCGAAGTTCTCGCCTGCGGTGAGAATCGTCATGTCCGTGTACTGATCGTCCGGCCAGATGACGTTTGAGGTCGCCAACGCACAGACAAGCAGCATCATCAACACAACTACGATGCCCGCAGCGACGCTGTACTGGTGTCCCGCGAGCAAGAGGCTCGGTTTGGAGGAGTCAGGCGGGGTACCTGGCTCTCGCTTATGCGCTGAAGATCCGTGCTTACCCGGTTTCCTGGACATGGGCCTGAGTCTTTTCTCCTGCAGCCTCACGGGCGGTCCCGCAGATGTTAAGGGCGCCAATGCCCGGCTCGCAAGGGGGATTCTTCGCCAAGCCATCCATGTTTCTTGCCCGGCGTCATGCGAGCATCCGCTTATCCTTGTTGACCGTGAATCGTACGAGCGCAGGCGGATTCCCGCTTGTTCCCATCTACCTCAGCTAACATCGCTTCCACGGCGTCAAGTACGGTATCCGGTTCGATGGCCTCCATGCACCAAGCCCGATGGTTACACCACATACCCTCGAAGGTGGTGAACATGCCGACGCAGGGGCTGCAAGGATAGTTGCCGTAGATCTTTCGGATTGCCCCCACACGTGGGGCGTAGAAATCGGGTCGACTTGGCCCCCAGATCGACACGATGGGTACGCCAGCCGCCGCTGCTAGGTGAAGGGGACCTGAATCGTTCGTGACGAATCCGTCAAACAGATGGAGGCCCGCGACGAATTCATCAAGAGACCAAAGCCCGGCTACGACGATCACGCGGGCGCGGTCTTCGATAGGGACTCTTCCCACGAGCGAGTCGACATACGGCTTCTCCGAAGGCGCACCGGTCAGGACGATCGTCAGATCCGAATGCCGCCGCAGAAGCTTCTGGATCAGTTCCGCGTAGCCGTCAAGCGTCCATCTCCGCTCAAAGCTCAGTTCACCGGCGTTGACGTTGATTCCCAGAAGTGTGGAGTTCGACTTCCATCCACGTTGTTCCAGGCTCTGTTTGGCGGAGTTACGCGCCTCGTCGCCAGGATCGAAGCCCTTCAACGTGTGATCGATGATGGGCACGTCAAGTTGCTGCGCCGCCTGCTCGTACACATCGGTCAAGTGGCGGTAGTAGTTGAAGTAGATGGGATGCGTGACCAAGCTGTACCGCCAGAAGTCGTTCAGGTGGAAGCCGACCCTGACACGTGCTCCGCTGAGGAACGCCATTAGCGTGGAGAATTTGCTGAAGAACTCCAGATCAATCGCGGCCTCCACGTCGTGCCGCCGCAACCAGAGGATCTCGGACAGGACGTCCATGACGAAGCGCACGGGCGAAGATGTCCGAATCAGTCGTACGTCGGAGCAGAGGTCCAACCGCCGTAACAGAGGCTCGTTCGCGCCAAACGTGATGAACGCCAGGCGTGATTCAGGATATCGTTGCCGGACGGCACGAAGCAGTGGCGTGGCCTCCGTGATGCTCCCGAGGCCGAAGAATTTGAAGACAGCTATCGTTGTCGTTCCGGAGACGGTTCGCGCACGTCTGGGGAGAATGCGTCGAACCAGTGTGACCAGGAGTCCCAGCGCGAAACAGAGCGGTAGACCTAGCCAATGGTCGATCCATCGCATCCCGCCCATCCCCATGGTCGCGGACCGACGTCCCGCTGTGAATTCGCGGGGGGACCGCCTGGACCTAGACTCTTCTTGGGGGGTCTTGGAGGGCTGGGCCGAATCCTTCCTCAATTCGTTTCTCCAGTGGCGAGGTTTGGGCCGTCCAGATGGTCAGCACTCTCCAGCCAATCTACAGAGCCGGGCTGGACCGTGCAACGATACGAGCATCAGACTGAGATTGGACCCGACCGCGCCCGCCAGAGGTTGACGAATCTCGACCAACTCAGAAGAGAGATGCTCACGCAAATACAGGGCCCCCCGGGACGGATAGCACCTTCCCGGGGGGCTGCAGACGCGTACCAAGCCAAACCTATCGTCCAATCCTCGCTTATGCTGTCCTTCGTCGGCGAATCAACCCCAATCCACCCAGGAGCAGTGTCAGCAGGGAAGCGGGTTCCGGGATCACGGCTACCCAGGCTTCCATGTACCCATCAGGGTTAATCCCTGTACCGCAAATGACCGATCCGTCGCTGGAGATGCCGCTGGCATCGATCAACTGCCAACCCGTAAGATCCAGCCCCCAGCGATTCACCAGGACACTGCGTAGGTTACGCATGCCATTGACGCCGTCCCAAATGAAGGCTTCGTAGCCTAGCGCGGTGCTGCCCTGCCCGACAACGATGGACCCATCGCCGTTGGCATGCGCTGTTCGGCTGGAGAATACTCCCCCTGGAAGGTCTCCAAGGCCCTCGAAACCGACACCAAACGATGGGCTTGCCAGGACAAACCCGACCGCTACTCCCGCGCCAAGCGCAGCGCGCACAACCTGATCAGCAGTTCCCATTTCCGAACCTGCTATCCCTTCATGTTTCTGTAAGGCCTTTCCCTTCCGGTTCTCGCCGGAATGAACAGGATTTGCCTCCCTCGGAAAGCTAGGACGCATCGTACGCCATACCTCTCTGGGTGACAACATATTAGTCACGGTCGGATTGTCATGCTCCGTGGAACCAGCTTGGTTACTTGTCGGGCCTTCCAGGAGGTCAGCAGCACCGCCGAGTTCCTTTGGGGCTGACCGAACCCGTCCCTATTACCACCGGTTCTGTCCAAGGATCTCTCAGAGGACGCGGGTTTTTCACTTCCCAGGAAGCGGTTAGGCGCTATCGTTTGCGGGTTACGTGGCGGAAGTTGCGTACTGCGAATCTCAGCGTGTCCCAGAATCCTCGATGCTCGCTCCTTACGAAGACATAGAAGTAGACGAGCCCAAACCAGTAGTTGAGAAGGGCATTAGGTTTCATCCTGATGAGACGCTTGATCAGGGGAAGCGTCTTAGGCCATAGCACGCCGGTTTGAAAGAACTTCTGCAGGTTCTGCATCTCTCGGATTTTAGGCAGGTCAAGCCTCGAGTCGAGGAAGAACGATTGGGACAATTCGTTGCAGTCGAAGTGTGGATCGAGGTACCCGCGTTGGGTTGCGTATTCCGCCAGCGCGGTGCCCGGATAGGGGGAGAAGACCGAGCACCACGGGTAGTCCGTCCTGATCCTGATGTTGAGTTCCACCGTGCTAATCGCGTCCGCCAAGGTCTCGTCCGGCAGGCCGACGATATTGTAGGCCCTGAATTTGATTCCGGCGCGATGCAGGAGATCGGCTGCCGCGATGATCTGTTCGTTGGTCAGGTTCTTTCGCAAGACGCGGTTTCGGATGTCCTCGTTGCCGGTCTCAATCCCGAAGAACGCGGAGCGGCAGCCAGCCTTGGCCAGGTGCAAGGCGTACTGCTCGTCACTTGATACGATGTCGGCGCGCAGCAGGCAGATGAACTCCAAGCCTACGTCCCGTTTGTAGACCGGCAGGAAGTTGTAGAGCCACCGCTTGTTGACTCCGAACACATCGTCGGCGAAGTAGATTACCCGCACATTCGATTCCTCGCGGAGTTGCCTGCACTCCTCGACCACGTTTTCGATCGACCGAATGCGCACATGCTTACCTTTGCCTCGGTAGAGCTCTCGCATTGAGTCCTCGAAGCAGAAGGTGCAATGGTACGGGCATCCGCGCGAGGAGATGACGGCCCTAACGTGTCGGTCGAGGCGGCCTTGGTATGCATCGTACAAGTGTCGATCAGGAAACGGGTACTCGTCGGGGTCGGACCTCAATGCCCGGAGGGGATGTTGCGCCAGTTGTCCGTTCTTCAGGTAGCATAGGTTGGGAACACCCTCAAAAGACGCACCGGCGTCGATCCGGTCGAGGATGTCGACCATGGTCTCTTCTCCCTCACCGCGCACGAGCATGTCCACGCTGCATTCGCGAGCGAACTCAGGGAAGAATGTCGCGTGAGGACCGCCGAACACGTTGGGGATACTAAAGGCGTCCTTGATCTCACCGGCCATCCATCTTGCCCAGTGGTGCCCCCCGGTCATCACCGAGAAGGCCACGATGTCTGGCCGGAACTGATCGATGACGGGGGTGATGTCGCTCAGGACATTCCCGATGGCCACCCGGCACTGGTGTCCACGCGACTTAGCCATCGCTGAGATGTACATGGGACCGAGAAACTCATAATCCATATTCTGAACGAAGAGGACTCGTGCCACGTGGATCTCCTGAGCCGCACGTTCGTACGGATATACGTCAGCAAGACACTCCTGTCGCAACTGCGTGCCTTTGGGGCGCCCGTCGATAGATGAGGATTTCACGAATCGCGCCGACCTCAGGACGAGATACGTCTTGCGGTCGTCACCGATTGGGCCCGTACGATGCCCGATTGGGGCGCCCCGCCCACCACACTTTACGCCCCCTGACATGGCATTTCCAGTTACCAAGGCGGAGCGGGACACCGGTGGGCCGATTGCGCTGGCTGAGGTCGCATGGAGCTTCCCGTGTGGCCGGTGCTGTAGCAATGGGCGAGCCTGTCATCGAGACGACTGACCTGGCCAAAGCGACAGGCCCTATCGGTCCGAAACGAGACGGGTGTCACGAGGGGGCGTTTCGCTCACTGCCCAGGCCTGTGTTGCATGTCGGATGCAGTCGACCAAGACACGACAAGCATCTCGCCACAGACGTAACGGATTGGACGTTTGGCGAGGCCCGAGGGCAGCAATCGCCGCAGTGCCGCGCTTGACGGCGTAAGCAGCCAATGATGGTACCGCCGGAATTGGCCGAACAGGTACTCGACTGACAGATACTTAGTATGCGAACAGATAGACGTGTCACTGAATCCTGCGGCGCTGAGGACTTGCCGGATTCCGTTTGTGGAGAAGTACTGAATGTGCTCCGCCTTGAAGTGGGGCCAGCGTGCGCCCATCAGGTATCTTGAGGTCGTGTCGATCCGCGGTGTCGTGATGCACAGCACTCCCCCCGGTCGGAGGAGGCTCGCGGTCCTGGCGAGTGTACCGTTCACGTCCAGCACGTGCTCGATGACGTCCGTCATCGTAATGGCGTCGAAGCTTCCTCGGGGGAACGGGCAGTGCACAAGTTCGCCCTCGAACACGCGTTCCGCGCCGAACTGCCCGCGGAGGATCTCTGCCGAGTAAGGGTTTACGTCGATTCCGAAAGGGTCCCAGCCATCCGCCTCGGCGGCGGCCATGAGCAGGCCTGTGGCGGCTCCTACGTCGAGCAGTCGAGGGCGACCCTCCCCGCCTCGCGCCACGTGCCGGCCAAGACGTTTGAGGATTCCAGCGAAAGTGGCGAGCTTGGTCTCCCGCGCGATCGACTCGTCCTGGTCCATTCCCCATGCGTCGTAGTAGCCCTGGTCGTAGATCGCCGCCAACTCCTGCTGCGTGGGGCGTGGGACGCGATACCACGATCCGCACGTGCCGCAGATGGCCACACGTTCGGCCCGCTCCACCGTCTTCTGCCCGCACGGCTTGCCGCCACAGACGGGACAGCGCTCGTTGGCATGAGACGTGCGCAAATCGCTCACCATGACTCCCTTCGCTTACGAACCGCGCGGTCCTCCGGCCTCGCGCGGTCGGATGTTCCGAGGTGCGCCCGGATTGGTCAAGGCGCGCAGGCGGCGCCACTGAATCCAAGCGCCGATCAGGACCGCGATCACTAGGCCCGTTGCCGCAAGCGTGACGGCCGTGCCCCACCTGAAGTAGACCGGGTCGTACCACCACGCGATCTCGCATTGTCCAGGGGGAATCGGCACCGACATGAACATGTAGTCGGTCAGGAGGATTCTGGCAGGCTCGCCGTTGACCGTGCATCGCCATTGAGGGTGGTATGACTCGGTGAGCACGAGCCGGCGGCCGCCCGATGCCCGTGTACGCATCCAATAGCGCCCCGGTTCACTTCGAAGGATCTCAACGTGGTCCGGTTCCGATGGGCGGGTCGCCTCGACGGGCAGGGGGGGCGCCGCTTGCTCCAGCAGCGCGATCTTCGACAAGTCCATCTCTCCCGCTCGGATTTCCTGGAGGACATCGTCGGGATTTTCCATGGTCTGGACGCGCGAGACGAGAAACGCCCGAGGAAACGCCCCCTTGTTTTCCAGGATGGCGTATTGTCCGTCGCGGAACGCGGGGTGCAATCTCTCGCTCGCGACCCGGTCGGCGACGACGTACCGAATGCCCACGAGGTCCCAGAGCCGCCGATGGGACAGGATCTGTCCGATCATCTTCTCCTGGCGTGGTGTGTGGTAGATTCCGACGCCGCCGGCGATCGCGTGACGGATGCGGAACTGCATGCCCCGATGCATCGCCGTGGGCGATGAAGGGCCGCTGAAGCAGAGATATCGCTGGGTTCCCAAGTTCTCTTGCAGGTACTTCACGTGAGGCGGGACATCCACCACCGCGGCGTAGACGTCGCTGTAGTTGATCATGCCCGCCGAGAACGCACCCAGATCGACAATCAACAGGCCCGCCAGCGTGCCGCCCACAAACGAGGGGCGCTTGGATCGCCTGCCGAGCAGAAGGCTGCATGCCACGCACGAGCCCAAGCCCGCCGCGATTCCCGCCCACGTCACCCAGTCGTGGTCCCACATCACCTTTCGAGGCATGCTCTTGACCGCACTGATCCGGTCCTCCCGCTCCCATGTTCTCAGGTCCTTGAGCTGCTCGATGTCCTTGACGGCAGTTGCCGGATTCACGGCGAGCGAGTCGAGTCGAAACAGCGCGCCGACCGTGACGGCGAAGACAGTGAAACCCACCGCGGCCACGCCCCGCATGAGTCTGCTTCTGTATGCGCTGATGTCCTGGGCCAACGCTCGCTGGGCTCCCAGCGCCGCCAGGCAGGCCAGGCCGAGCTGAAACCAGACCAGTAGCCTATTCGGACCGCGAAGCTTGTCGAACATGGGAACAAGATCGTAGAGCAGTCCATAAAACGGCAGATACTTGCCTGCACCGATGAGGGCCGTGATGACGCACAGACCGACCAGGCGGAGGACCCAGCGGTCACGAGGCGCCGTCGCCACCGCCACGACCGCCAGAATGAGAGGAATGATGCCCCCGTAGAAGCAGGGATCGTGGAAGAAGTTCTGTCCCCAGTATCCCAGACGGTAGTTTCCCCAGTAGAACGGCGCGATGAGCTGGACGAAGATCCGCCACGGCTGGATGCTGCCTGCCGTGATGAACTCCCAGCCCGCATCCGCTCGCGTACTTAGTCTGGTCAGCGCCATTGCCGGGATGATCTGTGCCGCGGCGATCGCCGCGCCGAGACCCAGCGCCACGACGATGACGATTCCCGGCCAGGCGACGGCGCCCGGCGAGATGCCGCTCCCGCGGGTCCAATGAACTAATCTGACGATTAACTCGGATCCCGCCCAGAGGACCAGACCGAAGCTCAGGATCAGAGGTAGATTGCCGTCGCCCGTCAGCGTTAGCAGTGCGACAGGAACGGCCGCTGCCACGGCCCAGGCCCAGCTTCGTCGCTCCATCGCCTGCGCCACGAGCATGACGGCCAGGACGAACCATGGATAGGCCTGAAACCGGCTGGGCTGAGACAGGTGCCCCAGCGTGAACCCGCCGAAAGTGAAACTCAGCGTCCCGATGAGGGAGGCCACCGGGCTGCACCGCAGCGTTGTCCTCAGGAAGATGTAGAGTAGCACTCCCGTGAGATAGAAGTGCGCAACGAGGCTCATCGCGTACCCTGTGGGGTAGCTCAGCCAGAACAGGGGCCACCGAAGCGGGTAGAGGACGGCTCCCTGCAGGCCGGCGTGGTAGGGTATCCCGCACATCGCGAACGGGTTCCAGTGAGGGAAGCGTCCCGCTCGCACCTCGTCGGCGGCAAACTCGTAGTAGCACTGAAAGACGTACGCCGCATCCTCGTGGATCATGTTGACCCGGTCGAAGAACCCTTGCCAGAAGACACCGAGCGTCACGGCCAGGAGAACGCCGACGCAGATCCAGTCCGCCCGGCTGATGCTAGTCAGTCGGCGCGGCGGTCCCGCGCCGACCTGACGGTCATCGTCGGATGGGGGGCCGCCGTCAGGCTCCGGCTTCTCGGACGGCCTGCCGACGGTCCGCCTTCTCTGTGTTCTTCGCTTCACTGACGCACACCCCGGTCAGGGCGGATGACTCGTCGTTGAGGCGGGTCCTACACCAAACGGGCGTCGGCCCGAATGCAGATCACCTGCTTGACCGTGACGATCTCGCCGAAGACTCAACAGATTCTACAGAGCCGGAAGCGTTCGTCGAGGGGTTCAGGGAGCTGCGGAAGCCGGTTTCGTTGTCGGCTGTGACGGACGCCAACCGGCCACGGTCTTGTAGTACGCCTCGAGAAGGGCACTATACTGCGGGCCGACCTGCTGGCGGCGGACCTCGATCAGACGGTTGATCTCATCGGGGCCGCGCCGGTCGAGGGTCGAAGTCCCCTGCACCGCGGCGTCGCGACCCTTGGCTTCCTGCCACTGGTCCTTGCCGGGCTCGCGCACCGGCGTCCGCACGACGCGTTGCGGCACGTCCCGGCTCCGACGCTGCGTCTCAGATCGCTCCTTGAGTTCCTTGAACTCTTTGACGAAGCTCCGTGCCTGCTCCGGGGTCCAGTCGAGGTCATCGAGCAGGTTCGGATCAGGCTCTTGGCCGCGAAGCTGGCGCTCCAACTCGTTGACCAGCGCATCCGCTCGGTCGACCGTGGGCGCGAGATCGTCGGCGTTTCCCGACGTCGAGCCCAGGTCCTCCGCGCCGCTCAGGTCGGGCCGGGTCGTCGTCGAGTCGTCCGTGGCCTGGCCCGATTCGGTCGGGTCCAGCGCGCCGCCGCCCCCCGTCCGGTCGGCCGATGCCTTGCCCCCCGGGCTCTGACTTTCGCTCTTGCCCTTCGAGCACGACTCACAGCCCTTGCCCCCGCAGGCCTTGCACGTGCTGCTCGAGGAGTTTTCGGATTTCCCGCTGCTCTCGCCCTTACCTGCCTGCCCCTTGCCGTCCTGGCCTTTGCCTTGGCCGGATGACTCGCCTTTTCCCTGTCCTTCTCCTTCTCCTTTGGACTCACCGGGCTGTTGGCCCTGACCCGATTGCTTTCCCTCGGTTCCCTGCCCCTGCTGGCCTTCGCTTCCTTGCTCCCCTTGGCCTTGTTGGCCCTTACCTTGCTCGCCCTTGCCGCTCGATTGGCCCTGGCTGCCTTGCTGGCTTTCGCCCTGGCCCTTCTGTTGGGAGGATCCTTGCTGCTGCGATTCGCCGGGCTGTTGTCCTTGGGCATTCGTGTCGGTCTGATCGGGCTGCTGGCCTTGGCCGTCCTGCCCCGCTTGGGTTCCCTCCGGGTGCCGTGCCTTGCCGGCTTCCTGCCCTTGCGATTTCTTGCCCTCGCCCGATTGCTGTCCCGTCTCTGGTTCGTCCTTCAAACTGGACTGCTGGTCCTCGCCGGTCTGCTTATCCTGACCTGACGGTTGGCTTTGGCTGTCCCGCTCGCCTTGTGCTTGCTGTTGCTGCTGCCCTTGCTGCTCCTGACCTTCTGGACCTTGCTGGCCTTGCCCGGCCTGTTGGCCCTTTCCGGCCTTCGGGTCCGCCTCGGTCTTTTCGTCCTGGCCTTGCTCTTTTCCCGAGCCTTGGGGCTGAGGTTGACCGGACTGGTCTTCGGTGGAGCTCCCCTCGTTCTGGCCCGACGGTTGGGCTCCGCCCGGCTGGGGGCCCGGCTTGGCTTGTTGCTGTTGTCCCTTCCCGGTTTGTTGTCCTTTCTGGGCCTGACCGCCCTCACTCGACGGTTGTCCGGCTTCCTGCTGCTGTCCCTCGGCGGACTGGCGGTCCACGCCAGGTTGTGCGCCCCCTTGTTGCCCTTTGGCACCTTGCAGGCTTCCGGACTCGGTCTTCCCCCCAGGCGTGGAGGACTGGGCGTTTTCATCCGGAGCCGCCTGCCCTGAGGCGTCCTGTTGGGATGCGCGATCGGACGACGTGGCCTGAGTCTTCTGGAGTTGCTTGTCGGTTTGCGCGAGTCGTTGCCTGAGCACCGCCAGTTCGCGCCGATGCGACTCGATGAACTCATCGAGCTCGTCGTCGGTTTCGATCCGGCGCTCGGCCCGCTGCGACGTGGTCGTCTCGGTCAGCGGGGCATCCACCTTCTCAGGTCTTGACGTTTCCGTCCTCGGCTTTGGCTCCGCCGTCTTTTTCTTGGCGGCTTGACTTGGCGGCGGGGGTGATGCCTCCTGCGTTTTGCCCTCACGCGTCGCCGCCGCGGTCGTGGCACCGCCGGCCTTGCCGCTCACTTCCTGGCGGATGCGAAGCTCCCGCTTCTCGCTTTCCGTCGTTTGCGAGGCGAGATCGCCTCGGGCGTTGTGGCGATTGTCGCCGGCCGTCACCCACCACGTGACCCGATCGCCGGGCTTGACGTCGAGACGGCTCAGAGGGATCGCCTGCCGCACCTGAAGCGCCTTGACCCTCTCCTGCTTAGGCAAGGGCAGGGGGATCTTCCCTTGTCGCGCATCGATCTCGAAGGCGAGCGTCGCCTGGGTTATTCCGAAGTCATCGCTGACCTCGCACGCCAGCTCCATTGAGTCGTTCGCCGAAAGCGTCGCGCCATCCTCCGGCGCCTCGAGCTTGACGACGGGCGGCGCGTCGGGACGGGCCTGGATCTTGTAGACAACCGGGTTGCGGTTACGAACGCCCTTTCGATCACGGAAGTCGACACTGTATTCGTCGTCAGCCTCCACGCGGAACTGTCCGACGAAGGCCATCTCCGTTTCATCGGCAGCCTCTGTCCGCAGGCGCCCGCGTTTCGTCTTTCTGAAGGCCAGCAGCGGCGCCGACTCCGCGGGCACCGTTGTCTTGATTGAGGCAGTCACCTGCGTCCCGACCACCGCCTCGACGTCGCCTCCCTGAGACTCGGTCGCCGCCAACCCCGTATAGGCGGGAGGCTCGCAACGGATGCGGACCTCCGCTACCTCCGGATAGGGGCGGACCCGAAGAAGGCGGATATCGCTTGTGGCGTCGCCCGCGACGACCTGATAGTGGAGCGACTGCTGGACGTCACGACCCGGCTTGACCGCCCGCCATCGCCGCTGCTCCTTGGGGTCGACGGTCTTTGTCGTCGGTGGCGGGGCGAGGGCGAGTTGCTGGTCGTCCAGCCACGTAGCGCCTCCATCCAGGCTGAATCGGACCCACGCCTGCTCCGGTCGGCGCCCGCTGATCACGGCGATTACCCGAACCGGCGTTGCCACGAGGACCTCCAGATCGGGATCGGGCTCTTCGATGACGATCTGCGTCCTCGTCGGGGGGGGCAGCTCGACGCCGAGCGCGCGTCGGATCGACGGCCACACGGGCTTCGGGGCCAACATGCCATACATCAGGAACGTCGCCGAGGCCGCCAGCGCCGCCAGCGCCGTCCGCTTGATCCATCGCTTGTCGACCGCCGTCCACGCCCCGGTCACGGCCAGGTCCCCCGCCGCCCGTGCCGCCAGCGCCGCTCGCATCGAGCCGGGAAGATCGCGATGGCGGAACAACTGGATGGCCGAGATCAGCGAGTTGCGGAATTCCGGGTGACGCCGCTCGATCGCCCTGGCGGCGAACAGGTCGCTGATCCGCCGTGCCGTCGGCACCAGGACCAGCCACGCCAGCAAACCCAACGCCCCAGCGGAGTAGCCCCATCGAGCGAGCTGGCGGGTCTCGGGCGACAGGCCTCCGCTGCGAACATGGTCGGCGACCACCACGAGCGTCAGCGCGACGAGCGAATAGGCCGCCAGGATGAAGAGCGCGGCCCCCGCGTCCGCCAGCTTCATCTCTTGCTTGGCGGTACGCAGGCAGTAGCTGACGTACTCGGCGTCCTTGTTGCCCTGAGTGTCCATTGCGGAGGGTGTCCGTGTGACGTCCCTGAACACCTCTATTATAGGCCCCCACAACCCGCCCAGGCCATCCCGCGGGATTCCGGGTGGCCGTGGCGCGGGCATCTTGCCCGTGGATCCCAGCGATGCGAGCTACGGCTTCTTCTTCCGCTTGGCGACGGGCCACGGTTCGACCAATGATCGCTTTGCCCAGGCGTCATAGAGCGCGACCATCTCGTTGACCTTCTCGGGCTGGTTCTCGGCCAAGTCCTTCAACTCGGTGCGGTCGGCCTCCATGTCGTAGAGTTCCCATTTTCCGGGGCGACCTTTGCCGCGAGTTCCCGCAAACCGCGAAACCAGCTTCCACTTTCCCTGACGCACCGCCCGGTTCCCCTCGTGCTCCCAGAAGATCGCCTCGTGACCCTTGCGCTGCTCGCCCCTGAAGATCGGCACCAGGCTCTTGCCCTCCAACGGGGTGATCGGCTTGCCGTTGAACTCCGCCGGATACTTGGCCCCGGCGACGTCGACGCACGTCGCCATCAGGTCGATCACATGCCCCGGCTGGTCCGTCTTCTGACCTGGCTTGATCACCTTCGGCCAGTACGCGATCAGCGGCGTGGAGATGCCGCCTTCGTGGACCCAGTGCTTGTACAGGCGAAACGGCGTGTTCGATGCGTTCGCCCACGGCAGGTTGTACGACAGGAACGAATCGGGGGGGCCCGGCGGGACGCCCTTCTTTCCGCGGTCGATCCGCTCGGCGCACCCACCGTTGTCCGCCAGGAACATCACCAGCGTGCTGTCCTCGATCTTCATCTCACGGAGCTTAGCCATGATCCGCCCGACGTTCTGGTCCAGGCGGTCGATCTGCGCGGCGTAGACGGCCATACGCAGGTCCCAGCTTGGCTTGTCCTCGATTTCGGACCACGGTTTGGCCTGCGTGTCGCGGGGGGTCAGGCCCCACCGGGCGTCGACGATGCCCATTTCGATCATCCGCTTATGCCGCTGCCGGCGGAGCCCGTCCCAGCCCAGCATGTATTTGCCCTTGTACTTGGCGATGTCCTCGGGCCAGGCGTGGAGCGGCCAGTGCGGCGCCGTGTAGGGCACGTACAGGAAGAACGGCTTGTCGCCGCGCGCGTACTGGCCGATGAATTTGACCGCGTAGTCGGTGAAGGCGTCGGTGATGTAGAACCCGTCGCCCGGGGTGAAGGGTGTGTTGTCGATCGCCATCTTCCGACCCGGGTCGAGTCGCCAGTAGTTGGTGCCGCCGCTGATCAGTCCGAAGTAGCGATCGAACCCGCGGTCGCACGGCCAGTGGGGTCGATCCTCTCCGACGTGCCACTTGCCGGTGATGAGCGTGGTGTATCCGGCGGGGCGGAGTGCTTCTCCGATCGTCACGCAGCGGTCGCTGAGGAACCCGCGATAGCCGGGCTTTCCGTAGTCGCCCACCATGTGTCCGACCCCCGCCTGATGCGAGTAAAGCCCCGTGAGCAGGGCCGCCCGAGTCGGACAACACCGCGCGGTGTTGTAGAACTGGGTGAAGCGCATCCCACCGGCCGCCAGCCGGTCGAGGTTCGGCGTCTGGATCTCGCCCCCATAGCAGCCGATGTCCGAGAACCCCATGTCATCGGCCATGATGAGGATAATGTTGGGTCGATCGGCTGTGGCCGCCGCCGCCGACCGCGGCAACGACGCGATCCCGCACAGCCCCGCAATAATCAGCGTGCTCGTTCGACGATGGCTCATGATCTGACTTCCTCCACAGCTTCGGATTGGACTCGCCGACAAGGATTGACTAGACATTAGAGGTGAAGCGCTATCGCATCACAAGCTCGGCGCAAGGTCCTTCCGGCGCAGCCGGCAGTCTCCATGGAAGGGTCTTCTGGCCTGTTGGCTCCCGTCGAGTACGAGAATACTTCATTGCGCCGAGCGCCAAGGGAATCCTTACGCCAGCGGGTCGACCGCGAATCGCTCGCGCATCGGGTCGCCGTCGGTCTTCATGACCTCGCACAGGCGCTTGTGCATCGCGCGGACCGTTGCGGCATGAGCGCGATCGTCCGCGAGATTGTGGTCCTCGTTCGGATCCTCCTTCAGGTCATAGAGCGCCACGGCGCGCGGCTTTGGGCGATAGACGAACTTGTACCGTTCCGTTCGCAGCATGCGCCCGGCGCCGGCCCGCTGGCAGAACGCGTAATCGCGCCAGGCAACCTGTTGGCCTTCGATGAGCGGGCGCGTCGATCGCCCGTGGATCTTGATCGGGGCGGCCTGGCCGACGTAGTCCAGGATCGTCGGCATCAGATCGATCTGGCTGACGGGCTGGTTCAATACGGTTCCCGGCTTGATTCGTCCCGGCAGCCGCATCAGCAGGGGGACGCGAACGAGATCGTCATAGAAGCTGAAGATGGATTTGCCGATGCAGCCATGCGCGCCGACCATGTCACCGTGGTCGCTCGTGAAGATCACCAGCGTATTGTCGGCGAGCTTCAGCTCGTCGAGCTTCTTCAAGACCCGCCCGAGTTGGTCGTCGATGTACCTTACCATGGCGTGGTAGATCGCGGTGTACTCTCGGATTCCCTCGGGGCCCATGATGTCGCCGAGCCGTTTGCTCGGGCCGCGTTGGTCCCACGTTGGTACGTCGGTACTGCCGGTCAGCTTGATCTTGCCTCGGTCGACCAGGCCGTAGTAGGGCTCGGGCATGACCCACAAATCGTGGGGCGGGCTCCACGAGGCCGTGATCATGAAGTTGTCGCTCGCGTGCCGATGGATCAGCTCGAGGACCTGATTGGTGATCTGCGTCTCGGGCAGCAGATCGGGCGGCACCACGCTCCGCCCGATGATCGAGATGTACGCCACGCGGTTGTTCGGGATTGCGTGAAACGCGTGATAGCCCTTCTCCACGGCCGGGATCATCTCCACCGGCCTGCCGAGATACTTGCCGGGGCTGGGATGGTCCTTGAACTTGGCGTCCGGCAGGCGCTGGTCGAGGAAGCGTCGATAGTCTCTCGGGGTCTTCGATGCGTACTCCCACGACTGGTAGCAGTTGAAGTTGCCCTTGTCGCCCAGGTGCCACTTGCCGCGGTGTCCGGTGGCGTAACCTTGCTTGTGGAGGATCGTCTCGGTGTTGGCGAAGGCGTCTTGTCTGAGGGGGGGCTGTTGGTTCCGCCCAGGACTGACGTTCTGCAGGATTCCGTGGGTGTGCGGGTACAGTCCGGTGATGATGGACGCGCGTGACGGCGAGCAATAGGGCGTGACGCAGGTGGCGTTTGTGAACAGCGCGCCTTCCTTGGCGAGCCGATCCATGTTCGGCGTCTGGATGTAGGGGTTGCCGGTGGCCGACAGCGAGCGATGATGCTGCTCGTCCGTCATGAGGAAGAGCACGTTCGGTTGTCCGTCACGTTTCGTCCGCGTGGCGCACCGGACCGGCGAAGGCAGCGCCGCGGCGAGCGCGGCGCCACCGGCTGTCCGAAGGAAACCACGACGGGTTGGGCGTAGGTGCATGATCTGATACTCCCTCGCGAAGGCCGCCTCCAACCACCGTTCATCGTCGGTCACGCCTTCACGAGAGGTATTGTGCACCCACGCCGTCGCCCACTCAAGCAATCGGCAATGCCTCGCCGGTCCGCCGACTCCGGGGTCGAGACCAGGCTCATACCGCCCAATGGGTCGTTCGGGTCGCGCCGTGAAGATCTGCTCACGGCGCGACCCGACCCTTAGTCGCGGGCTTGTGGCGTCATCGGAAGCCCGCGAGATGGCCGGTTACGTTCTCGCCCGTCCCGGTTACTCGCTGATATAGCACGCTTCGTTCGGGTCAAAACCAGTACTCACCGTTGTGCCGTTGATTACCATCGGCGTACTGGAGCCGTTGAAGGTCAGATCGTTCCAGCACACGCTTCCCTGCTCAACATAGTCGCCGGACAGTATCGACGAGTCCATCCGTGCCTCCAGATGATTCTCGTCGTTCGGGTCGGACACGACCAGGTTGGCCGCTGCGAAGTAGTTTGGATCGCCCGGATGATTCGGGTCCTCCGATATATGTCCCGTCATTCTGACGTGTGAGCCATAGCGAGCGACGACCATGGAGTCGGCAACGCCGCCGGTCGTCGGTTTCTTCTGGAACGTTCCCTGTAGATCCAAGTCAGCCTCGGACCCGTTCAAGGCTTCGCACAAGACGGCGTAACCGTTGTTTGCAGTGAGGCCCATTCCCATTCGGAACCAGAATTGAGCGGACGATCCGTGGTTCAGGGACGCGAAACAGCTTCTGCCCGTATCATTGGCATCCGAGAACACGAGTACGAGGTCCGCTCGACAGCTCGCACCGTCGTCAAGCACGAAGCCATTTCGAAAGCCCTGGAGGCACATGCACATGCCGGAAAGGTCGATGTAGGCGTTCTCCGATCCATACACGCAGGTGGCGGCAGTCTCATCGCTGTTGAAGTAGGCAATATCGTCACTCCGGAGCGTGAGGTGCCCGCCATCGAGAACGATGATGTAGGACCCGCTGGAACTCACACCGTTGCCCGTCGGATAACGGAAATTGGGATCGGAACCCAGCCCGATCACGGCTTCTGTCTGCCCACTAATGACCGCCAGCTTGCTGAAGCCCTCACACATTGAGGAGGCCCCGTCCCCTTGAACAAGCGTCTCAATATCCAGGCGCGAGTCCCAAGACAAGAATGCCGAGGTGTCATTGTCGCCCTGGAGCTTGTTGGGGTCGCTGAGACCGGGCAGACTCGCTTGCATTCGTTTGATGATGCAGAGCGATTCGCTTTCCAAGGCAACCGCATGCTGGAAGTCACGAATCGTCGTCACTCCGACTGCGTTCGGAGCAGACGGGGTCTCCTCGAAGACGGAACTGGCAGGGATCCAGATTCCTGCGGCGGACTCATACTCCGCGCCGGTTTCGCTGCCAAACAGCGCGCCCGTGATTGTCAGCGTGCCATTGGTCAGGTAGGCAAGGTACACTGCCGAGCAAGCGCCGCTGACGATGCCGGACCGGCCATACCCATCTATCGTCCACTCGGCCGTCCCGCTCGGGTTATTGGGATACAGCGACGCGCTCGCACTACGCTCAACTCGAAGTCCGTTCGTTCCCGGCGAGTTGCTTCCCTCGATCGTGACACTCGGTGACATGAGCCATAGGTAAGACGAGTTGACGACCTCGATGCCGTCGGAATCGTTGTTCGGGGTTTCAACGGCCAAGTCGCCGTCGAACCAGAGCGAGGACTCCTCATCAACCAGGATCGCGCTATTGGAGGAAGCTCCCATCGCTGCGACCTCGAATGACGAAGAGGGATACGTGCTCAGAGAACTGCCCTGGAGCCACAGGCCGTGCCCGCCATCACCGTCTATGTCGATGTCCCAAGTCGTTGCGTCACTGAGACCCGCCAGGACTTCACAATCCATGATGTGAACGCCGCTGGCACACGCACTCGTCGTGCCAACGTCGAACGATCCCATGACGGCAATGGTCGAGTCGACGCCCTCGAGCGCGAAGGAATCCGTGTCGTCCACACTGATGTTGATCAGTATCGCAATCGAATTGACGACGAAGATGCCAGTGTCGGCGTCAGTGACGTTGATCCCAGCAACGACGATTGTCCCGGCACTCGTAATGGTGATGGCCGTCTCCCCGTCGCCGTCGATGGTCACCGTCCCTTCACCATTCGGCTCTATGGTCAAAGCGGAATCATGGTATAGCTCGATGTTGGAGACGGCGAACGGCTCATAGGTGCCTGCCTCAACGTAGATCGTCGCGCCATCGAGCAGGGCGCCGTACTCAGCGAGTTCCTCGACCGCTCGATTGATGGTCTTGAACGGCTTACTCGTGCTGCCTGGGATGTTGGGGTCATTGGGGTCGTTCGGGGCGTCGCTTCCTGTCGCATCGTCTACGTAGAGCACGACCTCGCTACTGCTACTGCTTTGGGCCATTTCCAGGAGGTCGGAGTCGAACGTGTCCTTTCCGCCGTTGCCACCGCCATCCTTGCTTTCGATACCCGCATCGACAAGAGGGAGCATTCCGAGAAGCGACGCCAGGGGGTTCCCGCGAATCTGTATCGACGCATCCGCGTTGGAGCTCGCCTGCTCCGTGCCGTCCGGTGAGACGGCGCCGGGCGGCAGAAATCCGTTGCAGCCGAATCCGGCCAGTCCGACGGCAACCAAGCCAACCATGAGACCATGTCGCTGCAAACAACGTGTCATCGCTCTTCCTCCTTGTTCGGGGACACCCCCTAATCCGTCAGGCCGCCGCGGCCTACGCGTTTTGCTTCATGGATAGCTTGGCCGCTTCTCATTGGCCCTCGGTGATTCGCTTCCCGAGGCCTCGAGGTGGGCGGGTCCACGACCTCATCCCTGTGGAGGGGCGAGACGCCACCTCCCGGATCGGCTTTGCCCGGCGCGATAGGCACGGTGCGCCGCGCCGGCACCTCGCGCCCTATCCAGTATTCCGGCTGAACGCGCGAGTCTTTCAGCGGATCCGCCACGTGCGGGCAATAGTTCCCAGCAGGACCGAAATCGACTCGCGGAAATACCCAACGTCCGAGAAGCTCGCGAAGCCGACGCAGACGGGAGATCTTATAAGTCGTTTTTATACAACATGTTATGATTTAGACCCTTCTCCATTTATTGCGTTGGCGTCTTTGGCACACATCCTGCCTGATACCTCATCAAGTGAACCTTCCGCATCCGGCCGGGCTGGCGGAAAGCATTGTGGGGGACAGTAGGAACGGCCCGGCCGGCGGTTCTTCGGTAAGGCCGGTGAGCGGAACGCCGGACTTCGATTTGGATGACGTGGGGTATCGGAGTGCAGCCGACTCGCCCCCAAACCTGGACGTGACTCGTCACGGGAGGGTTAATCATGAAACTCGTCAAGACCATCACACTGATTGGCTCCGGCGCCACGATGCTGAACTTCCTCGGGTGCAGCACGGCGGGCAACGGCTTATCGATCATTCCGCCCGGGGCCTGGGATGCGCTGGTAGCGGCACTTCCCTTCCTGGGGCAGGTTGGGGCCGGGTAGGTCGACCGCAGCGGACGCCGACTGGATGAGGTCTGGTCAGTCCGAGACATCCTGTATCTCTTTGAACGAAGCACGGCCGGCTCGCAGCAGATCCGCATGGGTTTGCTGCGAGCCGGTTCATCGTTCGCGCAGACAGTGAAACGCTTTGGCCGCACGATGCCGGTTTCCAGATTGAACATGGGCAAGAAGCCCCTTGCCACGGGGTTTTCGGGGTTCGAGCGTCCTGCATGTCACTCAGCCGAGATCGGGCACGGGCCCCAGCTCGATCTTGCCTCTCTGGGCCAGGTCGTATTGGCGTAGCGCGAGGACGCTGAGCAGATAGGCCAGGGTCGATTCGGCGCCTTGGTTGCGGTTCACACCGCCCTGGCCCAGTCCGTCATAGCAGCCCCCCGTCTGGGCGTTGCACAGCGGCACTCCCGCGTCGTTTCGACCGGTGAACCACTCGAAGCAGCGTCCAGCCTGTCGCGTCCAGAAGGCGTCCCCCGTCAGGGCGGCCGCGGTCAGGCAGGCCTGGACCAGGCCCTTGGCCTCGATGGGCTGTTGATCGAAGGCGGCCGGCTCGCCGCCTCGTTTGAACCATCCGTGGTTGCCGATGATGGTGAGCTGTCCGTCCTTTCCGGTCTGGACCTTCAGGAGCCAGCGTAGCGCGTCGAGGGCGGCCTCTAGCATCTCGTCGCGCTCGAGCGCGCAAGCGCCCACCATCATGGCGTGGGGGAGCTTTGCGTTTCCCCACGTCAGCTCGTCGTCCCACCAGGGCCAATCGGGCGAGGCGTTTTCCTTCCACATCTCGAAGAGGCGCTCGGCGAGCGATTGTCGAATCTCAGCCCCTTCGAGCCGCCCGTTGGTGGCCTCGATGTACTCCTCGACCCCGATGAGGGCATATGCCCACGGCCGTACGTGCTTGAAGTCGCGCACGGCGGGGAGCGCTCTGAGCATGATCTGATTGGCATGCTCCTTGGTGTCCTCATTCGGAGCGAATCGGACGGCCTTTCCCAGGGCCCAGATCGTTCGCGCGTGGCTGTCCTCTGATCCGACCGTCTCGAGCCAGGATCGATCGTACAGCATGAAGTTCCTGAATCGGCCGGCCTGTTCGTTGAAGGCGTAGGCGAGGAAGGCCAGGTAGCGCTGCGTGGCGATGAGGAGGTCGTTTGGGCCGGGGGCGTTGGCGTCTCGATCGGCCCACTCGTTCTCGGGGAGTGCCCACAGCTCCACGGCGGCGATGAGGGCCCGCGCGGTGTCGTCGGTGCAGTACCCGTGGTGGAGGTTGGGCGTGGCGCGGGTGGCGTGCTGCAGGATCGCCGTGTCGTCGGTGAGGACGAACATGTGCCGCAGGTCGATTTTCGGGAGCGGGTCAATATCCAGCGGAGGCAAGACAGCCATTGGCACTCCTTGGTTGGTCGCCCAGTCGTCCGTGTTTGCTCGGGCCATCGCCCACGGGACGTCCAGTGTAGTAGACCAGCATACCATGTAAAGGCGATCCGTGTTGTAGGGAGGGTGGGGGGGCACGGGGGGGAAGTGCGAAGGATGAAGGATGAATGATGAAGAGGGAGCCGGGGGAACGTCGAAACGTCGAAACGTCGAAATCGGGAAGGGGTGGGGACGATGTCTCGGAATGTCTCGAAATGTCTCGAAATGTCCCGGAATGCGCGGGAATCCCGCGTAATCCCGCGTTGCTGGGGGTCTCCGGGGGACGGAGACGGGGGAGAGTGAAGTGGGAAGTGGGGGATTTGGCTCGCGGGGGGGGTGGTGATGTCCCACAATGTCGCGGAATGCACCGTCTTGCGGGGTTCCAGCCTTGGCGGGGTGGGTCGGGACTGCGTGGGCGTGGGGGGACGCGGGGACCGGATGTCCCACAATGTCCCGGAATGTCCCGGAATGCGCGGGAATCCCTCGAAATCCCGCGTTCCTGGGGGGTCTCCGAGGGCGAGGGCGGAGGTGATGCCCGCATTGGTGGTGGGCGGGATGCCTCGGGTTGTTGAGGTTCGGGGTCCGGGGTTCGGGGTTCGGGGGAGGGGGTAACGGCCTGACTCGGGTGCGGCGTGTCTCGGAATGTCCCGGAATGCGCCGAGGTGCGCGGGCATGCGCTGTCCTTGGGGTTGGGGCATGGTGTTTGGCTCCGTGACGTTCGTGGGCTTGCCCCCTGGGCGGTGGGCCGTGGGGGGAGCTTGGCCCGGATAGGCCGTCTCGACCTTTCGTAGATAAGGGGGTCGGCGCTCTGAAGCAGAGCGAAGGACGAAGTACAAAGGACGAAGGACGAAACCGGACTTCGCGGAGATAGGAGGTGGGAAGGGGGCGCGGGGCTTCACGTGGGTTCGTGCAGCGGCAGAATCGTTTGGGGCTTGGCTTGACGTGTTCGATGGGGCGGCAAGAATGGGTCGATGCGATCGGCTCCGAACTGGAGACGACGGGCTAACCCAAGACCGGAGGCAGCGGAAATGACGAAGCGGACGATTACTCGGCGCGGGTTTCTGAGGGATACCGGTAAGGCGGCGGGGGCGGCGGGGGCGGCGCTGGCCGCGCCGTACTTCGTGCCGGGCTCGGCGCTCGGGAAGGACGGGAGGGCGGCGCCGAGCAACCGGATCACGGTGGGGATGATCGGGCTGGGTCGGATCGTGGTGTACAGCAACCTGAAGTCGTTTCTGACGGCGCCGGACTGCCAGATCGTGGCGTTGTGCGACGTGGACCGGTGGCGTCTGGCGCTGAGCGAGGACCGGACGAGCATTTGGGGCGGGAAGATCAAGCCGGACGACGTGAAGGGCATCGCGCGGACCACGGACTTCCGGGAGGTGCTTGGTCGGAAGGACATCGACGCGGTGATGATCTCGACGCCGGATCACTGGCACGTACCGATGGCGGTGGCGGCGGTGAAGGCGGGCAAGGACGTTTGCCTTGAGAAGCCGATCACGCGGAGCATCGCGGAGGGGCGTCTGCTGAGCGATCTGGTGACGGAGCACAAGCGGGTCTTCCGGACGGACAGCGAGTTTCGGTCGAAGGCGAACTTCCACCGGGCGTGCGAGCTGGTGCGGAACGGTCGGATCGGCAAGCTGCACACGATCCGGACGGGGGTGCCGATCGACAAGTTCGACCAGCCGGCGATCAAGGAAGAGCCGGTTCCGGAGGAGCTGATCTACGACATGTGGCTGGGACCGGCGGCCAAGGCGGCTTATCAGCAGGATCGGGTTCATGCGCAGCGGCAGTACACGCGGTCGGGGTGGATGCGGAATCTGGACTACTGCGACGGGATGGTGACGAACTGGGGGACGCATCTGAACGACATTGCGCAGTGGGGGAACAACACGGATCGGACGGGGCCGGTGGAGGTCGAGGGGACGGGGAAGTATCCGCCGAAGGGGAGTCTGTGGAACGTGCTGACGGAGTTCGAGATCACGTACCGGTACGCCAGCGGGGTGACGCTGGTCTACAAGACGGAGAAGCCGTACGTGAAGTTCGAGGGGACGGAGGGTTGGATCTACACGGAGTTCGGCGGTCCGGTGACGGCGGAGCCGAAGTCGATTCTTGATGAGAAGATCGGGCCGGACGAGGTCCACCTGCTGCTGAAGGGGGAGAAGCGGGATTTCATCGATTGCGTGAAGTCGCGGGGGCGGACGCTGGAGGACGCGGAGGTTGGGCATCGGACGACGTCGCTGTGCCATCTGGGGCAGATCGCGGTTCGGGTGGGGGGGAAGCTGAAGTGGGATCCGGAGAAGGAGCGGTTTACGAACAGCGATGAGGGGAACAAGCTTTTGAGTCTGCCGCCGGGGCGGAGGCCTTGGGCGTTGTGAGTTGTGTGAGGGGGCGTCGGTGCATCGCCGGGGGGGCTTGGGGTGAATGGAGGTATGGTTTGATGCCCCGGTGATCTGGACTGGCATAACCGGTGGATTGAAACCACTACCGGGCACCGCCAGCTCATGTGGGGGCATCCCACACGAACATCGCTAGGGCTCGAGCAATTCCGTGACGGGTCTGCAGTGCATGGTATCCAGCAATGCGAGGCCGTTCATTGCACGTGCCGCCAAATTCATCGGACGCGTTCCTTCTCGAAACGCGGCGTGTGCAAGTCGATCCACGCCGGCACCCACAAGAGGGGCCGTGACCCGGAGTGATCCCTTAAGTGCCACCGCATCGGTCTTCCCGCCGTGGACGACCAGGTTTCGCTGACGATATAGACGCCTCATGGTTGCCGAGATATGCTTGGTCAGATCGCTCATAACGCTTGATGGGCTCGCCAGCAGTTTCTTCATTCGGGCTTCGGCAATCTCATCCGTGCGCGTCCTTAGAACCAATGACCCAGCGCCTCGAAGATAGTCTGCTACTAGCGAGGCTCGCTCCTTATTCGATGAGGCATCTTGGATCTGATCGGCCAGCGAGTCTCCGGCGGAGCGAGCGTGTCTGTAGCCAAGTGTTGTCAGTTCCGCACGAGGGAAGGAACATGCCACGATTGAGGCCATGCGATCGGCTGCAGCTACACGCTCTACGCCTTCACCCTCGCCAGTAAGCAAGCTCTCGATCACAGCCCAGCCACACATGACAGCAGGGCCTGGCGCTCCGCGATCTAGCACGCCTAGGAGCTCAATGGCATGATCGATCATCTCCATTTCGGTGGGCAGAGCGAACACGATGTTCTCTCTGTCGAGTGAATGAACATCGACGCCTCGGCGAGGTCTCTCCAACGGGAAACAAGCGGACTCTCCGGCTAGTCCGATTTGCGGGATGACCCCAACCCGATCCTCGCTACCAACTGCGGCACGTGCCCTTAGGTGATCAACTATCTCGCGGACGCGTTCCACTGCCGCATACTTGTCTGGAGCCCGGATGTCGAGCAGTAATCCCCCTTGAATCCGGAGTCCGGCCGTCTTGGCCCCCTGCTCGCGCAACCACCGTGAAGCTCCTCTCGCTGTCAGCCAATGAGGGTTCCCCGCACCCGTGCCGCGTGGTATCGAGTCGAACGCCACCAATACTTGGAATACCTTCAAGGGCTGCTTCAACAGGTACTGGGCGTCAAGAAGGAGATCGCAGAGCTCGATTCCAGATGAACGACGCGAGAGTCTGGCGGACCACCACTCATGCAGGAAAGCCCCACTGAAGCCATGGTCCAGCATGTGACTCGCGATACCTCGCGCTGCCCTTTCGACACTGACGCGAATCTGCCCCGCTCTGAGTTCGTCGGCCCACCTTGCCAGGTAATCTCGCTCGATGTCATCCGTGAGTTGGCGAAGGGCGGCTGCTGGTAGGCCAGAGGGACGCAGAGTCTTGCTCCGTAGGTAACCCTGAACAAGCCGACGCCGTCCTTGGTCACCAATGCCTGGATCACGTGCTACGCTAACCTCAAGTGAGTTGGCCAAGTTGGCCACCGCCTCTCTGTGCAGGATGCCTTTGGCGGTGGCCTCGAGCGCTTCGAGAAACTCATGGAGCGCAAGGCAGGATCCGACCGACCAGAGCCGACGATTCCATGGGGCCTTGGGGGCCAAGTACTCACGCACTCTGGCCGCGATCCGTAGAGTATCGGGATTGCCCTTCAGCATAGTGATGTGGTATACTACTGATGAACGATCTAAGGGGCAACGCCGTCGCGATCAGCAGTGCTGGCCGGCCGCCAAGCCCCTCCTTTTTTGCGCCGAGGCCCGCGCGGATGCAGAGCCTTGCGTCGGTCCATAGACCCGCTGCGCCAGGCCGTACTTAAGACGTTGATGCGAGGTGGTTTAGGGGGTCCTGTGCGCGATGTCGGGCTTAACGTTCGTGTCTCTAGCGATCGCCCGGATGGTGCGTCGATGGAGGCGGCAGTTGCTTGAGATGGACCCTGTGCGGGAACACCATTGGCTCGGCTGCGTCCCGGCACAACGCGACCCGGATGTTCACGACAGCGATGATTGCCGCAGACTGATGGAGGCCTGGGATGAGTACTTCCAGGGCTAAGACACAGCTTCCTCTCGCCGAGAACGTGATTACCACGGGAGATGCCCTTCGTGTGGACATCAGCGACGGGCGGACCATTTCGGTACCGCTTGCGTGGTTCCCTCGGCTGCTGCACGCATCGCCTGGCGAGCGCCGCAACTGGCGGCTCATCGGGAAAGGGCGCGGGATCCGCTGGAAGGACGTTGACGAGTGCGTGAGCGTTGAGGGTTTGCTGGCGGGTATCCCATCCGGAGAAAGCCAAGCCTCATTGGCGAACTGGTTGGCCGGGCGCGAGTCGCGATTGGCCTCCCGCCGCGCGCGACGAAGCATACCACGGCGGCGCTCGGCTTCATCCAAGAAGCAACGCGCGGAGCGAATCGCTGTCGGGCGAGGTGGGCTTGGGGCACCTCAGTAGACGTTGGCGACCCGGGCCTAGCTCATCGTCTTCTCATTGTCCTGTTTCCGCTGTCTGCCACTCCCAATCTGGGGGCACCATACACATTTCGGTCTTCCCTTTGGCTTGCATCCGAAGAAACTAGCTGCGTCCCCGTTTTGGCGCGCGTGACCGTCGCTATCGGCGTCGTCCGCGGATCAGGGCGAGGAGCGTCAACAGGCCGAGCAGGGCCGGGGCGGTGCCGCAGCCGGTGTTTGAGGGGAGGACGCCGGGTGCGTTGGGGTCTTGCTTGTTGGGATCGTTGTCGATCTGCACACAGGGGTATTCGGAGAAGGCGACGGTGACGTTCTTGTGGGCGTCCATGGTGACGGTGTTCGTGAGGGCGTTCGAGTCGTCGTTGCCGGTGCCCTGCCAGCTAATCAAGCAGTAGCAGGGGTCGGGCGTGGCCAGCAGGTTCACGACCGTGCCGGCAGGGAAGCTTGCGCATCCCTGCCTGACCACCTCCTGGCCAGTAGACGAAGACCCCCAGGACGTCCATCCTTGGCAGCCGACATTGCCATGGAATACGTAGGTCCAGACGTTGTACCCGTTCGGGTCCTGGATACAGCCCCAGTAGTCCTTCACCTCTGTCCACAGCACGTAGGGAGGACTGGGGACCTCGATTCTGACCGCCTCGGACCAGCCCGGGCCGTGGATGCTAACTCCGCCTCCGTAGGCCTCCGGCTTGTCCTTGTTCTCAGTTGCTCGAAAGCAGGGATGGAGCTTGAAGACGACGCGGGAGAGCTGACGCTGGCTGTATGGCGGGATGGTCACGCGGAGGACGGGCCAACTGTGGGAGCTCGAGCCGTCCCAGCAACTGACCGTTTCGTTGTTCACTTGGTAGGCGGTTACGGGCTGTTCGTTGAGAGTCGCTTCCGGCAAGGCGCCTATGCAGGTGAGCTCCATGAACGCCTCACACCAGTAACTGTCGAAGAGCTTGACATCAACGACAACCGATCCGCCCGGCTCGATGATGGTCTTCTCTAGACAGACATCCGCCACCCCTGTCCCTGTGGCGCACGTCCAGGCCTGCAGATTGCCGGGGCATGTGAAAGTCCCCACGATCACGGCGATCGGCGCGGCGTAGGCCCAGTACCGGTCCACACGATCACGGGTGTGAGCCATCGTCATTCCTCCGAGCCAGGCACAAAGGACCTCGGCGGAATCGGCCATACGGTTCCCTGGAGGGGGCGTTTGCCCTAATCATGGTATCCAATTTGGTATCGGGTGTGAATGTCCTATTGGGTTGCCTTCACGCCGGGAAAGACTGGGTGGGTTCGTTATTGTGCGAGTCTCGTGATGAGGTCGTGGCTGCCCGAGGGGGGGCCGGTTCGTTCGTGAGGCTGGGGCGTTGGTGTGATTCACCGATTACCGAGCGTGGGGCGGTCTCGGTGGTCGGCATGACGATCAGGTGTGCGTGGTTGCAGAAAAACTAGCTGCGTCCCTGTTTCCCAGGCCTGAGCCTTGCCATGGCGTCGGCGCTGGCGAGGCGGTGTCCGCCTGGTCCATGACGTTGGCGGATCTGCGTGTCTTTCCGATCGCGGAGTGGAGGTCTGTCTTGGTGCTTGGCACAGCAATCGAGTTCAGGCGGTTGCAGTAAGAAACTAACTGCGTCCCCGTTTTGAGAAGCAGGCATGGTGTTCCGCGATTGGCGGGTGCGGTAGGAAAATGGGGTGCGTCCCTAGTTTGGCGGCGGTAAGCCTAGTTTGGGGATTTTGGACCGATCTGCGTTTGCGTAGCCTCGCTGGAATGCCTGCATCATCTGGTCGTAGGGCAGATCGGCGTATAGGCCGTGGAAGGCGACGTACTGCACGTGCGGGCTGCCGTTCAGAGTCGTGTCGGGCAGGAGCGCGTCGCGGGCGCCGTCGAACTCGACGAGGCGGTAGCCTTTTCGTCGGTTCAGCTCGGGGGTGAGGCTTGCGTCGGCGAGCAGCCACGTCCCGTTGACGTGCAGGGCGCTGAGGCCGTGGTGGTACATCACGTCGGTATGCAGGGCCGCCTTGACGTCGGTCGAGAGCGTGAAATCTCGCAGGTCGGACAGGACCAGGGCCGTTGGGATCTCGGCGGCGCGGCCGAGCGCACAGAGCAAGACGGCTTTGCGAACGCAGAAGCCCTTGCCGTCCTGCAGGACGTATGACGCGACGTACTGCTCGGGCGTGAAGCGGATCGCGAACTCGTAGGCGATGTCGTCGCGCACGAAGGTGAACAGTCTTCTGGCACGCTCGCGCGGACTCAGGGCCTTGAGCTCGAGGCGGCGGATGGTCTCCTGGATTCGCGGATGTTCCGAGTCGATGAAGCGAGTCGATCCCAGGCACGAACCCGGGTCGAGGTCACGTTCTGGCGTAGCACGATTCACCGGATACCCCGAATCTTGTCTTGCCCCGCGACGTCGAGAGGGCGTTTGGTTCATCATAGCGGGATCGTGGCTTGGCGCCGATCGAGGGCGGGGGCGTCCCGAGGAGGGCTTTCCTTCGCCTTTTCAGGGCTGATGGGATCAGGCGATCGGTCACCAGGGGTTCCGTCCGCCGAGGCGGCGGACTTCACCCCTGGCTACATTCCGACCGGCCCTACGGGCCCAAGCTGCCTGCAAGAATGTTTGGACAGCTAGCGAACCTTGGGTGGTGCACCTCTTGAGAGGTGGCCGGCACGAATTCGATCGGAGATTC
>JAFGLZ010000126.1 GCA_016927755.1 Phycisphaerae bacterium
CGTTTAGGGGGGCGCTGGGATGGCGTGGTTGTCTTTACGGGGGGGTTTCTTCGTTGGAGAATTGTTCGCGGGGCGCGGGTTTGGGCGTAGGCGGTCGTTTGGTGGGCGGGTTGATGGATTTGGCCAAGGGGTAGGCGATGTGGCGGTCGGCGGTTGTCCCGGGGTTGTTGTGTGTGCTGGGGTGGGCGTATTCGTGTCGGGGCGAGGTGGGGGTGCCGGCGCGGGCGGTTCTCTTCATTATCGACGGAGTTCACTGGCAGGCACCGGAGCGGCTGGGGCTGGGGACGATGCGGCGGTTGGCGTCGCAGGGGGTGTACTTCAAGCGGGCGCATTGTCTAGCACCGGCGCATCCGACGACGGGGGCGTACGGGGCGATTCATACGACGTCGGTGCCGAACCCGACGTTGCAGGCGGGGACGTTGTTTCTCAGGCCCGAGACGAAGATGGTCCAGGAGTGCTTCTGGCCGGAGCGCCTGACGGCACACGCGGTGAACATCATCGCGTATCGGTCGCTGAACCGCGGGTTTCATCTGTCGGCGATGCTGAACGAGGCGTCGGACGAGGTGGTTACGCGATGGGCGATACGGTTCATGGAGGACGCGGACGTGCGGTTCGCGCGGTTCCATCTTCAGGACGCGGGGACGGCGGGCGCCGCGTGCGCGAAGGTGACGGAGGACGTGCCGTGGCGCGGGAACATCTGGGGGGAGGGCTCTCCGTACGTTGCGGCGCTTCGGAAGGCGGACGGGCTTTTGGCGGAGTTCGTTGGCGCGCTGAAGCGGATGGGCAAGTGGGATGACACGTTGTTGGTGGTGATGGCGGATCACGGTCAGGCGTCGGGGGGCTGGCATCCGCCGATGCAGGAGGAGGGGTGGTTGCTGCCGCTGATCTTGGTGGGGCCGGGGGTGGCGAAGGGGCGGGTGTATGACTACGCCGAGACGATCGACGTTGTGCCGACGATGTGCGATCTGATGGGCGTCAAGGCGCCGAGTGTTGGGCCCGGGTCGGGGGTGGTATTGGAGGAGGTCAGGGCGGGGTTCGTCGGGGAGGCGCCGAAGCGGCCGCATCGAGTTCGGGCGATCAACGAGCAGATTCGCGAGTATGAGCTGTTGAAAGCGAAGCTGACGGCGCTTGCGGCGAACGATCCGGTAGCGGGTCGGGCGGTGGTGCTGGCGGAGCGGGGGTTCTATGGGATCGACCGGATCCTGGATTGGCATGAGACGGGGTCGATTGACGGGCTGATTGAGACGAACCGGCGGGTGATCGGGGAGTTGGAGCGCGCGGTGTTGCGGTGTTGCGGTGTGGCGGGGGATCATCGCGCTGAGAGTATCTGATGAGAGACGTCTTCAAGTGGGTCTTCTTGATCCTCACGGTGGTCTTCTACGTGTGGTCGTGGACTCAGGTGCTGCCGCCGGAGGCGGATCTTCCGCCGTGTCATCTGATGTTCGTGCTGCTGATTCTGTCGTTGATGACGGTCAGCCTGTGGCGTCGGCCGAGGCCTGGCGTCGGGCATTGCGGAACTTGTGGATATGATCTGAGGGGCAACGTGAGCGGACGGTGTCCGGAGTGCGGGAAGGAGATTGAAGGCTCGGGTTGAGTTCGATGTAGGTTGGTGTGCGCGGGATCGTGTAGACTCACGATGGCGGAAGGGAGGGCGAGATGGGATCGTCGGAGGCGTCGCGGGCGATGGCGGGAGAGATCTTCGAGTTCTACGACCGCGGGAAGGAACTCGGGCGTTTGACGAGGGGGATTGGCCCCTTGGAGCTGGCGCGGACGCAGGAGCTAGTGACGCGGTACCTGCCGGCGCCTCCGGCGGTGGTGTACGACGTGGGGGGCGGGCCTGGGGTGTATTCGTTCTGGTTGGCGGGGTTGGGGTATGACGTTCATTTAGTGGACGTGGCGCCGCTTCACATCGAGGAGGCGGGGAGGACGGCGGGGGATGCGGGGTCGCCCCGGCTGGCGGGGATGCAGGTGGGGGATGCGCGAGATCTTCCGTTTACCGACGGGTCGGCGGATGCGGTTGTGCTGCACGGGCCGCTTTATCACTTGACGGAGCGCGAGGATCGTTTGGCGGCGTTGCGGGAGGCGCGGCGGGTCTTGCGGCGGGGCGGGGTCTTGTTGGCGTTTGCGGTGACGCCTTATGCCTCGACGATCGTGGGTCTGGTTCGGGGATGGGTTTGGGACGCGGACTATCTCGAGATGATGGGGGAGGAGATCGGGACGGGTCAGCATCGACGTCCTGCGACGTGGCCGGACTTGTTTGCGAGGTCGTTCTTTCATCATCCGGATCTGCTGGCTGCGGAGATCACGGATGCGGGGTTTCGTCACGAGGGGACGTTAGGGGTCCAGGGTCCGGCGTGGATGGTGCCGGATTTCGCGGAGAGCTGGGCGGACGAGCGTCGGCGTGAGGTGATTCTTCGGGTGGCTCGGATGAGCGAGGGCGATCCGGTTCTGGGGCCTCACATGATGGCGGTGGCTCGGAAGGAGGATGTCGAGGCGCCGGGGTTTGGGCGGGCTTGAGTTTGGACGGTCTCTTGGCCTGGCATCCTGTTGGCGCTTGTGTGTGTGGGAGGGATTTGGTAGGAGAGGGCAATCAAGGAATGGGCGCGCCCAACTGTGGAGGACTCCCATGGGTCGGGAATCAACACGTGTGTATTGCGCTGGTCCTCTCTTCAACGACAAGGAGAGGGAGGAAATGGCTCTGATTGCGGCGGAGCTGGAAGGAGCAGGGTACGAGACGTTCCTTCCCCAGCGAGACGGGCTCGAGCTTTCCCGTTGTGTTGAGGACCTAGTTAGGAAGGGCCTCTCACCCGAAGAGGCCAACTCACTGATGTGTCGGGCGATATTTGCGCTCGATGTCTACCAGGTTCTCCGAGGGTGCGACGCCCTAGTGGCAAACCTGAATGGTCGCGTACCCGACGAAGGAACAGTCTCTGAAGCCGCGATGGCTTGGTCTCGGGGGAAGGCGGTAGTTGGATACAAAGCCGACAACAGAAGCACTTTCGGGGGGCAGGACAACCCGCTGGTGACTGGGTTGTTTGACTTCAGACTTTGCAGCAGAATCAGCGAAATCACGCCAGAAGTTGCACGAGCCCTAGACACGTTCCAGCCACCTTCCCCGCAGCAGGTGAGGGAGGAGGAGATCTCGCAGCACGTCCAACTAGGTGAGCGGATGTGGACGGTTCTCAAGGACGGTCGAAGTGTGGAGAAGGTGCTGGGGGTGATCACGGAGCACGTGAACCAGAGCATGTCGGTATAGACGCGGTTCGCGCTGCTCCCAAGAACGAGGGGCAAGGCCTATGGGAGCGAGCCGAGGGTGTCCAAGGGAGGATTTTGAAGGCAGAGAAGACGCCGTTCTTTCCCCGCACGCAACACGTTTTACCGATGAACGTGCCGCGCACAGGAGCTATCCGCAACCCAAGGACGAGTTTCGGACCGATTTCCAGCGAGACTACACGAGGATCATTCACTCGCGAGCCTTCCGCCGCTTGCGGCACAAGACGCAGGTGTTCATCGACCCCAGGAACGACCACATTTGTACGCGGATGGAACACAGCCTCCACGTTGCCTCCGTTGCGAGCACGATAGCGCAGGCGCTGAAGCTCAACGTTGACCTCGTTCGCGCTATCGCTGTCGGGCACGACTTGGGGCACGCTCCCTTTGGGCACAAGGGGGAGCGCAGCCTCAATGCAATCGCGGAGAAGCACGACCTGAGTTTCAGTCATGAGCTGCATAGCCTGCGAGTGGTGGACTACCTGGAATCACCGTACCCGGATCACCACGGACTCAATCTAACTTTCGCGGTACGCGACGGCATCGCATGCCACTACGGCGAGGGATTTGAACAGGAGCTACGTCCGGAGAGACAGAAGCCCTACGATGCGCTCTTGACCATGACTCGCGGAAAGGCCCGACCAGCCACGCTGGAGGGGTGTGTAGTCCGCTGGGCCGACAAGATCGCGTATCTCGGTCGGGACCTCGAGGATGCCCTTTCGCTTGATATCGTCAGAGAGGATGACGTTCCTCAGGAGGCGCGCGACATCCTTGGGACAAGTAATAGGGACATCATACATTCCCTAGTGAGCGACCTCGTGAAACAGGGGATCGATGGGGATTCCTTGTCCGTCAGCAAACCAGTGCATGACGCTCTCAACATCTTTTACTCGTTTAGTCGGGAGAAGATCTACAAGACGTTTGAGGTTACCCGATCGTTCGAGCAGATTGATCGGGCCATGAGGGTCGTCTTCGAGTTTCTGTTAGATTGCCTTGCCAAGGCTCAGGGCGATCTCAGTTCGCTCAAGAAGCGAGAGCAGCGGGAGCCGTGCCTGAAGGTTTTCGTGAGTTTTCTCGAGGAAGACGTGCGAGAATGGGACAAGCAGAGGCGCGAACAACTTGTGATAGATTTCATCGCCGGGATGACAGACTCCTTCTTCACGCGGGCGTTTGTTGAGCTATTCCTACCATCAGAGACGGTGTGAGCCGTTGCTGGGTTCGCGTTCCTGTGGGGAGAACGGCGTGCACGGCTGAGCTGCGGTGGGGGACAGGGGCCTTGTGGTTCAAAGGGCTCCGGGGGGCGAGACGCGGCATATGACTCCCGACTGGTTCGGCTTCACAGGGGACTGCAAGCCTAAGCTCTCACGGTGGCTGGGGCGTATTGTTTGTCCATGGTTTGGATGTGGGTTCGGACCCAGTCTTTGAGGAAGTCCATGACTTTCATGGAGAGGCAGACGCTGTTCTGCTCGAAGCTCTTCTTGAACTCTAGGACTTTGTCGACGAACTGCTGGTGGACGATCTTGTGGCGCATTCGGCTGGGGAACTCGACCTTGGCCATGTAGGTTTCCTCGGTGGAGAAGTGGTAGGTCGTGTAGTCGATCAGCTCGTTGATTATCCTGCCGACCGCGTCCTGGCCCTGGCCGTTCTTCATGGCGTCGTGTAGGCGGTTGACGAGCTCGATGAGCTTCTGGTGTTGACGGTCGATGTCGGGGACGTTGACGTTGAAGGCGGCGTCCCACGTCATGAATGCCATGGTTGGGGCTCCTGTTGTTCTTGGATCGGCGAGGAGGCGCGCGAAGGCCGCGAAGCGTGCCGCGGTTGGATTCGGGGCATTCGGCACGGCGTACGGACGCTGGGTACTGGACGACCGCGGGTGAATTCGCGCCTACGGGGTATCCGCCGAGGGCGGATCTCGCCGGCGCTCTTCATGGGCAAGATGCCCATGCTACGTGTCCGGCGGATGCCCGGCGCCTAATCCCCCACGGTCATCTAGATCGGATTGCGGACGGGGGCGCTTAAAGAGTCTCCCGGGGGAAAGCGGGCGAATTCCCGTCTGGGCCGGCGTCGGTCGTTTGCGACCCTCTGTTCCGATATTCCCGCGACTCGTGCCGTTTTCGTTCAGTGAGTTTCGTGCTGTTGTAGCGCAGGCTTCCAGCTTGCCCATAGCAGGCAAGGATGCCTGCGTTACACGAGACTGTCCGACCGAAAGGAGCACTAGGCTGCCTGCAAGAATGTTTGGACAGCTAGCGAACCTTGGGTGGTGCACCTCTTGAGAGGTGGCCGGCACGAATTCGATCGGAGATTC
>JAFGLZ010000127.1 GCA_016927755.1 Phycisphaerae bacterium
GACGGACTCGACCCGGAGCGGATGCACGCCCCAGAACAGCGCCGCCAGCAACGCCCCGGCCCATACCATCCATGGCTCGCCGCAGTGAGGCGGAGGCCCGGGACTCCCCACCGGTTCATCTGTCCCCGTACGTCGCCATGCCCCAAGGACAAGCGTCATCAGCCAGACGACCAGCGCGGTGCTGATCGCGTGCAACAGGATGCTTGTCAGGTGATAACCCCGAGGATTCATGCCCCACAGACAGTAGTCCACACCGAGGGTCACCCAACTCAGCGGCTGGTAAGGTCCCATGTGGGTCGTCGTCAGCATCCACCAGAGCTGCCTCGGCCCCAGGCCGCGATAGTATGGGTTCTCGGTGTAGTTGTTGTCGTCGTCCCAGAGGAGGAAGCCGTACCCCAAGCAGGGCCAGAACACCCACAGGGCGATCACGCCGGCTAGCGCCGCCATGCCGATCAGCCAGAGGGAGTCGCGAGAGCCTGCGGCTGTCGAGTTGTCGGGCCCTTCTCCCATTGTCCGGTCACTGTATCGGCACGCCCGGCCTCGTCAACAATCCCCACCGTCCAGCCGAGCACCTCTCCGGTGTGCTCTCGATGTGAATGATTGGTACAATCCCTGCCACGATGAAGATCGGTGTCGTCATTGAGAGCATTGAAACGTGGCGGGGCGGTCAGGAAACTAGCACCGTGCAGTTTGTCCGTCGACTGGCGGAGAACGGATGTGACGTCCACGTCATCACGTCGAGCCGGGCGCCGAGCTCGCCGATGATGACGGTCCACACGCTGCCGATCCAGCGTCCCACCCGACACGCCCAGATGATCCAGTTCATGCGGCAAGCCGCCGACACGATCGGCAGTGGGAAGTATGATATCGTTCACTCGATGCTCCCGATCACGGGCTGCGACGTCTATCAGCCTCGCGGCGGCACCGTCGCCGAAAGCGTCGAACGGAATCTGGCGCTGATCCGGTCTGGCCCGCTCCGGGCCATCAAGCGACAGGCCAATCGGCTGAATCTGAAGCAGCGAGCTCAGTTGCGCCAGGAAGCCACGCTGTTCACCCGTCACCCGGGGACGATCGTCGCCGCCGTGAGCCGATACGTGGTCGACCAGTTGCGGCGACACTATCGCATGGATGACGCGCGGATCCGCCTGGTCTTCAACGGCGCCGACGTTCCGGACGTGACCGACGAACAGCGAAAGACGAATCGCCGACAACTCCGAGAGCAGTTCGGACTCGAGCCAGATGACTTGGTCCTGCTCCTGGTGGCCCACAACTTCAAGTTAAAGGGCGTGGCCCCGGCGATCGAAGCAATCGCTCGACTGAAACGCCGAGACGCACTGCCACCGAGGCTTCTCATCGTCGGGCGCGACCACCCGGGACGGTTCGCCCACTTGGCGATGCGATTCGGGGTCGGCGACCGCGTCACGTTCGTCGGGCCCAGCGATCGAGTCCACGCCTTCTACCACGCGTCCGACGTCCTGCTCCACCCAACGTACTACGACCCGTGCAGCCGCGTCGTCCTGGAGGCGATGGCGTGCGGGCTCCCGCCGATCACCACGCGACACAACGGAGCAGCCGATGTGATCGAGGACGGGAGAAACGGGTATGTCGTCGACTCGGCCGATGCGGTCGATCAACTTGCCGATCGGATCCAGCGACTGACGGACGAGACCCACCGACGGGAATGCGGACAACGGGGACGACTCCTCCGCGAGCGGCTCAGTATGGCCCGTCACGTCGAGGAGATGTTGGTCGTTTACGAGGACATCCTGCAGCGGAGACGCCGCGTATGAGCCATCTCGCGAGCTTGGCGCTATTCGCCCTGGCCGGCTACCTGGCCGGATCGATTCCCTTCGCGCTGTTGGCGGGCCTAGCCAAGGGGGTGGATCTTCGCCGGGTCGGCAGTCAGAACATCGGGGCCAGCAATGCCGGCCGCGTGCTCGGTAGTCCCTGGTTCTTCGTGGTCCTATTCCTGGACGCGCTCAAGGGGTTCGTGCCGGTGCTCCTCGTGGTGCTCTGGCTAGGTCAAACGGGCGCCTTCGCGAGCGACGGTGACTCCTTCTGGCAACAGTGTGCAATGTTAGTGGTCGCTATGGCTGCCATCCTCGGACATCTGTTCCCCATCTACCTGGGCTTCCGTGGGGGGCGAGGTGTGGCCACTTCTCTGGGTGTCGTACTGGCCATTTGGCCCTACTACACAATCCCCGGGCTGTTGGCCTTCGCCCTCTGGGGGATCGTCAAGAAGGTCAGTGGGTACATTTCCGTCGCCTCGATCGCGGCCTGCGGGGGGTTTCCCGTGCTGGTCGTCCTCGTCGGCTCGCTGGCTGGCTGGCCGTTGCGTTCCTTGACGCCGCTGATCGGTTTCGCCATACTGATCGCCGCTCTGGTGGTCGTCCGCCACTGGCCCAACATCCAACGGCTGCGAGCCGGTCAAGAGCTCTCTCCGGACCGCGCCTCGGCCGAGGGGGACCAGACGGAGGCGTTGAAGGCGAAACAGGACCGTTGATAGTTTGTAATCTAGAAAGCAAAAGCCTTCCAGCGCCGGGAGATCAGAATCAGACAAAAGTTGCAGTATGCAGGGCTTAGCGCTGCTCGCCACGAAGCGTTCCTTAAGCCCGAGTAACAAGCATACCTCGATCGCTCAAGATTGATCTCCGTATCGCTAAGCAAATATGCTATCCTGTGCTGTCTGTTTGCCTGGGCGACCGGGACAATCCACTGAACCATGGAGGTCGTTACATGAGAGTCATCATCGTCAAGAACGCCGAGGAAGTCGGCAAGCGGGCGGCTGATCTGATCGAGCAGGAGATGAAGCAGCATCGGAATCCCGTGCTGGGCCTGGCTACGGGCAGCACGCCCATCCCCACCTACAAGGAGCTCATCCGCCGGTGCAAGAAGGGCAAGGGCATGGACTTCTCCACCGCGATCACGTTCAACCTGGACGAGTATGTGGGGCTGCCGGGGACTCACGACCAGTCCTACCGGTATTTCATGAACCATCAATTGTTCAACCACGTCAACGTCAACAAGAAGAACACGCACGTGCCCAACGGCATGGTCCGCGGCATGAAGGCCATCCAGCAGTCCTGCGACGAGTACGAGACGATGATCGACGACGTCGGCGGCGTCGACATGCAGTTGCTCGGCATCGGCGGGAACGGACACATTGGCTTCAACGAGCCGGGCAGCTCGCTCGGGTCGATGACCCGCATCAAGACCCTGTCGCTGCGCACGCGAAAGGACAACGCGCGGTTCTTCAAGAGTATGCGCGAGGTCCCGAGACTCGCGATCACGATGGGCATCGGGACGATTCTCAAGGCGCGTAAGGTCGTGCTCCTGGCCACCGGCGAGAGCAAGGCCCAGGCGGTCGCCGACTCGCTCGAGGGCCCGGTCAGCGCCATGTGCCCTGCCTCTGCCCTGCAGCTCCACCGCTTCGCCACGTACGTGATCGACAAGGGGGCGGCCAGCAAGCTGACGCTCGACACCTACGAGCATTGATCGTGTTCCGCGCGGACACAGCCCCGGGACGGCGGCGCCCCCCTCGTCCGGAAGGCCTGCAGGGATGGAGAGATCCGCTGAGCGACCTGAGATCGCCTCGGCGAGGAGTAATGATTCATGCGATTGATTCTGTTCGACGGTCCCGACGAAGTCCGGGCCAAGTTCAACCCGCTGAGCCTCAGTAGGCCGGTCTGGGAGCTTCGCTGCGGCATCACGAGCCTGGGTGAGAAGCTTGTAGCCCAATTCGGCGCCAAGGACGTCGCGTACTTCGTGCCGGCCTATATGGCCGAGGAGTATGCCGCGAAGGTCGACGGCAAGGTCAACGACGCCGGAACGCTCGCCGGCGACGACCTGCTACTCGTGCACGGCTCGCTGAAGGCCGGCTCCCTGGACGTCGCCGCGACGGGCCCCGGTGAGGTAGGCACGATCGGCGACGTCATCGTCTACGTGCGTGTCTCACGGGCGGACTTGAGTAAGCTGGACGCCGGCTCGATCGACGCCTTCATCGCCAGCGCGGCCAAGAGCCTGCCTAAGGTCGAATGCAAGGGCAAGCGATTCGAGTACGTCTGGGAGATCATGCTGGAAAGCCCTCACCAAATCATCGAAGATTTCAAGGTGGCAGGCCGTAGCGGCATCGAGGGCAAGATCGAGGAGCCATCGGCCATTCGCGGCAGCAAGGGCGACGTCTTCGTCGCGCCGGGCTGCCAGATCCATCCGATGGCGGTCATCGACGCCTCCACCGGTCCGGTCTACCTGGACGAGGGCGTCGAGGTCCATCCGTTCACGCGGATCGAGGGGCCGGCGTACGTCGGAAGGAAGTCGATCCTCTTGGGCACCAAGCTACGGGAAGGCTGCAGCGTCGGGCCCGTCTGCCGGCTGGGCGGCGAGGTCGAGGAGTCGGTCATTCAGGGCTACTCGAATAAGTACCATGACGGGTTCCTAGGCCACGCGTACGTGGGCGAGTGGGTCAATCTCGGCGCGCTGACGACGAACAGCGACCTGAAGAATGACTACACAAGCGTCGAGGTCATCCAGAACGGCAAGAAGGTCGACACGGGCAGTAACAAGGTCGGCGCGATGATCGGCGACCACACCAAGACGTCCATCGGCACGCTGATGAACACCGGTGCGATGGTCGGCAGCATGGCGCTCATCATGGCGACCGGCCAGCCGCTGCAGAAGACGATCCCATCGTTCGCCTGGCTCATCAACGGCATCGTAACGAAGGGATTCGGTCGAAAGGCCTTGTATCGTACGGCCGCCACGGCAATGCAGCGCCGCAAGCAGGCCTGGACGGCCGCCACCGAGGCGATGTGGGAGGCGATCTACGAGTTGACGGCCGCGGAACGGAACGAGGCCATCAAGCGAGGCCGGCGGATGAGCTCCTAGAAGACCGGCCCGTTTGCCACTACAATCCGAACCGACACGCAGTCGATCAGGACGGGTCGACGCGGAGGAAGACAGACATGGACAAGTTGGAAGTTCAGGAACGCGTCATTAAGGCCACGGCCCGGGTGTTGAAGGTCGACCCCGAAGAGGTTACGCTGGAGTCCGATTTCGCCGCCGACCTGGGTGCCGAGTCCATCCAGGCGATCGAATTGGTCGCCGCCTTCGAAGAAGAGTTCGATATCGAGATGGATGAGGATGCGGCGCTCCAGGTCATGACCGTGGGCGCGGCGGTGGACTTCATCCACGAACACATCATCAGCCAGAAGAAGGGATAGAGCGGCGGAGGATCGCCACTTCCATGGCGGTTGCGGCCTGACCGCTCCAGGCGGGTCTGCGAGGTCGTGTGTCGCAGGCCCGGGCGTTGTGTGTTGCGCCCCGCCCATCGGGCGACAGGCCGGAGAAGGAGAACAATATGGCACTGCGGTACCATCTCGAAGACGTGGCCAAACCCAATTACATGGAAGACACGTTCGATTACTCCAAGCCTCCACGGATCAAGTTCACCAGCCCGATCTACGAGGAGATGGACGGGCAGTTGGTCGCTATCGATCCGGACGAGGCCCTGTCCCGCGATCTATGCGTCACGGACACGACCTTCCGCGACGGCCAACAGTCTCGACCGCCGTATACCATCGACCAGCAGGTGCAACTGTACGAGTACCTCGCAAAGATGGACAACGGGATGGGCGTCATTCGCCAGACCGAGTTCTTCCTGTATACCAAGAACGATCGCGACGCCCTCGACCGCTGTCGCGATCTCGGACACCGATACCCAGAAATCACGGGCTGGATCCGGGCCAACAAGGGCGACTTCCGCCTCGTCAAGCAGGCCAAGCTCCCTGAGACGGGGATGCTGACCAGCTCCAGTGACTACCATATCTTCGACAAGCAGAAGCAGACGCGCCGTCAGGCCTTCGAACAGTACATCGAGGTCGTCGAAGCCGCCTTCGAGGCCGGCATCAGGCCCCGCTGCCACCTGGAAGACGTAACCCGGGCCGATTGGGAAGGCTTCGTCTTCCCGTTCGTTCAGAAGCTGGCCGAGCTGAGCGAGCAGGTTCCCCATCACCTCAAGGCAAAGGTCCGGCTGTGTGACACGATGGGATTCGGCGTGACCTACCCAGGCACGGCCGCTCCCCGGTCGATTCCGAAGCTGATCCACAAGGTCATCCACGAGTGCGGGATCCCCCCGGAGCGGCTCGAGTGGCACGGGCACAATGACTTCCACAAGGTCCACGTCAACGCCGTGACCACCTGGCTGTACGGATGTGACGCGGTCAACTGCACGCTCTTCGGCTTCGGCGAGCGAACCGGCAACCCGCCCCTCGAGAGCGCGATCATGGAGCTGATTGGCCTGCGAGGCTCGACCCTGGGGCTCAAGCTGCACTACATCACCGAAGCCGCGGACTACATGCGATCGATCGGGATGCCGATCCCAGACAACTATCCTTTCGTCGGCAAGCACTTCAACACCACCCGAGCGGGCATTCACGCCGGCGGGCTGCGACGTAACGAGCGCATCTATAACATCTTCGACACCGCCAGGCTCCTCAAGCGTCCGCCCAAGGTCGCCATCACCGACAAGACCGGCACCGACGGCATCGCCATGTGGGTCAACGAATACCTCGGCACTAAGGGCACGCCGGACGAAGTGGGCGTAACGAAGGTCGTCAAGATCCAGAGGTGGGTCATGGAGCAGTACAACGAACACGCTCGGCTGACGGTGATCAGCGACAGGGAGTTGGTCGAGCAGGTCAGGCAGCACCTTCCCGAACTCCACAGGAAGTACAAGGGTGAGTGAGAGTATCGCCGTAAAGGAGATCTCCAGTGGCGAGCGGCGACGTCCGCTCACCGCCTTCGTTTGACCGGCTGACTTCCCGTGGCCGAAAGCTCGAAATCCATCGCGCCGAACGTTGGATTCATCGTCCTAGTCACACTAGAATGTCACAAGGCGCGGAAGCTCTGATGATGTTGGCTGGGCTCGATTTCCAAACGGGGTGTGACAGCAACAATGCCCTCATCGACTCGCCCGAATGATCCCTCAGCCGGATTGGGTTCCGGCCAGGATCCGCGAACATCCACGGATACGGCGGACTCCCATGTCGCCGGATGGCCCTCGGTCAAGGTCCTTACCAACGGCGTAACGTGGCAGGTCCGTCCGGGCTGGGAATGGGTGGTCTATGGACCCAAGGCGCCGAATTGGCTCCACTTGATCGCGGAACCTCACGCTGAGCCTGTCAAACGAAACGCCGCGCGCGAGGTCTGGCGCGTCACCATCGAGGAGCAGGAGTTCTTCGTCAAGCTCTATCGGGAGACGGGGATCTCAGGCATTGCACGAGCGCTCCTCCGCGGACCCGGGTGTGAGTTGGAATGGCGAGCGGGCGATCACGCGCGCCGCCACCAGATCCCCACCGTCGAGCCGGTGGCCTACGGGACCATCGGTGCCAGAGGGCTGCGTGGGCCGGGCATCTTCATTACCCGAGCCATGCCTCGAGCCCTGCCCCTGAATGAACACTGGTCCCGGCGCGTGTTGGTCGCTTCTCCGGACATCAGGCGAATCAAGGCCAGCGCGGTAATCGAAGCCGCCGCTCACTCCGTAGCCCGGGCCCACCAATTCGGATTCCTTCACCGTGACCTCCACGCGGGGAATCTCCTGGCCTCCGAGGGCGATGATGGTCGTCCCTGTATTGCGTTTGTGGATCTACACAACGTCAGGCTGGGCTCGCACGTCCCCGATCCTCTGGCAGTCCGGAACCTCGCCCAATTGAACCAGTGGTTCCGCCGCAGGGCGTCTCGGACCGACCGACTACGCTTTCTCCGCCACTACATCGCGTTCCGAGAGGATCTGTCCCGGCGCACCGGCAGCGGCCCGAACATTGGCCTGAGCTATCGCCAGCTCGTCAAGGCCCTCGGTGAAGCGGCGGATCGACACGCCCGTCAACTGTGGGCCAAGCGGGACCGGGTCGCCATGCGAGACGGCAAGTACTTCTGCCGGCTCAAGACACGCGGCGGGTGGCGGGGGCATGCCTACCTCCGGGCCAAGCACACCTCCGGCCATAGCCGTGCATCGCAAATGCAATTCAATCGCTCACAATGGCGATGCTGGCTGGACAACCCCCTGGATCTCCTCCGGAAGGACCGCTCGCGCCTGATCAAGGACTCGCACACGGCCTATGTCTGCCGGGCGCAGCTCCCGGCCGACGAGGGGCCCTTGGAGATCGTCTGCAAACGGGCGCGACCCCGGACTTGGCTGAAGAAATGTTACTATCTGTTCTGCAAATCGCGGAATCTCGAGAGTTGGAGACGGGGATATCAACTTCTGAACCGAGATCTCCCGACGGCCAGACCGCTGGCGGTCATGGAACGTCGCTTCGCCGGGCTCCTGCTCGACAGTGTCGTCATGACCGAGGCCTTGTCGCGGGCCCGCGACTTTGACGCCCTGCTCCGCATGGACTTGCTGAACCAGGACCCCCGAACGCTCAGACGCCAGAAGGACCAACTGATTGACCGCCTGGCCCGCCTGGTGAAAGATATGCAGACCAAGGGGTTCGCACACCGAGATTTCAAGGCCGCCAACCTCATGGTCCAATGGGACCTGGCCGCAAGCCAACTGCCTCGGATCGTCCTGGTCGACCTGGACGGGCTGATCCTCCGCCGGCGACTCTCGCGTCGCCAGCGGCTCCGACCGCTGATGCGGCTCAATGTCAGCCTGGACGAGGCCAAGGTCGTCACGCGAACCGATCGCCTCCGATTCCTCAAAGCCTACGCGACCATCCCTAATGGGGCCCGAGAGGACTGGAGATCGCTCTGGCGCGAGATCGAACGCATGAGCTACCGCAAGCGAGCGCACAAGGAGAAACGCCGAAAGTGGAAGCTCAAACGGTACGGACGCGCGTGACCTCAGGTAATCCCCCCGTCTGGAAACCTCTGCCGTCAATCACGTCTACCTGCTAGAATCACCTTGAGTGCCGTCGCCGGCACATCGATCGAGACGCGTAAAGTCCCGCGCCGCCGATTGTCACGGCGTGGACCTGCCAGGGGAAGGCATGAGACCCCGTATCCCCCATAGTCTGTTCGCGCTGTTGTTCGTGGCCGGCGCCGAAGCGGCCCCGGTGTCTCGACAAGACGCTGATGTCCGCCGCGGCGACTGGTACCTCAGGGAGTCGCTCAGCGCAATCCGCGACTGGGAAGCAATCCTGGAGCGATTCTTCAAGGAGACTCCGGAAGACCGTCGCGTGCCCACATTGCCGGTGCCCGCGGACGGTCAGACGGTCGAGTGGCCGAATCCGATCCCCCTGGCGCTCGCCGCCAGCCAGGACGCCCATCGGCATATATGCGTTCGCATGGCCGACAAGAACGCCGAGGTCCGGTGGCTCAGATCTGAGAGCGTCGAACAGTGCAAGACGCTCCCCTCCGGCAGCACCATCCTGGGCTACAAGCACCTCGGAGGAGGGGGAAAGGACCACTGGTATCACGGCTACAATCGACATTTCGACACGCTGACACACTTCCGGCCCATGCCCGCGCCGTTTGCGGTCCGCATCGGGTCTTGCCCGGACCTGAAGCGAGGGGCAAACACGATCCGTTTGTCGCTGCGAAACGCGAGTGATCGCCCTCTGGAACTCACGCTCCGACTAACGCTGTGGTCTCCGCGATCGAATCATCCTTGCGGCGAGCAGAAGATAACGCTGGAGCCGCGGGCGCAGGCCTCTCCGGAATTCCGTGTCCTGTTGGACAGCCCAGGCGGGCGGCTCTTGGTCGCGTCAGTTCAGTGCGCTGGCACCGAGTACTGGCTGCCGATCCTGACACATGTGGAGGACGTGCCGGCCGTTCTCAGGAGCATCGATCAAGTTCTCTCCGATCGACCGAACGCGGCCGCAAGCCAACGTCTGGATGCGCTGCGTCGGCAGGTGACCGTGGCAGAGAGGAATTCGGAACGGGCACCGGGGGCGGCATGGCGGGACCTCTTCGAGCAAGCCAGCGCCTTGCGGGACGATCTGCTCATCGAGAGGATCCCCCACGAGGCCATCTTGTTCCTCAAACGCAAGCCCTTCGATTCCGAACAGCCCTTCATGGACGCGCATCACCTCCGTAATCGGCCCGGCGGCGGCATCTACCGACTGTCGCCGGTCCGCCCGGACGGCAAGGTCACGCCCGTGATCGATTCCCTGGGCGAGGGCGTTTACCGCGACCTCTGCCTGCACTGGTCGGGAAAGCGTTTTCTGTTCGCCTTCGGCAACGGCTCGGACCAATGGGACGGCAAGCAGAGCTACGACATCTACGAGGCGAACGTCGACGGCTCAGGGCTGCGACGGCTCACGTCAGGCCCGCACAACGACTGCGAGCCGTTCTACCTGCCCTCGGGACAGATCGGGTTCACGTCCGATCGCTCCGAACACTTCGTCATGTGCGGGGGCAACCGACACGCGCCGACCCTCTTCGTCATGGAGGCCGACGGCGCCGACGTCCGCCAACTTAGCTTCAACGTCTTCAACGACTTCAACCCGACCGTCCTGCCCAACGGACAAATCCTCTACAGCCGCTGGGAGTACAACGAACGGTCGGTCACGTCGCTGCACAATCCGTTCACGATCAACCCGGACGGGACGATGATGGCGCCCTACTACGGGAACGCCACCATCTCGCCCAACGTGGTTCAGTTCCCGAGACCGGTCCCCGACAGCCTGAAGGTCATGGCGCTGTTCACGGCCCACCACGGTCAGACGCATGGACCGATCGGCCTGATCGACGTCGGACGGGGCGTCGACGGCAACGAGCCCCTGACCCTCCTGACGCCCCACATCCCCGTCACGTCCGAGAAGGCCCTCGACAGCAAGTACGGATGGTTCAGCGACCCGACGCCCCTGAGCGAGACGACCTACCTCTGCTCCTTCACGCCCACGGTCCTGCCCTGGCTCGAACGGAGTTGGGCCCTCTATGTCGGCGACCAGCACGGCAACATCGGACTGGTCTATCGCGATCCGGAGATCTCTTGCGCCGAGCCGGTTCCGCTGGTAACGCGACCTCGCCCGCATGTCCGGCCACCGGCTTCGACCGACGCGGCCGAGACGGGGGCCGAAGCCCGACTGTTGCTGCTCGACACCTACGTCGGACTGCCCGGTGTCCCTCGAGATACGGCCCGCTACGTGCGAATCATCGAGGATGTCCCCCGCAAAGGCGTCAGACAAGGCGGGGTCATCACGACGGCCGGCACGCTCATCTTCACCATCAAGCGCGTCCTGGGCACGGTGCCGATCGAATCGGACGGCTCGGCCCACTTCGTCGTTCCCGCGAACCGGAACGTCTACTTCGAGGTCCTCGACAAGGACTATCTCGAGATCCAGCGGATGCGGAGCGTCGTCTGCCTGAAGCCAGGTGAGATCCGAACGTGCGTCGGCTGTCATGAGCGGCGAACGACGAGCCCGCCCAATCGACCGTCCATCGCCTCGGCACGACGCCCGAGCCACCCCGCGGCGCCCCCCTGGGGTACTCAGACCGTCAGTTTCCTTCGCGACGTTCAGCCGATCCTGAACGAACACTGCGTCCGTTGCCACACGCATGATCGCCAAACCCATGGCGCGATACTCACGGACGACCTAACGGACCGGTTCACCGTCGGATACGAGGAACTGCTCGCGCACATCAAGGCGGCCATCTCCAATCGCTGGGATCATCCGGACGACGTCTACGTGCGTCCCCCCTACACCTACGGATCCAAGGTTTCGCCGCTGACGAAGCTGCTTGACGGAGGCCATCACGGGGTTCAGCTCGACGGCGACGAGCGATTGCGCCTCGTGACCTGGATCGACACTAACGGCGTGTACTACGACACATACCAGACATACCACTGGCCTAACCGCAGCATCTTCAAGGGCGCCGAGGGCAAGGCCATGCAGGCGGTATATGGTCGGCGATGCGCGAGCTGTCACGGCAAGGGGGACGGACAGAAAGGGACGTGGTGGTTGAGCCTTGATCGACGCGACCCGAAGCGCAGCCGCGCCCTGATGGCGCCACTGGCGCCCTCGGCCGGCGGTTGGGGACGCTGCGACGGCGGCATCTTCGCCGACACGCAAGACAGCGACTACCAGACCATGCTGACCGCCTTGGCCAAGCTCCACCAGCAGCTCCAGCAACACCCCCGCGCCGATCTCCGGAGCGTCCGCGGCACGCTTGCCGAGGCGCAGACCGTTGAGCTCCCTCCTCCGCCCCCGCCGCGCCCGAAACGCGACGACCCGCTGCCGGGCGAGGAATGGGTCTGGCTCAGCGATCTGGCGTGGACATCGGCGAAGTCGGGCTGGACGCCCAACAAGGACGGCCTGCCCAGACGCGACCGCGACATCACCGACGCCGCCCTTCGTCTAGTCTCCGAGCGATACGGCAAAGGCATCGGCACGCACGCCCCGTCGGAGATCATCTACCGCCTCGACGGCAAGTACGAGCAGTTCTTCGCCCGGATCGGCGCCGCCGAATCGGGAGGGACCGTCGTGTTTCAGGTCTACGCCGACGATAAGCGTCTCTTCGACAGCGGCGTGATGCATGGCCTCGATGATGCCAAGCAGGTCGACGTGTCCGTCAAGGGGACCCGCACGCTCCGCCTCGTCGTCACCGACGCCGGCGACGGCTACAACGCCGACATGGCCAACTGGGCGGGCGCCCGGCTCCGCAGGTGGACCAGCGTCGGCGCGGCCCAGTGATCGGGCTGGCGAACGCGGGGGGACACCCGCCGACGGGCGAAGCTCCCACTCTCCGCATCTCCCCGTTAGAATACCCCGATGGCGCCTCCTTTGGCCGAGCGCGAGTTCGAGCGCATCCTGCTGATCAAGCCGAGCAGCTTGGGAGACGTTACGCATGCGCTGCCCATCCTGGAAGGGCTGCGGAAGCGCTATCCGAACGCCCACATCGCCTGGATGCTCGGCACCGGCTTCGTCGATCTGATCGAGGGACATCCCGCTCTGGACGAAATCATTCCGTTCGATCGGAAGCGATTCGGGCGTTTGGGACGAAGCGCGGCGGTCAACGTCGAGTTCCTCCGCTACGTGTCGTCGCTCCGCCGCAAGCGCTTCGATCTGGCCATCGACCTGCAGGGCCTGTTCCGCAGCGGGTTCTTCGCCTGGGTGACGCGGGCACCCGTACGGATCGGGCCGGGCGAGAGCCGGGAGGCCGCCTGGGTGTTCTACACGCACCGCTTCCACGCCGAGACGATGGAATCCCACGCCGTTGATCGCCTGTGGTCCGTCGCGGAGATGCTCGGGTTCGGCGACGAACCGCGTTCGTTTCATTTGCCCATTTCGCCGGACGATCGCGCCGCCGCGCGCCGACTCCTCGTCGATGGCGGCGTCAACCCGGACGAGGACTACGCCGTCGTCTTTCCCGGGGCCCGGTGGGAGACGAAGGTCTGCCCGGCCGAACGGTTCACCACCGCGATCGACCACATGCATGAAGCGCATCACCTCCCGGTGGTCCTGGCCGGTGGCAGAGACGAAGAGGAGGTCTGCCGATCCGTCCAGCACGCGTGTCGCCGTCACCCCCTCAACCTGGCCGGTAAGACAACTCTCCGACAGGTCGTTGCCCTGATCGAGGGGGCCCGGCTCGTGGTCGTGAACGATTCGGGCCCGATGCACCTAGCCGGCGTGCTCGGCCGTCCGCTCGTAGCAGTGCTCGGACCGACCAACCCCGTTCGAACGGGACCCTACCGCCAACCGGAGGCGGTCGTGCGCTTGGACCTGCCCTGCTCGCCGTGCTATCTCAAGCGGTTGGACCGCTGCGGACATGGGCACGCTTGCATGGCCGATCTCGACGCGGAGCGGATCCTGGCCGCGATCGACAAGAACCTGGGCCACGCCCGGGAGGCCTGACACTACCACCCGAGACTGCTAGAATAGTCTGTTTATCCGGCCGGCGAATGGCTGGCGAGGAGTCCGTATGCCCCATCGGTACCTGTGGCGAAAGACGCGCGATGTAATCGTCTATCGCATCCTGGGCGTGAAGGACTCCCCGCACCGCATCGCCCTGGGCGTGGCCATCGCATTCTTCGTCGCCTGGACGCCGACGATCGGGTTCCAGATGGTCATCGCCATCGCGCTGGCGACGCTGCTCGGCGGAAACCGCGCCGTGACCATCCCTATCGTGTGGCTCACCAATCCGGTCACGGCCGTGCCGCTCTACTACACCAACTGGTGCGTGGGGCACGCGATCCGCCGGGGCACGCTCGAGTTCGACCCGACCGTTCGCGAGACGCTCGCCAATCTGGTGGCGAGCAAAGGCAGCTTCCTGTCCAATCTATCGAACCTCTTCGAGTTGTCCTTCTGGCGTGAACTGGTATGGTTGATCGCGCGCTGCGGTGTCGACCTGTGGATCGGCAGCGTCATCGTCGGACTCGTGCTGGCAGTGATCAGCTACCCCACGTGTCGATGGGCGGTGCGAGCGTATCGTCGCGCCAGACACCATGAAGAGAACCCCGAGGCGGCGGAAGCCGAGCGAAAGACGTCGTCGGAAGCGGCCCCGAATGAACGAATCGACCCGGTCAAATCGAAGCTCACGGGCTAAACTGGCGACCGCGTTGGCGCTCGCGCTCCTGGCCTGGATGGTTTCGGCAACTCCCCTCCTGGCCGTTGGAGGCATCTTCGCTCAGTGCAAGATCGTCGACCGGATCGAGGACCGATCGATCGTCATCCTCGACGTCGGACGAAACCAGGGGATTGCGCTGCGGGACCCCGCCGTGCTGCTGTCGGACACTGGGCAGCTCTCGGCCACGGGCCGCGTGTTCTATCTGGAACCCAGCCTCTGTGCCATCCGTCTCGGCTGGCGAGATCGCGCCGTCACCGGCGCCAACACCGCGGTTGTCGTTTCACGAACCTTGCCCAACGTCTGTCGGATCGCCCTGCCCGCGGGGACGACGATCACCGCCAGCGTCACCTCGGTCGCGCCGGGGCATCGCACGCTCTGGCTCGATCAGGGACGCGACGCGGGGCTTCACCTGGGAGACGTCCTTCTGGTCTCCCGCGCGACGGGCGTCATCGCCCGCGCCGAGATCCTGGAACTCTACGAACAAGAGGCCCTCGCGCGACTGGTGCGGCTCACCCCCAACACTTCCGTCGCGGTGGGCGATGTGGCCCGTCTCTGGCCGAGCCCGGACGAGCGGCGCTCCGGACGGGTCGAGGCGCCCGTCTCGTTCGTCGAGGCCACCGGCGACCAACAAGCCGTTTGGCTCCCCGCCGGGCCGAGCGAAGGTCTGGCGATGGACTCTCGAGTCGAGCTCCACCGGGCAGGTGCCTACGTCGCCACGGCCGTCGTCGATCTCCCGGGGATTCCGCTGACGCGAGCTCGAACGGTCGAGGCCTATGCCCGACAACCGGCGCAGGTCGGCGACCGCGCCGTGCTGGTGGCCAGCGGACAGGCAGGCGCCGTGGGACGCGTCTTCAAGATCGACCGCGACTACTGCCTTATTTCAGCCGGGGAGGACGTCGGCATTCGCCGCGGCCAACGACTGTTCGTAGTCCGAGACGGCCAGCATATCGCGTCATTGGTCGTCAAGACGGTCAAGGAAACCTACTCGGGCGCCGACCTGCTGCTGACGGGCAAGACAGGCGGCCAGACGCCTCGCCAATGGGATCAGGTTGTCGCCGATCTGCCACAATCGCTCGCGGTCCGGCGAGTGGGACGCGTCGTCCACAGCAGTCCGAACGGTCTGTTCGTTGCCGTCGGCGAGGTCGGAAATGTCGGCGTTCCGGAGCCAGGCACGCTTGTCAGCGTCGCATCCCAAAGTGAGGCGCCCGCTATCGCCGCGGTGGTCATCCACAAGACAGGCTCTGGCCTGACCTTACACGTGCCCCGCTGCTGGGGGCGCCCCACGCAACGGCTTGGAGCCGAGGTTCGCTACACACAGGTCCAGACAAAATCCGGAGAAAACGTGCAACCGTAGGTCGCGGCGTACGTCTAAAATGGTCAATGTACGAGAGGCGGAGACCATGAACACGACGACAGCGCGACTCATCCTTGCATCGGGCTCGCCGCGCCGGGCTCAATTGATGGCCGACAACGGCTACCTGTTCGAGATCATCAAGCCGGCGCTCGACGAGCCGGACGAATCGGGTCCCGAAGTGCCACCGGCGCAGCATGCCGAGGCGCTGAGCTACTACAAGGCCCGATGCGTGGCCAACACCTACCAGGGGCCGGACGCGATCATTCTCGGGGCGGATACCGTAGTCGCCCATGACGGGCACATCTACGGCAAGCCCGCCGACGCGGACGACGCCCGCGCCATTCTGTCGACACTGGCCGGCACGACCCACGAGGTCATCACGGGGGTGACCGTCCTACGGCCGGCGGCGGACATTCGATTCATCACGCACGAGGTCACTCACGTCACGATGCGTCCGATGCCGTCGGACGTCCTCGAGCGTTACATCGCCTCGCGAGCCTGGGAGGGCAAGGCGGGCGCCTACGGCATCCAAGACCACGGGGACGCCTACGTCGAGCGCATCAACGGGAGCTTCACGAACGTCGTCGGACTGCCCATGTCGACGGTGGCTCGACTGCTCCAGGGGGCGGGCTACGTCTGCGAGCCCGTGAATCACGCGCATTGATTTCAGAGGGGATGATCGAAGGGATCAGGGGTCAACAACCAAGACCATCTTCTGTCTCTTGCGCCATCTTGTCCTTCAACGCTTCTCCTAGTTGATCCGGTCATCGGGCTCCTGGTCATCGTCGTCCTCGTCGTCGTCGCCATGCTCGTACTTCCATCGCTCGGTCTCGTCCATATCGTCGATTTCTCGCTCCATGTGGCGGAACATTTTCTCTTGGAGCGGCGCAAGCTTCTCATACATCTGAACGGTGGCCTCGTAAGCCTTGACCATTCGATCCATCTGCCGAGAGGTTTCGCTGATCTTGATGAGCTGCCACTTCACCAGGCAGTCGGGTTCCTTGATCGTCGAGAAGGGATCGCAGCGGAAGCCGACCTGACCGCTCTCACCGCGAACGAAGTACTCGCAATCCTTGCACTGAAGCATGTGTGACGTCTCCTCATTTCGGTTCGCCGGGCCGCGGTCAACAATGAACCCACTGCCGTCGGCAATGAGGGGTTGCTGATCGATCGGATCGCGATGGGGACTATCCACGGTATTCGCCTGACCTATGACAGATTATAGCCCGACCCTCGTGACGTTCTCGATGACGTGCTTGCACATCGCCGCGGACCGGTCGTCATCGAAGCAGTCGACCGTGCCAACCAGGTATTTTCCGCTACACATGACGTAGACGCGCCCCACGGTGTCGATCCGTCCCACCATGGCCGCGCGCCCCAGCCCCGTGATCTTTCGGGCAGGCTCGCCGTTCTTGCCGATCTGCTGAGCGAGCTTCTCGAACCGCTCGATGGCTTCCGATGGCGTCGCGCATGGGATAGCGAACAGGCCGTGCTCCACGCCGCGGTACGTGTAGGTCGCCTGCCAGCCTCCGCCCAGGAAGCGATACCCCAACATGTTCGCGGCCAAATACTTAATGCTATGACTTACCCGATCCTCGTCCGGGAAGGCATCGACCATGGCGGGGGGCGAACTGGGCAACTTGATTCGGCTGTCCACGAAACCGCCCAGGAGCATCGCGGAGGCGTAGTCGCGCGGGCCGTCGCCGGGCGGCTGGATCGTCACGAAGACGCGGTTCTTGACGAAACAGAGCAGCCCTTCGGACCAGAACCCAGACGTGCCCAGGTCAACGCCCTCGACGCCCTCCGGGCGGAGGGTGGAGTAGATGCCGTACGCGGCCAGAGGAGAGGCCATCTCGTAGACGTCGACGACCATCCGGCGCTCCGGCCTGGATTTGTGCATGTAGATCGCGTGGATGAGGTCGGTCATCCCGTATTCGAGGTAGGGTCGCGCTGCGCCGTCGATGTAGTCCTCCAGCGTCGAGCTGTCGTAGCGTTTCGGCTCGCCCGCCGGCATCCAGGGATGCGAGTGGACTGCCTTAGGGAGCAGCCGGTCGGGAGTGAACTCGAATGGCGTCGTCTGCACGCATCCGATCGAGCCGGCCAGCCCCACCGCGGCCAGGATGACGCGGAGAACGCTCCTGCTACACATGACGATCGGTCCCCACGTCCATCGTGAGCAATCGATGCGCCTCGGCCAACTGCGGTTGAACCCTCACGCCGTTCGGGCAGGCGGCCATGCACGGTCCGCTGCAGTGAGCGCACGTGGCGGCCCGCTTCTCTTGGGGCATGGCGGCGTACTCCTGCATGGCGGCCTTCTCGGCCTGGTAGTGCTTGAAGTACATCACGAAACGCATGACGTCGTCGACCTGCACCCCGTGGGGGCAGGCTGCGACGCACTGTCCGCAGTAGCGGCAATACTCGTGCTGGAACCTACGGACGTAGGCGTCGAGGTACTGGCGATCGGCCCGGCTCAGCGGAGTCATGGCGGCCTGGCAGGCCTCGCGGATTCCCTCGAAGCTGCGTTCGCCGCTGACAACCGATGCAACGAGCTTGTTCTGGAGCGCCCACTTGATTCTGGCCTGATCCCCGGAGATCTTCAGCTTGTCCTTGAGCTGCTGCATCTCGGCGACGGCCTTGTCGCGACGGCCCGCGTCGACCTTGAAGACGATCACGCCCATGCCGGCATCCGCGGCGTTCTTGAAGGGGACGTAGTCCTCTGGAAACTCCATGAAGTTGTACTTGGCCATCAGGAACTCGAACCGCCCCCGCTTGATCGCCTCGGCGACGACCTTGCCCGTGGCGGGGGACGAGTGCGTGCTCAGGCCGAGATGCCCGACCTTTCCGGCCTGCTTGGCCTTGTCGAATGCCTCGTAGATCGCCTCGTTTCCGAGGACGTCCGCGTCGTTGACGTGATGCACGCGCCACATGTCGACGTGGTCGGTCTGCAACCGCTTGAGGCTCTGGTCGATGCTCTGGAGCAGGTCCTGCGTCGTCGTTCGGCGGGTACACGACTTGCCCGTTCCCAGAACGACCTGCTTTCGCCGGCGAGCCATGATCTCGCCGATGGTCCGCTCGGCCGCGCCGTTCTGGTAGTCATTGGACGTGACGACGAGCGTGATGCCCTCGTTCATGGCCGCGTCGAGCAGCTTGGGATTGGAAAGATTGTAGCTGCCGTACGCGATCGTGCTGACGCGGAGGCCTGTCTTGCCCAAGACACGGGTGGGGAGCTTGCTCTCCGGGCCCTTGCCCCGCGGGGGGTTCTCGGCCTCGGCGGCCTCGCCGACCGACTGGGCCAGGGCCAAGGCGCTGGAGGCCCCGGCCGCACGAACGAACTGACGACGGGTCAAGCCCTGCACCGACTCCGGATTGGGAGATGACATGATAGACTCCTCCTCGGCTCTGGATCCGATGGTCAACCGACGGGACCGTATTATAGCCCGAAGCGTGCGTCAAGACACACGACGTGCATGTCGCGCGCGGCGTGTCAGCGACCCCCTAGGGGAATTACCTTCGACTAGTAGAACATTCTGATCGCGACGGGCTCGATGTTCTGGGGCTTGCCAGCCAGCTCCTTGGCGATTTCCGCCTGAAAGGCCGGCTGACGGCGCTGCCAGCGCAGAGTTTCCTCGACGATCAGTCTCTGGACCTCGCGCACGTCGCGTCGGGTCTTGAAGGCATCCTCGTTCCAGATGTGCCCCATCTCGCGGACACCAGCGGCGACGCGATCGTCCCCGATCCGCTCGCGCTGCGCGGCCTCACTCAGCCAGTAGTTGATCCGCGCGTCGCGCTCGGCGAGCTTGCGCTGCGCCGCGGGGGCGCTGCAACCGGCTGTCAGGACCACACCGCAAAGCACCGCTAGGACCGAAATGTCGAACAGGCGCCGTCTCATCGCAACTCACTCCACCAGCGTTAGCTGTAGCATACGAGAAGGACCCTGCCGGTGCAACGAGGCGCGCAACGACCCTGTCAGAGACTGACCGCGCGTCCTCGGGGGAAGGACGAACGGGCTGCCTGTTGCATCGTCGGGAGGTCGGAGGCGCGCGATGTCCCAGAATGTCCCGGAATGTCTCGGAATGTCCCGGAATGCGCGGAAATGCACCGCAATACCCCGTCTCCGGGGCTGATCGCGCCCGATTGTCCCGGCCATTTCATCTCGCAATTCCTTCCATCCAAACGGTCCTGGGATGCGCGGCGCGCTCGGTGGTGTTGACGTCCTCGTTGTCCTCCTCGCGCGTGGCATCCTCAGATCGGGCCAGGCTGGATGGCACCTGATCCTCTCGTGGATAAGGGGATCGGCGAACGGTGTGGACGGGGGTTTGGGTGAACCGTGGTGAAGCATTGGGGAACGGGGGGCGTTCGGGGTCCAAGCGGGAGCGGAGCGAGGAGTGAAGCGGTTGTTGGGTCCTAGAAAGCGGCGTCGAGGCACCGCACTCCGTATTGAAGGAGTCCTAGCGTTTCTTTCGGGCGCGGGGGCGTCGTCGAGGCTTGTGTGCTCTCTCGGTGCGTCCGACGCTTTGCTCCCTCGGGGGAGGCTGGCGGCGGCTGGCAAGCCATTCGGCCGCGATGCGATCGATTGCGGGGCGGGCGTGGTCGAACAAGAGTTGGTAGCCCTTGCACAGATAGTTCGGCTCGCCGCCGGGAAGCCGGCCTCCAAACCGATCTCGGGGGCAGCCGCCATGGCACAGATCCAGGTGACGGCACTGGCGACACGCCTCGGGCGGGTTCGGCTTGAGCCGGCGGAATTCCACCCACTTGGGATGCCGGTAGATCTGGGCCAGGCTGTCGGTGTTCAGGTTGCCCAGTCGCCACTCGGGTTGCACCAGGAAGTCGCAGGGGAAGACGTCGGCGTTGTGCTCGACCAACAGACAGCCGGCGCAGGCCCGCCTGAAAACGCAGTACTCGGGCTCCAGGCCCGCGGCCGCCATCACCAGGTTGTTGAACATGCGGACATAGAAGCGGTGCGGTCCCTCTGCGATCCACTCGTCGAACACGGCACAGAGGAACTCGCCGTAAGCGATGGGATCCACGGCGTCGTGGCTGGGCAACGATCGGTCGAGCCCCGTTACGACGCAGGGGATGAACTGGAGGTAGTCCTCGCCCAGGCCGCGGATGAACTCGATGACCTCCTTGGGGCGCCGGACGTTGTCGCCGTGGACGAGCACGAGGACGTTGTGCTCGACCTTGTACTCCTGAAGGAGTCGCAGGCCGCGCAAGACCTCGGCCTGGCTGCCCGATCCGTTGGGGTAGATGCGGTTCTTGTCGTGGATGTCGGTCGGGCCGTCGACGCTGATGCCGACCAGCATGCCCCACCGGTTGAGGAACCGGGCCCATTCGGCGGTGATAAGCGTTCCGTTGGTCTGGAACGCGTTGACGATCTGCTGGCCCTGGCGACTGAAGGCCTGCTGATAGGCGACGGCTTTCTGGAAGAAGTCGAGGCCGGCGAGCATGGGTTCTCCGCCCTGCCAGGAGAAGTGGGGGCAGGGATGGGCGGTCTGGCAGAATGTCCGCACGACGTTGCGAAGCGTCTCGTCGGTCATGCGAGGGGCGGTGCCCTCGAAATGGTCCTTGGTCTGGCGGTAGTAGCAGTAGGTGCAGACGAGGTTGCAGGCCCCGCAGACGGGCTTGATCATGGGCGAGGCGAGGACCTCGGCGTGCGCGGGATCGTCGGACATCTGTCCTCCCAAACGGGCTCACCGGTGCTCCGGGTCAGGGCATGACGAACCGCTGGTCCGGGTGGCGAATACTGAGGACCGGGCAGGGGGCCTTTCGAACCACCTTCTCGGCCACGCTGCCCAGCAGAACATGCGTGAGTCCGCTGCGCCCGTGGGTGCCGATGACGATCATGTCGATCTCATGGTCGCGGGCGTACTGGATGATCTCCATGAACGGCCTGCCCGCGACGACGTCGGTCTTGACCTCGAACGGCGGATCCGGCAGGTGCTCGGCGACGAAGGCCTGCATCTCCCGGGTCGCGGCGTTGATGAGGTCCTCGGGCGGAGGCCCGACGGGGACGCTGTCCGGCCCCATGCTGACGATGTAGCGATAGGCGTCGTCGACCACGTGGAGAAGGTGAAGGGTCGCGGCGTAGGAACGAGCGAAGTCGACGGCGTACTTCAGGACGTAAAGGCTCAGGTCGCTGAAGTCCGTCGGGAAGAGGATCTGACGGATGTTGATCACGCCGCTTCCGCCGCCGCCGACTGGGTGATTCTTGGTCGCCATGCGTCGACTCCACATTGTCCCCCGATCCTGAGTTGAGTATAAGAAGAGGGCAAACGCCGGTCAAACGAGGTGAATCGAAGCGATGCAGGCGCCGGATGACCCGATCGATCGCCAGTTGCTGGACGTCGTCCAGGTCGACTTTCCGCTGTCGGCCAGGCCTTTCGCGGAACTCGGGGCCCGGGTGGGCGTGGACGAGGCGGAGGCCCTGGCCAGGATCACGCGTTTGAAGGCGGGTCGGGGCCCGATCCGCCAGGTATCGGCGATCTTCGACAGCCACACGCTGGGGTACGACTCGACGCTGGCCGCGGCGCAGGTAGATCCGGATCGGATCGAGGCCGCCGCCGAGATCATCTGCCGACACCCCGGCGTATCGCACTGCTACGAGCGAAGCCATCGATACAACCTGTGGTACACCCTTGCCGTGCCCCCGACCAGCTCGCTCGGGCTCGACCGAACGCTCGAGCGGCTTGACGACCTGTCCGGGGCGAAGGTCACGCGGAAGTTCCCGACGCTGAGATTGTTCAAGATCGGCGTGGTGCTCGATCTGATGGGCGAGCGGAACGCGGACTCGGCGTCCCAGACGAATCACTACACGGCCGACGACCGACAGGAGGCCGGCAAGCACGCGATTACGGCATCGGACCTTCCGATGATCCGCGCGCTGCAGACGGACATCGTGATCGAGCCGCGTCCCTTCGACCGACTGGCCGAGGCCGCCGGCTGCACGGTGGACGAGTTGCTCGAGGCGGCACGTCGGATGATCGAGCGCCGTCAGATGCGCCGATACGCGGCTGTGCTGCGTCATCGTGAGGCGGGCTTCGTGGCCAACTGCATGGCCTGCTGGCAGGTTCCGGACGGGGAGGCCGATTCGATGGGGGAGCGTCTGGCGGGTTTCGACGCCGTCAGCCACTGCTACCTCCGCCCGTCGTACGACGATTGGCCCTACAGCATCTACACGATGATCCACGGTCAGAGCCGGCAGGAATGCCTGGACGTCGTCGAAGCGCTGCGGACGGCGACCGCCCTTGCCCCACCGGCGGTGCTGTGGTCGACGCGGGAGTTCAAGAAGACGCGGGTCCGGTACTTCACGGGCGAGACGGAGGCGTGGGAGGGGGAGAATCGGGGTCCGGGGTTCGGGGTTCGGGGCTCGGGGTGATGCCCGGACCGGGCGACGCCGCTCTCCACTCTCTCGCCAAGCGGCCCGCAACAATGAATGAACAGCGTGCTTCTCGAAACCCTTTGATGCATGGTTCATGGCTTCAGCCGTCGGGGACACGATCCCCAGCCTGAATTCGGGTCCCCCACCGCTGAGGCGATGGGCCACCCATTCCCAGCGACCTGTTTAGACATCCTTGCAGGTGACTTAGCGCAGCAGTTGGCAAGGGAGTCAAGCCTCGCATACGGGGAGGTATGGCTGGGCGTCCGGTGGACCTTCCAACGTGGGACGAAGCACGGGTCCGCGGGACGCCGTGCTGATTCAGAACGCTGCGTCTCGCTGACCCGTGGTGTGTTCGGTCGAAATGGTCCTCCTGTGCGGACCCATGCCACCCGCCGCCGCACGGCCTTGGCTTGCGTCCTGGCAGTCCAGGCCTTCCGGATTCTCCCGCCGAGGATCGTCGTGCCGTTCTCCATACCTACGCAGCCACGGCCTCGTTGATCAGCCGGATGAGGCCCGGCAGTTGTCCCTCGAATACTCGATTCGCCCGGCCCCATCCGCCGGCGCGGGCGAAGACGGGGAGGTCGTCGAAGTCTTCGTGATCTATGGTTAGGTTCTCGACCAGGTGCTCTTTGATGCGGTCGAACCATTTTTGTTGCTCGTTGGTGAAGGTGTGGCCGGCGGTGATTCTGGCGAAGGCGGCCTCGACGCGTTCGGCGGCGGTGTAGAGGGGTTGCGTTTCGTCAGCGGCATGTTTGACCATCGAGATGAGGTCGACGAGGGCCTTGTGGTAGTGCAATCTGTGGGCGCGTTCGAGGTCGTCAACGCGGAATCGCTGGGGGGCGGCGGCGAGCTTGGCGCGGAGCTCGGTTAGGGCCTGGGTGCTCCAGGCCTGGGGGCGGTCGAGGAGGATTCGGATGGCCTCGACGTGGTCGGGATTCTCGCGGACGAAGCGGGCGAAGGCGGCGAGGTAGTCGTCGGGGCGGTACTCCTTGCCGTCGGTGCCGCGGACGAGCCAGGCGGAGGTGACGGTGTCCTGGGCCTCAGGGGCGACGGTGAAGGTCTTAGGGGCGCGGGGGTAGTTTAGGAGGAGGTCCTGGAAGCTCGGGTCTCGGAGGAGGCTCATGGTGTGGGTGAAGTCCTCGTGGAGGCGTCGGGGGAGGCGGTTGGCGTAGTGGGCGAGGTCGCCGTCGTCGATGAAGGCGCTGAACAACTCTCGGGCGTCGGCGGACATCTCCTTGTCGATGCGGTGGAGGCGTTTGACCAGGCAGCGGACGTTGTAATCGCGGTCGCGGTTGTTCCAGATTGCGTCGATGATCTCGGGGATGGTCCGCGCCTCGCGTTGGGGCGGTTCGGCGGTGATGTCGGTGGCCTGTCGGAAGTACTCGATCAGCGTGCCGTCGAAGCAGTCGAAGACGGTGAAGTGCGACTTGTTGGGGCAGTTCTCGCCCCTGCGGGTGCCCCGGCCGAGCATCTGCTCGAAGAGGATGCGCGACTTGACGGGGCGGAGGAAGACGATGAACTCGAGGTCGGGGATGTCGACGCCGGTGGAGAGCATGTCGACGGTGACGACGACGTCGGTGACGCGCCGGTTTCGGAAGTTTCTGATCTCCTGGAGGGGCCGGTCGACCTTGCCGGTGATCTTTCGGACGAACTGGTCGCCGCGGGCGAAGACGTCGCGGGCGATTCGTGTGAGGCTGTCGGCGTGCGAGACGTGGGGCACGTCGCTCACGGCGAAGATGAGGGTCTTGGGGAATCGGTGGTAGCGGGCCTCGTGCTCGTCGGCGTATTTCTTGATCTCGGCGAGGATCTTTCGGTTGGAGTCGGGGCTGGTGGCGGAGCGCTCGATCTCGGTGGACTCGAATTCGCGTTCGTCCTCGAGGAGGTCGCGCCGGCGGGCGCCGGTTTTGGGGTCGACTTGCTCGACCTCCTCGCCCTCGTTGAGGAAGAGGCCCTTCATTCGGACGTCGGACTTGATGGTGACGACGTCGTAGTCGACGAGGTAGCCCTCGTGGACGGCCCGCTCGTATTCGTATCGGTAGACGACGTCAGTGAAGTAGGCGGTGGTGTGCGAGGCGGGGGTGGCGGTCAGACCGATCTTGACGGCGTCGAAGTGGTCGAGGGTGTTGCGCCAGACGGAGAGCTCGGCGGAGGTGTATCCGCGGTGGCACTCGTCGGCGATGATGACGTCGAAGGCGTGGATGGGGATGGGCTCTTGCTCGGCGTCGGGGTCGAGGTCCTCGTCGCCGAGGCCGAAGATGGCGTTGCGGCCGAGGACGTTGACGGCGAGGCGCTGGATGGTGCAGACGTAGACGAATGCGTGGCCGGGGCGGGGGTCGCGGAGGTAGCCGGGGGGGAGGACCTTGGGGTCCCACTTTTCGTCGGTTTCGAGGTCCTCGCGTTTGAATCGCTGGCTGTAGACCTCGTAGATTCTGTCGAACTTGAGGCCGGGGAGGAGCTCGAAGGAGGCGAAGGCTCGGACGGCTTGGGCGGCGAGCGCCCGGCGGTCGACGAGGAAGAGGATGCGTTTGGCGACGCCGGACTTCATGAGGCGGTAGACCTGGTTGACGGTGGTGAAGGTCTTTCCGGTTCCGGTTGCCATGGCGACGAGCATGCGTCGTTTTCGCTGGGTGATTGCCTGCTCGACGGCGGCGTTTGCCTCTCTTTGGTACGGGCGGAGTCGCGGGTGGTCGTTCGTGGTGTCCATGAGGCCGGCGCAGGCTAGGTCAAAGGTGTCGGCGAGGCGTTCGATGAGGGCCTGGGGTGTATGGAAGGCGGCGATCTTGCGAGAGGCGTTCATGGGGTGCCGGGCGTCGCGGTGCCAGATGACGTCGCCGTTGGTGGCGTAGAGGAAGGGCGCGTGGTAGCCGCCGAACTCGATGGGCATGTCGGTGAGGCCTCGCGCGTAGCGCTCGGTTTGGGGGAGGACCTCTTGGGGGTCCGCGCCGGGGCGTTTGGCTTCGATGATGGCGACGATTCGGGCGTCGAGGCAGAGGGCGTAGTCGGCGGGGCCGTTGGCGGTTGGGTATTCCTCGATGGCGCAGCGGTCGTAGGCGCTGAGGGGTCGGGTTGAGTCGAAGGGGACGACGTTCCACCCTGCGGCTTGCAGCTTGGGGTCGATGCGGCGTTTGCGGGTCGTGGGTTCGTCGGGTGGTTCCATTGTGGTCGCCAGTCTTTGAAGATAGCGGATCGCGAGTCTCTGGGAAATATGGTGTTGGGTGGGTTTTCCGGGAGGCTCGCGCGGATGGGGACATTCGGCACCGGAGGCGGCGAGCGGGGCGCGGCAAGCCGGTACCGCTGGGACGAGCTTGATAGGACCGTGGCGTCATGGAAGCGTTACGAGGGGCAGGCTGGAAGCCTGCGTTACGAGGGTGAGGCTGGGAGCCTGTGCGGCGGGCGGGGACGGGGTGCGGGGGATCTGTGCGCTGCGCGGGATCGGGGGGGATTGGGAATTGAACGGGTGGCGACGGTGTGTTACAGGGGTTGCGGGTGTGGGTTGAATGGCGGTGCGTGAATCGGGGTTTTCGTTGGGCGGAGGGGCGGCGCGCGACGGTTCATGGGCAAGATGCCCATGCTACGGTTCATGGGCAGGATGCCCATGCTACGTGTGGGCCACATGCCGGGCATGTGATTTCGCGCGGTCGTCTTGGGGGATGGCGGTTGGGGTTTGGCTCGTTCGAGGCGACATTCGGGCAGGCGGTTGGCAGCAAGTGAGAGCGTGGGGTGATCGCGATGAGGCGGATGATCGTTGCGGGCTGGCTGGCGTGGATGGTTTGTGGCGCGGTGGCGAGGGGGGCGGAATCGGGTGGGGGCGTTGGGCTGCGGGTGGAGGATCGGGTTGGGGTGAAGCGGGTGGCTGAACCGATCTGCTCGGGCGTACCGTTTGGCAAGGGGCGACTCCAGGCGGATCACCCGATGCACGTTCAGACGAAGGACGGGGCCCCCCTACCGACGCAGACGAAGGTGCTCGGTCGGTGGCCGGACGGGAGCGTGAAGTGGTTGCTCGTGCAGTTTCTGGCGGATTGTCCGGGGAGGGGGCGCGGCGAGTATCGACTGGTTCGGGGGGCGGGACTGCAGGCGAGGCCCGCGCTGCAGGTGGACGATCTGGCCGAGGGGGTGGTCGTCGAGACGGGCGCGGTTCGCGTGACGATCCCGAAGAGGCGGCTGAGCGTTCTCGGCGAGGTAACGGCGCTCCGCGACGGGCGGAGCGTTCCGGTGTTGTCCGACGGGACTCCGATGACGTTTGTGCTTGCGGACGGGGGCGTGCACAGGTCCGGTGAGGGGGTGCCGGAGTCGGTTACGATCGAGGAGGCGGGGCCCGTTCGGGCGACGGTTCGGGTTGTCGGGTGGTTGAAGGGTCCGGGAGAGAAGCCGCTGTACAAGCTAGACACCCGGCTACGGTTCTATGCGGGGCAGCCGACCGTTCGCGCGGACTATACGTTCATCTGCCTCGGGGGGGCGAAGGTTCATGCGGTCAAGGAGATCGCGGTTGAGCTAGCGCCGAAGCTGGGGCGGGGATGCCGGTTTGTGCTGCCGGGGGAGGGTCAGCCGACCGCTGGCGATCTGGCGGACGGCGCGACGGCCGTGTTGAGCGTGGATCCGAATATGGTTTGCCAGGTGGGGGTGGAGGGAAAGTTGAAGCGGGTGGAGGGCCCGTTAGACGGGTGGGCGTGGCTGGGCGGGGACGAGTCGTCGATCGGTGTGGCCATTCAGGACTTCCGGCACCTTTGCCCGAAGGCGATCGAGGCGTCGCCGGGCAAGATCAGGCTGGCGCTGTGGAGCGGGCGGGCGGGGCAGGTCCTCAACCTTGGGCGGACGCGGGCGAAGACGCATCGGGTGCTGCTGGATTTCGGGGCGGGGAAGGCGGATGAGGAGGGGCGGCTGGCTCGGCTTCGCGCGTTTCAGGAGCCGCTGATCGCCGTGACGGATCCGGAGTATTTCTGCTCGACGGATGCGCTTGGGCCGTTATCGCCGGAGGGGGTGGCAGAGACGGCCGAGTATGACGGGAAGGTTTGGGCGTGCTTCGAACCGCTCTTGAAGCAGCGAGAGACGTTGCCGCTGGAGAACGGGATGCTGCATTACGGCGACTACTATCACGGGGGGTATGGGAACAAGGCGACGCGGGGGGACCTGGAGTATGACACGGGGCACGCGTGCTTCCTGCTGTACGCGCGGAGCGGGAGGCGCGACTACTACGACTTCGCGGTGGCGTGCAATCAGCATTTCATCGACATGGACGTCAACCAGGAGACGGGGGATCAGCGGTTCCACGGGTATTCGGAATACGCGGAGACGCATGAGGCGCCGACGACGTCTTTGGAGTGGGGGCACGTGTTCACGGACTGCCCGGCGGACGCGTACTTCCTGACGGGGGACGAGCGGAGCCTCGAGGCGCTGCGTATGATCGCGGATCGGACGGCGACGATCGCCGAGGGCGAGGGGTACGAGAGGATCCGGGGCATCTTCGCGGGGGCGGAGCGGCAGTTGGGCTGGCCGCTGCTGGCGCTTTGCCGGGCGTATGAGGTGACGGGGGCCCCGAAGTACCTCGAGGCGAGCAAGAAGATCGTGACGTTCGTGAAGGGGTACGCGAAGGACCCGCTGGCGGCGTACGGGGACGGCAAGTGGTGGCGGTGTTGGATGATGGACGGGTGCAAGGTGTTCATGGTGGGCGCGCTGCATGAGGGGCTGGCGGGGTATTACGACATCACGGGCGATGACGAGCTGCGTCCGACGATCGTCAAGAGCCTGGACTGGCTGATCACGCACATGTGGAACCCGGAGATGGACGGGTTCGTCTATGAGTTCAACGCGATGAACCGCGGGCACCGAATGGCGGGGATGACGGGGTTGAACCTGCTGGCGGTAGACGCGTTCCGGCATGGGTTCGAGTTGACGGGGGACAAGCGATACCTGGCGGTGGCGACTCGTGCGTTCTGGCGCCAGGTGAAGGACATGAAGCCGGAGGGGAGCGGGAAGCAGTTCTCCCAGGACGTTCGTCGATCGCCGTACACGGCGGCGTACCTCTATCGTGAGAAGATCGACCCGGCCAAGTTGCCGGCGTCGCCGAGGCCGATTCGTCAAGGGGCCAGTGAGCGGCCGACGGGCCCGAGGGCTGACGTGCTGCTGAAGGCGTCGTTTGAGGGTGACTTGAGGTGTGAGGGGGCGGGGGGCGGCAAGGCGGGGACGGCGGTGGGCAAGATCGAGTTCGTGGAGGGGAAGAACGGCAAGGCGGTGGCGGTGGGCAAGGAGGGGTATGCGTGGCTGCCTGCGCCGCCGGAGATGCTCCGCGGGCCGGGGTCGATCGAGCTGTGGGTGCGGTTGCATTTCAAGAAACGAGCGGACAGGCCGGGGCAGCGGGCGGTGTTTCACGTGGAGGGGGGGAGTCCGCTGATCGACTCGCTGGGGGCGGTGACGATCTACAGCGAGCTTCGGATACGGATGAAGGACCACGTGGGGCACCTGGACGGGACGGCGGAGGGGGACATCATGGCTTGGAAGGAGAACGAGTGGCACCACGTGGTGGTGACGTGGGACGAGCGGCGCGTTCGTCTGTACATCGACGGGAAGGAGCAGACGCGAGACAATGAGGGGAAACAGGCGGGGGATGGGGTGAGCGCGCTGCCGGGCGGGGGGCAAACGAAGATCAACTTGGGGTGGCGGTTCGGGAATTGGTACTGCGATTGCGCGATCGACGAGTTGATCGTGCACGGGCGGGCGCTTGGGGCGGAGGAGGTGGCGGGGACGGGCACGGCTGCCCCGCCGACCGCGGGCGAACCCGTCGTTTCGTACTGGGACGCAGGCGTTCACCTTGCGAGGATTCCCCCTTCCGTGCTCTTTGCCGCATGGTCGGACGGTATGGTGGTCAAACGAGTTGGCCGAAACACAATGACCGCGTTTGTTGCGTCTCAGGAGGTGTCAGCCCTAGTCGAATCCATTCGGCGAGCTGGCTTCTTTGCGCCGTCAGTGGACATTTTGGTGCGCCCAGACGGACCAGAGCGTTGTCTGTCCGTTATTGACGGGAAGAAGCGCCGCACGCTTCGCTATCACGAACGCGATGATTGGCTTCGTTCGAGTGGCCCACAGGCATATCCATCACGGAGCGAATGTGAGAAGCTCGTCGCGATCTGGTGGCGCGTCGTCGCGGAGATCAAGAAGGTGAAGTGCGACAAGCTGAAACCATTCGAAGGGGAGAGGAAGCTGGTCTATCCCCGATATTCTCCCGGACCCCAACCAACAGATGCAGTCGCTTCTCAGAAGGCGTCGACGTCTGGGAGCGAATGATTCTGGCGGCATGGGGCCACGAACCCCTGTTCAATGGTCGGACGGAATCTGGTCTGGAGTGATGGGGCCAAGGATTAGCACGCATGACGACGCAGTACGACGAGTTCGCGGGCGATTATGAGTGGCTGTTCGCCGACGAGGGGCTGACGGGGGAGCGTGCGTTTGGGAACAGCGAGGCGTTGCTCGAGCGTTTTGGCACGTCGGCGGAGATCTTGGATTGTGCTTGCGGGACGGGGACGCTGGCTCTGGCGCTGGCGCGTCACGGGTACCGCGTTGCGGGGACGGACGCCAGCGGGGGGATGATCGAGGAGGCGAGGCGTCGGGCGGGGGAGGCCGGGCTGGCGATTGAGTTTGAGGCTTGTCGCTGGGATGAGCTGGCCGGGAGGTTTGCGCGGCGGTTTGACCTGGTGCTCTGTCGCGGCAATTCCATCGGGCACTGCCGCGACGAGGCGGAGATGGTGCGATCGCTCGAGGGCATGCGGGAGGTCATGAAGGACGGCGGGACGCTGGTGGTCGACTCGCGGAACTGGGAGAAGATTCTGGCGGAGCGTGAGCGGTTCACGGTCATGCGGTCGAAGGAGAGGGGATCTCGGCGGTGCGTGCCGTTGTACGTGTGGAGCATCCCTGCCGATTGGCATGAGCGGCTGACGATCGAGGTGGTGCTGATCTTCGAGGAAGGTGGGGAGACGTCGGTTCGGAGCCACGCGATTACGTACTATCCGTTTCGGCATGAAGCGTTGATGGAACGACTGGAGCGGGTTGGGTTCGGGGAGGTGGAGACGGACTACAGGGCGGGGGCGGCATCTTACCGGGTGTCGGCGCACTGGGGTGGGCGGCGTGGCGGGAGTCTTGGCGGAGGCGACTGACTGGCGGCCAATCGGCCCCGGGAAAGGGTGATCGGATGAAGGTACTGCGAATCATTATTGGGGTTCTGGCCTGTCTCTTCATCGTCATGCACCTCCTCGAGATGCCCAGCTTCCTGGGCAAGGTGAGGCAGACCCCTGACGACCTTGTCGTGTCGGTTTGGCTGGGCAAGATCTCGGCCGTCCTGATCAGCGCGGCGATCGCGATCGTCTGTTTCCGGCGGGGGAAGAAGCCGGTCAGCGGCGGTGAGGGGGAGATGCAGTGAACCGCGACCGCGTGAGGAGGGTGAATTGGGCTTGGTCTGAGGTCCGCTGACGTTCGCCCTATCGATTGCGGAGGCTTCAGCCGTCCCGACGGGACTGATTGCTTTGCCAGCGGCTGGGTTCCCAGGACTGAAGGTCCTGGGCTACTATCACACGGTCCCTACGGGACCAAAGAGGTTCGGCTGGGCGGCTCGGGAGTCTTGCGTCGGGACACCGTGGGACAGGGTGGGGGTAGATGTGGATGTTATTCTACTTTCCGTTTGGCTTTCGTGATTCTTGTGTCATTCTTTAGGTAGATCGATGCACATGGCAAGGGCGTGCTGTCCCCATGACCGCTTGGGGAGGTGGGAAGGGGTCGGGACGCGTCGGTGCATCGAGCCACACCCTTCGTGTGACTTGCACGTCGAGCCACGCCCAGTGTGACTCCCTGGCATCAGCGCTCCGACCACCGCCCAGCGCGGCACCTGACATCGACTGTGCGCGCAGGCCGCCGCAACGGCGATGCCTGGCGCGGGGGTATCGTGATGGATGCCGTCGAGACGGACGTGGGCGTGGATTTCGGTCCGGCCGCGAAGATCCTTCAGGAGATGGGGCGTCCCGGCGCGGGGGATCTGATTCCTTTGCTGCAGCGACTCCAACAGGCGTACGGCTACCTGCCGCGCGAGGTCCTTGTCGAGGTCGTCCAGTGGACGGGCATTCCGCTCAGCCGGATGTACGAGGTGGCGACGTTCTACGAGCAGTTCCACCTGCTGCCGCGGGGGCGACACACGATCCGGCTGTGCCGAGGGACGGCGTGCCACATCCGTGGGGTTGGTGAGATCCTGAAGACATTGGAGCGGCTGCTGAAGGTCAAGGAGGGCGAGACGACGGAGGACCTTCGGTTCACGTTGGAGACGGTTGCTTGCCTGGGGACGTGCTTTCTGGCGCCGGTGATGATGATCGACGAGGAGTACTTCGGCGACCTGGTTCCGACGAAGGTCGCCAGGATCCTGAAGAAGTTCGCTTAGCGGGAGGGACGTGCCATGTCCGATTCGATGCCGATTCGAACGGTTGCCGATTGGTCGGCTGCTCAGGACCGCGCGAAGGTGGCGTTCGCCCGCATTCCGCGGCGGGTACTCGTGTGTTCGACGGGTTGCCGGGCGGTTGAGGCGGGGGAGGTGGCCGACGCGCTCTGGTACGAGGTGGCCCAGGCCGGACTGGATCAAGAGGTGAAGGTGGTGTCGACGGGGTGCCACGGGCTGTGCGCGATGGCGCCGGTGGTTCTCATCGAGCCGGAGGAGATCTTGTACGGCAAGGTGGGGGTCGACGACGTGAAGGAGATCGTCGAGCAGACGTTGAAGCAGGAGCGGATCATCGACCGGCTGTGCTATCAGGGGAACCACGAGTTGGCGCGTCTGCCGGCGATACCGTTCTACAAGCATCAGCGGAAGCACGTGCTTCGGCGATGCGGTCGGATCGACCCGCGGTCGATCGACGAGGCGATTGCTCGGGGCGGGTACGCGTATGCGGTCAAGGCGCTGACGTCGATGACGGCGGAGGGGATTCTCGATTTCGTGACTCGATCGGGGCTGCGGGGTCGAGGGGGCGCTGGCTTTCCGACGGGGGCGAAATGGCGGGTGTGCCGCGAGGCGCCGGGTGACGAGAAGTACCTGATCTGCAACGCGGACGAGGGGGACCCGGGGGCGTTCATGGATCGCGCGCTGCTGGAGGGCGATCCGCACGGGGTGATCGAGGGGATGATCATCGCGGCAAAGGCGATCGGCGCGACGCGGGGGATCGTGTACGTCCGGGCGGAGTATCCGATCGCGGTCGAGCACGTGGGCTGGGCGGTGGAGGACGCTCGCAAGTACGGGCTTCTGGGGTCGGACATCCTGGGGACGGGGTTGGATTTCGACATCGAGATTCGTCAGGGGGCGGGGGCGTTCGTGTGCGGGGAGGAGACGGCGCTGATCGCTTCTTTGGAGGGCTTCCGCGGGATGCCGCGGCCTCGTCCCCCCTTCCCGGCCGTGAGCGGGTATCACGGGAAGCCGACGAACATCAACAACGTGGAGACGTTCGCGAACGTTCCGCTGGTCATCGGGATGGGTCCGGCGCTCTACGGCGATTTGGGGACGGAGCGATCGAAGGGGACGAAGATCTTCGCGTTGGCCGGTGACGTTCGGAACACCGGGCTGGTCGAGGTGCCGATGGGGGCGACGCTGCGGGAGATCGTTTACAAGGTGGGCGGGGGGATTCGAGGGAATCGCGAGTTCAAGGCGGCGCAGACCGGGGGTCCGAGCGGGGGATGCGTTCCGGCGGCGCACCTGGATACGCCGATCGATTACGACAGCTTGCGGGAACTCGGGGCGATCATGGGCTCGGGCGGGCTGATCGTGATGGACGACGAGACGTGCATGGTGGACATGGCGCGGTACTTCCTGACGTTCGTTCAGAAGGAGTGCTGCGGGGGCTGTCCGCCGTGCCGGGTGGGGACGAAGAAGATGCTGGAGATCCTCGAGCGGATCTGCGTGGGGCAGGGCCGGGAGGGGGACGCGGAGGAGCTGGAACGGATCGCCAAGGCGGTGCAGCGAGCGTCGTTGTGCGGGTTGGGTCAGACGGCGCCGAACCCGGTGCTTTCGAGTCTGAGGCACTTCCGGGAGGAGTATGAGGCGCACATCCGCGACAAGCGGTGCCCGGCGAACGTGTGTGAGGCGCTGATCAACTACCAGATCGACGTGGACGTTTGTGACGGGTGCGGCGCGTGCGTGAAGGCGTGCCCGTCGGGGGCGATCGAGGGTAAGAAGAAGCAGCCCCACAGGATCTTCGCCGAGCGGTGCACGCGATGCGGGGCGTGTCTGGCGGTGTGCCCGACGAAGGCCGTGTTCAAGGAGTCGCCGGGGCTGGCGGCGCATGAGCTGGCGGTTTGAGGGGCGTTTGCCCGGCGGCGCGGGGAAAGGTGATCGGGCGTCTCGGACGAGGGCTGAGCGGCCCGCGACAATGAGTGGGCAGCGTGCTGCTCGATAGCCTTCGATACATGGCTCCTAGCTTCAGCCGCCGGGAGGTACGATCCCGGGCTCGGATTCGAGTTCCCCACCGCTGAAGCGATGGGCCACCCACAACTCGTCCAACGGGAAACAGTGCTCCCCGTGCCACCCTCAACGAGACTGTCTAGCCGAAAACGGCGCTAGCGGGCCCGCCTGCGCAGTACTGTCATGAGCGGCAGGGCTAGGAGCACGAGGCTCGCGGGCTCGGGGACCGACAGCGTGAGCTCGAGGCGGCCCCAGACGGTGTAGTCCATTTCGGGGACGCTGTCGCCGACGTAGATCCAACCGGTACTGGCCATGGAGAGGTCGATTCTCGGCTCGTCGCCGATCATGGCGACGTTGCCGTAGAGGGGGATGTATTCGTAGTCGGGATAGGGGCTGACGGAGACGTCGTATTCGATGAAGTCGGCGAGGGTGGCGGTGATCTTGGTGTTCGGGTCGTAGCTGGACTTCTGGTAGTAGTAGAAGTCGCCGAGGGAGTTGACCGTGGTGACGGGGTCGGGCCAGTAGATGATGCCCAATTCCTCGACCAGCAACTCGACGTGGAGGCCCTCGATATACGTGTCAGTGTAGAGGGGGGCGGTGGTGTTGGCGGTCATTCCGTCGAGCTGGATTTGCGTTGCGGCGTCGCCGGTGGTGAAGACGGTGCCGGTGAGATTGCCGGCCATTCCGGTGGAGCCGATGATGCTCAGGATCGGGGTGCCGTAGGGGCCGTTGCCTTCGTAGATTCTGAGGGTGTAGCTGAGCGTGGCGTTTTGCTCGTCGAAGTCGTAGTCGAATCCGATGGGGTCGGCCAGGGCTACGGAACTCGTGAGCAGGAACAGAGAGACGGTCAGATGTAATGGACTGAGCATTGCTGATCCCCTTCCAGGGCGTGCGGTTCGGAGGCCGAGACACCGCGTGTCGGTACGTCGAACCGCAGTCTTCCCTTGGGGGTACATCATGCCAGGTAGTGGGCGGCGGGTCAATGGTTGGGGTTGGTTCAGGTCTGGAGTTCGGGGAGGTCCTTGTAGAGGTCGAGTGCTTGGGGGTTGGCGAGGGCGTCAACGTTCTTCACCGGACGACCATGGATCACGTTGCGGACGGCGAGCTCGACGATCTTGCCGCTGATGGTGCGGGGGATGTCGCCGACCTGGATGACCTTGGCGGGGACGTGGCGTGGGGTGCAGTTGGTTCGGATGTGGCGTTTGATGCGATCGATCAGATCGTCGTCGAGGGTGAGTCCTTCGGCCAATCGAACGAAGAGGATGACTCGGACGTCGTTTTGCCAGTCCTGTCCGACGACGAGGGCCTCGACGATCTCGGGCAGGGCCTCGACCTGGCGGTAGATCTCGGCGGTTCCGATGCGGACGCCGGCGGGGTTTAGGACGGTGTCGGATCGGCCGTAGATGATGAGGCCGTCGTGCTCGGTGATCTCGACGTAGTCGCCGTGTCTCCAGACGTTTGGGTAGACGTCGAAGTAGGCGTCGTGGTACTTGCGTCCGTCGGGGTCGTTCCAGAAGCAGACGGGCATGGAGGGGAAGGGGGCAGTGCAGACGAGCTCGCCCTTCTCGCGGCGGACGCTACGGGCGTTTTCGTCGAAGACCTCGACCTTCATGCCGAGGCCGCGGGTCTGGAGCTCTCCGCGATAGACGGGGCCGACGGGGTTGCCGAGAGCGAAGCATGAGATGATGTCTGTTCCACCGGAGATGGAGGCTAGTTGCACGTCGGGTTTGATGCTCTGGTAGACGAAATCGAAGCTCTCCGGTGCGAGCGGGGAGCCGGTTGAGAGGATGGCGCGGAGGGAGGAGAGGTCGTGGGTCTGGCGGGGGGCGAGGCCGGCTTTCTCGACGGCGGCGATGTACTTGGCGGAGGTTCCGAAGACGGTAACGCCCTCGGCTTGTGCGAGGTCGAAGAGGCGGTTGCCGTCGGGATGGAACGGGGAACCGTCGTAGAGCACCACTGTCGCCCCGACGGCGAGGCTGGTAACGAGCCAGTTCCACATCATCCAGCCGCAGGTGGTGAAGTAGAAGATGCGGTCGTTACGGGTCAGGTCGGTGTGGAGGATGAGCTCCTTGAGGTGCTGGATCAGCGTGCCGCCCGCACCGTGGACGATGCACTTGGGCATGCCGGTGGTGCCGGATGAGTACATGATGTAGAGCGGATGGTCGAACGGGAGTTGCTCGAAGGCGATCTGGCCGGGGTCGGGGGCGAGGAAGTCGTCGAAGGCTACCGCTTTGTCCATTCCGGCGAGGTCCGGCACATGGGCGAGGTAGGGTACGACGACGACCTTCTCAATGCTGGGGATGCGGTCGACGATGCCGCGGACGCGCTGGAGGGAGTCGATCGTCTTGCCGTTGTAGACGTAGCCGTCGGCGGTGAAGAGGACCTTGGGCTCGATCTGGCCGAAGCGGTCCATCACGCCACTGGCGCCGAAGTCGGGGGAGCAGGAGGACCAGGCCGCGCCGATGCTGGTGGCGGCGAGCATCGCCAGGACGGCCTCGGGCAGGTTGGGAAGGAAGCCGGCAACACGGTCGCCGGTCCGGAGGCCGTGTGCGCGGAGGGAGGCGGCCAGCCGTGCGACGCGGTCGTAGACCTGGGCGAAGGTCAGTTCGCGCCGCGTGCCGCTTTCGCCATGGAAGATGATGGCGGGACGGTCGTCGCGGTGTCGGAGGAGGTTTTCGGCGAAGTTGAGTCGGGATCCGACGAACCACCGGGCGCCGGGCATCTTGTGGGGGTCTTGGAGGATCGTGTCGTGAGGGGCAGTGGCGATGATTCCTCCGAAGCGCCACATGGCGGACCAGAACTGCTCCGGGTGTCGGATCGACCAGTCGTAGAGCTCGGGGTATGAGGCGATCGTCAGCGCGTGCTCTCGCTCGATGAGGCGTCGAAAGGCGGTCAGGTTGGCGCGCTCGATTCGTTGCGGCGAGGGTTGCCAGAGGGGCTCGGGCATGGCGTGTCTCCCAGCCTGTGCGGCGCGCATGTTATCAGACTGAAAAGGCTGCTGACACCTTCTGCGACACCAATTCCGTGCTGAGATCTCGCATGCATCGGATCATACCGTGATCGGTGTCCGGGCCTGTTCGGCTTCATTGCCTTTGGGCCCAAGGGCATTTCGCGTTACGGATCATGACGGATGCTTGGTCATGATCTTTCGGGTCAGGCTTTCCGGCCAAGTAGAGAAAGTGCCCTATCCTAGGGGTCGATTACACCTACGGTTTGTCAGCGAGCGGCCTACGATCGGGACGAGTCCGTCACGACGGAGTCGGTGTCGGCGGAATCTCGTCTCCGGCGACGTTGATTTGGGGCCGAGCAGCAAGTCAGTAGAGGATGCGGGAAGTGCCGGTCGGCGGGCCGAGGTCCTTAACCGCCAGGTGTAAGGGTATCCATGTCGAAGCATCCCCCAGGTGTGATCGGTATGGCGAGCAGGTAGCCGGAGGATCCCCTGGGCGATTCGGGGCAGCGGGCACAGGACTCTCAGGAGAGTGTGATGACGATCAAGAGCAAGATTGCGGTGACGATTGCGATACCGGTGGCGGCGACGGTCATCATCGTGGGTTTGGGCTGGCGAGGCCTGGGCGACGTATCCGGCTCGACGCACGACCTCGTGCAGAGTCAGTTCCTCCCGCTGGTCAATGAGGACGTGAACCAGAATACGACCATGACGCATGCCATCGAGCTGATTCTGGAGGCCGACCGGGACGGTCATCAGGCCGTCATCGCGGAGAAGGCCGCGATCGCCAGCTCAAACGCCTCCGAGCTCGAGATCGCCAAGAAGACCAGCGAGGAGAACATCGGACAGGCGGACACGCGGGTGGGGCGAGCATGCGGACTCGTCAAAGACGACGGTCTCCAGGGCCTGTACGCCGAGTTCAAGCCGAAGTTCGCGGCCTGGACGGCCGAGACGCGGAAGGTCTTCGAGTACCACAAGACACCCGACAAGGCCCAACTGGCGCAAAAGAGCAGCTACGGAGGAGCGGCCGAGAAGACCTTCGCCGAGATGCGAGACGTGATGGATCGCATGGAAGGCTATCTGCAGAAGAAGGTGGAGCAGAACCTTGCGGCGATGAAGGAGAAGCAAGGCCAGGCCGAGCAAATCGCCGATAGCGTGATCTCGCGAGCGGGGTGGACTTCCCAGGCGTTCGGGCTGGTCGGCGGGGTGTCGGCGCTGATCACGATCATCCTGGGGTTCCTCGTTCGACGGCAGATCGTCACAGCGCTGCAGGGGATGGTTCAGGGTCTGCGGTCGACGGCGCAGGAAGTGGTCAATTCCTCCAACCAGGTTGCGTCGACAAGCCAGTCGCTGGCCGACGGCGCTTCGGAGCAGGCGGGCAATCTGGAAGAGACGTCCAGCGCGCTGGAGGAGATGGCGGCGATGGCGAGGCAGAACGCGGACCACGCCAAGCAGGCCGATCAGCTCATGAGCGAGGCCAACGAGATCGTGGCGGAAGCCGACGGCTCGATGAAGGAGACGAATCAGTCGATGCAGGAGATCTCGGAGGCGAGCGAGCAGATCAGCAAGATCATCAAGGTAATCGAGGAGATCGCGTTCCAGACGAACTTGCTGGCGTTGAACGCGGCGGTCGAGGCTGCCCGCGCGGGGGAGCACGGCAAGGGGTTCGCGGTGGTGGCCGACGAGGTTCGGAACCTGGCCCAGCGAGCGGCGGGTGCGGCCCGAGAGACGGGCACGCTGATCGAGAGGACGGTTTCCCGGGTTTCTCGCGGCGTCGACCTGAACAAGACGATGGGCGAAGGGTTCGAGAAGATCGGCGGGTCGGTCGGGAAGGTCGGGGAGCTTATCGCGCAGATCGCGAAGGCGTCGAGCGAGCAGGCACAGGGCGTCGAGCAGGTGAACACCGCGATCAGCCGCATGGACAAGGTAACGCAGTCGAACGCCGCCGGGGCGGAGGAGGCGGCGGGCGCGTCGGAGCAGATGTCGAGCCTGGCGCGGGACGTCACGGGGCTGGTGAATCAGTTGATCGCCCTGGTCGGCGGGAGCCAAGTCCGCGAGCAGGCATCGCGGCATCCGGCGAGCCGGCCGGCGGCCAAGAAGCCGAAGGCGTCTGTCCCGGCAACCACGACGATCGCATACGACGGCTCGGACGATAACGCCGAAGACGACGACTTGTCCGAGTTCTAGACGACTTGCGGACTGATCGGCAGGGCCGGCGCTTCGTCGAGGAGGGGGCGGCCGATCAGACGGACGACGTGGCGCGATCACGCGACCCCGGTCGCCCGCCGTGATTGGCTCGCAGGATCTCCAGCCTACCTAGTGCCGCTTTCGGTGAGCGAGTTTCGCGCTGCATTCGGGGAGGAACGGCTCAGCGTCAGATAGGCCTTCTGACGCGGAACGAGACACGGGTCCTCGGAACGCCGCGTTGATTCAGAACGGTGCATCCCGCTAACCCGTTGCTTGTTCGGTGGGAATGATTTCCCCGTGCGGACCCATGCCACCCGCGACGAGACTGTCTGACCGAAAAGGGCACTAGCCAATCGCCAGGTTGCCGGTCTCGCCCGTTCGGATGCGCACGCATTCCTCGAGGGGAAGGACGAAGATCTTGCCGTCGCCCATCTGGCCGGTTCGTGCCCCGCCGGTGATGGCCTCGATGGCCTTTGGGACGAACTCGTCGTTGACGGCGATTTCGAGCTTGGTCTTTCGAAGCAGGCTGCCGGCCTCGATGTGGCTTCGATAGACCTCGGCGATGCCTCGCTGCCGACCGCGTCCGACGACGTTGGTGGCGGTCACGAGGTGAATCTCCTGTTCGGTCAGACGCTCCAAGACTTCGTCCATACGGTCGGGTTGGATGACAGCGATGATGTATTTCATGCCAGAGGCTCCCTAGTCGATGACGGTGTATGCGGCCTCGCGATGCTGCGTGAGGTCCAGCCCGATGCGCTCGTCGTGCTCTGAGACGCGAAGCTTTGACAACATGTTGACGAAGAGCAGCAACACGTACGTCACGATGAAGGCGTAGACCATGGTGACGAGGACGGCCTTGAGCTGGATGACGAGCTGAGCGGGGTTGCCGTAGAGGAGTCCGTCAGCGCCGTCGGGGTTGACGGTCTTGGTCGCCCAGATACCCGTGGCCAGGGCTCCCCAGATCCCGCCGACGCCGTGCACGCCGAAGGCGTCCAGGGCGTCGTCATATCCGAACTTCGTTTTGGCGAAGGTCACGGACAGCCAGCAGATGATGCCGGAGCCGGCCCCGATTCCGATCGCACCCATTGGCGTGACGAATCCGGCGGCGGGGGTGATGGCCACGAGTCCGGCAACGGCGCCGGTGATCATGCCGAGCCCGGTGGGTCGTCCATGCCTGACCCAGTCGAGGATCGACCAGGTGAGCCCCGCAGTGGCGGTCGCGACGTGGGTCGTGACGAACGCGCCCGCCGCCAGCCCATTGGCGCCCAGCGCGCTGCCGCCGTTGAAGCCGAACCATCCGAACCAGAGCAATCCGGCGCCCAGGACGGCAAACGGCAGGCTGTGAGGCGGCGAGATGCCGTTGGGGTGTCCTTGGCGTTTGCCGAGAAAGAGCGCCGCGGCGAGGGCGGCGATGCCGGCATTAACGTGGACCACGGTGCCGCCGGCGAAGTCGAGGGCGCCCATCTCTCGGAGGAATCCGCCGGTGCCCCAGACCCAGTGACAGACGGGATCATACACAAACGTCGCCCAGAGCACGGCGAGGATGCAGAACGGTCCGAAGCGCATTCGTTCGGCGAAGGCCCCGATGATGAGCGCGGGGGTGATGATGGCGAACATGGCCTGGAAGATCATGAAGGCCTGATGGGGGATGGTGCTGGCGTAGTCGGGCGAGGGATCGAGCCCCACGCCGCTGAGGCCCGCCCACTGGAGGCCGCCGAGGATTCCGCCGCCCATGTCCGGCGCGAAGGAGAGGCTGTAGCCGATGAGCACCCACTGCACGGTGATGATGCAGATGGCCATCATGCACTGCATGAGGATCGAGAGGATGTTCTTGCGACGGACCAACCCGCCGTAGAAGAAGGCCAGCCCTGGCGTCATCAGGAGGACCAGCGCGGCGCTGGTGAGCACCCATGCCGTGTCTCCGGCATTGACCGTGAGTGGTGGACTCGCCTTGGCGACCAACTCGGACGCGAGGGTACACGGCGTCATCATCGCGACCCCCCCTGCCGCCAAGACCATGACCGGAACTCTCTTGATCATCTGGGGTCCTTTCTCCTGACCAGCGCCCGTCCGACGTTCGACGTACAGGGCCGGACATCGACTTGGGCCGGATGCGGCTGGTGAGTAAGCCGCTTTGCCATGTCCAGGCGATTTGCGTGCCAATCGGCGAATGCGGGGATCAAGCAGAGATCTAAGCGATTAGTTTGAGGCTAGTTAGAGTGACTACGCGGGGGGCACCACTGGTAAGGGAATCCACGTAAGAGTCCTACTCAAGCGTATGATTGACGCAAGAATACGACACAGGAGTAGGCGAAGCTGGCCCGCCCCTCGTCTCGCGAGAGGCTCGGGGCGGGCCGCGGCGCACCCGTGCCTTAGCCTATGGCTTCGCCTCCAGTATCCCCTGTTCGGATTCGGATGCAGTCGGCCAGGTCGACGATGAAGATCTTTCCATCGCCGATCTCTCCAGTGCGAGCGCCCTTGATGATGGCGTCGACCGTCGGCTTGACGAAGTCCTCGTTCACGGCGATCTCGATGCGGACCTTCTTGAGGAGGTTGACCTCGATGTCGACGCCGCGATAGGTCTCGTGGAAGCCTCCCTGTTGTCCGCAGCCCATGGCGTTGGTGACCGACATCTTGAGGACTTCGGCCTTGTAGAGCTCCTGCTTGACGTCGTTGAGCCTCTCCGGCTGGATGTATGCGATGATGAGCTTCATTGAACCGACTCCTTGCGATCGTTGTGTCACTTCTCGTAAGACCGGGGTTCCGTCCATCGGCGGCTAGGTGTTGGTGAAGAACTGGAAGCCGGCGTAGGCCTCCATCCCATGCTCGCCGATGTCGAGCCCGCGGAGCTCTTCTTCCTTGGAGACCCTCAGCCCCACGGTGACCTTTAACACGTAGAAGAGGACCAAGCCAAGCCCGAAGGCCCAGACGAAGGCGGTGCCCATTCCGACGAGCTGGGCGCCGAGCTGGGCGAAACCTCCGCCGTAGAGCAATCCTCCGCAAGCATCGCCGGTGCCGAGGACTTTCTCGGCGTTGAACAACCCGCACGACAGCGTCCCCCAGGCCCCGCAGACGCCGTGGACGCTGACGGCACCGACAGGATCGTCGATCTTCAGGACCCTGTCGATGAACATGACGCTGAAGACGACGAGGGCCCCGGCGATCAATCCGATGATCATGGCGCCAAACGGCGTGACCGTGTAGCAGGGGGCGGTGATGGCGACCAGGCCAGCCAGGGCGCCGTTGAGACCCATCGAGGCGTCCGGCTTACCGAACTTGATCCAGGAGACGAAGACGGCCATGACGGCGCCGGCGGCGGCGGCGATGTTCGTGGTAACGGCCACCCTGCCGATTTCGCCGTCGCCGGTGGTGGTGCTGCCGGGGTTGAAGCCGAACCATCCGAACCAGAGGATGAACACGCCCAGCGCCGCCAGCGTAATGTTGTGCCCCGGGATGGCGTTGGGACGCTTGCCGGGCCCGTACTTGCCCAGTCGGGGCCCGAGCACGATCGCACCCGCGAGGGCAAGCCACCCCCCGATCGAGTGGACGACGGTCGAGCCGGCGAAGTCACAGAAGCCGGGTCCGACGTTCTCGAGCCATCCCTTGCCGCTGTCCATCAGGAGCGAGCCCCAGGCCCACTTGCCGAAGATCGGGTAGATGAAGAGACAGATGAAGAAGCTGTAGCAGAGGTAGCCGGAGAACTTGGTCCTCTCGGCCATGGCGCCGGAGACGATGGTCGCGGCGGTGGCGGCGAAGACGGTCTGGAAGATAAGGAAGGTATAGCCCCATGAGGAGCCGCCTTCCTTGACGATGTCGCTGATGGCGAAGTGCGTCGTACCGATCCAGCCGGTCTTGGTGGCGCCGAACATGAGCCCGAAGCCGACGAGGAAGAACACCAGCGACCCGATGGCGAAGTCCATCAAGTTCTTCATGATGATGTTGACGGCGTTCTTTGCTCGGGTGAATCCCGCCTCGACCATGGCGAATCCGGCCTGCATGAAGAAGACCAGGAAGGCCGCGACGCAGGTCCAGACGATGTTGATGTTGTTCTGGAGCGCCGTCTTTGCCGCCTCCACGGCGGCCTGAGCGGGTGAGGGGGCCGTGGTGGCGCCCTCCGCCAGCGCGCTTGCGCTGATGGCGCAGACAAGGAGTAATGATCCGATGCCAACCGATGCCTTGCTCATTGACCCACATCTCCGTTTGGATTCCACGTCGGATCCCGACTGGACGGGACCGAGCGCACGACGTCGTGCGTATGGTTGAGTCGTAGGGCATACCGTGTGCCAAAGTGTGCCTGGCTGAGCCTCTTACTATAACTCACTTTTTATAAGGTGTTTATGAACGATATCCCACAAGGAACAGACTAGGTGTAAACACTGATCTATCTTACGTCTAGGTATGAAAATGAATATTAGGCTACTTGAAGGTAGGTGTCAGGTGCGTTATCGGTCTTGCTTGGTGGCATTGAGCAAATGAGCGGATTGGCGCGTTGCGCGCATGCGCGCAGGCGGCGCGGGGGCATCGGTGCTGGCCCCGGATTCCGTCAGACGGGTTGATGCTCCTGGCTTCAGGCCTTGGCGAGGAGGCCTTTGACTTGCCACCGGGCGCACTGGAAGCCCCTGCCCAGCTCGCACCAGACGCAGGTGTCGGGGAATTTGTCGGCCATGCTCGTCTGCGAGGCGCACAGGCCGCAGACGTCGGGGACTTTCATCGGGCCGGGACAGGGCGTGATCGTCATGGGGCAGACGTCGATGCAGGAGTTGCAGTGCTTGCAGGACTCGGGTCTTGTGTTGAAGGGCAGGGCGACGCGGCGATTGATGCCGCGACCGACGAAGCCGAGGGACTTGGACTGCCAGACCTCGTCGCACACGCGGACGCATCGGCCGCAGAGGACGCAGTCGTTGTTCCGCATGGGATAGCGGGACTTCGTGACGCCGACGCGAGCGGCCAGGTCCTGGATCGCGCGGGAGTTCGGCGCCTCGGCCAAGAGGAGCTCGACGATATTGCGTCGGGCCCTCAGGACGGCGTCGGAGTGGGCTCGAACGACCATGCCCTCCTTGGCGTCGAGGGTGCAGGAGGCGGTCATCTTGGCGCGACCATCCTTGACGACCTCGACGATGCAGACGCGACAAGCGCCGATCGGCGTGACTCCGGGCATGTGGCAGAGGTTGGGGATACAGATTCCCGCCTCGAGGGCAGCGTCCAGGACGCTAGTACCCTCCGGAACCCGGATCGTCGCGCCATCCACGGTAATGGTCACCATCTTCAACATGGAGCAATCCTCATATTCTGCTGATCGCGTCGGTCGGACACGTCTCTTGGCAGATTCCGCACTTCTGGCATCTCGTCTCGTCGATGGTCATCTCGCCGTTCTGACTGATGGCCCCGTGGGGGCACGCCTCGACACACTCACCGCACTGCGCGCAGAGGTCGGGATCGATCCGGTAGCGGACCAGGGCTCGACACACGCCGGCCGGGCAGCGTTTCTCGTTGATGTGCGCCTCGTATTCGTCGCGGAAGTACCGCAGCGTCGAGAGGACGGGGTTTGGGGCGGTCTTTCCGAGCGCGCACAACGATCCGACCGAGACGGTCCAGGCGAGCTCATCGAGCAGGTCGAGTTGGTCCAGCCTGCCCCGCCCCTCGGCCACGTCGGTGAGGATCTCGAGCATCCGGTCGATGCCCAAGCGGCACGGGACGCACTTTCCGCAGGACTCGTCCTGGAGGAATTTGAGGAAGTAGCGGGCGACGTCGACCATGCAGGCCGATTCGTCCATGACGACCATGCCGCCGGAGCCCATCATGGAGCCGGCCTCGGCAAGGGCCTCGAAATCCACGGGCAGGTTGAACCGCGAAACGGGCAGGCACCCGCCCGAGGGCCCTCCGGTTTGGACGGCCTTGATTTGGTTGCCGTTCTGTGGGCCTCCGCCGATGTCGAAGACGATTCTCTGGAGGGTCGTGCCCATCTCCACCTCGACCAAGCCGGTGTTCTTGACGTGGCCGGTGAGGGCGAAGATCTTCGTTCCCTTGCTTCGCGTCGTTCCCTTGGCGGCGAACCAGTCGGGGCCCTTCTCGATGATCCTTGGGACGTTTGCCCAAGTTTCGACGTTGTTCAGATTGCTGGGTTGATCCAGATAGCCGCACTCGACGGTGTGAACGTCCTTGGCTCGGGGCTCGCCCACCTGGCCTTCGAGGGAGGCCATGAGTGCCGTCGACTCGCCGCAGACGAAGGCCCCTCCTCCGCGAGCGACCTTTGCGTCGAAGCTGAAGCCCGTGCCGAGGATTCGCTCGCCGAGGAGGCCGAGTTCTCGTGCCTGGTCGATCGCGCGGCGTGTGTGCGCGACGGCGAGCGGATACTCGTTTCGGACGTAGACGTATCCCTGGCGGGAGCCGATGGCGTATGCGCCGATCATCATTCCTTCGAGGATCGAGTGCGGATTGCCCTCAAGGAGCCCGCGGTCCATGTAGGCGCCGGGATCGCCTTCGTCGGCATTGCAGATGACGTATCGATCTTGCCCGGGTGCATTGGCACATTGCCGCCACTTCCGGGCAGTCGGGTACCCCCCGCCGCCTCGGCCCCTGAGGCCGGAGGCCTCGACCTGGTCGATGACTTCTTGCGGGCTCATGGAAGTCAAGACCTTAACCAGGGACGAGTAACCGCCGGAGGCGATGTAGTCGCCGATATCGCACGGGTCTATCGAGCGATTCCGACCGATCAGGACGCGGTCCTGCTTGGCGAAGAAGGCGAGATCGCTTTCGTTGCGGGCCGCTTCGCCCGAGAGGGGGTCGACGAAGAGCAACCGGTCGACGGTCTTTCCGCCGATCACGGACTCCGAGACGATCTCGGGCACGTCTTCTGGCTTGACGCGGCAGTAGAGCACGTCGAGCGGTTCAATGATCAGGAGCGGCTCCTGCTGGCAAAAGCCCTGGCAACCGGTGACGCGGACCTGGACCCGTTCGTCCAGGCCTTGTTGACGGAGTTCTGTCTTCAGCGCGTCCAATACACCTAGCGAGCCGGAGGCCTGGCCGCAGGTTCCCGAGGACAACGTCACGCGAATCGGCCAAGCGGCTCGTTGCCGAACAAGCTCGTCGCGGAGCGAGGCCAAGTCGTTGAAATCACGGAGTCTAGGCACTGGCACGGACCTCCTCCCGATCTTGCTGCCGAACGGTGTCGAGGAGCGTCCGGAGCCTGGCTGGCGTCATGTGATCGTGGTAGGTCCCGTCGAGGACCACGACGGGGCCGAGGGCACAGGCGCCGAGGCAGTTGACGGTCTCGACCGTGAATTCGCCGTCGGTCGTGGTCTCGCCCGGCTGGACGCCGAGTTGGCCGACGAGCTCGTCGAGGATTCTGGGCTCACCTCGAACGTGGCAGGCCGTTCCCGAGCAGACGGTGAGGAGGTGCCGCCCGCGCGGGGTGAGCGTGAAGGCCTTGTAGAAGTTGGCGAGTCGGAACACCTCGATCAGCGGAACGCCGAATTGTTCCGACAGGCGTCGCAGGGCCTCTTCGGGCAGGTAACCACAGGATGCCTGCAGATCCTGCAGCGCCTCGATGACGTCGAAGGGCTCCTGGCCTCGGCCCTCCAGAATCGCATCCACGTTGCTCATCTCCATCACGTTTCTCCGGCCCCGCCCCGTAGGGAGGGATGACATGGGGAGTGCCTCTGACGCCCATCGACAAGCCCAGGCGGGTGGGCGACGCGATCCGACCTGTGATCGAGAGCCGCATGACCGGCGAGTGGTTGCCGAATATCCAAGAGCGCGCGACCTCACGTATCGGGCTCGAATCGTCCGTCCCGGTCTTTTGGGACGGCCTTGCGCATATGGCATCTACTTGCCAGTATCCTAGCTACTTCGGCAATCTGGTCAAAGGGAGATTACGGCAAGGTGCCACAGATAAGGACATTAGTGGCGACCAGACCGGACCGGATCCACCAAGCAGCCGGCAATTATGCCGGTAAGTATCTGGCAGATCTCTCTGGACCTTAGCAGACACGGCCGGTGGGATGCCCGAATTTCCTCCCTGGGATCGCCGATCTCGGCAGGCGCCCGGTCCGTGGGACAGCTCTTAACCGGCATAATTGCCGTATTCGTCGTTGACGATCGGCAGGTTTGGCGGTAACAAACACGTCATGCGAGAGAAGACCGAAGAGAAGCGATTGGCGATCCTGCGAGCGCTTCGCGAGGCGAGCGGACCGATCGGCAGTTCCCGGATCACGGAATGGCTCGCGGCGATGGGCCACGACATCAGCGAGCGGACGGTCCGGTTCCATCTGCTCGAGATGGACAAGGCGGGCTTGACCGAGAACCTCGGTCGGGGCGGACGAGCCATCACGCCGCGAGGGCTCAAGGAGCTGTCCACCGCCAGGGCGTTCGAGAAGGTGGGTTATCTGTCGGCCAAGATCGATCAGATGACTTACAACATGAGCTTCGACCCGGCCACGAAGTCGGGAACCGTGGTCGTGAACGTCAGCCTGATCGAGCGGAGCGATCTGCGCCGCTCCGCCCCTCAGATCAGACGCGTGTACGCCGCGGGATACGCGATGGGCAAGCTAATGGCGCTGCTCCCGCCGGGGCGTCAGGTGGGTCAGATCGCGGTGCCGGAAGGGTCGGTCGGCATCACAACCGTCTGCTCGATCACGCTGAGCGGCGTGCTGGCGGCCAATGGCATCCCGATCAACCCTCGATTCGGCGGTCTGCTGGAGCTTCGCGAGCATCGTCCGACGCGGTTTGTCGAGTTCATCAACTACGACGGCTCGACGCTCGATCCGCTGGAGGTCTTCATCCGCAGCGTCATGACGGACTACGTCGGGGCGACGGCGTCGGGCAATGGTCTGATCGGGGTGGGCTTTAGGGAGGTCCCGGCCGACAGCCGCGATCACGTGGCCTCGCTGGACGATCAGATGCACCGGGTCGGCCTGGGCGGGGTCTTCATGTTGGGTTGGCCGGGTCGGCCGCTTCTGGAGATCCCGGTCAGCGAGGGGCGTCTGGGCTTCATCGTGATCGGGGGGCTGAATCCGGTGGCCATCCTGGAGGAGCAAGGCATCCGGGTGCACCAGACGGGCGCGATGGCCGGCTTGCTCGACTACGAAGAGTTGTTTCACTACGAGGAGCTGGAGGACCAGGCGCGTCAGTTGAGTTGAGCCGGGGCCCCCTGTCCGTCCTAAGCCCTGCCTCGAAAGCGTCTCGGATCGATGCCGTGCTTTCTGACGCGTAATCCCATGATGCGTTCGGTCAACCCGAGTGCTCGGGCGGCCTTGGCCTTGTTGCCTCGCGCGGACTTGAGTGACTCGAGCAACATTTCGCGTTCCACGTTGTCGAGGGTCGCGTCGAGGGTTCCCGCCAGGCCGGTGCCGCTGGCTTCGGCGGTCTGTAGCGTCGGCGGCAGGTGGTGCCCGTGGATGACGTCGTCGTTGCTCAGGAGGACGGCCCGCTCGATGCAATTCTCGAGTTCGCGAACGTTGCCGGGCCAGTGGTAGGCCATCAGCATGTCGATCGCGGGGGTGGAGATGCGGCGGATGGACTTGTGGTTCGCCTCGCTGTATCGCTCGACGAAGAAGTCGGCCAGGAGGGGGATGTCGGTCTTTCGCTCGCGAAGGGGCGGCACGAAGACCGGGAAGACGTTGAGGCGGTAGTACAGGTCCTGGCGAAACCCCTTTTCGGCCGTGAGGACCTCGAGGTCGCGGTTGGTGGCGGCGATGATCCGCACGTCGGTCTTGATGGTCTCGGTGCCTCCGACGCGCTCGAACTCGCGTTCCTGGAGGACGCGGAGGAGCTTGATCTGCGTGGCGTGGGACAGATCGCCGACTTCGTCGAGGAAGATGGTGCCGCCGTGGGCAAGCTCGAACCGTCCCTTGCGCTGTGCGATCGCGCCGGTGAAGGAGCCCTTCTCGTGGCCGAACAGCTCACTCTCGATGACGCTCTCCGGCAGGGAGGCGCAGTTGACCTTGATGAAGGGTTTGCCCGCGCGGGGGCTGTTGTAGTGGATGGACTGGGCGACGAGTTCCTTGCCGACACCGCTCTCGCCCCGGATCAGTACGGTGGCGCCGCTCCTGCACACGATGGCGATGAGGTCGTAGACCTTCTGCATCGCGTTGGACTTTCCGATGATGTTGGCGGGTCGGAATCGATCCTTGAGCTCTTCCTGCAGGCGGACGTTCTCGGCCAGGAGGCGTTCTCGTTCCTCCTGCGCGGCGCGGCGCAACTGGACGGCCTGGGCGATCATGGAGGTGATGATCGACAGGAGGCGGACGTCCTCCTCGAAGGCGATGTCGTCCTTGAACAGCCGGTCGGCGCTGAGGGTACCGATGACCTCGGTGCCGAGCTTGATGGGGACGCAGATGAACGAGATCTCGCTCTTGCGGAGGCGCTTGCGAGCGCCGGTTCGGTTGAGGAAGAGCGGCTCCTTGGAGATGCGCGGCACGACGGCCGGCTCGCCCGTCTTGACCACCATCCCGGTGACGCCCTCGCCGGGCTTGTACCGTCCGCGTTTCTGCTGGCTTGCGGACAACCCGTAGGCGGTCTCGATGATGATCTCGTCCTTCTCGCGATTCAGGAGGGTGAGCGTTCCATTGAGCATTCCCATCCGATCGGCCATCGCCTTGAGGACGGGTCCCACGACGTCGCGCAGGTCGAGGCTATTGTCCAGTGTCCGGCTGATCTCGTAGAGGAGCGAAAGCTCCTCAAGCTCCCGTCTTACCTGCAGTTGCCCGCCGTTCTGTGCCACAAGTCCTCCTCGGTCCTTACGGTTACGTCGACGTTCCCCACGCGCAGAAAACCGACCAAATTGTAAGGTTTTCTTCATCGGATATCAAATGGCTTCGCTTGATGTCGGGCAGGGGGCTGCTATAGTCAGCCGGCGTGTCCGAGGCCAGACATTTCGTGTCCGCCGCGCGCGTGGTGAGCGGCCTGACGCTGGTGTCGCGTTTCCTCGGCCTGGTCCGGGACGCGGTGTTCGCCGCGGCGTTCGGTGCGGGCTGGGCGGCGTCGGCATTCACGCTGGCGTTCATGATCCCCAATCTCTTCCGGCGGCTCTTCGGTGAGGGGGCCCTTTCGTCGGCGTTCATCCCGGTCTTCACGGAGGTCCATCGCCAAGGCGACGCGCGTCGAGCGAGTCGTCTGGCGGGGACGGTGCTCGTGGCGACCGCCCTGCTACTGGCGATCCTGGTGGTCCTCGGCGAAGGCATCGTGGCCGGGATGGGGCTGTTCGTGGACGAGACGCCTCGGAACGAGGCCGCCCTCCAATTGACGCACATCATGCTGCCGTACGCCGTGCTTATCTGCGGCGTGGCGCTCATGAGCGGGCTGTTGAACGTGCTAGGACATTTCGCGGCGCCGGCGGCCGCTCCGATCGTCTTGAACGTCTGCATCATCAGCGCGGTGGGTGTCGGATCCTACGTGGGAGGCCTGGGCGTCGAGACGCGTCTGACCTGGGTAGCGATCGCGGTCGTGATCGCGGGGTTCCTGCAATCGGGCCTGCAATGGCTGGCGGTTCGGGCTCGGGGCTTCCGGATCGAGCTGTCGCTGGACCTGCGCGACGAGGCCGTCCGTCGGATCGCCGTGCTGACGGGTCCGATGGTGCTGGGCCTGGGCGCGGTTCAGCTCAACACGCTTGCCGACGGGGCGATCGCCTGGCTGTTCGTTCCGCACGCGGGGGCCGTGATGAAGCTCTATCTGGCGCAGCGGCTGTATCAATTCCCGCTGGGCGTCTTCCTGATCGCCTTGAGCACGGCGATCTATCCGCAGTTCAGCCGAATGGCGGCGGATCGCGACATGGACGGTTTCGGCGAGAGCGTGGTTCGCGGACTTCGGATGGCGTTGTTCATCGGGCTGCCGGCCTCGATGGGGCTGATCCTGATGCGGGAACCGCTGGTCGGGCTTCTGTTCGAGCGGGGCAAGTTCGTCGGGGCGGACACGGCTCGGACCGCGTCGATCCTGTTGTATTACGCGGGGGGCATCTGGGCTTACGGGCTGCAGATGATGCTCGCGCGTGGATTCTATGCGTTGCAGGACAGCAAGACGCCCGTGCGAATCGCGCTGCTCATGGTGGCGCTGAACCTGACGCTGAACTTGATCTTCGTTCACGTCCTTCCGGAACCGCAGGAGCGTGGGCTCGCGCTGGCCACGGCGATCTGCGCGGCGATCCAGTCCGGGTGGTTGGCCCTGCTTTTGGCGAGGCGGGTGGGGCGCGTTGCCTGGCGGGAATTGGCGGTGCAGGCAGTTCGCGTCGTCGTGGCCACGGTGATCATGTCGATCGCGTGCGCGGTCGTGATGCGTTGGCTGAGCCCTAAGCCGTCGATCCAGGTGCTCGGGGTGCTTGTGGCGGGGCTGGGGTCTTTTGCGGTTGCCAGTTGGTTGATGAGGATTGACGAGTTGAGGGATTTGGTGCATCTCAGGCGGGGGTAGGCGGAGCAACGTCCGGAGGTGATGGTTTGGGCTCGGACTGGGGTTCCCCGAGGCTTCTCCGAGTGATGCTAGGGACCTCAGCCGTCGCTACGCGACTGACATACCTGCAGGCAGCTCGGTTCCCAGGACTGAAGTCTTGGGCTATTTTCAGACGGTCCCTACGGGACGTACGGCTTTGACGCGGTTGCTGCGCGTTTGACGGGGTCCCTACGGGACCGGAGACGTTCACGCCATCCCTACGGGGACTGAAGAGGTTCGATGCACGGCTCATGGCTTTGGCCGTCGGAGACACGATCTCCAACCCGAATTCGCGTCCCCCACGGCTAAAGCCATGGGCCACCCATTCTTGGCTATCTGTTCAAACATTCCTGCAGGCAGCTTAGTCCTGATGCTCGCAGAGGGTGTTGGGGAAGCATTGTCGGAACCAGCCGCCGTCGGCCAGGATGGTGGTGTTGGTGATGAATGAGGCGTCGTCGCCGGCGAGGAAGCGGATGACCTTGCCGATCTCCTCGGGCCTTCCCCAGCGTCCGAGGGGGGTCATGTCCTTGCTAAAGCGCTCGATCTCGTCGGCGCCGTCGAACGTGTCGGCATACTTGCGGCTGATCTCGGTGTCAATCGCGCCGGGCTGCAGGCTGATGACGCGAATGTTGTGGGGGCCGAGCCGGACGGCCATGTCGTAGGTCATGGCGTCGATCGCGCCCTTGCAAGCCGTGTAGGCCAGACCGTGACCCGTGCCGCGCATCGCGTTGATGCTCGATACGTTGATGACGACGCCGCCGCCGGCCTCGATGATGTGGGGGACGGCGTGCTTGGCGCACAGGAAGACGCTGGTCAGGTTGGTGGCCAGGACGCGGTTCCAGTCTTCCAGGCTCGTCTCAAGCAGGTCGCCTCGGAACGTCATGGCGGCGTTGTTGACGAGGACATCGATCCGGCCGAACTCGGCGACCGTGAGTTGGACCATGCGCTTGATGTCGTCCTCGCGCGAGACGTCGGTCTGGGCGATGATGGCGGTTCCGCCGATGGCGCGGACGGTGGTGGCCGCTTCCTGCAATTCGGGCATGGTTCTGGCGGCGAGGGTGACGCTGCAGCCGGCCTCGGCGAGCTCGATGGCGGCCGCTCTGCCGATTCCGCGTCCTGCTCCGGTGACGATGGCTACTTTGCCGTCCATTGGTGAGGCTCCGTACGACTTAGTGAAGAGATCCGATGGTCAGCGCCTCGGCTCCTCCTGCTGGGGGCGCGATCTTCAGATCGAATTCGTGCCGGCCACCTCTGAAGAGGCGGGCCACCCGGGCGGGGGTGGCGCGAATCATTTTGCGTGCGTCCGCACTATAACTCATGGGCAAGATGCCCATGCTACGGTGGCGCGGACTCCCACACGGTTTTCCGGAACGTTTCCAGGAAGAGCTTAGCGTCGGGTTGTCGTCTGGTCCATGTCGATCACGACGGCGAGCGAGTCGCCCGCGTTTACGCGTGTGAGGTGTCGAACGAGGATTACGGTGCCGACGGTGTCGGTTCGGCATTCGAAGGTGACGTTGCCGAACAGGTCGGTGACGCGTCCGAGGAGGTCGCCGGGGGCCACCTTGTCGTACAGGTCTACCGCGGGTCGGAACAGGCCATCCACGGGCGTGACGTTCTTGACCTGGAGGTGGCCGGATTCGGGGGTGGGGTCCTCGACGAGGCGCTGATCCGGGGGGGGCTGGACGTGCCCGTCGAGCATCCCGAGATGGATCATCAGCCGACGGAGGCCCTCGGCGTAGGCGGCGACGTCCTCGTCGCGGCAGCCGCCTGCGCCGGTGGTCTCGCAGTAGATGGCTGGGACGCCGTGGGCGTAGGCGGCCGAGAGGGTCCGGCCCTCGTTCGGGGCGGTGCCCCAGACGAGGGGCAGGCCGAAGACTCGGGCGGCATCGCGCTGGATCGTGGTGAGCTCCGGCTCGGCCATGATGTAGCCGGCGAGGGGGACCATTCGGAAGATTCGTCCGGCGGAATGCAGATCGCACAAGAAGGAGGCGTGGCGGATGAAGTCTTCGGTCAGGCAGTGCGCTACGTGCTCGGTGAGGGTGCCCTCGGGGGTGCCCGGGAAGACTCGGGCCAGGTTCAACCCATCGACGGGGCCTTCTCGCCCGGCGGCCAGATAGGCGTCGACGTTGCAGCACGCGACGGCCACCCAGGTTCCCGAGAGGGTCGTGGGATCGAGGGCGGCGAAGACGCGTTGGACGGCGGCCATGGGTTCGTACTCGTCGCCGTGGACGCCGGCAAGCGTGAGCAGCGTCGCCCCGTCGCGGACGCCACGTACGACCATGACGGGCATGGCGCGGTCTGCCGGGCCGTCGGGATGGATGGGGTGATGATAGGTTCGCTTCGTGCCGGGGTCGGTCGAGGACCAGCTTGGGTCGGGGGTTTCGCTCATGGCCGCGGGGTCTCCGGGACCTTGCCCGTGCGGGCCTATTCGTATCGCAGTGCCTCAACGGGATCTTTACGGCTGGCCTTGTAGGCGGGGTAGATTCCGCTGGCCAGGCCGACGACGACGGCGACGGTGAGGGCCCAGACAATGACCTTCGGGGGGGTGTGGGTCTGTATGACGCCGGGCATGATCGCCTCGAGCCCGCTGGCGAACATGAGGCCCATGAGCACGCCGCCGGCACCGCCGACGGTGCTGATGACGAGGGCCTCGACCATGAACTGGAAGAGGATGTCGCCCCGGCGTGCCCCGACGGCGATTCGGACGCCGATCTCTCGGGTGCGCTCGGTGACGGAGACGAGCATGATATTGGTAATGCCGATACCTCCGACGACGAGGCTGATTCCGGCGATGCTGTAGAAGACGGCGGCGAAAATGGTGGTGACCTCGTTGAAGGTGGTGAGCATCTGCTGCTGGTTGAAGATGCGGAAGTCCTCCTCCTCTCCGGCGCGGACTTTGTGGGCGCGGCGGAGGATCTTTCTGACTTCCTGCTCGCACTGGTTGAGGCGCTGGGGATCGCGGCTCTTGATGACGATGCGGTGGAGGTAGCGCTGGCGGAGGATGCGTTTCATGCCGGTCCGGACGGGGACGAAGACGGAGTTGTCGACGTCGTCCATGCCGACGGCCCCTTGCTTTCGGAGGACGCCGATGACGCGGAAGCCTTTGTTGCCGATCTTGACGGGCTGGCCGATCGGCTCCATTCCGGAGAAGAGCTTGTCGGCAACGGAGTATCCCAGGACGGCCACGGCATTGTTCTCGGCGTTGGACTCCTCCGGGGACATGAAGCGTCCGGAATCGAGCTTGTAGCCGTTCAGCGCGGCGTAGTCGTGGGTGGTTCCGAAGACGGGCACTCGGACGCTCTTGCTGAAGTACTTGATGATCTGCGGGGCGAAGACGACGGGCGCGGCGAGGTCGATCTCGGGACACTCGGACTTGAGGGTGGTGACGTCGTTGATGCGGAGGGTTTCGGCCAGGCCGACGATGCGCCCGGCGAGCTTCTTCTCGGCGGGCATGACGAACAAGACGTTGCTTCCGAGGGTCTGGAACTTGTCGAGGATGTCTTTGCGCGCGCCCTCGAGGATGGACATGGCGGAGATGACCGACATCACGCCGATGACCACGCCGAGGGTGGCGAGGACGGAGCGCAGGAAGTTCGTGTCGAGGCTACGGAGGGCCGTGATGAAGAGACGGATCAGGAACACGCTTAGCTCACTTCTCCATGCGTTCCGGTGGCGGTGACGGGCGTCACGTCGGGTCGTGCCGACGCCTCGTTGGGACGGTCCTCGAGGATCTTGCCGTCACGCATGGCCACGACGCGGCGGGTCTGGGCGGCGACGTCCGGGTCGTGCGTTACGATGATGATCGTGACTCCCTGATCGTTGAGCTCGTGGAAGAGCTGGATGATCTGGTCGCCCGTTCGCGAATCGAGGTTTCCCGTGGGCTCGTCGGCCAGGAGGAGGGCGGGCTCGTTGACGAGGGCGCGGGCGATGGCGACGCGCTGGCGCTCGCCGCCGGAGAGCTCGTTCGAGCGGTGGTGCGCGCGATGGGCCATGCCGACCCGATCGAGGGCTCGCATGGCGGGCTCCTTGACTCGGGTGCGCCGGGCATAGAACAGGGGCAGGGCCACGTTGTCCACGGCCGAGGTTCGATTGATCAGGTTGAAGGTCTGGAACACGAAGCCGATCGAGCGGTTTCGGACGTCGGCGAGTTGCCGGTCGGTGAAATCACTGACGCGCTCGCCGTTGAGCTCGTACCAGCCTCGGGTGGGTCGCTCGAGGCAACCGAGGAGGTGCATCATGGTGCTCTTACCGCTGCCGCTGGGGCCCGTGATGGCCAGGAACTCGCCGGCCATGATGGACATGTCCACTCCGTCCAGCGCGTGGACGACGGAGTCGCCCATGGTGTAATAGCGGGCGAGGTCCGTCACGCGGATGGCGAGCGATCCGCCGGTCTTGGGATCGGCGGGGCCGGTTGTTTCAGCGATTACGTTATCCAACAGGGCAAACCCCCGTCCTGCTCGTGTTTGACTACTCGCCGTTTCGCCGGGAACGAACACGGGGCAACGCTCGGGTCCTGCCTTTCGAGCACCCGTCCCAGCGAGGGCACGTACTGCTCTTCGTGTGCCGCTCGGTTCGGCGTTGACCCGTGCCACCCGCCGCCCCGTTCCCGCAGGCCGTTTCGCCGGGAACGAACACGGGGCAACGCTTGGGTCCTACCTTTCGAGCACCCGTCCCAGCGAGGGCACGTTCTGCTCTTCATGTGCCGCTCGGTTTGGCGTTGACCCGTGCCACCCGCCGCCTCGAGCAGCACCAGCCGCACGGCACGACTCATGACACCCGCGGCACCGCGCGGTGCTACTCACGCGGTTGCCATGTTACTCCTTGCCCCGCTCGCGGGCCGGGCGAGGCGGGACGAGGTAGACCTCCTGGCCCTCTTTGAGCTCGCTGCCCGGGAGGATTTCGGTGTACGTGCCGTCGGTGATCCCGGTTCGCACGTGAACGAAGCGGGTGTTGAGCTTGTCTTGCGGGGTCGGGTCGGGCACGAAGACGCCGTACTGCTCGTCCTCTTTCCGGATGCACCGGCTCTCGATCATCAGGACATCCTGGCGGCTCTCGGCGGTGAACTCCACCTGCGCCGGCAGGCCGAGCTGGAGTAGATCGAAGCAGTTGTCGCTAACCAGGCGGACGTGGACCTTGTACTGAACCATGGCGCCGACGGCATCGCCCTCGGGGTCGATCCGCTCGATGACGCCCCAGAATTCCTCGTCTGGGAAGGTGTCGACGAGGACCTTGACGCGTTTGGTGGGGTCGGCCGGGATCGCTTGTTGGGTGGTCGCGGCGGCGTCCGATTGGGGTTGCGTGGCCGCGGCCGCGGCGGTCGCCTTGCGTCCGCGAGGTTTCCCGTCGCCGGGGCGCATCTGGGGACGGGCGGACTCCGGGGCGATACGGCGTACGAGGCCGAAGTCGGCGTCGTCGACCATGGCGATGACGTAGAGTCGGCTGGTGTCGGCCAGGCGGAGGAGCATCGTTCCGCCGGTGAGCGATTTGGTGCCGGACTGGACGAGCGTGCCGACCTGGACCATGAGCTTGGCGATCATGCCGTCCTGGGGAGCCTTGATGACGGTCTCGGCGAGGCGTTCCTCGGCGTCGCCGAGGTTCTTCTGTGCTGTCTCGACGCCCTTCTTGGCGAGATCGGCCCGCTGCTCGGCGAGCGTCGCGTCGACCTGGGCAGCTCTTACCGACGCTTCAGCGCTAGCCACTCGAGCCTTAGCCGCATCCAGACTCGCCGCAGCGAACGGCACTTCGAGATTCGTCCTAGCGGTGGAGTCGACTGCGCTCAGCTTCTCGTGGTTGAGTTCTGCCTGCTTGCACTCGGCCCTGGCGCCGGCAAGGCTTGCCTTGGCCTGTGGAATTCCGACGTCCTTGGCTCGCTTGTGGGTCTCCACGGCGATGACGTAATTCGTCTGGGCGTCCTGGAGCTGGAGCTGTGCGATCTCAACGCTTCTTGTCTCGTCGTTGGGGTCGAGGATGACGAGGGTGTCGCCCTGTCGGACGAAGTCGCCCTCCTCGATGAGGATATGCGTGACCGCTCCACTGGCTTCCGACTTGATGTCGATCTTCTCGGCCGGCTCGACGCGCCCGCTAGCGGAGACCGGCGAGCGGATGTTGCCGCGCTTGATCGTGACCTTCTCACCCTTCAGCCAGCCCGGGGTGTACTCGACGAAGGACACGACGACGTAGTAGAGCGTCCCGACCAGCGCCGCGATGATGAGCAATACGAGCCATTTCTTCATTCTGGCTGAGCGTCCTATCTAGAGGGTGTCTGGGCCCATAGATTGTTTCCGAACCAGATAGTTTAACGCGCCGCGGGTCGTTTGGCCAATGGTCGCGAGGCGGCGTTTCGGGTTTCGGGAGGTCCCACACGCCGCATCGTCGGATCGCCGCGAGTCGCGGCAGGTCCGTAGGTACGGGCGAGCATTCCCTACCCCGGGCGCTCGGCGGCGTTCAGTCGTCCCTACGGGACTCGTCTGGTCAGGCGGACGAGTTTTCGCAGGACTGAAGTCCTGGGCTATTCTCACGTCGTCCCTACGGGACTGAAGTTGTGGGCGGCTTCTCACCGTCCATGCGAGACGATCGAACTACCTCGGCCCTGCAACGAGCAACACGGCCGAATGATTGTGCCGGATCAGGCCCCGAGCATGCGGCGGGCGGGCAGCATGGGGCGTTTTGCCCATGAACCCTCACGGGCGAGACGCCCGTGTTTGACCATGTTCGACTCACTAGACCACGTTCATGAACCCTCACGGGCAAGACGCCCGTGTGTTGACCATGTTCGACTCACTAGACCACGTTCATGAACCCTCACGGGCGAGACGCCCGTGCTACCATGACACAGATTCACGCACGTTGGTTTCGTTCGCAGTTCTCCTTCATAACGCTCCCCTTCTTCATGCATGCGCTACGATCCGCCGGGCTCGGCGCGTCGCGTACCATCCACTGAGTCGGCGCTCGACACCGAACGCGTCACCTACCCTCCGATGGGGTGGCACTCGAGGTTGAAGGTGTCGGCGACCGCTTTGTTGGTCACGCGTCCGGCGTCGATATTGCAGCCTTCGGCGATGCCGGGGTCTTTTTGGGCGGCTTGGCGATAGCCCTCGTTGGCGAGCTTGAGGACGTACGGCAAGGTCGCGTTGGTCAGGGCGAACGTGCTGGTCCTACCGACCGCGCCGGGCATGTTCGTTACGCCGTAATGGACCACGTCGTGGAGCACGTAGGTCGGCTCGCGGTGCGTGGTGGGCTTGGAGGTCTCGATGCAGCCGCCCTGGTCGATGCCGACGTCGACGACGACGGCGCCGGGCTTCATTTGCTTGACGAGGGATTCGGGGACCAGGACGGGACATCGGGCCCCGGGGATCAGGACGGCCCCGATGACGAGGTCCGCCTGCTGGACGTACTTGCGAATCGTGTGGACGTCCGAGTAGATCGTATGGACGTTGGCGGGCATGATGTCATCGAGATAGCGGAGGCGGTTGATGTTGACGTCCATGATGGTCACGCGGGTGTCGAGCCCGGCGGCCACCTTGGCGGCGTTGGTCCCGACGATTCCGCCGCCGATGATGACGACGTTTCCCGGCTCGACGCCGGGCACGCCGCCGAGGAGGATGCCTCGGCCCAGCATGGGACGCTCTAGGTACTTGGCGCCCTCCTGGATGCTCATCTTTCCGGCGATCTCGCTCATGGGGGTCAGGAGCGGGAGGTGCCCGTCGCGATCGTGGATCGTCTCATAGGCGACGGCGACGACGCCGGAGGCGAGGATGGCCTCGAAGAGGGCCTTGTCGGCGGCGAAGTGCCAGTAGGTGAAGACGACCTGGCCCTTTCTGAGGAGGGGCCACTCGGCGGGCTGGGGCTCCTTGACCTTGACGATCATGTCGGCCCGGCTCCAGACGTCGGCGGGCTTGGGGACGATCTCGGCCCCGTTTTCGGCGTAATCGTTATCGGTCAGTCCGGAGCCGAGCCCGGCCTGTGTCTCGACGAGAACCTGATGCCCGGCAGCCCGAAGAAGCTCGATGCCAACGGGCGTGACGCCGACTCGGTACTCGTCCGACTTGGTTTCCTTGACGACGCCGACAATCATTAGAAAAACCCCTGTATCTATTTGGTCGAAACGGTATACTGGGAACGCTTGGCTTGCCACTTCTCGCCGACCGCGCCAAGCCTACTCCGGGGGGCTGTCGTTTGCAACGGGACGGAGCTCGTTGCCTCAGCGGCACTGACCCGCCCTCTTCTTGGGGTCAGGCCCACTGATTTCGTGCCGGGATAAGGCCTACGGGGGTTGGTTCGCGTGAATGCTCGCATGAGGATCGCTTTGTCCCTGCTCCTCGGCACGGTCATCGCCGGCTGCGCCGGCACGCCTCGGACGGGTTCCGTGCCCTCCACCATCCGGATCGACCCGGCCAGTCTGGCCAGCGCGCCAGCGATCCATCCGGACGCGCAGTGGCGGGTCCGCATCCCGATCGGGACGACCCCGCCGGCGGATCATATCTGCCACCTGTGCGACCAATACGCAGTGATCGAGATCCGCTCGCCCGAGACGTGGCGGGCCTTCTGCAATCAGACCGGGCTGAACTGCCCGGAGGGCGCGCCCGATTTCGATGACGGCATCATCGTGGGCCTGGTAGCCGGCGTGGGGGAACCCGCCGACGGCGCCTGGCCGACCGCCATTAGCGAGGTCCGCCTGCAAGACGACGGGGCCGCCTGGCTGCGGAGCCAGTTCCGTACGGGGCTGTATCGGCCGCTCCTCGTTGACGCCTACTGCAACCTTATCTACACCAAAGGCTTGAAGAAAGTCATCCTCGTCGAGATCAACCGCAGGGCCTATCTTACGGCACATTGAACCACGGGAGGCCTGGACGCGTGGCAGGCGGGTTCCGCGCGCTTGATCGGCTCTGGGCGGAGGCGAAGGGTTCGGGGTTCGGGGTTTGGGGCAGGCTTGGGCGGGGGCCTCTTGGCAGCGCGGATTCGGGGCATCACCCACGTTGGATTCCGTCAACGTCGCGTCCACAAAGATGCGGCAGGCCATCAAACGATGTTGCGTTTGGTAAACATCCTCTTGACCGATGCCGATAGTTCTTTAGAATGTAAGGAACACGTCGCGGCGGGGCGACCCACCCGCCCGGATAGCTGGGCTTTCAATGTCGGACACCCATCGAGATGCCACTCAGATGAATTCCGCGCCGGTTCACCGTGGCGACCAGGCGGCGCCGGTTGGCCAGGGCGTCCCCCAGATGCCGGACGTGGCGGAGCGCGTGTTCCATCGGCTTCCCGTGGGGGTGATCGTCTTCGACAAGGAGCTGCGTGTCGTCTCACACAACCAGGCGGCCGCGTTCCTGCTTCGTCCGGGCAAGCTCGTCTGGGAGATGCTGGAGAACGCCGCCGTCGAGGCCAGGTATGAGAACTGGGCGGTTGCGCTGGGCAAGGTCCTCCAGACGGGTCAGACGGCCCGGTTCGACAGCATCACGTGCCGCGGGGCCGGCGGGCAGGACCTGCTGATCAACGTGACGTGCGCGCCGCTGACCCGCGAGGAAAGCCGTCAGGTATTCGGCGGGATGCTCGTGCTGGAGGACGTGACGCTGCAGGCCTCGATGGAGAAGCGTCTGGCGGTCAGCGAGCGTCTGGCCGCGGTGGGCAAGCTGGCGGCCCGCGTGGCCCACGAGCTGAACAACCCGCTCGACGGCATCCTCCGCTACATCAACCTGGCCCTGAGGGTCACGACCAAGACGAACGACGAGCAGGTCTCGCGATACCTGATCGAATCGCGAAAGGGTCTGCTGCGGATGACGCAGATCGTTCGCGACCTGCTTCAGTTCAGCCGGGCCTCGCCGGTGGATTACGAGCAGACGACGGTGAACCAGCTCGTGGAGGACGCGGTCAAGGCGCTCTCGAACGAGGCGACGCAGGGCGAGGTGACGGTGATCATGTCCCTGGGAGCGGGCATGCCGCCGCTTCACGCGGGCAACCTGTTCCAGGTCTTCTGCAATCTGATCAAGAACGCGATCGACGCGATGGCGAACGGCGGGACGCTGACGATCTCGACGACCGTGACGAGCCAGCACGTAAACATTCGGGTGGAAGATACTGGAACGGGGCTGCCGGAGAACCGCGACCGCATCTTCGAGCCGTTCTTCACGACGAAGGCGCCGGGCAAGGGCACGGGGTTGGGCCTGGCCGTTTGCCGGGACATCGTCGAGCGATACAACGGTCAGCTCACCGCGGCGAACCGCCCGGAGGGCGGGGCCGTCTTCGAGGTCCGTATCCCGCTCAGTAGCTGCGCGGGCGGCGAGGCCGGCAGGTCGGCCGCGCCGGTATCAGGGAGGTAGTGGGGTGTCCGAACGAGTTCGTCTGCTGGTGATCGATGACGACAACATCATCGTGGAGTCGCTTTCGGAGTTCCTCCGGTTGGAGGGCTACGAGGTCGACGGCGGCGAGTCGGTCCGTCAGGCGCTGGCGGCGCTGGAACGGCAGCGGTACCAGCTCGTGATCACCGACGTGAACATGGCCGAATCCGACGGCTTCGACCTGCTGCGGACGGTCAAGGATCGTTACCCTGACACGGTGGTGATCATGATCACCGGGTACGGGACGATCGACTCGGCGGTGGAGGCGATCAAGCTGGGGGCGTATGACTACCTCACGAAGCCGATCATCGACGACGAGATCCGGCTGGTGGTCGAGCGGGCGGTCAAGCAGCAAGCGTTGATCCGCGAGAACCAGGACCTGCGGCGGCAGCTCGACCTGCGCTACAACCTGGACAACATCATCGGGCACGACTACCAGATGCTGAAGATCTTCGACCTAGTCGAGGCGGTGGCCGACTCGACGACGACGGTCCTGATCCAGGGCGACTCTGGAACGGGCAAGAGCCTGATCGCCAGGGCCATCCACTATCGGAGCAGCCGTCGGGACAAGCCGTTCGTCGAGGTAAGCTGCGGGGCGCTGCCTGAGACGCTGTTGGAGAGCGAGCTGTTCGGGCACGTGAAGGGCGCGTTCACGAACGCGATGAACGACAAGGAGGGGAAGTTCAAGGCGGCGCACCAGGGGACGATCTTCCTGGACGAGATCAGCACGGCCTCTCCGGCGCTGCAGGTCAAGCTGCTCCGGGTGCTGCAGGAGCGTCAGTTCGAGCCAGTAGGCAGCAACCAGACGGACACGGTCGAGACGCGGGTGATTCTGGCGAGCAACCGCGACCTGTCGGCGGAGGTGGAGGCGGGTCGATTCCGGCAGGACCTGTACTATCGCGTCAACGTCGTGGCGATTCAGGTGCCGCCGCTTCGCCAGCGGATCGGGGACATCCCGCTGCTGGCGGACTACTTCCTCGAGAAGTACCGCAAGCAGCTCCACAAGGAGATCCTCGGGCTGACCGACGAGGCGTTGCGGCTGATGCAGGCCTATTCCTGGAAGGGCAACGTCCGCGAGCTCGAGAACTGCATCGAGCGGGCGGTCGTCCTGAGCAAGGGCAGGTACATCACCGACCAGGACTTGCCGGCGAGCATCCTCGAGCACTCCGGCGAGGCGGCGGTCGGCGAAGGGGTGTACAAGCCGGCGTCGCTGAAGGAGGCGCTGGAGGATCCTGAGAAACGGATCATCCGAGCGGCGCTGGAGGCCAACCACTGGAACCGCCAGGCCACGGCCGAGGTGCTGGAGATCAACCGGACGACGCTCTATAAGAAGATGAAGCGCTATGGTCTGGAGGTCGAGGCGGCCTCGGCGGGACGGCGGATGTGAGGGGCGCGGGGCTGAGAGGGATCGGGGATCGGCAATCGCGTCCAGCGGCCGGTGGCGGATATCCACCGTCGTCCTTCCGTTTGATTCCGAGCTAGAATCGGCGGGGCCCAGGTAAACTACCACTGCCTGAAGGCCGGTGGCTTTGGCCAGGACTGAAGTCCGCCGGAGATCGTTGGAGTGGTTGCCGAGACTTCAGCCGTCCCTACGGGACTGATTCACCTGCAGGTAGCTCGGTTCCCAGGACTGAAGTCCTTGTCGTTACCCACATTTTGTCTCCCTCGACAGAGCCAACGAAGCGCCGAGCGTCATTGCGTCGA
>JAFGLZ010000128.1 GCA_016927755.1 Phycisphaerae bacterium
AACCCCGATCCCCGAACCCCGATCTTGCTTGACGCCCCGGCGCCCCCCGTAGATCCTGGTGTCGGCGCGCGTGGACGCGTCCCGTCCGATCCGAACCGACAAAAGGAGCCCTGCCCATGGATTTCTCCGACGTCATCAAGACCCGAAGAAGCATTCGACAGTACTCCGATCGACAGATCGACGACGCCACGGTCCAGCGCGTCCTGGACGCCGCCCGAATGGCCCCATCGGCCAACAACACCCAGCCGTGGCACTTCGTCGTCGTACGTGACGCCGCCCGCCGAGCCAAGCTGGTCGAACTGGCATCCGGGCAAAGCTTCATCGCACAGGCCCCCGCCGTCATCGCCGTCTGTGGCAAGTGCTACACGAGCCAGCACAGTTGGATCGGAGCCAACATGTACCTCGTCGACGTGGCCATCGCCATGGATCATCTGACCCTGGCCGCCCGAAACGAGGGGCTCGGCACTTGCTGGATCGGAGCGTTCGACCACGACGCCGTCCACGCGTTCCTCGAGGTCCCCGACACGCATCGCGTCGTCATTCTCACGCCCCTCGGATACCCGCTCAAGACCGACGCGTTCCAGCCGACCACTCGGCGATACTCGCTGGATTCGATGATCAGCAATGAGAAGTTCACCTGAGCGGGTCGGCAACTGAGCAGACGTCCCGGGGACGACGCCGAAGTGTCGCGGAATGAACCGACTGCGCCTGCGGCGCCGATTGCACGCACCAGCCAGACTCGCAAGCGAATGCTGAAAGGAAGACCATCCATGCGGACCTCACTGAACCGACTGACCTCCCTTTGCCTCGCGTGCCTGACTGCCCCCGCCGTCGCCGCCAGCACAGACGCACCCGGACTCCTCTGGCCCAACCACAAACAGGTCTCGCTCATCACCATCACGAACGGACCCACCTGGCAGCTCAACGCCCTCGCCGACGTGGAGCTGCCCGAAGGCATGTCCGCCCAGGCCCACGACGCCGGAATGCGAATCGTCGAGTTGGACGACGCCGGCCGTCCGCTAGCGCGAGTGCCGATCCAGGTGCAGCGCGACGGCAAGACCACGCGGCTCTGGCTGGCCATGCCCGGAGCCACCAGGCCCGGAGCCACCCGTCGATTCCTCGTCTTCGCCGACGGCCCCGAACGGGTCGCTTCCGACCAGGACGAACAAGCTCCTGCGCAACGATCCTTCGACTCGCTCGCCCTCCAAACAACCGACGATCGCATACAGATTGGTAACCAGTTCTACCAGCTCGACCATCCTCGGCACGGCGCCGGCGGGTTCCCCTCCTCGATCACGTTCACACACTCGGGCCTCAGCACTGCGGACTTCTACTTCGAGGACCGCCTCTACGACGCGGCGTCCAAGGCCGCCTATGTCCTCAGGGCCGACAGGCAGAGCCGCGCCACCGTCATCTGTACCGGGCCGCTACGGACCGTCGTGAAGGTCGAAGCCCACTACCGACGCGGAGATGACGCCACGAAGGGCAAGGCACGGGCCATCTACCTTTACGACTACCGGGCCGGATCGCCCCTCGTCGCCGTCAGCGCCGACGTCGTCCAGGACGCAACCGAGCCCTGGACGGAGCTCCACTTCCTCCAGCTCAGCACGCGCGGCACGAGCTTCGCGTCCTGGCTTGCCGGCGACGGTCTCGCGGGCCGGTTCACCGGCACGAAGAAGGTCCAGCCCGTTCACCGCTGGGGCGTCATGACGAACGGCGCCGATGCCATCGGGCTTTTCTCGACCCGCGACCTCCTCCACTACGACGATCCGCATGGGTACTGCAACTACTTCCAGTTCCCCGTGCCCCAATGGCAGACCAAGACCCATCGGTTCAATGGATGGATCTACGTCGGACCCGATCAACCCCACCGCCTCATGGATCAGTGGTCCCAGCGGCTGGCCAACCCGCCGAAGACAACGGTCCGACCGCTCAATGCCCTGCAAACGCTCCGGGCGAAGCTGGCCAAGCTGCCGGAGCAGGCTGACGGGGGTATCCAGGCCCGTTACGAACGCGCGTTGTGTCTGCATCTGCTGAGTCGTAATCCCGTCACCCTCGAGCAAGCAGACGTTGACCGTGTTACGCAGACCGTCAACGTCTTTGCGACCCCCAAACCGGACGCGCGGACCTGTCTCGGCCAGAAAGACAACCCCGACGCCGTCGCCCAACGCGTCGGCGATGCGCTCTGGTTGGGCAATCGGCTCGCAATGTACCGGCTGAATCTCGCTGACGGCGGGAAGATCGAACAGATACTCGACCTCACTCACGGCCGGGACTTCGTCGGCCCGAAACAGAAACCCGACGTCCCCTTGTGGCGAATCAAGCTACGACGACAAGACGGCAAGGAATTCTCAATCGACTCACGCATCGCCGGAAAGCCGCTGCCAAAGATGCAATTCGCCAATGAAGGCAACGTCACCGTCGAGCTCACCTGGCCCCCCTGCCCCGTGCCCGACTGCCAAGGATCGATCGCGCCTCGGATCGTCCTGACGCTCGGCCCCAAGGAGCCAACCCTCTCTGCTCGCCTCTCGATCGACAACCAGCTCACCGACGCAGGGCCATGGGAGATCCAGTTCCCCATCATCGCCCCGCTCGGACGACCCGGACGGATCGATGTGGCCGTGCCCCGCGGAAACTGGGGCCTCCTGACGACCGCCCTCGCCGGCGGCACCGGCGGCCACTACCCATCGGGCAACTGGCCCATGCAGTACCTCTCCGTCACCGACGGGCCGTCCACGCTCTATCTGGCCGACCATCACCCTCGGTGCCGCACCAAGAACTTCGCCCTGCAGGCCGGCGGCGAGTTCAGGTTTATCATCCCCCCACCCGACATGGGTAAGCCCGGCGCGGACTTCGTCATGGACAGCGACGTCGTCGTCGGACCCATCGTCGGCGACTGGCTCGACGCAGCGCGGTACTACAGATGCTGGGCGCTGCGGCAAGAATGGATGAAACGCGGACCACTGCGCCAACGTGAGGACATCCCCAAGAAGCTCCGCGACGGGCTGACCTGGCTCCTCCTCAGCGGCACGCCCGAAGAGGTCGTGCCCAAGGTCATCGCCGCGCAGGACTTCCTCGGCGTGCCCATCGGCGTCCACTGGTACAACTGGCACAAGATCCCCTTCGACGACGACTACCCCCACTACAAGCCGACCAAGCCCGGCGTCCCGGAGGCCGTCGCGAAGCTGAAGTCCCGCGGCGTCTACGTCATGCCCTACATCAATGGCCGGCTCTGGGATTCCGACACCCCGGACTTCGAATCCGTCGCTAGGCCCGCCTGCACGAAGGACGTCGCCGGCAAGCCCTACGTCGAGATGTACGGCTCGGGCCAAAAGCTCGTGCCCATGTGCCCCACCACCGACGTCTGGCAGAACAAGGTCTGCGAGATCATCGACTGGCTCGTCAATGACGTCGGCGTCAACGCCGTCTACCTCGATCAGATCGCCGCCGCCGGCCCGCGACTGTGCATGGACGCCACGCACGGCCACCCCCTCGGCGGCGGATCCTGGTGGTGCCCCGCCTACTGGACTCTCATGGACAAGGTCCAGGCCATCGGCGCCAAGAAGTCCCCCGACGTCTTCTTCACCACCGAGAACAACGCCGAGTGCTACTCGCGGAACATCGACGCCTTTCTCGTCTGGAACCCGCGACGACCCGACATGATCCCCGTCAACGCCGCCGTGTACGGCGGCATGCGCGTCCACTTCGCCAACCGAGTCGAGCCGGCCGACACGGACATGGCCTTCGCGATGAAGGTCGGACGAGATTTCCTCTGGGGCACGCAGCTCGGATGGATGGCGCCGTTCTATCTCGAGCCGGCGCACAAGAACAAGGGCGTCTACTTCCGCCGGCTCGCCCAGGCGAGGATGACGGCCAACAAGTTCCTGGCCTATGGGCAGATGCTCCGCCCACCTGATATCGACTGCGACGCCACCGTCACCGCTGAGTGGTTCGGGCAGAGCAAGGTCGAACATACCGTCACCTGGCCCGCGATCGGCGGCGCCTGCTGGAAAGCGCCGGACGGCCGCGTCGGCTTCATCTTCACCAACTACGACACCGAGCCCCACCGATTCTCGTTCCGGCCCTCGAAGGAGGCCGCCGAGCTGATGGATCGCGACCCCGTGTGGTGCGAGTTGACCGACCAGGGGCTCCTCAGGGCTTCGGATCTACCCTCTGAAACGCGGAAATCGAAAGGGACAGTGAAGCGCCTTTCCTGGCCTTTGATTCGCGCCCAGTCTGACGGTTCTGTCCACGTGCAAGTGCTGCAGGCGCGAAGCGTCCTCGTGTTGGCGCCCATTCCTTCCCACTCGGTAGCTAAGCTCACAACAGAACCCAGCGATGCCTCGAAGCAGCGCATCTCTATGACGGGATACATGTTGGTTGCCGAAAGGAACTGCCGCGCCGACTTGACGCTCCCGCCATCGGGCACACCGGCTGGCGAGCCGGTTTCCGGCACGCTCAGAGTGCGCATACCTCCGCGCCAATCGGGGGAGTGGACCGTCAGGCTGGTCCTACCCTCGGGCTACGCCGTCGAGCCGGCGCCCTCCTTCAGCGTCCGCTCGCTGAAGCCGGGCCAGCAGCCGATCGACGTGTTGATCTACCCCCCACCCGACGCCGCCCCCGGCGATCTCCCCATCGACGTGGAAATCATGCGGCGACTCGACCGCGAGAACCTGCGGATCGCCCCGCCCCGCAAGAAGGCCGCCGTGCCCAGAATCGGCAGCACGATCAAGATCGACGGGCGACTCGACGACTGGGGCCCCGCCGGTCGGTTCGCCCTCGACGGGCGTCAGGGCAATCGCGTCAAGAACTGGTCCGGACCGAACGACCTCTCGGCCGACGTCCGACTCTGCCACGACGGAACGGACCTCTTCATGGGCATCGAGGTCCGCGACGACAAGCACGTTCAGAGCCAGCGCGGTTTCTCAATCTGGCAGGGCGACGCGATCCAGCTCGCCTTCCAGCCCAACCCGTCTCTCGAGAATGATTACGCCCACCAAGTCGTCGAATACGGCCTGGCCCTGACCCCGCAAGGCCCGTATGTCCATGAGTGGCAGCCCGCCGACAGGCAAGCGGACAACGTCCGCCTGGCCGCGATGACCGGCAACGCCGGCGTCACCTATGAGGCCGCCATCCCGCTCGCCTCGATCCACCGCGACGCGCTGAGGACCATCGGGTTCAGCATGACGGTCAATGAATGTGACAAGGAGGGAGTCTTCGACGGATGGCTGGAGTGGACGCCCGGCGTGTGCGGCGACAAGAGCGTCGCGTCCCTTGGACGACTGGAGCTCGGCGACTGAAGGACCACGCGCCGATCCGCCCCCCGTGGCACGGGCATCTTGCCCGTGGACACCCCCCCCGGCGCAAGAAACCGCGGTCGTCGAGCCGACTCGCCCGACGACCGCGGATTGAAGGCCTATATGGCAACGTTTGATGCGACGACTACTGCTCCTGCCCGCCGCAGCAGGGGAACGTGTTGTCCACCCGGACCTCCGCTCCGCCCGTTACCTCGCCGCTCCAGGCGTAGAACTCCGCCCCGAGGACCAGGTAGAACGCGTCGCTGCAGATCGTGTTCAGCTCGACCGCCAGCCAGTCGCCGGCCTCCACGGTGCCCCAACCGAGGCCCGTCGGCAGCGCGCCCGACAGCGGAAGATCGATCACGAGCAGCTCGCCGTCTCCGACGGGGTCGGCCTTGGCGTAGCGAAGGACGCCGTAGTCCTCGACCGTCTGACCATTTCGCAGCCGCTTGGCGATGACCGAGAACACCAGACATTCGTCCAAGTTGCACTCGCACACGGACTCCGGCTCGACCTTCGCCGGCGCCGGCTTCGGATCCTCGTTCGTCTTCTGCAAGAACAGACGCATCATCACGGGCGCGTCGGGACTCAGGAGATAGATGTAGGGGATGGCCAAACGGAAGGCCAAAGCGCCCGTTCCCGGACAAGACCCCACACAACGCCCCAGCCGAGGCTGATCGTCGATCACGACCAGAGGCGTATCATCAAACTGACCCCAATCCCAGTCGTCCGGCGCCTTCCAGAACTCCTCGACGAACAGATCGAAGAAGCTCGGGCCCGGATCGCCCGGCTCACCCGGATCGCCCGGCTCGCCGTCCTTGCCATCCTGGCCATCCTGGCCATCCACGCCGTCCTTGCCATCCTGACCATCCACGCCATCCTGGCCGTCCTGGCCATCCGCGCCGTCCTGGCCGTTTACGCCGTCCTTCCCGTCCTGACCGTTCTGGCCGTCCTTACCGTCCGCGCCCGGAGGCCCCGGGTCGCCCGGAGGACACTCGATGCAGTCCGGCACGTTAGGCGTCGGCTGCGGTTCCCCGTCATCCGGCTTGTTCGGATCCAGGTCGTTCGGGTCCGCTGGCTCGGCCACCGAGGTCAGCAGCGCCGTGGCAAGCAGCCCCGCCCCGCCCCACATCAGCGCGCAGGGACAAGATACCGCCGCCCCACACCCTCCGGTCGTCACGCCCAGTGTCATCACGGACGCCGAAAGGACGAGACTCAATAGAAACTTCCTCATCTCCACACCTCACCTTCTCCGCCTGGGGACCTGTCTCGGTCCTGCACTCACGTTCAGTTGTACCGTTAATAGTCTGAGGAGCGGTCCGACTGGCAAAGGCGCTTCAGCGGCTCTCGGGCCAGTCCCACATCCAACCCCTCAATCTTCCTCGCTCGTGAATGGCTACAGCACAGTCCGCCAGCCTGCTCTTGTCAAGACCCAAGCTCGGCGGAAATCAATGATCTCGTGGGGAACTGCTCCTAGGGGACTCATCCCCCCTCCTCGATGCCTGCTATCCTCCCCAACTTGACATCCTACTATAGGCCCGCCAACGGCGGCTGACCACTCCATCGCGCGAACTTACCGCACGGTGACCCCCTTGTCCGGTAAAATGGGCCTCGGGGAATCGCCTGCCGCCACCGGGCCGAGCGTCACGCCGATCTCGAAGCGGATGACGCGGGCGATCCTGGTCGCATCGCCCGCCGAAGACCGCTACAATACGCGCGGGTAGGTTGGCCCCCTCATTTCCATGTATCTGGAGACCAGGTGCCATGGCGGAAGGATTGACGTGGACGATCGCGGATGCCGATCACATGACGGCCAGGGAGATCTACGGGGAGGTCCTCACTCAAATCGGGATGCAACGACCCGACATCGTCGCCATGACCGCGGATCTGGCCGGGTCCACCAAGATCGGAACGTTCCAGAAGAAGTTCCCCGAGCGGTTCTTTAACGTCGGCATCCAGGAGCCGAATATGTTCAGCCTCGCCAGCGGCATGGCCGCCGCCGGGCTGACGCCGGTTGTCTCAACCTTTGCGGTCTTCACCTCCCTCCGCTCGGCCGAGCAGGTCCGCACCGACATCGACTACCAGAAGCGAAACGTCAAGATCATCGCGACCCACGGCGGAACCTCGTTCGGACAGGCCGGCACGACGCACCACTGCACGGAAGACATCGCCATCATGCGTTCCTTCGCGAATATGACGGTGATCGTTCCCGCCGATGGTTACGAGACCGCCAAGGCCGTCACCGCCGCCGTGGAGATGGATGGGCCCGTCTACATCCGAATCGGACGGGGATTCGAGCCTCCGGTCTATGACTCGATGGACTACGACTTCGAGATCGGCAAGGCCATCGAGATGCATGAAGGCACGGACATCACGCTCATCGCCTGCGGCGTAACGGTCCTCCAGGCTGTCGAGGCCGCCAAATTCCTCCAGGAGAACTCAGGGCTCAGCGTCCGCGTCCTCAACATGCACACCATCAAACCCCTCGACGAAGAGGCGGTCATGAAAGCGGTCATGGACACACGACGAATCGTCACCGTCGAGGACCACAACACCAATGGCGGACTGGGCACGGCCGTCGCCGACGTCATCGCCGCCAGCGGCAAGGGCTGCGCCTTCACGAAGGTCGGCATCCCCGGCATCTACGCCATCGTCGGATACCCCGACGACCTGCTGGCCCACTACAAGATGGACGCCAACGGCCTCATCGAGACGGTCAATCAGATCATGCGGCGCGATTTCGAGGAAGACGAGGATTGGGAGGACGAGGCCTGATCCTCCCGGGATCTCGCGTACGTGGCGTCGCCCCTCGGGCACGAGGTCGCCGGCCGGCTACTCGCAGGTAAGGTTAATTGAGACTTCATACGCACTTGTAGGATTCTCAATCGGCGACCGATTGGCGAACATGATGTAAGTTATTGCATTACAACATATTAGGCTTGAATCCCCGGGCTGGCATGCCGATTGCCCATCTTCGGCTGATGCAGAACATGCTCCGAGACCATGCAGTGATCGGGGCAAGGCACAACTGGCGGACGTTCCGTTGGGGCGGTACCTTGTTGGCGACCGATCGGGGCGGGGGTGGCCGCCGGGGTCCGCGTCGGTCGCAGGCTTCCCGGTGACGGTTTTGTCGAGGACTTCTAGCAGGAGCAGATGAGAATGGCAGGCATTAACGGTTCTTCCTTGCCCGCGCCCAAGCAGGGCAAGCAGCTCACCCCCAAGGATTTCTTTGATTTCGCCAAGAAGGTCGGCGCCGAGATGATGGACCTGAAGTTCGTCGACCTGCTGGGCACGTGGCAGCACTGCTCGTTCCCCGTCTCGGCCCTCGATGAGAGCGTCTTCGAGGACGGGCTCGGCTTCGATGGATCGAGCATCCGGGGTTGGCAGGACATCCACATGTCCGACATGCTGGCCATCCCCGATCCCAAGACGACCGCCGTCGACGCCTTCTTCGACAAACCCACGGTCAGCGTCATCGCGGACATCTATGACCCCATCACCCGAGAGGCATACACGCGGGATCCGCGATACGTCGCCCTCAAGGCCGAGGCCCACCTCCGGCAGTCCGGTATCGCCGACACGTGCTACATCGGCCCCGAGCCGGAGTTCTTCATCTTCGACCAGGTCCGATACGAGCAGAACCAGCACCGAGGAATGTACGAGATCGACTCGGTCGAGGGTGCGTGGAACTCCGCTCGCATCGAGGAGCCCAACCTCGGCTACAAGCCGTCCTTCAAGGGAGGGTACTTCCCCGTCAGCCCGACGGACACCTATCACGATCTCCGCGGCGAGATGGTCTACGAAATGATGAAGCTGGGTATCGTCGTCGAGGCCCATCACCATGAGGTCGCCACGGCCGGGCAGGCCGAGATCGATATGAAATTCGATAGCCTGCTCAAAATGGGCGATCAGTTCATGTGGTACAAGTACGTGATCAAGAACGTCGCCAAGAAGGCCGGAAAGACCGTGACCTTCATGCCCAAGCCGGTCTTCGAGGACAACGGCTCCGGCATGCATAGCCACTTCAGCCTGTGGAAGAAGGGCAAGCCCATCTTCCACGGAAACCGATACGCGAACCTATCGGACATCGGCCTGTACGCCATCGGCGGCATCCTGAAGCATGCCGCGGCCCTCTTGGCCTTCTGCGCCCCGACGACCAACAGCTATCGTCGGTTGACGCCCGGCTTCGAGGCCCCGGTGAACCTGGCCTATTCGGCCCGGAACCGGTCTGCCGCCGTCCGTATCCCGATGTACTCCAATTCGCCCAAGGCCCGTCGCCTCGAGTTCCGCTGCCCCGACCCGACCTGCAACGGCTACCTCGCCTGGAGCGCGATGCTCATGGCCGCCCTCGACGGGATCAAGAACGAGTTGCACCCGGGCGATCCGCTTGATCGCGATATCTACGAGATGACGAAGGAGGAGATGAAGGGCATCCCGTCGACGCCCGGATCTCTTGCCAAGTCACTGGATGCCCTCGAGCAAGACCATGCATTCTTGCTCGAAGGAGGAGTCTTCACGCAAGATCTCATCGACACCTGGATCTCCTACAAGCGCGAGCACGAGGTGGACGAGCTGCGGCTCAGGCCGCATCCGCACGAGTTCGCCTTGTACTACGACTGCTGAGTCGTTGCCGCGATGCCAAGAAGCAAACCGGTGCGTCGAGGCGCACCGATCAATCGAGACTATCCGCTTGCATTTCGGAGCCCCCCGCCGGAGCGATCCGGCGGGGGTTCCGGAACCATGTTACACGTTTTCCCTATGAAGGGATCAGCGATCTCCCTCTTGCCGCATAGACGTGCCGACTCAGCCAAGTCAGCAGATCATAGAAGTTCACCAGGAGGTCGAAGCCCTGCAGATCGGTCCTGTTGGGCAGCGGATCCCTCTCCAAGTCGACGTGGCCATCGTAGTAGGAGGTGTTGGCTCGCCCCACGCGCGACTTGTCGGCCGCAAACGTACCGGCGGTCTCACTCCCGTGATACCGAGCGAACTCGTCGCCAAGCGGGAAGAACACACAGTCCTCGGCCATCCACCCACCGGTAATGAGGCCGTTGCCGGGTCTGGGCTTCGGCGAGTGCTCACTCGGATCGGGTGATAACGCGCTCATTCGCGAAGGGATGCGGGGAGTTGGAATCACCCACATGGGCGATAGGTCGTTGCGTCATTCCCGCGCAGACGGAAGCCCCGAATCGTCAGGACATCCCCTCGGTTCGTTGACGGTCCCACTGTCCCAGCATCATCAGCGTCCAGACTTGACGAGCCCACCGGGCTCGATCGGGACTCTGACTTCGTACGAGATCTGCTAGTGCTGACGCATCAAAGCGTTCGGCAATCAGGCCCGTCGGATGGAGCAGCAGGTCGTTTCGGAGCGGGCGGAGCTCACCCTCGAGCCATCGGACCAGGGGGACCTCGAACCCCCGTTTGGGCGCGTGGGCGACTTCTGCCGGCAAGTATCGCTCGGCCAGCGCCCGAAGAATCGGCTTGGTCGTCGGGCTGTTCAGCTTGACGCAAGCAGGGAATCGCGCGACCGTCTCGAACAGCACGTGGTCGAGCAGCGGGCTCCTGGCCTCCAGTCCGTGGGCCATCGTCGCGATGTCCATCTTGATGAGTAGATCGTCCGGCAGGAGCGTCTGGGCGTCGACCCACATCTGCCGATCCACGTTTGTCGGCAATGTCGATCCGTTCGCCAGCAGGTCGGCCACGCGCTGCCAGGTGGGTTGGCAGCGGTCAAGCCAGCCTGCCTGTCGTCCCGTGAGTCGACGTTTGGCCGACTCGTCCAGGCCATCGTTGCCCCAGGCCAGGATCCGCCGCGGCTCGGGAAGCGCCAATCCTCGTATCAAGCGCCTGACGAAGGCATAGCTCGTTCGGAACCCGCCCGGGTCGGGCAGGGTCTTGTCCGCGAGGCACCAGAGCCCCCGCCCCGCGATTCCCGCGAGCGGACCCAGTCTGTCCGCGGCCCACGAGGCGACGTACCGGCGATAACCGGCCAGGGCCTCGTCGCCACCGTCGCCGTTCAAGACGACCTTGAGATGTCGCCGGGCCAACTCCGACAGGCAGTACGAGGGGATGGCCGACGAGTCGGCATACGGTTGGTCGTAGGCGGCCACGATTCGCGGCAGGACTCGCTCGGGATCCGGACGGACTACGATCTCGTGATGATCCGTTCCGTAGCGCTCAGCGACAAGACGGGCGAGCGGCCGTTCGTCGAACATCTCGTCTTCAAACCCCGCGGCCAGCGTCGTGATTGATCGGCCCGCGTGGCGAGCGGCATAAGCCGTGATCAGCCCGCTGTCGATCCCGCCTGAGAGGAACACGCCGACGGGCACGTCGGCTCGAAGCCGGATGCGAACCGCCTCGTCGAGCACGGTCTCGACGCGTTCGACGGCCTGCTCGGTGGAGATCTCGTCGCAAGGACCGCAGGGCAGTGACCAGTACCGCTCCACGCGAGGCCCCGCCGGTCGATCGGCGACCAGCCGACAGCCCGGGGGCAACGTGCGGATCTCGTTGTAGATCGTCGCCGGCGCGGGGACGTGGCCGAAGGTCAGATAGTCCGAGAGGGCTTGGTCGTCGATCGTCAGCGGAGCGATCCCCAGCGCGAGGAGCCCCTTGATCTCGGAGGCAAACATCAAGCGCGAGCCGATCTCGGCGTAGTAGAGGGGCTTGACGCCCAGCCGGTCTCGGGCGAGTAGCAGCCGAGACCGGTTTCGATCCCAGATCGCCAGAGCAAACATTCCCCGGAGCTGAGCGAGGAGGTTGTCGCCGTGCTCCTCGTAGAGGTGGACGAGCACCTCGGTATCGGTTTGGGTGGTGAAGGTATGGCCGCGGGCGATCAGGTCGGCGCGGAGCTCGACGTAGTTGTAGATCTCACCGTTGAAGACGACGGCGACGGAGCCGTCCTCATTGAAGATGGGTTGAGCGCCCCCGGGCAGGTCGATGACGGCCAAGCGGGTGTGGGCCAAGCCGACCTCGCGGCGCGGGTCGATCCAGACGCCGTCGCCGTCCGGCCCACGGTGGGCGAGCCGCCGGACGGCCCGCGTGAGGGCGTCCTCGTCCGGAGCGCCGCAGATGCCCGCAATCCCGCACATGTGAACTCCTTCGGGGTGGTGGCCGAAGTCTAGCGCGGCTATCGGGTAGCGTCAAGAAACGCCCGAGCCGTCACTTGCGCTTCCCGGATACTCCTGTCGGGAGCTCTCAAGGGGACTGCTCCATATGTAACATGTTGGGCTCCAATGCTTTGGTTCTAAGCCTCCGTCTTGCCGGGCCGGGTTTCCGTTTGAGACCTCTTGCCGGACATTCCAATAGGCCTATGATTAGGGTTGATTAACACTGTGTTTGTGTCACCCGGTGACGTGCAGCGTGAGGTGGGCTGGGGGTGAGGTGGGCTGATGGACCAATTGAGTGGCTCTATAGAGCAGGTAGTCTTGAACTGCCCTTCCTGTGAGCGGAAGGTGGGCGTTCCGGCGGCTGCTCGTGGAAAGATGGCCAAGTGCGTGAAGTGCGGCGGGACGTTCAGGATCCCGATGGAGGGCGAGGATCTTCCGGGCAAGGGCGACGTGGCGGATGACTTCGCCATCGACGTGCTCGAGGAGGACTTCGGGGATTCCACGACGAGGGCGCTGAAGACCTTGGACGACGAGGACGAGCCCGAAGTCGCAGTCGACGAAGACGACGACATCGAGTTCACGATCATCGAGAAGACTGAATCCGAGAAGATCACGCTAGCGTCCGTACTGGCGGAGATCGAGAAGATCGCCGACGAGGAGCCGCCGGACATCGGTGACTCGACGACGTCGGAGGAGGTCAAGGGACTCCGACGCGAGCGGCACAAGCTTTTGCTGACGGTGGGTCGGGAAGCCAGCATGCAGGTTCTCCCCACGACGTTCAAACAGTTCCAGGAGCGGCTCCTGAAGGTCGACAAGCGTTCTCGACGGGTGCGCGCGTGGCTGGAGGCGGTCGACCGCGCCGGCAGCACCAACAATCCCCTCGCCCGGCGGCTGGACATGAACGTCGACGCGTCGAAGGCCGCCAAGCAGCTCAAGGAGATCGAGCGAGAGCGACACTTGGTCCTTCGGGCGCTGGCGGAGGCCTTGACGCTCTCGGAACATCTCTCCTTCGTCTGTGCCGAACAGCGAGAGCGGGTCAAGGCGATCAACGCCCGACTCGACCAACTCATTCCGGTGCCCGAGGAGAAGAAGAGCTTGTTGTCGAGGTTCCTCAAGGAGTAGCCGTCCCCTTCACTTGGCGGACTTCTCGGGGTTGGTCAGTTGCTCGATCATGTCGGCTAAGGCCAACCGGCGATTCTCTAATACTGACACATCAGACACATATTCCTTGAATGATCTGCAAATTTCCGAAACGTCCAGGAGCGTCTTGGCTTTCTGGATAAGTTCCGGCGAGGTCGTCTTGGGGGGATTGGCGACGAGGTCGGCCAGGAGTCTGAGGTAGTCGTAGTCGTCGATTCCGTCGCGGGTGAGCTCTAGGCGGATGCTCTCGATGGGGCCGGTCTTTCCGGGATAGTATAGCGAGCCGTCGCCGTTGCCGCCGGGGTAGCTCATCGGGTCTTGCCAGACGTCCACCTTCCAGTAGTTGACGCACCAGTACAAGGTGCCTGTCAGGGCGTATCGCCAGAGCTGCCAGTAGACGATGCGATGGTCGAGGCCGGTGTAGTCGATGGCCCAGATGTTGGGGTAAGGCCGTTTGGCGGAGATGCAGACGTAGTGCCAGAGCTCCTTGCGGGGCTTGCCGCGGAGGCGATCGAGGACGCGCCAGTCGCAGCAGTCGATGTGGGGGACGTGGATGTCGACGGCATCGGCGTAGGCCGCATAGCCGGCCTCGGGTCCGTCGGGATTCGTGTGGGTCCAGGGCTTGGTCGCGCCGTAGCCGTAGGTCAGCAAGGCGCGCAGGCGGGGCCCGTTCTTGTGGACGAAGTCGAAGGCGTCGATGATCTGCTTGCGTGCGTCGGGGCCCGGCTCGTCGAAGACGTAGATGTACGGCAGGTCAATCCAGTCTTTCTCGATCAGGTGCTTCTCGGTTTGCGCGATGATCTGCGCGGAGATATCCCGGGCCCGTTTGTCGGTCGGCGTGGCGGCGGCGCCCCACCCCCCACCGATTTGCAGCCACTTGATGTTGAATGCGTTCAGGCCGTGGTTGAGATAGGACTGGATCTCGCGGTCGAATTGGGTCCAGTCGAGGACGACCTTTCCGGCGGCGTCGACAGTGACGTCGGGACGGGCGACGTCGGCGTCGCAGATTCGGTGGGCCAGCATGCTCATTCGATAGTCGCGGAGGAGCTGCGAGCCGGTCTTTCCGCCGCTTATCTCGAAGCCGGGCGAGGGGAGCAGGTTCTTGCCGGAGGGGATCTCGATGAGCTCGGCATCATCGAACCAGACGGAGCCCAGCGAGTGGTTTCGGAGGTAGACGAAGACGTCGACGTCCTCTTTGGGCGCGCAGGCGTGCTTGACCTGCTTCCACTGGTCCGAAGGCTTCAGGGCGACGCCGCCGAGTCCGCCGGAGATCCATGCGTCGGCCAGGCCGGTGAGCTTGTCGGTGCGGTACCAGACGCTGAATTCGTAGGATCGCCCGCCCAGGAGGCGAATGGGCCCGGCGTGATACGAGGCGCGGGGCCCTTCGTGGGTGCCGCGGACGACCTTCTTGCCCGTGATGCGAACGGACTGCCGGCCGTGGTGTTTGACCTTCTCGTCCAAGGCTTGCTCGAACTCGCCCTGACCGAAGTAATTCGCCCTGCCTTGGACGTCCGCGCCGGACCAGAGGCCTGGGGTCCAACCCGCGACGGTGTTCTCGGCGAGGACGACGCCGTGGCGCTGGGCCAGGTAGGCCTGGTTCAGGAGGAATGCGGTGCGGAGGGTCGGTCGATGCGGGAGGTTGAATCCGAAGACGCGGGCCTCGACCGGCACGTTCTGGGGTTGATGTCCGTCGGCGACGACTCGGAGCTGGCCACGGTAGGTGCCGGCGGGGGTATCCAGGGGGGCGTAGACCGTGAGCCAGTAGGGCTGAATGGCGTCGGCGGCGACGTCGACGGGCTGGTTCGGGAGGAGGGGATCGGGCAGCCGGCCGGGCGGGAAGGCCGCGCCGGCGCTGGGTCGGCTGGTGGTGACGTAGCCGACCCTTCGCAGCAGGAGGTCGCGTGGGAGGATGACGGCGCCGCCATCGGCTCGATCAAGGCGGCCGACGGAGACGCGGAGGCTCTTCAGGGGCTTGTCGAGGGGGACGACGACGATCTGCGCGGGCTCGGTCTCGCGTCCGGCCAGGGCGATGGAGATGGTCGCGGCGGGCATGCCGTCGAAGGGCTGGTCGGCGGGGAGCTTTGTCATGGAGCTGACCTGACAGACCGCCCATGCGGCGTCGGGCCCCTGCCGACTCCGCGCGGCGTCGGCGAGCCTTACACGGCTCATCTTGCGTTCGAGGGCGGCCAATCGGGCCTGGGCGGCGGCGATATCGGCTTCGAGCTTCTGGAGCGCGTCGGGATTGTCGGCCTGGCCGAGGCTGCCGGCGAGTTCGCGGAGTCGCGCGGAGAGCTGATCGAACCCTTGGCGGAGTTCGCGGGCCAGGGACGTATCGAGCGTGGCGGGGACCTGTTGGATTCGGGCGGCGGTTTGGCGAGCCAGGTCGGTCAGCGTGGCGCCCATCTGCCGCCGCAACATGGGCGCGAGGTTCGCTTTGACGCCGATCAGCGTGCCGAAGCCCTTGGGCTCGTGGAAGCCGGATTGGCACGGGGCCCAACTGGAGAGTTCCTCGCGCGACTGTTGATTCCTGGCGAAGTTGATCCGCCACGGGCCGAAGGAGCTTGTGGTCAGGGGGAGCGACTTCAGGGGGATAGCCATCTCGACGGTCCAGCGGTCGGGCCCGCGCCAGACGGCGGACTTCCAGGCGGCGTTCCATGACGGATCGGCTCCGAGATCGTCGCGCTGCGTGTTGGCGGGGTTAACGAGGAAGTGGTCGTAGGGCTCGGGATCGGTGTGGGGCGCGAGGAAGAGCTCGACGCTGTCATCGTTGTAGACGTCGCCGTCGCGTTTGGTCTCGTTGGCGACGAGGTTGTCCATCTGGTCGTCTCGGCAGGTGAAGGCGACGTAGAGGGTGTCGGCGTCGTAGGCGACGCGGGCCTCGGTGTGCTGGGAGGCGGGCTTGCCGGTCTTTAGCAGTCTGAAGTCCGTTGCGGCTGAGGGGGTCTGCCAGCAGGGCTCGGAGAGCCGGCCGTCGATGGTCGGGGGCTCGGTGACGGGAACGGCGGTTAGGGTCGGGGGCTCGGCGGCGGGGGCGATGCCCGGTGCGCAAAAAGAGACCATGGCGATCGTGACGGCGACGAGGGCGAGGCTGCCGGTGCGGTGTCGACGGGTTGGCGAGGTCATGTGATGCTCCTTGCGGGGGAAGGTTTGGGTCCGGGTCGTGGCGATCGTATTGCAGGG
>JAFGLZ010000129.1 GCA_016927755.1 Phycisphaerae bacterium
GAACTGGCGCGTGGGACTCGATCGGCACGGTGGGTCGGAGGGATGTGATGGGGTCGGGGAGTGATGGGGATGCGGGACGGTTGAGGGGGTGCGTTTTGTCGGCGGGGGCGGTTGTGGTGGGGGTGGGGGATTTGAGCGGGTTGCTGGTGGAGCCGGGAGAGCGGGGGCTTTGTGTGGTTGCGTTCGGGATGCGGTATCCGGATCGGGAGATTGAGCGGCTTCCGGATGACGTGGCGTTGCAGGCGGCGATCGGGGGGCTGGCGGAGGGGGCGGGCCGGGTTTACTCGGCGATCGAGCGATTCGTGTCGGATCTCGATCGGACGGCGCGGTGTTGCCGGATCGACGAGGTGGAGTCGGTGTTCGGGCGGATGAGGGCGGCGCTGAGTCAGAAGGCGGTGGCGGCGCTTGCGGGGCTGGGGTGGGTCGGCAGGTCGTCGCTGTTGGTGACGCCGGGACATGGGCCGAGGGTTCGGCTGGGGACGTTGTTTACGGACGCGGCGCTTGGGGCGGACGCTCCTTTCGCGGCGAATCACTGCGGGAGTTGCCGGATCTGCCAGGACGCGTGTCCGGTCGGGGCGGTGACTGGGGAGGAGGCTTCGTTCGAGGGGCTTAGGGGGTTTCGGATCGACGCGGGGCGTTGTCGGGCACACGTGGATCGGAACATGGAGACGCTGGGGCGGCGGGAGTTCCGCGGGGTTTGTTTGAAGGAGTGTCCTTTTGGGCGATCGGAGTAGTAGGGTGTGTGTCTTGACGGATCTTCGGAGGACGCATCGCATGCGGGGGGTTTTCAGAAGGTGCGTCAGGACGCACCCTACGCGTCTCGCGGCGGGTGAAACCCGCCCTACGGGTTCTGGAGGCATCGAGCTATGGTGCGATTGGTCATGCTTGGGTCGTGCGTGATTCCATTCATGTCGTCCTTGGTCGCGGTGGGCGGTGAGGCGCCGGGCCGGTGGCTTCATGCGTGCTGCAAGCCGCTCAGCATCAGCAAGACCGGGCCGTTCGTGGTGCAAGCAGATGGGAGCTTGATGACGGTCGACGGGAACGTGCTGGCCACCAGTGGGGACGACGGTAAGACGTGGAAGCCGATCAGCGGATCGATCCACTCCGGTATTCGGATGGGAGGCGGCGGACACCCGGGTCAGATCGTGCGGACGACTGGCGGGACGATCGTGATCGTGTATTTGGACTTCGACGGGTACAAGTTCAGTTGGGACAACGCGGCGGGCGCGCCGAAGGCGGACTGCAAGCTGGAGATGTGGTGCGTTCGCAGCACGGACGGGGGCAAGACGTGGGTCGACCGGCAGCGGTTGCTGGCCGGGTATAGCGCCGACTTCATGGGGTTCATTCAGACGTCCAAGGGCTCGCTGGTGGTGACGGTGGAGCATTTGAGCCCGGAGCTGCGGCGGTGGGTGTGTTGCTCGTTCGTGTCGACGGACGAGGGGAAGACGTGGCGTCAGGGCAACCTGATCGACCTGGGCGGGCACGGGCACCACGACGGGGCGGTCGAGCCGATGGTGGCCGAGCTGGGGGACGGGCGACTGTTGATGTTGATCCGGACGAACCTCGATCGATTCTGGCAGGCGTGGTCGGAGGACGGTGGGAGGTATTGGCGGACGATCCGTCCGAGCGAGCTGGACGCGAGCAGCTCGCCGGGCTGGCTGTTGCGCTTGAAGAGCGGGCGGCTGGCGGTGGTGTGGAACCGGGTGAAGCCGGAGGGTCGGGACTCGTATCCTCGGGTGAACCACACGGGTCCGGCGTCGGAGTTTCCGGCGTCGTGGCATCGGGAGGAGCTGTCGCTGGCGTTTTCGAGCGACGACGGCGCGACGTGGACGAGGCCGGTGGTGATCGCGCGGCAGCCTGGGGGCAAGCTGTGCTATCCGTATATGCTGGAGCGGCGGGCGGGGGAGTTGTGGATCACGACGCACGGGCACAAGCCGGGGCCCGCGCTGGCGGTTCGTATCATGGAGCAGGAGTTTCTGACCGCGGCATCACGTAATTGACAGTGGGATGGTGGGCAGATATATGGGGGAGACGATGGGGATTTAGGCGGCGGTCGGCGCCTGCCGAAGCGTCGGAGGTCCGCGTCGGCCGCGACCGATTCTCGATGGCCGATAGGCGTCAGAGTGAAAGGTTGGGAACGGCTATGATCCTTGGCAAGCTGCTGCACACACTGAAGGCTCAGATCAACAAGCTGGCGAACCTTTTTTGGACGGCGGATCCGATCGCGCAGATGCAGTACGAGTACGATCTGGCGGTGGCGCAGCTCAAGGAGGGTCGCGAGGGGTTGGAGCAGTATCGGGCGTTGGTCGAGCGGGTGAGCCGTCAGGTGATCAACGATGAGGGGCAGGTCAAGAAGCTGGAGGCGAAGATCAAGGCTTATCTGCAGGCGGGGGATCGGGAGTCGGCGTCTCGTTATGCGTTGGAGCTCCAGCGTGCCAAGCAGCAGCTCGGGGAGAACGAAGAGCAGCTCAAGATGCACGAGGAGGCGTACGGCAACAATCTGACGAAGATCAAGCACGCGGGCAAGAAGCTCGCCGACGTTCGCAGGAAGATCACGAAATACGACGCCGAGCTGAAGATGAGCCGGGCGGAAGCGGAGATGGCCAAGCTCGCGAACTCGTTCGACTTCAACGTGACGACGGATTTCGGTCAGATCGAGCAGGTGCTCGAGGAGAAGATCACGCTGAACCGGGCGAAGGTTCGCGTGGCGGCCGATCTGTCGAGTGAGGGTCTGGTCGACGTGGAGCGCGAGCAGGCGATGGAGAAGGTTCTGGGCGACCAGGCGCTGCGGGAGTTCGAGATCGAGACGGGTCTCGTCACGCCGGAGACGGCCCGGATCGAGGAGACCGAGAAGGAGCTCGGGCCGTCGACGCAAGAACAGACTCAGCAATGACTCCCCCACCACCCACACCTGTCGGTCCCGGGGCTCGGGTTCCGGACTGGTTCCCGGGCTGGGCCAAGCAGTTGGCCGAGCAGTATTTCTCGGGCACGACGTGTCTGTTCGTTCTTCACGGCAACGTTCACGATCTGATCCGGTGTTCGACGGGCGAGGCGGACAGCTACGTCAACCTGTCTGAGTTTCTGGCGCGGCAGGTGTTCGGCTCGTGGGACATCGTTCTGCAGTACGACCTGGGACGGGGGCTGAGACCGCTGGCGGCGGGGGATCCGCAGCGGCTCCAGTCGATGGTGCAGCATCTGAGCGCGCGGCTGGGGGACGCGTCGAGCTGGCCTCGGGACCCTTCCGAGGTCTTGCTACTGCTGGACCGATTCATCGAACGGGAGATGCTCGAGGAGGCGCCGGATCGGCGGAAGGAGATCGCGGTCATTCTCGACTACGCGCAGTACCTGGCCCCGGCGGGGGATCTGGGGTTTCTGTCGCGGGGTCAGGGGGTGAACCTGGTCCGGCTGCTGGGGTGGGCACAGAACCCGTACATCAAGCGGCTCAACATCGCGTTCTGTCTGGTGGCGGGCAAGCTGTCGGAGATAAACGATCGACTGGTGCAGAACCCGCACGTCACAACCGTCGAGATTCCGATGCCGGACCGGGAGGCGCGAGAGCGATTCATCCGGTCGGCGGAGCGGGGCATGGCGGTCGTGGAGGCGGGCGGACTGACGCCGGAGGCGCTGGCGGATCTGTCGGCGGGCCTGAGTCTGGTGAGCCTCAACGTGCTGCTCTCGCAGGCGCGGCAGGCGGAGCGGACGCCGGAGGCGGGGCGGTTCCGCGAGCTGAAGAAGGCGATGATCGAGCGTCAGTGTCAGGGCCTGGTGGAGTTCATCGAGCCGGGTCATGCGCTGGATCTGGTGGTGGGTCACACGGCGGGCAAGCAGCGGCTGCGCGAGGACGCGGACCTGATCGCGCGGGGCCGACTCGACGCGGCGCCGATGGGGTATCTGATCTGCGGCCCTGTGGGCACGGGCAAGACGTTTCTGGCGGAGTGCACCGCGGGCTCGATCGGGATTCCGTGCGTGAAGCTTCGCAACTTCCGGTCGAAGTACGTCGGGGAGACGGAGGGGAATCTGGAGCAGGTTCTGACGGTGCTGCGATCGCTGGGTCCGGTGATGGTGATCATCGACGAGGCGGACGCGGCGTTGGGGGATCGGGCATCGGACGGCGACTCCGGCACGTCGAGCCGGGTGTTCTCGATGATCGCCAGTCAGATGGGGGACACGCGTTATCGCGGCAGGATCATCTGGATGCTGCTGACGTGCAGGCCGGACCTGCTGCCGATCGATCTCAAGCGTCAGGGTCGGGCGGAGGTTCACATCCCGTTGTTCTATCCGCAGGACGAGGCGGAGATCCGGGAGATGTTCCTTGCGATGGCGAGGAAGAACCGGATCGGGCTTACGGTGGAGTCTCTGCCGCGGATTCAGTCGGAGCGGTTTCTGAGCGGGGCGGATATCGAGGGGATCGTTCTGTCGGCGAAGCGTCGGGCGTTGTCGGGGGATCGCGACGCGCTGACTCAGGGGGACGTCGAGGAGGCGACGGCGGAGTTCATGCCATCGACTCAGGGGCTGGAGAAGGAGCTTCAGGAGGTGGCGGCGGTTCTTGAGTGCACGCAACTGAGCTTCCTGCCGGCGGACTGGCGAGCGCGGGTGACGGGGCCCGACGGCCGGTCGCGGCTTCAGGAGCGGCTGATGACGATTCGGGGCGTGCTGGGCGAATAGGAGGCGGACTGACGTCGAGCGGGGAGTCGGTGCCGCCGGGCGAACGGGCGGCAGAGAGCGAGGGTCATCGGATGAGCAAGAAGAAGGCCAAGTCGAAGAAGAAGACGGTCAAGAAGGTCGTCAAGAAGGCCTCCAAGAAGGCGCCCAAGCGGGGCGTCAAGAAGGCGAGGGTCGCCAAGGCGGCGGCGAAGCGTGGCGGCGCGGCGCGGGTGAGCTGGCTCGACGACAAGGGCCAGAAGCCCATAATCGATCGATATGCGCGGCAGCTCAAGTCGTTCCTGGACGCGCTGGCGGACGGGAAGGTGGATGCGTCGGAGGTGGCGGCGCAGGAGAGCCGGCTGGTCGAGTTGATGAAGGAGATCGAGCCGAAGCTGAGCGACTCGATGCACGGCAAGGTGACGCAGCTTCTGTGCGAGCTGACGGCGTATGATCTGATGCAGGTGCTTCATTCGATGCACGAGGCCAAGCCGACGACGGTGTTTCGGGGCTAGTGTGGTCTTGGGCGAGCGTGTTTCGCGTCGCGTTCGGGGCGGCGTGGGTCGGCGTCGGACGAACCCTTCGACACGGGACGAAGCACGGGTCCGCGGGGGGCGGGTCGGTTGAGGGCGTGCATCCGGCTGGGCTGTGGTTCTTTCAAGCGGAACGATCTCATGCGGCGGACCCATGCCACCCACGATGGGCTTTGAGGCCGCTTGGTTTGCAGGCAGGGATGCCTGCGTTACAGAGACTGGCGGATGGGGAGAGGCGTGGGGCGATCATCAAAAGGCGGTCTTGGTTTATAATGGCCGCACCTTCAGCGGTGATGTCTAATTCCCCTAGGTCGGACGATCCGGGTCGCGGCGCGGCGACGAGGTTTGCGTACCGGACAGATCCCGCCGCCAAGGGGACAACAGGATGACACAAGACAGGAGCGATGCTTCGACGGACGCATGCCGTCGCGCCGGTGGTTCGAGTGGCGCGATTGGCGGGCGATTGATGCGTCAATGGCCGGTCCTTGCGCTCTGCGCTGCCGTTGCGACGGCGGGGATGCTGGTCGGTTGCGGCGGGGAGGCGGAGCGTCGCCGAGTCGCGAGTCGTCCGGCGGCGCGCAGGCTGGTTTCGCCGAGGATCAGTCTGCCGGACAGGCCTCAGCGGATTGGGACGGCGATCGTGATCCTGATCGACACGTCGGGGAGCATGGCCGCGAGGATCCGCGCCCAGGATGGGACGATGAAGCCGAAGCACGAGATCGCGGAGGGCGCTCTCGAGCGGATCGTGGACTACACGGCCCGATGGAAGGCGTCTCGCGCGGATCGCGTGTTGGACCTGGGGATGTACAGCTTCTCGAGCTCGCCGGCGGTGGTGTTGGGGATGGGGGAGTTCGACGCGAAGGCGGCGCGATCGGCCCTGGAGCGTATTCCTCGGCCGGGCGGCGGGACGGCGATCGGGCAAGCGATCGTGGAGGGCTTCAGGGCGCTGTACGGCTCGGGGTGCATCACGAAGCATCTGGTGTGCATCACGGACGGCGAGAACACGTCGGGGGTTCCGCCGGACCGTGTGTCGCGTCAGTTGTACGATCAGACGGAGGGCGCGGTGGAGATGCACTTCGTGGCGTTCGACACGTCGGCCAAGGGTTTCAACTTCCTGAGTCAGGTGAACGGTCACGTGGTCGAGGCGGTCGACGGCGCGGAGTTGCGGGTTCAACTGAAGGAGATTTACGAGAAGCGGATTCTGGCAGAGGCGATGCCGTTGGAGAGCGAATAGGCGCGGTTGTCGTTTCGGAGAGCGAGTTCTGCGTCGCATTCGGGGCGGCGTGAGGCAACGCCAGACGAACATCGGGCACGGGACGAACCACGGGTCCGCGGAACGCCTCGTTGATTCAGAACGATGCGTCTCGTGAGTCCGTGCCTTGTTCGACCGGAGCGGTATTGCGTTGCGGACCCATGCCACCCGCCGGGGGCGCTTGTGAATGATGGTCGTGATGGTGAAAGAATCCCGGATGGGATTAGACTAGGCGGACCCCAAGTTAACTGGAGAAGAGAGCCATGGCCGGACAACCCAAAGCAGCGTTCTACGTCGTGCTCGTCATCGTCATCATCGGGCTGGTGGCGTTCGCGGTTCACCGCAGCGACATCTTCGCGCCCGAGGGCAAGAAGGCCGGGGGGGACGTCGACAAGACGGTGACGTTGGGGCAGCAGGCCGAGGATGCGAGTAATCCGTCGGGGGTGACGACGGTGAAGGAGTACAAGTTCCGCCCGACGGAGCGGCTGCCGGAGGTCAAGGGCACGAGCGCGTACAAGCCGATGGCCGACGATACGATTCGGTTCGCGTTGAACGTGTGGGCGGGGTGGGCGCCGATCATCCACGCCAACGAAGGCTTCAAGCCGAAGAAGGTATGGAAGACGCCGGACGGCAAGTCGTTCAAGGTGGAGCTCGTTCTGATCGACAATCCGGTGGCGATGCGGGACGCGTACGCCGCGGGCGACATCCACATCGGCTGGGCGACGTTGGACATGGTTCCCCTGATCATGGAGGGGTTCGTGGACAAGAGCGGCAAGCCGCGCGACAGTCGTGTGATGCCTCGGATCTACCAGCAGGTGGACTGGTCGAACGGGGGGGACGGGATCGTGGTGCGGCAGGCGATCAAGACGGTGGCGGACCTCCGCGGCAAGAAGCTCGTTTTGGCCCAGAACTCCCCGTCGCAATACTTCGCCTTGAACATGCTGGTCGCGGGCGGGGTCCAGCCGAGCGAGGTGAAGATGGTCTACACGGAGGACGCGTTCCAGGCGGCGGCGGCGTTCAACGCGCAGAAGGACATCGCGGGGGCGGTGTCTTGGGCGCCGGACATCTACAACCTGGAGAAGGTCAAGGGCAACCGCATGCTGGTGACGACGGCGACGGCGAACAAGCTGATCGCGGACGTGTGGTTCGCGCGTGCGGACTTCGCGAAGGATCATCCGTCGATCCTCGAGGGTCTGGTCCGGGGGATCTTCGACGCGATGGTCGCGCTCAAGGACGAGGCCAGCAAGAAGCATTGCGCCGAGCTGATGTCGCAGGGCTACAACATTCCGGCGAGCGAGACGCTGGCGATGTTCGGCGACGCGCACAGCACGAACTGGGCGGAGAACTTCCAGTTCTTCATGAACCAGAACAACGCGGCCAACTTCGAGCGCGTGTGGTCGCAGGCGTACTATCTCTACCGGCGCATCGGGGCGATCACGCATCAGCCGGTGCCGTTCGATCAGGTGATGGACTACTCGATCATCGCCAAGCTGGGCAAGGAGGAGAAGTACTCGTCTCAGAAGGACGAGTACCACGTGCAGTTCACGCCGGCGACGCCGCGTGAGATCCGGGCGGAGGAGGAGATTCTCACCAACACGGTGTTCATCCACTTCTATCCCAACAGTTGGGACCTGCACAAGAAGGTGACGAAGAAGGCGGACGGCAAGGAGGTGGAGGAGCTGTACGATCCGAAGGTGGATTTCGTGTTGGAGGACATCGCCAAGCTGGCGGGTCAGTTCGGGGCGGCGAGGATCGTGATCGAGGGTCACACGGACAGCTCGATGAAGGGGAAGGTTCCGGTCGGGCTGGTGAAGGAGCTGTCGATGAACCGGGCCAACGCGGTGAAGGAGTCGCTGGTCCGGAAGTACAACCTGAACGCGAATCAGTTCGCGGTGGAGGGCATGGGTTGGGATCGGCCGGCGGATCGGGGGGATCCGGAGAACCACGCCAAGAACCGGCGGGTGGAGGTGAAGATCTATCCGGCCGAGAAGCAGTGAGCGCCCGCCGCCTTGAGGGAGGCGACTTGGGCCTGGCGTTCCTTTGAGGGGTCCTCTACACCTCAGCCGTCGCTACGCGACTGTGGTGTTTGGGGCGGGTCGGTTCCCAGGACTGAAGTCCTTGTCGTTACCCACATTTTGTCTCCCTCGACAGAGCCAACGAAGCGCCGAGCGTCATTGCGTC
>JAFGLZ010000130.1 GCA_016927755.1 Phycisphaerae bacterium
GCGCCCCGAGCTGATCGGCTTGGTCGACGAGACTCGCCGTCGCCTCGACGTTCACGGCTCGGGCCCGGGCGGGGTCGTTCAGGGCGTCGCCCACGGCCGCGACGGCGGCCAGATGTACCACGACGTTCGGACGCGCCTCCGCGAGCACGCGCCAGGTGGCGTCCCTGTCCGTAAGGTCAATGGGAACAGTGCGAAGATCGCCGACCTCGATCGAGTGTCGATGCGAGAGCGCCAGCACGTTCCGGCCCGCCGCGGCAAGCCGCCGCGCCAAAACGCTGCCGAGCTGCCCGCTCGCGCCCGTTACGCACCATCGCATGGCTTCTGGCAAGATCGCGTCCTATAGCCTTCACGAGTGCCGTTTCGGTAGGTGAGTCTCGCGTTGTCGTAACGCAGGCTTCCAGCCTGCCCCAAAAGCGGGCAAGGATGCCTGCGGTACAGGAAAGTGTCCGACCGAAGGCGAGGCTAGCCGCCGAAGTCGAAGAGCGCCTCGCCGTCCATGTAATCCGGCTTGGCGATGCCGAAACACTGCAGCACGCTCGGGGCAACGTCCATCACGCCCGGATTGTCGGTCCGGATCTTCTGGTTGGTCAGGAAGATCCCCGGTACATAGTACGGATCGTACAGGTGGCTGCCGGACCAGGGCTTGTCGTTGATCTCGAACAGGTCCTTCGGCGCGGCGCCGAGGACGTTTTCGCTGCCCGCGCGGTAGCCTTTCACCAGACCCACCACGAGGTCCGGGCTCATGTCCATCGCGTCGCCGCGGTAGATCTCGCGGGCCTGGTAGACGTTCCGGATGACGGGCTTGTCGCCCTTCGGATCGCGGAGGGAGCGGAGCTTCTCGGCGATCTCGCCGCAGAGCTGCCGATAGTCGGAGCCCGGCTTGACGATGCCCCTGCCCTCGCGTCCCTCGAGATTGATATAGATGCTGTTGAAGCCGAGGGAATACGCCTTGGTGTTGGACCAGTCGACGTCCTGGAAGAACGCCTTCCCGTCGGGGGAGCTCCGCGTCTGGTAGCCATTCTGGACCAGCCAGGTGTTGAGGTTGACGGACTTTCGGTACGTGGTGAACCCGTGGTCGCTCAGGACGATCAGGGCCGTCTTCTCGCCGAGGCCGCCCATCACCTTGCCCAGCAGGTCGTCCATCCGCTTGTACACGCCGGGGATGACGTCCTTGTACTTGGCGGCGTACTCAGGGGTATAGGCGGGATGCTCGGGATCGCGCGCCGCCCAGAACATGTGCTGCTTGCGGTCGGTGCTGTCATAGACGAACGCGAACAACCCCTTCTCGAAACGGGCCAGCTCGTGCTTGAACATCGCGTCGCGCTCGACCTGGATCAGGCCGCACATCGACAGGAAGTTCTCCGGCGTGAACACGTGCTCGCTGAGGGCCTTGACGTCCTCCGGCATGCCGACGGTGAAGTATCGCCCAATCTTCTCGGCAAGTTCCCGCGCGTAGGCGTCCGGATACGTGATCGGGAACAGCGGCGCCATCGGGTCGACCTGGATCGGCGTGGCGTAGAGCTTCAGGTCGGGCTCCAGGGCGATCAGCAAGAACCGGACGATCCCGTTGTCTCCGCCCAGCATGCCGCCGAACTTGACGGTCGCCCAACCCGTCCACTCGCCGACGCCGATCTCGCCGGCGGCCTTGCCGTCGAGGTCTAGGGCGACCCGCTTGCCCTTTTTCGTCAGGACGAGCGGTAGCTTGTCGTTCTCCTTCGGGCCGAACAGGCTCGTCGTGACCTTCTCGCCGTCCCACGCCACCTTGACCATCTTGTTGGGGCTGTTGCCGGCGGCGAAGCACTTGTCGTTCGTGGTGTAGAGGGAGTACCTGCCCATGCGGTCGCAGATGTCCGGCACGCCCAGGCCGCTGAAGAACCGTCCGTTCACCTGTGGAGGGGGAAAGGCGTTGGGCCAGCGGATCACGACCGTGGGCACGCCCCCCTTGCTGAGCACCCGCCAGAATCCGGGCACGTCTCGCGTCGGCAGATACCGATTCTCGCGGCTGGTGAAACTGGTGTTCGTCTTGTAGATCGCCAGCTCAGGGATGTACGTGTTGGGGTCTCGCAGGATGAAATCGAAGATGCCATGCTTGCCGGGATTGCAGCCGGTGGCGATGCACGACCAGGCCACCGGGCTCTGCGGGGGATTGCTGGTCCGCAGACGAGCGTACGCACCCGTCTCCTTGAGCTTCTTGAAGCTCGGGAGCTGTCCGGCGTCCATCATCTCCTCGAGGATGCCGGCGTCGAGCCCGTCCATGCCCAGGAGCATCACGCGATCGAACTTGGCGTAGGAAACGGCAATGGGCGCCTCGATCTGGCCCGAGTCCGATGACTCGCCGCTCGTCAGGAAATGCCAGCGTTGGTCGAGGGCGTGGACGAGATAGCCGATGCCGCCGATTATCATCGCAATGATGAGGATCTTGCCGTAGAGCCTGGGCAGGCCCGTCCGCTTGCACATGAAGTCCACGAGCTTGCGGAACGGCCAGAGCACGATCCCGAAGAACCCGGCGAACATCGCCAGGAAGCCCACCAGACTGCCCGCAACCGCCGCCTGCGTACCCGGATCGATGTACGCTTGCACCGATCCGATCCCCGCCAGCGTCGCCAAGACGAAGGCGCCGATCCCGATCCAGCAGTTCCGTCGGAGACTTGTCACGTATGCACCCGAGACTGTGTTGGTGAGGGCTGGAGACCTACGGCGGCCGGCCCACCGAGAGGCCCCATCGCCCGAGTTGTCCCGATAGAGCGGAATCCCTCCCCGCATACCGCAATCATCGAGAGCGCCCACGACCCGACCCCGCTCCATGTTATCGGGTTCGAACGGCTGCGATCTCCCCGGAATGGGAAGGATTAGATGCTTGAGACAGGCATCCTATCGGCAGAAGATGCCGACAGCAACACCCGTATCAGACAGGATTCGTACGTTCCGCGGCTCGCTAAGGTTCGCCGGACAAGGAGATACGACCGGCGGCGCCGACCGGCGTGACGAGGCGATTACCGACGCGGGCGACGACGGCTCCCGAACGTCCGCGAGCAACCGGCCAACATGAGCAGTCCGACGGCAAACCCCGGGCCGAAGCAGCCCGCGGCCGGCGGGGTCGGTGTAGGACTCCCCGGGCTGTCCCCGGGCTCGGACGTGCCCGTGGGCACCACCTTCAGGGCGGGACTCACTTCCACGTGCTGCTCGGCCTCGGCCTCGGTCGTGTCCGTCACGATCAGCCCGAAGTCATGCCCGGTCAGCTCGAGGCCGGCCTGGCCGGTCCCGATCGTGCTGAAGTTCAACGTGAAGAAGACCTCGGCGTCGCCCAGGGAGAGCTTCGGCGGCACGCCCTGCCCGGCGCCCATGTCCTCGAGCGTGTCGGTGGCCGTCATGACGCCGCTGTAGAAGAGCGTCCAGACCGCGTCATTGAAGAGCGGCGCGACGTCCGCCGTGCTGACGTTGCTGCCGTCAATGTTGTCCTGCAGGTCGAGGACCGCGGCGTTCCAGGTCACGTCGACCATCCCCCCGGCAACGCCCTTGGGATTGTCACTGATGTCCTGGACCCGGACGATGAGCTGGACCGGCTGGCCCTTCTCGACCTGGGTGACCTCCGTGAAGGTCCCCGCCCGGACGAAGGTGCCCTCAATCCGTACGCCCGTGGCCGCATGGGCCAGCGGACTCAACGCCAGGATCAACAACCCCGCTATGGCAATCGGACGCGTCATGAAACGCTCCCTCCATCAAATGCAGGCTCTCGACTTCTCGACGGGCGCGCCTGCGCCCTTCCCCTCGTACCTCACTCAAACGATGGCCGACCCCAACAAGGCGCTCGCGTACGGCGCCACCAGCGGATCGACCTGGCCCAGGTCGTCCGCGCTGAGCGTGTCCGCCGGCGCCCCCGAGTTCTCCAGCGACAGCGCGATGGACGTCGTTACTTGAGCGCTGCCCGTAACCGTCATTCCACTGAGCGAAGCGGCCTGAACCACGTCCGCCGCCGCAAAGCCGGCCGGGGTCGTCATGGTGTTCGATACCGACCCGCTCGACAGATCGACCGAAGTCGCCGCCGGGATCGCGCCGTCGGGCAGCGCGCCCGAGTCGAACGCGGCCGCCAGGTTCTCGACGAGCATCGGGTCCTGATCCGCCTCGTCGCTCGGCGTGGCGAGCTTGCTCGACGCCGCGGGCTTCTCGGAGCCCGTCGCCGCGAGCGGGACGACGATGCCTTCCGTGGAGATGGGCACGCCGACGCTCTCGCCGTCCGTGGGCGAGTTGATGTACGACGCGACGATCGCCTTGCTGGACGCCTTGGTCGCCTCGTTGAAGTAGCCCAGGAAGATGCCCAGGTCGGCGAAGTCGACGTCGCCGTCGCTGTCCATGTCGTAGGCCGTCCCGTAGCGGGACTGGCCCTTCTTGGACCCGAACGCGGCCTGGAACAGGTCGAAGTCGTTTGCGTCCAGGTTCCCGTCGCCGGTGAAGTCCCCCACGAGGGGAGCCGCCTCGCCTTGACCGGTCACGTCGATCTCGAACACACCGTTCTTGAGGTTCGGATCGTCGCTGACGATCGTGATGGTCGCCGGGTACGAGACGTCCGCCGTGGGCGTAAACGTCACCGTCACGTCGATGTACTGGCCCACCGCCAGGAGGATGTCGTCCCCGGAACCCGACCCGTTGGACGGGATGATCTGGAACACGTTGTTGTCCGTCGTCCACCGCTTCAGCCGCAGGACACCCGTGCCCGAGTTCCGGATGCGGATCGTCTTGCTGGCCGATTCGCCCACCGTCACCACGCCGAGATCCATGTGCTGATCGCTCGGCGCTCCGACCGGCTCCTGGACGACCAGCTTGGGCACGTTGATGCCCTCGCCGATCAGGGTCGTTCCGAGCAGGATCGGGTTTTGCGGGTCGTCGCTGGTCACGCGGATGTTGCCGGTGTAGGTCGTCGTGGCCGTCGGCTTGAACGTCACCAGGAAGACGGCGCTGCTCTGGCCCGGATTCAGCGTGAACACCCCCGTGTAGCCCGAGGGCTTCGTGATCACGAACGCCGGGTTCGTGCTGACCACGCCGGTCACCTCGAGCGGGGCCAGCCCGGTGTTGACGACGGTGAACTCCTTCGTCACGGACGTCTGGCCGCGCTCGACCTCGCCGAAGTCCAGCTTGGCCGGCGTCGTGAAGGCCTCGCCGTACTTGACCGTCCCCTCGAGGACCACGCCGTACCCGGCGCCCGGCTCGAGCGGATCGTTGCTCTGCATCAGGAAGACGGCCTCGAACTTCCCGCCGTTGGTCGTATCGAACCAGACCGTCACCTGCTTGGACCCGCCGTTCGGGGCCAACGTGAAGCTCGACGGCAACGGCAGACCGCCCGACTCGAGCGTAAAGGCCGCAGCGCCGTCGCCGACGATCTCCCAGCTCGTGATCTGCAGGATCTCCGTCCCGACGTTCTTGATCGTCATCGTCTGCGGGATCAGACCCGAGCCGATGTCCTTCTGACCGAAGTAGATCCTGTCGTCGTTGATCAGCCCCGAGGCCTCCTCGACGGTCAGGTCGGGGATACCCTCGGCCACGCCCGTGACGCTGAGCGTGTAAGGCCTGTTGTCGTAATCGTTCGTCATGATGTCGAGCGTGGCGTTGAGCGTCCCGGCCGACAGGGGTTTCCAGGTGATTTGGATCACCGCCTGCTGGCCCGGCTGGAGCTCGGCGCTGCCGCTGATGATCTCCCACGTCAGGTCGCCGTCGCTCGGGATGATGTCCTCGATCAGCAGCGGCGCCACCGTGGCGTCGTTGCGGATCGTGAACTGCGCGGTCGTCGACTGCCCGACGAACAGATTGGCCATCTCCAGCACGTCGTCGTTCGGCGTGCCGCTCGTCTCCGAAATGGAGAGGATCGGCACCTGCGCCACGGCCGTGAAGTCGAACGTGATCAGCGGCTCGTCGGCGTCGTCGCTCTCGATGGTGATCGTCCCGCCGATCGGGCCTTCGTCCGTGGCCGTCAGGATCAGCCGGACCCACAGCACCGAGCCCTGCTGAACCCTCAGGTCGTCGCCCGCGCCGGGCTCGCTCATCGGGATCAGGACGGCCTGCGGGATATTCGTCCGCAGGACGTCGATGTTCAGCGGGCCCGTGCCCTGGTTGTAGATCGCGAAGTCGTACGTCACGGGCTTTCCGGCGACCACGTCGCCCAGGTCCACCGTCGAGCCCTCGAGCGGCACGTCGATGTCGGGCACGCCGTAGGGGACCTCGCTGAAGTAGATCATGCCCGTCTGGTCGTCCCGCCAGGCGACGACGTTGCCCCAGACGTCGGGGTTGATCTCGTCGTGCGTGGTGAACGTGAGCTGGAACTGCCGATCGCGGATGTCCACGCCCGCGTCGCCCAGGACGGCCGTCGGGAGGTAGTATCCGTACAGGTCGAAGTCGCCGTTGCGGTTGTCGGACCAGACCAGCAGCGCCCCGTAGAACGCCACCTCGTCGGACATATCCGCCTGCTGCAGGAACAGGTCCTTGGTCGGGGCGTTCCGCTCGTACAGCCTGACCACGTTGCCGCCGTTGTGTTCGATCCAGACGACGAAGTCGCCGCTGACCCGCGGAATCCGAGGCCCGCCTGCGCTCTTAAAGGTCAACTGCAGGGGCTCGCTTAGGGCCAAGTCGTATCCCCAGACGAAATACCCCGAGGACTCGGTGCCGCGCCGCCAGACGACCAGGTCGCCCGAGACGTCCGGCATGTCGTCCGTCGTGGCATGCAACGGGTCGACGTCCGGAATCACCATGTGACTGGCGATCGGGTCGCTTGTCACGACGCTGCCCGTCTCCATGTTGAGGTCGAGGACGTGAATATCCTTCCCGCCGGAGCCCGGACCGGCGAAGACGATCCGGTTGCCGTCGATGTTGGGATTTGACACGGCCGTGATCCCGAGCAGGGCCGACAAGTCGATGTTCGCGCCCGTGGAGTGGTCGTAGACGAAGAGAGAGCCGCTGACGGTGTAGACGGTCAGGTTGCCGTCGGACCTGGCCCGACCGGCACCGGCCGCGGCCAGAACCGTCGACGTCCCCGTGGTGATGTCGTAGATCACCAGGCTGCCGCCGACGTTGTAGGCCACCGTATTGGCCGAGAGTGCCGCCTGGCTGCCCATGGCGACCTCGACGTTGTCCTCGACGCTCGGCATGTTGCCGATCAGCTTGACGATGTATGGCCTCCGATCGGTCACCGGATCGAACGTCACGGCGTCGCCCCAGTCGTCGTGCGTGATGACCAGGTAGCCGATCACGCCCGTCTCGTTGGCGTCGGTCCCGGTGAAGACGATCTCGACCTCCTCGCTCTCGCCGGCGTCGATCGTCAGTTCGGTGGCCGCCAAGAGCTGCGCGCCCTTGCGGATGCGGAAGCTCTCGTACGTGTCCAGCCCCGTGCCGCTGACGTTCAGACCGATCGTCAGCGGTCCCGTCCCGTTGTTGGTGATCGTCACGACGCGCGTGCTGGTCTGGCCGGTTTCCTGGAGCCCGAACGTCACCGCCAGGTCGTTGGGCGTCCCGACGTCCTCGGTGACCTCGATGTTGCCGCCCTTGTAGGCGATGCCCTGGATGGCGATCGTGTAGTAATCCTCGGAATACGGGGCCACGCTGTTCGGGTTGACCTCCTGTAGCGGGTCGTTCGAGTCGATGTAGATCATCCCGTGGGCCGGGCCGGCCTCGGTCGGCTTGACGTGGATCCGGACGATCTGGTCGTCACCCGGCGTGATCGTGATCGGGTAGTCCAGTGGGTTGTTATTGACGTCCGTCGCCGTGAAGATCCCGGATCCGCCGAAGTACAACCCGTAGATGATCAGGTCCTCGTTACCGGTGTTCTTCAGATCGATCACGCGGTAGTACTGGCTGTTGCCGATCGGCGTCGATGAGTCGACCGTGTGCAGCCGCCCGAACACGAGCATGTTGTCGTTGGGCGTCCCGCTGAGTTCGGTGACTTGGAGATTCGGCAGGTTGACGTCCGTGCCGTCGTCCGGCGCCCATCCGCGAACCTGGATCAGGTTCATCTCGACGTGATTCCACGTCACCACGGGCTGCGCGTCGTTGAGCGTCGGGCCCACGCCGCGAATGCCCACGTCCGAGATGAAGCCTGGCGCCCACGCAATCGCCATGCCGCCGTCCAGATTCACCCAGGAGTTCAGCCCGTTGCCCTGCGACGAGGGCAGCGTGTTGCCCAGCATATCCTGCGACGTGAGCTGCTCGAACTCCCACGCTCCCACCTGGTTCTTCTTGATCCGGGTGGCGTAGATGTAGCTCGTGTGAGACACGTGCCCGTCCGCCCGCCAGCCCCACTCATACCCGTCGGTTTGGAGACCAGAGTCGCTCTCCCCGTCGCCCGGCAGCGGCGTCAGGTAGTCGTCGATCCATCTGCTGGCGTACGTCCGCCATCCCGCATAAGGCAAGTAATCTTCATCATCATCGTTCCCAGGCACGCCCTTCCCGCCCTGTGTGTGCCACCAGGCCTTCTCGAAGTCTATCTGCCGGGCTCCGTACATCACCCTGGGGTCGAATATGTCGCAGATCAAGTCCGAGTAGTCGTGCTCATCGGGGTCGTCATCCATCAGTCCGTCGACGCCATAGCCCCCCTCGAAGTAACTGCGGATGCCCAGATCGATGCAGTTGTATCCGGCCGCGCGGTACCAGGCCTTCGCCTCGGGGTCCCACCCCCATTCCGTAATCAGGCTCGTGACGAAGCCGGCGTTGGTCGGCTCGATGGTGGTGTAGGTGAGCACCACCTCCCCGTTGCCCAGAGTCGCCGCCTTGGGAAGCACATACGCTCGACCCGACTCGGGCGTCAGCGTCCCCTCCAGCTCCCAGTACTCGCCCGCCCCCACCGGATCCTGTTCGTAGCTCAGGACTCGAATTGACGAGGTCACCAGTCGCTGGAAACCGTCCTCTACCACAAAGACCCTGTCCGCCACGCCTGGTGTGTCCATGGCCTCCACGGTCAGCGTATACGTCCCGAAATCCTTGAGATGGTCGTCCGGACTGGGCCCGCCGCGGTGGTCCGAGCTACCGTCGAAGTTATAGTCGTCGTCGCCCGTGATCGCGATCCAAATCTCACCATCCGCGTTCGCCACGATTTGGAAGGGATGGGCATCGTCGATGCCGCTCGGGTTCGTTCCGAGGTCGTATTCGCCGGAATTCCGAACCGAAACGAACGCGCCCACGTCAGGGTCATAGTAGCCGACCAGCGCCCGGCCCTCCGCGGGCTCCTCTTCCCCGCGGTCCGGTCCGTAGGTGAAATCCGCATCGACCGTGACGTTGTACGACCTGTAGGCCTCAAGATTCGTCAGGACGAAGAAGTCAACGTCATTGCTGGCCTCAATGATAGCGCCCGAGAACTTCGCTCCCCAGTGGTAAGGGGTCGCCGCCATTTGAGCCGCGACCCAGTTGTTCGCGAAGTCCAGCCCCTCACCCTCTTCCACTTCCCCGGGCTCAGCGCCGTCGGGAAGATAGACGGCCCAGGTCGCCACCCCCGGATCATCCGACGTCAGCGGACGATCGTTGGCGTTACTGCTCATCTTGTCGTTGTCGAGGGCAAGCTTCTCGACGTCCTGAATGCGGAGCATCTCCCACGTCTGGTCCTCATAGACGAGGATCGGGCGGTTGTTGGACCCGAGCGTCAACTCCGGATGCGCGTAGGCGTGCATGCCCCCGTCCGGCGCGAGCAATTGGTAGCCCAACGTGGCGTCGTCGCCCTTGGCGCCGAACTCCGGCGTCCACAGGTTGTCTCCGGCGTCGTATTGGTACACCACGATCTCGGTCAGCAGCGAGGGAGTCTCGTACGCCTCCCACCACGGCGCGTCGAGGGGATCTTTGTTGTACCAGACCCAATGCTTGGCGGTGCGCCCGACCGTGAAGGCGATCCAGACGTCGCCGTCCGGGTCCAACATGAGCGACGGATCGAAGTTGTACCCCTCGAACATGTAATCGCTGTAGCTCGGGTTGAAGTAGCCGTCCGAGTTCCAATTGCCGGAGTCCGGGGATAACATGCCGCCGAAATAGGGGGCCGCCATGCTGCCAAACGTTCCCGACAGGTCGATCGGCCAGTACTCCGGCGCCAACGGGTTGGGATCGCCGATCGCCCCCCACGAGCTCCCGTCCCATTCGAGGGCGTAGATCTCACTGACCGCCCGGAGGGCGTTGCCGTTCGCGTCGGTCGTGTAAGGCGTGTTGCCGCCGTAGTACACGTCCTCGATGTGCGCGTGATCGACGCGGAAGGAGTCGTGATTCAGGTCCACGTCCTCGCCGCCGTCCGGCGTGACGTAGCGGAACGCGACATAGGCCATCTCGTCCCGACCGGCGATCACGTCAAGCTGGTCGATCAAGTACCCTTCCCAGACGGTCCCCTCCGTCACGCAGACGTAGTCCTCACCCGGATTGGCGAGTCGCTCCCAGTAGCCCTCGGGATGATCCAACGTGGGCTCGACGTACGCCAGAACCGTCACCGTGCTCTTGCCGTAGACGCTGGCGTCGTCCGTATTCACGTAGTCCAGATAGGCGATCACCGGACGACCTTCGACGCTGCCCGTCGTGAATCCCGGGTCCGCGCAGAGGACGAGCTCGTCGTATCGATACGTGTGATCCCCGTAAGTGGCCGTCGCCGCGTCGCTGAACTCCCCGACGTCGTTCTCGTCCATGTTGACGACGAGCGGGCTGTTCTCCTCCCCGAGACGCTCCCACGCGCCCGTCTGCGGATCGAAGACCCGCACGCGAACGAAGAGCTGCGTCCCGATCCGCTCGAGGTAGGCGATGATGCTCCGACCGTCGTCGAGATTGCCCAGAACCGGATCGCTGTTCCAGCGGATGTCGCTGTCGTCGATGCCGCCATACTCGCCCGAACCGTCGCCGATGTTCTGCCACTCGTTCTCGTCGGCGTTCCACTTGTGACCGTAGATCTCGGCCTCCAGCGACAGGGGGTTGTAGTAGGGATCATACGGCCCGCCGCCCCGAGCCCCTTCGGAGTAGGGCGTCTGCATCCAGCTATCCGTCGTGAGGCTCTGCCAGTAGCCGGCCTCGTCGATGATCCCGGCTTCCCGCTCGGCCCCATAGAAGATCGCCGGCGAGCCGTCGGGCAACTCGATGATCTCCGTGTTCTGTGCCCACGAGACGCCGTAGTTGGGACACTCGTAGCCCGTCGGCCCCATCAACCGCCACGTGATGCTTCCGCCCAGATCGATGGCCTCGAGCCCGTAGGCGAACCAGCCGTCATCGGCGCCCTGATTCTCGTTCACGTCGGTGTAGTATTCCGGATGGATCGGCTGCCGGTGCGTCACGCCGATGATCGGCAGACCGTCAGACCCGATGTCGATCGACAGATACCGGAACAGCCCGCGTGGAGCGTTGTACTCGCCGATGTAGTAGGCCAGTTGATTGTCGGGCGTGAAATCGAGGGGAGTCGTCAGGCCATCGCCGCTCGCCGAGCCCGGCGAGACCTCGACCCAGGACGCCGTCGACGGATAGCCCGGCGTGAACTGAAGCTCCTTGAGGTAGATCGCCCCGGTCGACAGGTCGTCGTCGTCCTCGTAGTCGAGCCACGTGACCATCACGATGTCACGGTCGTTGGTGAGATCCCCTTCGCCGACACGGCGGATCGCGATCCGCGGGTAGATCGAATGGGTCGGATCGTCGCTGATGCCCGGGGCCGGATTCTCGTTCGGGTCGCTCGCCGTGTTGCCGCCGATCTTCTGCCAAGAAGAGCTCGCCTGGTCCCAACGACGAGCATAGATCTGCGCGGGCGTTGTCGTGGCGCTCTGACTGGACCAGACAACGATGGGTGCGTTGTCGCTGCCGATCGCGATGTCCACCGGCTGCGGATCATTCGCCCAACCCGCCGACGCGAATTTGTCGTTGCTGACGCCCCCGCCTCCGTCGGCGAAGCTCTGCGTTGAGGTCAGCTCGACCCACCGACCCCCGATCCACTTCTTGGCCACAACGTCCAGGTCTCCCTCGCGGTGGTCGCGTCCGCTGTAGGCGATGACCGGAAGATTGTCCGGACCGACCGCAATCGCCGGAGGACCGTTCAACGTCCCATCGTCGCTCAACCCGGTGCCCATATTCGAGCCGCCCAGTCCCGACCAAGTCCAGGCGTAGAGATTGGTCGCGACGTTGTACTCGAGGGAGCCCTTGAGCATGTAGATGTCCGAGTCGTCATCGGCGCCGGCCACCCACGTGACGTAGATGTTCCCGTAGCTGTCGACGGCCACGTCCGGGTCGCGTCCTACAGCCGTGCCGGGAAGCGTGAGATCCGTCGGCTCCTCGGGATTGACGTACAGGTCCAGCCAGGCGAAGCCGTCGAACAGCTTCGCCTGCAACCCACTGGTGTTCTCATACACCAACACGGTGTGGCCCTGGGGCGTGTTGGCCGCCGCCGGGTCGCCCGAGTGTCCATATAGGAGATGCGACCCGTCGTCGTCGTAGACGTACTGATACCCCTCGTAGCTGATGCCGCCACCGCTGGCCGACCGGAACCCCATCTCCTGCCAAACACCGGAGACGTCCAGAAGACGTCTCGGCTCCAACGGCTCGATCGACAGACGTTTACGACGCTTGCTAACTGCTTTTCCGCTGGACATGCAGCAGCCCTCCTCGGAGCCTGCGCATGGCAAAAGCCATGCGGCCACTGTCACTCTGGGGGTTGCTCACCCGCATACAACCGCCTGTATTTGCGTGGTTTGAGGTGTTGCCTTCGTCAGAAGGACCCTCGGTGGGCCATCGGCCCCACTGACTTAGTCCCTCGCCCCGCCCGTCTCTAGACCACATGCGCACCGCTGCACACACCTACAACTATATTCACACGCCGTGTCTAAGTAAACCGGGCACCCAGGCTTATGGGACCCCCAAGGGGTTCTCGACAGTGCTGAAAGGCGGGATACTTCGCCTAATCCGCTGGTTAGTGGCGAGTTACAGCGGTTATTATCGCTCATTCGGGCGGTGCGGGGCCCAGCGCCTCAGTGAAAATTCCCAAGATTTTTCTCAAGGCACACTTCATCGGGCCATCAAGTGTCGCCCCAGACGCCCTGACGTGCCCCCCTCCCCCCAGCCCGCAGGCCACTGACGCCACGTCTACCTGCCCCTTGCTCCGAAGGCTCGCCCGCACCCGACCGTCCGGCTGGGCGATCAGGAGCACGCTGACCCAGACCGACCCGATCCGCATCGGCTCGTTAATCAGATCTTCCGTGTCCGATCGGCTCGCCCCGGACGCCTCGAAGTCCCCCTGCTCCAGCCGCATGATCGCCAGCCGCCCCCCCGCATGCAGCTCGAGCGATTGCAGGGCCCTGGCCGTCAGGGCCAGACGCCCCGACGACTCCGACCAGTAGATCGCCTCGTACAGCCGATACGGCTCGACGCCCGAGGCCGCCAGCTCGGCCGCCACGGCGAGCGTCCGCGCGTCGGCGTTCGAGAAGCGAAACCACCCCGTGTCCGTGGCAATCGCGGCGAACAGCCCGTCAGAGGCCGCCGCCGACAGCGGCCATCCCATCTCCCGAAACCACTCGTGGACGATCACCCCGGCCGCCGCGGCCGTCGGGTCGATCAGCCGGATCGCGCCCACGTCGTCGCACGTCTGGTGATGATCCACCACGAGGGTCCGATCCGCCACGTCACGCAGCGCCGATGCGGCGGCCTCGAGCTGAGTCCACGCGGAGGTATCCAGGACGAGGACCGCCTCGGCATCGCGAACGACCGCTTCGTGCCGCCCGGCCTCCCAGGCCTCGAGCGGATCGCCGGTCACGATGGACTTGTATCGACCCGGCACCGGATCCAGCAGGACGGCCGTGACACGCTTGCCCAGCGCCCGAAACACGTCGCGAACCGCCACCGTACAGCCGATCGAGTCGCCGTCTGGACGATGGTGCGAAAGGACCGCAACCGACGCCGACCGCAAGATCCGCTCTCCCGCCTCCCGATAGAGCCGTTTGTCGATGGCCAAGTGCTTACCTCGTATCTGACGTTTGGACTGGCGCGGTCGCCTGGACAGAGAAATCAGGGGTCAGGGATCGGCGAATCCGATCGCATATGACTGTGCGCGACGGCGGGCACACTAGGAGGCGCTCCGGCCTCAACTCTCGCGCGATTCCCCAGACCCTAAGCCCTAGACCCTAGACCCTGTCTCCCTCACTCCGCCGCCCGGCAGACCTCGCGGACCTGCTGGATGTCCTTGCCCATCTGCCGAACCAGGGCGTCGGGCGAATCGAACCGCTGCTGATCGCGAATATGCCGCAGGAGCGAGACCTTGACCGTCCGGTCGTAGATGTCCTCGTCGAAATCCAGCAGATGGGCCTCGACCGTCAAGTGCCCTTCGCCAAACGTCGGGTTTCGCCCGATGCTGATCGCCGCGACGTGCTGCTCCTCGCCCACGCTGCACCACCCCGCGTAGATGCCCTCGCCGGGGATCAACAGGTCACCCACGTCCAGGTTCGCCGTGGGAAAGCCGAGCTTCCGCCCGCGCTGATTCCCGCGAACCACCTCCCCGACGAGGCAGTACGGCCTGCCGAGGCAGAGGCTCGCCCGATGCACGTGACGCTTGCCCAGTAGATCGCGAATCAGCGTGCTCGTGACCAGCACCGGACCCGAAGCGTCGATCTCCAGTCGCCAGCCGGGCACGACGTAAACCTCGAAGCCGTACTTGTCGCCCAGGCGCTGGAGCATCGCCACGTCGCCCTCGCGCCCCCGTCCGAACCGCCATGACGGACCCTCGACCACGTGGGCCGGCGCGAACCTCGCCGCCACGACGTCGGCCACGAACTGCTCCGGAGACTGCTCGAGGAACCCCTGGGTCGTATCGACGACGACGACCGCGTCCGCCCCGGCCTGGGCCAGCAGTCGAATCCGCTCGTCGAGCGTCGTCAGGAACCGCAGCGGACGTTGCGGCGCGATCAGCTTCAGCGGGTGCGGGTCGAACGTGACCGCCACCACCGACGAGCCGTCGCGCTCGGCCAGCATGCCCGCCTGCGCGAGGATCTGCTGATGCCCCAGGTGGACGCCGTCGAAGTTGCCGAACGTCAGCGTCACGCCCCGCATCGGCGGGTCGACCGCCTCCAATCCGTGATAGACTTGAACCGTCATGGTCTGATAGGGTGCCGCACAGGGGTCGAGGCGTCAACCTCCCCCGGATCCGCCGCGACGAGCCCATGTCCGCCTCCAGGGGTGGCCGCCTCGTCGGGAGGCGCCAACTCGATCCGCATGCCCCCCAGCTCCGGCGAGGGCAGCGTCTGTGTAAACTCCAAGGCCATACGTGCCCAGCGACGAAACCCCTCCGGCTGGGCATGGGCCTGGGTCGTTCGCGCCGGCGGACGCCGGACGTCGATCAGCTCGAACGACTCCGTCGCCGAGAACGGCAGGAGGAACACCCAGCCCGTCACGCGTTCCACCCGCCGCACCTCTCCGACGCCTCGGGCCAGCCACACGTACTGGGTCAGATGGATCGCCGGCCCCCAGTGGAGGTGCAGTCGGGTCCTGACACACAACCTCAGGCACTTGGCGAAACGCCTGCCGCCCGCGCGGACGTCCTCGAGCCCCTCCAGCAAGACCGACCGGCGCGCGGCGCCGTCGTAAAGCTTGCGACCGCGCTCATCCTGGCAGGTCAATTGGGCGTCGGTATCGACCGTGTCTCCGACGCGAAGACGCGCCGGAAGCGGCGTGAGCGGGGGATCGAACGTGATCAAGACCCCCAGCGCCCCGCCCAACGGAGCGCGTTTTCGCTTGGACTTGCGCCTCGGCGACGGCTCAACCGCCTCGTTTGGATCCTGCAAGTAGGTCACAATCGGCAGGAAGGGGCGTCCGTCGAGCGTGCCGTCGACGTAGACGCCGTCCCGCAGCTCTCGAACGTACGACGGCTGGACCGCGCCCTCGCGCCGCCGGGCGTAGACCCAGCGCCAGCCGTCCTCGTCCGGGGCGTAGTCGCCGACCCGCGGGACGTCCGGAACGTTCTCACGCTCGACGCGCTCGATGGGAGGCCGCCAGGGCTTGACGCACCCCACCGTCACACACAGACAGACGCATGGAAGCCACAACGATCCAAGCGCGCGTGGCATGCTCGACCGCAAGCTGATCATCGACCCTCCGTCTTCAGCCCGCCCTTGACGGCGTCGTCAGGACGCTTATATTCTAGCCTAATTCACACGGGAGGTTCTGCTGAATGGCCGATGGAAGCCTCGGAGATCACGGAAAGATCATCGGTGAGGGCATCACATTCGACGATGTGCTGCTGCAACCGGATCGCTCGGACGTTCTTCCGCGCGACGTGGACCTGAACACGCGTCTGACGCGAAACATCAACATCAACATCCCGCTGGTCTCGTCCCCGATGGACACGGTCACGGAGTCGTCCCTGGCCATCGCGCTGGCCCAGGAGGGCGGCATCGGCATCATCCACCGCAACATGAGCATCGAGGCCCAGGCCCGCGAGGTCCGCAAGGTCAAGCGTTCCGAGAGCGGCGTCATCCTCGATCCCGTCACGCTCCGACCGGACGACTCGGTGGCCCGGGCCCGCGAGATCATGCAGATCCAAAACATCTCCGGCGTGCCCATCACCATGGACGGGGGCAAGCTCGTCGGCATCCTGACCCGCCGGGACCTCAAGTTCCTCGAGTCGATGGACAAGCGGATCGAGGACGTCATGACCAGCAGCGGACTGGTCACCGCCTCCCCGGATACCACGCTCGACAAGGCCGAGGCCCTGCTGAACCAGGCCAAGGTCGAGAAGCTCCTCCTCGTCGACAAGGACAACCGCCTGACCGGGCTCATCACGATGCGCGACATCGAACGCTCGCGCGAGTATCCCCGGAGCTGCAAGGACGAACGCGGCCGACTCCGCGTCGGCGCCGCCGTCGGCGTCCATGACTACGCGAGAGTCGAGAAGCTCATCGAGAGCGACGTGGACGTCATCGTGATCGACACCTCGCACGGGCACAGCCAGAACGTCATCAATACGCTCAAGGAGATGCGGTCTCGGTACGAGGTCGACATCATCGTCGGCAACATCGCCACGAAGCAGGCCGCCGCCGACCTGATCGAGGCCGGCGCCGACGGGCTGCGGGTCGGCATCGGTCCCGGAGCCATCTGCACGACGCGGGTGGTGTTGGGAATGGGCGTCCCGCAGATCACGGCCATCATGGAGACCGTCTCCGCGGCCGAGCCCATGGGCGTGCCCGTCATCGCCGACGGCGGCATTCGCTACTCGGGCGACATCACCAAGGCGATCGCCGCCGGGGCACATACCGTCATGCTCGGCTCGCTCTTCGCGGGGCTGGACGAGTCGCCGGGCGAATTGATCGTCTGGCGGGGCCGGCGATTCAAGGAGTATCGCGGGATGGGCTCGCTCGGCGCCATGGCCTCGGGCGCCGGCGCGGCGGATCGCTACGGTCAGGCCGAAGAGGCCGAGAGCCGAAAGAACGACAAGTTCGTGCCGGAAGGCGTCGAGGGCCGGGTCCCCTACCGTGGAACGCTCGCGGAACTGGTCTACCAGTTGGTCGGCGGGCTTCAAGGCGGCATGGGAGGCTGCGGCGCCAGGACGGTCGAGGAGCTGCGCAAAAAGGCCAAGTTCGTGCGGATCTCCGGCGCGGGGATGGCCGAGTCCCATCCGCACGACATCGCCATTACGAAGGAATCACCGAACTATGCGTTGGAAAGATCTGAGGATCAATAGCGGACGGATCGCTTGCACCGGCCTGGTCCTTCTGTTCGTCGCGGGAATGGCGGGGTGCGCTCACGCCATCAACCCCTTCGCCGACGAAGGCGTCCCCAAGGACGAGATGACCACGGCCAGCGAACGCGTCGCGCGCGACGCCTCGGCCACGCCGGTCATTCGCAAACGCCAGTGGGAACAGACCACCACCAGCTATCCCTCCGGCGCGGTCGTGCACTGGCCGCTCTGGTTCGAGGACCCCTTCGAGGACAAGGGCAGCGAGGACGGCAAGTTCGCCTGGACGGCCGAGGACTACCTCGCCATGCCCTACTCGTGCGCGCGCCTCCTGCTCAACACGATAGGCTGGCCCGTGAGTGCCGTCGTCACGCCCCCGGGAACGCCGATGGTTAGCGACGGACGTCTGAGCCGCCAAGCCCTCGGCATGGACCACGATGCCACGCGACTCAGTAAGCGAGCCGCCCCCGCGCCTGAAGACGAATCGACCGAGGCGACCGACAAGGAGTCCGGGCAACTCGCCGGCGAGTCGGATCCGCCGGCCGAGGAAGTAGGGCCCCAGCCCCCAACGGTCGCCCAGCAGGCACACTTCGAAAAGGAATAACCCCGGATCTTCCGACCCAGGCCCCCGAACCCAAAGCAAAAGGACGTGACTCCTCCGCTAAAGAAGGAGTCACGTCCCGTCAACTCCGACCCATCGACTGTACGTCTACTCCCCAAATCCCTCCGGTCGTGGGCTCACACGACCGAGGGTCACACTATGTCGATCAACCGGCTGATCCTGAGTAAAACATAGACCAATACTCCTTGGCTAGCAAAGGCTAGCCGCGACATTTCGCACAAATCGATCGGGGGGAAGCAGGCGGCGGCGCGGCGATCACTCACGCGCGGCGGGGCGTGAGTCGGGCCTTTCCGCCAGGAGCGTCATGACGACGGATTCGACGTCCTCCTGGCGGATCGCCCGAAGGATGCCTTCGCCATCCACGACATAGGCCGAGGGGATCGCCTGCACGCCATACCGCCGCGCCACGTCGTCATCCCAGGCCTTGCCGCTGAAGCACTGTGGCCAGCGTATGCCCCTGCTCGAGGTGAACGCGTCGAGCGACGTCCGAGACTCGTCCAGGCTCACGCCGATCATCCGGAGACCACGCGAGGCGAGCCGCTCGAGCATCGACTGAAGACGAACGATCGACTCCCGACAGTGAGGACAGTAGGAGGCCCAGAAGTACACGACGACCACGTGACCGCGCAGGTCCTGGACGTCGACCGTCTGCCCGGTCGTGGTCTTGGCGCGGAGAGAGAACGGCTTGCCCACGGCGCTCCTGGCCCGCTCGGCCGCCGACTGACGCTCCGTCTCGACGTGGCGGGGATGGTCCTGCCGAAGCTTGGCGAGATACCTTTCCGCCCCGGCCCGATCGCCCCGAGTCACGGCATCCTCGATCAGCCGACCCATCAATCCCGGCGCGAAGCGACTCTTCGGATACGTCGCCACGAACGATCGATACTCGCCGATGACGAAGCGATCCGGAGCCGGCGCCTGGGTGGTTGTCGGCGCCGAGGTCGTGGTCGTTGTCGTGGCCGTCGTGGCCCGCGAGGCGGCCCGCGAGGCGGCTAGCGATTGCCGGCGGAGCCGCTGTCGATGCGCGATGATCCCCGCCTGCATCTTCAGATAAGCGGCGTAGGCCGCCAGTGACGCCGACGGCTTGCCCGCCAAGACGCGGTCCGCCTCCACCTGAAGGCGCGAGAGATCCTGCGCATCGAGCGTCGCGACGATGTAGAGGCTCTCCAGCTTGGCCGCCAGCATCTCGTCGCGACTGGGCGTGCGGGGATGCGACCGCAGCAGGGCCTCAATCCGGGAGATCACCTTCTTGCGCCGATCCGCAAGCACGGACATGTAGTCTTCATCGGCCCCGCCCGGGGCGGGGTCGCGCATGAGCTCGCGAATCTCCGCGACGAGATCGGCCTCCTGGACGCCCTCGGCCCTAGAGACGCTGGCAACGACCGCACAGATCAGCGGGACCAGGAGCGACAACATACGAACGCTGCAATGCATGACGCGCACACCGTCAGAGGGGTAGCTCGATTCGCCGATTGACGACGAGACGTTCCAGACGCTCCTCGAGGACCCGGACGCCCCAGCCCGGACCCGGGAGCTCCCACCCCTTGCCCCCGTAGCCGAACCGGACCTGCCGTGCCGCGATGTCGTCCCGAAGGAGGAAGCGACCGTAGCAGCCCTCCGCGAACTCGACGCCCGGGACGACCGACAGGAACATCCGACCCGCCGCGGACAGGATGCTCGTCTCGCCCACCATGCACCCGAGCTGATAGGCCACCCCGTGCCGGCGGGCCAGACCCGCCATGCGAATCGACGCCAGGAACCCCCCGTTCTTGCTCAGGCGGATGTTGAAGAAGTCGGCCACGTGACGCTGAATGAGCGACTCGGCGTCGCCCATCGTGATCAGCGACTCGTCGTGCATGATCGGCGTGGAAACGTGCCGCTTCAGCTCCGCGAGATCTTGCTCCCGTCCCTTGGGCAGGGGCTGCTCGATCGCGCTGATCGGCCACTTCCGCCACGCCGTCAGCCGCTCGATCGCCGTCGCCTGCGTCCAACCGCCGTTGGCGTCCAGCCGCAGCGTCGCCCGACCGGCGCGGATGACCCGATCCAGCTTCCCGGCCACGGCGTCGACCAGCTCCGTATCGCCGTCGAACCCGACCTTCAGCTTGAAGTCGCGAAAACCATACAGCCGCATCTTCCAGAGCGACCGCAACGCCCGCGCCGGATCCTCGCTGCCCAAGACGCCGCTGTAGCGGACACGACCCAGACTCCCGCCCGTGCCCATGCCCGCAAGACCCAGCCAGCCGACGGTCTCGGTGACCGGTCTGGGCCACTGTCGGCAGTACGCGTCCAGCAGCGCCAGCTCGACGGCCGCGCGCGTCGCCGTGACCGGTTCGCCGTCCTGGCCGATCGACGGCAGCGCGTCGATCGCCTCCAAGGCCTCCGGCAGGCAAGTCGGCCTGAGCGACGCCAGCAGCGGGGCGAAGACCTCCTCGATCCTCGGGCGGATCGACTCGGCGGTCTCACCGCTAACGTACGGCCTGGCGAGCGTCTCGCCCCAGCCAACGACGCCGCTGGCCAGTTCGACCGACACGACGACGGGGTCGGCGACCTGGCGTTCCTTCGCCGCGTGCGAGAACTTCATCTTCATCGGTATGGCCAGCGGCCATAGCGTAATCAGTCGTATCTGAGTGCGGTCGTCCATGGTGTCGCTCGTGTCCGCCGAAATCACGCCGGCGGCAATCTGACGTGACGATCATAACGCGTGGTACCCTAGTGGCAAGGCCGACGAGGACCCCTCGCTCCCATCAAGGCGGCGATCGAGGGCCGCAACCCGCTCGGACCGTTGCATTGCGCGCCGCTTCGGACTATATCACGCGTACCGTGATCGAGATCGCGCTGGACAGCCTGACCAAGCGATTCGGCGACGTGATCGCCGTCAACGACGTCTCCATCCACATCGACGCCGGAGAGCTCTTCTTCCTGCTCGGCCCCAGCGGCTGCGGGAAGACCACGCTCTTGCGCTGCGTGGCGGGGTTCTGGACGCCCGACGCGGGGAGCATCCGCTTCGGGCAAAAAGACATCACCAACGTCCCGCCCCATCGGCGGAACACCGGCATGGTCTTCCAAAACTACGCGCTCTGGCCGCACCTGACCGTCCGTGAGAACGTCGCGTTCGGCCTGCGCGTCCGGAAAGTGGCCCGACCCGAGCGGCAACGTCGCGTCGACGAGGCGCTCGAGAGGGTCCAGATGGGTCGCTTCGCCTCGCGAAAGCCCAACGAGCTGTCCGGAGGCCAACAGCAGCGGGTCGCCCTGGCCAGGGCGCTCGTCATCGAGCCCCAGTGCCTCCTGCTCGACGAGCCGCTCAGCAACCTCGACGCCAAGCTCCGCCTGGAAATGCGGGGCGAGATCCGCCGGATCTGCAAGCAGGCCGGGCTGACCGCGATCTACGTCACGCACGATCAGAAGGAGGCCCTGTCCATCGCCGACCGGATCGCGGTCATGAACGACGGACGCGTCGCACAGATCGGAACGCCGCACGATCTCTATGCCAGGCCCGGCAGCCGGTTCGTCGCCGACTTCCTGGGAGAGACCAACTTCGTCCAAGGCCAGCTCATCACCGCCGAGGCGGGATCGGCACAGGTCAAGACCTCCTTCGGAATGCTCCACTCGGCCGCGGCGCCCGAGCGCCGCAAGCCCGGCGACCGCGTGCTGGTCTCGATCCGTCCCGAGAGCGTCCGCATCGGCAAGCCGTCCGGCGACGCCGTCAACGTCTTCGAGGCGGCGATCGGCGAGACCGTCTACCTCGGGGAGGTCGCCCAGCGAACCGTGACCATCGAAGGCGGACCGACGTTCAAGGTCATCGAGCTCAATCCCAAGATCGACCGGCAAGGAAAGGCAACATGCATCGTCGACCCGACCGACGTCGTCATCCTGGACGAGCCCGACTGGACCGTCTAGGCCACCTGTGGCAAGGAGCAAGTAACCTGTGGCAGGGAGTAAGCGGTGAACGCTTCGGAAACCTTCAAGGGGTGGCCCATCGCTTCAGCGGTGGGGAACGCGAATTCGCGTTCAGGTTCCCGCGCATCGCATCTGAAGAGGTGGGGCGTCCTGTCCTCACTCTCCGTTCGAGGGTCTCTGAAGGCGGCTGGGTGCCGCCGGATAAAGACGGCGAGATGTCGGATTGTTGGTGACATGGCGTCTCGATTCGTCGGTGTTTCGACGTGCCGGCTTTTCGACTTTTCGACTTTTCGCCCTTTCGACGTCTAGCCAGGGTGCCCCGTGCTGCTTAGAGCCGCGATCATCATCACGCTGGTCCTCATCATCCTGGGCGTGCCCTTCGCCCTGCGCCCGAAGCAGTTCGAATTCGACACCGAGCCCCTGACGCTGACCGCCCTGTCGCCCCACAACGAGGCCATTCGGTACGAGTATCAGGTCGCCTTCAGCAAGTGGCATGAGAAACACTACGGCAAGCCCGTGCTCATCGACTGGCGGTCGATCGGCGGCACGAGCATGATCGCACAGTACCTGGCCAGCGAGTACGTCGCGGCCTTTCGGGCCCATTGGACGGGACGGCTCGGCAAACGGTGGTCGCCCGCCGTCGAGGAGGGCTTCGCCAACCGCCGGATCGACCCCGACAAGCCCGCCCCCGACGTGCCGCCCGACGCCGTCCAGGCGCGCCGCGTCTTCCTCGAATCCGAGGTCGGCATCGGCGTCGACCTCTTCTTCGGCGGCGGGTGGTACGACCACGACAAGCAGGCCCAGATCGGCAACACCGTCGCCTGCGGCATCGCCACCGAGCATCCCGAGCTCCTCCGAAACGAGATCATGCCCCGCGTCGACAGCGGAGAGATCTACTACGACAAGCTCGATCGCTACTACGGATGCTGCCTCACGTGCTTCGGAATCTGCTACAACCACGACGTGCTCAAGCGCCTCGGCATCCCCCGCCCCCCGAGTCAGTGGACGGACCTCGCCGATCCGCGATTCTTCGGCGAGATCGGCCTGGCCGACCCCTCCAAGAGCGGCTCGGCCAACAAGGCCTTCGAGATGCTCATCCAGCAGCAGATCATCCGGCGAATCCACGAGAGACAAGCCGGCAAGTCGACAAGTCGGCACGGCGACACGAAGAACCCCTCAACCGGCCCCGCGGGCGCGGCCAAGCTGACCGAGACCGAGGAGAAGGTCGCCGTGGCCGAGGGGTTCTGGGCCGGAATGCGGCTGATCCAGCTCATCGCCGCCAACGCCCGTTACTTCACCAACACCGCCAGCAAGGTCCCGATCGACGTCGTCCAGGGCAACTCGGGCGCGGGCATGTGCATCGATTTCTACGGGCGATTCGAGGCCGGCATGGCCGAGCAGCGCGAGGGCAGCGATCGGATGGGCTACGTCACGCCGATCGGAGGCTCCAGCGTCAGCGCCGACCCCGTCAGCATGCTCCGCGGCGCGCCGCACCGTGAGCTCGCCAAACGCTTCATCACCTTCTGTCTGTCCATCGAAGGCCAGCAGATCTGGGACTATCGCGTCGGAACGCCCGGCGGGCCCGTCAAGTACGCCCTGCGACGCCCCCCGATCCGGCGGGACATGTACACGCCGGAGCACCGCCGGTACTTCGCCGACCCCGATGTGGACCCCTACAAGCTGGCCGACGCCTTTACCTACAACTACCGCTGGACGGCGTCTCTCTTCGATTTCATCCGCCTGTTCGTTCGCACCATGTGCATCGACACGCACAACGAGCTCACCGCCGCCTGGTCGGCCGTCATCGCCGCGGGTGGCCCCGACGCCTGTCCCGCGATCCTCGTGCGGATGCAGGCCATGCCCCTGACTTACGAACAGGCCACGAAGCTCAACCTTCGTGACAAACTCGAGGCCGTCGAGCTGGCCCGACAGTGGGACGCCTTCTTCCGCGGAAACTACGAGGCCGCGCGAGAACTCGCCGAGGAGGTAAGGGGAGGGCGAGCCACGCGATGATGCGACGCCGAACCGCCATCCTGATCGCCCTCGTCGTCGGCGCGTTCTTCGCCGCCTTCTTCGTCTGGCCCCTCTACCAGACGATTCGAGGCGGCTTCGTCTACGAGGGTCGCGTCACCCTGCAATTCGTGCTCGAGGTCTTCCGCAACCCGCTCTACCTCGAGGGCCTGCTCAACTCGCTCACCATCGCCGTGGCCACCACGCTCCTGGTCGTGCTGATGACCGTGCCCCTGGCCTTGCTGAGCGATCGATACGACTTCCGCGGCAAGGCCATGGTCAGCGCCCTGCTTCTCGTCCCGATGATCCTGCCCCCCTTCGTCGGGGCGATCGGATTCCGGCAAATCGTCGGCCAATATGGCTCGTTCAACGCCCTGCTGACCTGGCTCGGCCTCCTTGCCGAAGATCAGACGATCGACTGGATGGGCAAGGCCAGGTTCTGGGGCGTCGTCCTGCTCGAGGCGCTGCACCTGTACCCGATCATGTACCTCAACGCGACAGCCGCCCTGGCCAACGTCGACCCCGCCATGCTCGAGGCCTCCGAGAATCTCGGATGCGTCGGCTGGCGGCGGTTCCGAAAGATCACACTGCCCCTCATCATGCCCGGGCTCTTCGCCGGCGGCACCATCGTCTTCATCTGGAGCTTCACCGAGCTCGGCACGCCCCTCATGTTCGACTACATGCGCGTCACACCCGTCCAGGTCTTCGAGGGCATCAACGAGATCGGCGACAGCCCCTTCCCCTATGCGCTCACGGTCGTGATGCTCGTGGCCTCCGTCCTGCTCTACCTCATCGGCCGCGGCATCTTCGGACGCAAGTCCTACGCCATGATGGCCAAGGCCACCGTCGCCCGACCCGCTCGGCGGCTTCGCGGGACGCCAGGCCTGCTCATCCTCCTGCCCTTCATCGCCGTGATCGGCCTGGCGGTCGTCCCCCACGCCGGGGTCATCCTCAACTCCATCAGTGGGGGGTGGTATCGAACGGTCCTGCCGAGCGCCTTCACGCTGCACCACTATCGCGAGGCCCTCTCGCACGACCTGACCATGACCAGCATCGCCAACAGCATCGAGTACGCCTCGCTGGCCATGATCATCGACATCCTCTTGGGCATCGCCATCGCCTTCGTCGTGGTCCGAAGCGACCTGCCCGGGCGAGGCCTGCTCGACATCATCGCCATGTTGCCCCTGGCCGTCCCCGGCCTCGTGCTGGCCTTCGGCTACCTGGCCATGACCCAACAAGGACAACTCTTCCAGTTCCTGGACCCCCGCGAGGATCCGACCGTCCTGCTCGTGATCGCCTACGCCGTCCGCCGACTGCCCTATGTCGTCCGGTCGATCGCGGCCGGCCTGCAGCAATCGTCGGTCGCCCTGGAGGAAGCGGCCCTCAACCTCGGCTCGCCGCCGCTGCGAACGGTCCGCAAGATCGTCCTGCCGCTGATCGCCGCGAACGTGCTGGCCGGCGGGCTGCTGGCCTTCAGCTTCGCCATGCTCGAGGTGTCCGACTCGCTCATGCTCGCGCAGCGCGCCATGCACTACCCGATCACCAAGGCGATCTTCGAGCTGTTCAACCTCCTCGGCGAGGGCCGTTTCATCGCCAGCGCCCTGGGCGTCTGGGCCATGGCCCTGCTCACCGTCACACTCGTCTCCACGTCGCTGTTACTTGGCAAACGCCTCGGCGCCCTGTTCAGAGTTTGACGTGATATGGATGGAACGTGCTCGCGCCCGATTAGGAGGGGTGGCCCGCCGCTTCAGCGGTGGGGAACTCGAATTCGCGGAGCGAAGCGATGCGCCCGCGGCGGATGACGTCTCACGCCAAACAAGGAAATCTCACAGCTCGTACTGACTCCGCTTCTCGTCCTGCATGATGTCCGCCAGCCGCATCCGCACGTAGTCGGCGTCGATGACGACCTGCTTGTTGGCCGCATCCGGCGCGTAGAAGGAAATGTCCTCGACCACCTTCTCGATGATCGTGTACAGACGCCGGGCGCCGATGTTGCTGAGGTGCTCGTTCGCGCGATGCGCCATGGCCGCCATCTCGCGGATGGCTTCCTCGGTGAACTCCAACTCGATCCCCTCCGTCCCCAGCAGCGCGATCTGCTGTTTGATCAGGGCGTTGTCCGGCTCCGTGAGGATCCGAACGAACTCCCCCTCGCCCAGATCGCCCAGCCCGACGCGAATCGGGAACCGGCCCTGCAGCTCCGGCATCAGGTCCGACGGCTTGGACTGCGTGAACGCCCCCGCCGCGATGAACAGGATGTGGTCCGTCCGAACCATGCCGTGCCGCGTGCTGACGGTCGAACCCTCGACGATCGGCAGCAGGTCCCGCTGAACGCCTTGCCGGCTGACGTCCGGGCCCGTCATCGTCTCGGTCCCGCAGACCTTGTCCAGCTCGTCGATGAACACGATCCCGCTGTCCTCGGCCCGGCGGATCGCCATCTGGATCGTCTTCTCACGATCGATCAGCGACTCGGCCTCCTGGGCGAAGATCTGCTTGCGGGCCTCGCGGACCGTCATCGTCCGGTCCCGCTGCTGGTCGGGCACCAGACGCTCGAACATGTCCTGGAGCTCCGGCGGCATATCGCCCGGCGAGACCATCGTGGCGATGGCCGTCACCGGCGAGCTCTTCTGCGGCATCGTCAGCCGGATCTCCCGATCCTCCAGGTGCCCGGCCCGGAGCTGGCTTCGCAGCTTCTCCCGAGTACGGTGTCGGCGCTGCGCCGATTCGCTCCCCGGCTCGTCGACGAAGTCGTGGTCGGCGTACGGCAGTAGCGTGTCGAGGATCCGCTCTTCGGTCAGCGTCTCGGCCCGATCGCGAACGACCTCCGTCTGCTCCGAGCGGACCATGCCGATGCTCAGCTCGACCAGATCCCGGATAATGCTTTCCACGTCCCGCCCGTGGTAGCCCACCTCGGTGTATTTCGTCGCCTCGACCTTGATGAAGGGGGCGTTGATCATGCCCGCCAGCCGGCGGGCGATCTCGCTCTTGCCGACGCCCGTCGGGCCGATCATGACGATGTTCTTGGGCGCCACCTCTTCCCGCAGCCCCTCCGGCAGCCGCAGACGACGCCATCGATTCCGGATCGCCACCGCCACCGCCCGCTTGGCGTCCTCCTGACCGATCACATAGCGGTCCAACGCCGCAACGACTTCCTTGGGTGTCAACTCTTGCATGTGCCTGCGTGCCCGGATTCCTGGGAAACCGTCGGCGGGCCCGCGCCCGCGGGCAATACCACGTCACCCCCGACCCCGGTGAACCTATCAGAGTCTTCGCCCGCGGGCAAGCAATCCCCCGCAGCGCTGCAACCGCGCCGGATGCCGCCGCGTATGATACGATACCCGGGTCGCGGACGTCTTGTCGGCGCCGTTCAAGGGAGCCCCTCATGTCCCCTCACAAGCTGAGAATCGTCAGCGCGTCCGTCTCATTGATCTTCGGGCTGGCTCTGGCAGGATGCAGGGAGCCCTCCGGCTCGGCCGCGCCCGCCGCCTCGCGCCCCGAGAGCACCCACGCGCCGTCCGCCATCGCCGAACGACCCAGCGAGGCCAAGCCCACGCCCCCCGAGCCGCAACCCACGACGCGACAGACAACGGTCGTTTCAGGGAACCGTCTCGAGGTGACCGTCCTCGACCCGCGCGAGCGTCAGGAGGGATGGCTCGTCATCGAAGAGATCGAAAAGGCCGGCGCCCCCGCCAAGGCCATCGGACTCATCGCTCAACCGCGAAAGCTCATCGTCACCACCGATAACGTCAAGATCATCAACATCATCCTGCCCAAGGCCGGCGTCCCCAGCAACAAGAGCGTCGTCCTGCGGATCGACAACCAAGGCATCGAGATCACGGGCCGCTACGGACCCGTCAGGCGATTCGAGAGATCGGTGCAAGGCGTCTGGTCGGCCAAGCCTAAGGGGAAGTAGCCCCCTGATCCGAAACGTCGGGGACGACGCCGTAGATCTCGCGAATGGCCTCCCGCAGCGCCGCGTCCGACGGCGCCCCGCCCGATTCCTCCTTGGCATCCAAGACCCGTTGCCCCTCCGCCCGTGCCGCCGCGCGCCGTAGACGGGTTGCCGCCGAGGCCAGATGGGCGAGTCCCGACACGTCCATCTCGCCGTTCCCGGCCAAACCTTCCGTGACTCGCCCGACGACGCGATGCGTCACCCCATCCATCCGGGGCTCGCCATCCGACGCCCCTGTCTCTACAAGCAGTTCGCGGACCAGTCGATCGGCATATCCGATCGCATACACCTCGCGTATCATGCCCGCGTACCCTTCGAACTCCTTTCGACCGACGCCGTACTTCGAAGAGACCTCGAAGTGCTCGTAGACGTCGCTCACCTTGGCCAGCGGCGCCTCCTGACGGATCAGCGCCTTGTCGATCTCAAACCGCCGCTCGACCGGAACCATGGCCATGGCCGATGACTGGCCTTCACGGGAGCCCAGGGACGCGCGATCCGCATCCCCCTTTCTCCCCTCGCGGCCTGCCTGTGACCGGCAACACTTGGCCTCTCTCTGCCCGGGCTTGTCCGTCTTCTTGCTCGAGGTCGTCGTCACTGTCATCCCTCCGCTGTCATCTGCTGCGGGCACAGGTCAACCCTCTCCACTCCCGACGGCGTCAATCGGTACGCCCGCCGACGCCCCTCATCCCCGCCGAGTGCCGCCGCCCCCGACAACGGCTGCCACGTCACGTAGCCCTTCTCCGACAGGTAGGCCAGATCCTTGCGGAGATACTCCCGCTCCATCCGCGGAAACGCCCCCAGCAGCGCCCGGAACAAGACGTCGGCCGAAAGCGAGGCCGGATAGACCACCTTCAGCATCACCAGCAGCTCCCGCCGGACCTGCTCGATCGTCCGTGTCTCACTCATCTCGGTCATCCGTATCGCCCGCCGAGCCGATGCCGTTCGTCCGCGCGTGCATCTCCACGAGCGCCCGCGTCAGCTCAACCATGGCCCGCGTCGCGTTGGCGAGCTGAGCCCCGATCCCGTACGAGTTGTCCAGATGCGTTCGGACCTCGGCCATCATCTCCATGAGCCGCTCGAGCTGATGCCGGGAGTGCACTGACTCCCGAAGCCACTCCTCCTTCGTCGTGTAGCTCCGCTCGACCTCGTCCAGCCGCTCCCCCACCCGCCGAACGTCCTTCTCGATCACCTCCATCCGGCGACGACCGACCGTCTCCTGGCTCTCCTGCGACTGCCGGATCGCTTTCAGGTACAGCATGATCATCGTCAGCGGAATCCCCACCAGCGGCGTCAGCGCCCCAATCACCATCCCCATCGTCGTCCAATCCTGGCTCAAGGCATGTTCCCCCTCGTGGACCCAGTCCCTCGCGCGCCGGCCCCGCGGCGCCAATATCTCTACAAGGGGATCAGGGGCACAGGTTGAATCCCGCTTTTCCGGCCGCCCCGAAGAAGAGCCATCCCGCCTGTCCGCCGAACCCCGATACGCGATGCCCCCATAACGCCTTGATCCCACCATCCCCCCTGCGTATCTTCATGCCATGAAACGACCTCGACTCGGTGTGGCAATCGACGATCTGAACCTCGCTCCCAAGCAAGGCCTCCAGGCCGCCGCGCGCATGGGGTACGAGGCCGTCGAGATCAACACCACCAAGGGCGAGCTCGACCCCGCCCGCCTGAGCCAGTCCGCCACGCGACATCTGAGACGCCTCTGCCAGGACCTCGGCCTCGACGTGGCCGCCCTCGACGGATACCTCGGCCCCGACGGATTCGCCGACCCCGCCGCCGTCGACGAGCGGATCGACAAGACCCGCCGGATCCTCGAGTTGGCCCGGAAGATCCAAGTCCCCATCGTCACCACCTATCTCGGCCCCGTCCCCGAAGACGCCGACGACCGCAGGCGCCGGTCGACGATTGAGGCGGCAAAGACCCTCGCCGAGTTCGCCGACCGCACCGGGACCTTCCTGGCAATAACGACCGCGCAGGATTCACCCGCCTCGCTCCGAGCGATCCTGAAAGAGATCGACTGCCCCATGGTCCGCGTCTGCTACGACCCCGCCGGGCTCCTGATCCACGGGCATGATCCCATGGCCGGCATCGCCGATCTCGGAAGTGACGTCATCGCCTCGCACCTCCGCGACGCGACCGCCGGCACCCGATCGACCGCTGGAAGAGAGGTCCGCCTCGGCACCGGCCAGCTCGACGTCCGCGACTACCTCGCCGCCCTGGAAGACGGCCAATACGCCGGACCCCAGATCATCCGACGAACCGACGCAGCCGACCCCGTGGCCGACGTCGTCGCCGCGAAGCAGTTCCTCGATTCGCTCTTGAAGTGAATAAAGCCGAAGGAAGACTCTCGCCCGAGCCGCGGCATTCACACCGCTCGAAAGGGGTGGCCCGCCTCTTCAGAGGCGGGGGACACGAACTCGCGCCGAGGACAACCCCCCTGCGGAACGTAAAGCCCCCCCAACAACACTACGACTCCCCCGCCGAATCACCCGAAGGCGCGCCTGCCAGCGCCAATCGCTTCCCGATCGGGGGATGATCGTAGAAGAAGACCTCGATGATCCGTGACGGCTCCGGGTCCGCCATACTCATCTCCGCCAGCTTCTCGAACGCCGACCGATACGTCTCGGCCCCCGTGGCATCCAGCGCGTCCTGGTCGCACTGCGTCTCGAACCGACGCATGATCGCGTTGACCACCGGCTGAAGGACCAGCCCGATGCCCAGCATCACCAGCAAGACCTGCGGCAGCGCCGCGATCGCTCGCTGCCAATTACCCGCGTCGCTCCCCGCGTAGGGGCCAAGCCGCCAGACGATCGCCCCGATCACCAGCGTCGCCGCCACCGCCGACATCGCGATGCCCTTGTGGATGTGCCCCCGCCGATGATGACCCAGCTCGTGAACGAAGACCGTCTCGATCTCGTCAGGCTCGAACGCGTCCAGAAGCGTATCAGACAGAAGCACCCGACGCGTCGACCCTAACCCCGTCAGCATCGCGTTCGGCTTCTTCGTCTCCTCGCTCAGCCCCAGACGGAACACGCCCGAGATCCGAAGACCCGCCCCCTCCGCCAAACGCCGCAGCCGGTCGACGAGCGACTCATCCTCGAGCGGCGTGGCCTGGTAGAAGATCGGCAGAATCAGCACCGGGAACAATCGCGTCAGCACGACCGCCAGGAACAGCCATCCGAACCAAGCCCACAACCACCACAACGATCCCCCGTACCAGAGCAGCCCATACAACCCCGCCAGCAAGACCCCCCCCAACACCGCCCCAAGCCCCAGCTCTTTCAGCTCGCGAATCACCCACTTTGGCACGTTTTCGTTGCTCAGGTCGTACCGATGCTCGAGCACGTACCCGCTGTAGAACGACATCGGCAGCAGCAGGATCTCCTGTACCAGCAACATCGACCCCCCCACGATCGGCAACACCAGCCACCGATACCCGACGACGCCCGCCAACCACCGCGTCCACGCGGGAGCGACCCAGCACCACGCCAGCGCGTACGCCAACCCCAGCGCCAGGCCAACCAGTCGTACGACGTTCTTCCTGCGGTGATAGGCCTTGACCGCCGCTTTGTCCGCCATGTCCACCCGTCCCTTCAGCAGATTCGTTCGTCACCGGTAGTCCGATCGATAGAGGGCCAATCCTATCCACGATCGTCGCACAGCGTCAAACCCGCGGCCCAAAGCATCAAATAGCAGGAAGACCCGGCCGCGCTCACAAAGCCGGCACGCTAACTCGAATATCCGTCAGAGCTTGTGCGACCACTGACCGCCGCGACCGACCGGCGTGCGTTTTTCCAAAAAACCCCTTGAACCCGGCCTTGCCCGAAGCCTATCAGATAATGGTAGGACGAGAAAAAAGAAGTTCTACCTACGAGAGCTGAGGCTTGTTCCCAAAAACTTCTCTCCCCCATGGACTCCACTCCCCCGGTGGAGTCCTTTTATTGCGCGCCATCGCCTAAAGAAACGCCCACCCCCAACGTCCGATAATCGCAATCAACCCGTACCAAGGACAAGAACACGACCCGGTCCACGTCTCAATGTCTTCATGTGAGCCGGCAACATTTTCGGCAGGTGGGTTCTCTGCCGTCGTACCGCAGGAAACCGTGCCTGCGCGACAAGAGAGTGTTCGACCAAGAACGGCACTGAACCGAGGAGATACTGGCTGGCGATCGGCGTCCAGCCTCGGCAAGCCCGCCAGCCACCCCAGACCCTAAACCCTAGACCCCAGACCCTAGGTTAATGCGGCAACGGAAACTGATCGCACAACGCCACCACCTGCTGGTGGACCTGCTCGATCGCGATCGGGTTGCCGTGCGCCGATAGGATGTCGTTGATCCAGCCGGCGATGGTGGCCATCTCGCTCGGCCCCATGCCGCGCGTCGTCGTGGCCGGTGTCCCGAGCCGAATGCCGCTCGTCTCTGACTGCTTCCGCTCGTCGAATGGGATCATGTTCCGGTTGATGATGATGCCGGCCCGCTCCAGCCAGACCTCGGCGTGCCTGCCCGTCACGGCCGGATGGTTGCTCCGCAAATCGACGAGCATCAGGTGATTGTCCGTCCCCCCGCCGACCATCCGGAACCCGTGAGACCGAAGCGCCTCGCACATCGCCTGGGCATTGGTCAGGATGTTCTGCTGATACGCGCGGAAGTCAGGACGTAGCGCCTCGCCGAACGCCACCGCCTTCGCCGCGATCACGTGCATCAGCGGCCCGCCCTGAATCCCCGGAAAGACCGTCTTGTCCACGGCGCTAGCCCACTGCTTCTTGCACATGATCATCCCGCTCCGAGGACCCCGGAGCGTCTTGTGCGTCGTCGTCGTTACGAAGTCGCACCACTTGATCGGAGACGGATGCAGGTCCGCCGCCACCAGACCCGCGATGTGCGCGATGTCCGCCATCAGCAGCGCGTCGAACTCCTCGGCGATCTCCGCGAAGGCCTCGAAGTCGATCGTCCGCGAATAGACCGACGCCCCCGTCACGATCAGGTCCGGGTTGTGCTCGCGGGCGATCCGGCGGATCTCCGCCATGTCCAACTGCTCGGTCTTTGGGTCGACCCCGTAGCTGACGATGCGGTAGAGCTTGCCGCTGAAGCTCGCCCGGCTGCCGTGCGTCAGGTGCCCGCCCTGCGCGAGGTCCATGGCCATGATCGTGTCGCCCGGCTTGAGGCAGGCCATGTAGACCGCCATGTTCGCCGAGCTCCCGCAATGCGGCTGGACGTTCACGTGTTCCGCGTGAAACAGCTCCCGCGCACGCTCCCTCGCCAGATCCTCGATCTGGTCCATGTAGTCGCACCCGCCGTAGTGCCGATGCCGTGGATAACCTTCCGCGTATTTGTTCGTGAAGATCGATCCCGTCGCCTCCATCACCGCCGCGGAGACGTGGTTCTCCGATGCGATCAGCTCGATCGTGTGTTGCTGGCGTCGTCGCTCACGCTGCAGGGCCTCCCACACCTGGGGGTCGGCCACCTCCAGCGGCGTGGCGGTCTCGGTATCCGTCCATAGATCGGTCACGGCATCAGCCTCCGCGGGCCCAGGAATCTCGGCACAGAGCGTAGCCCTAAAGTATCCCCACCGCAACGAAGATGCAACGACGCCCCGCCCCCGCGCGCGCCCCCCTTCTGATGATCCGCTTCTCGCTCCGCAAGACCGAACGCCGACCCCCTTATCCAACGTAGCGGCCCCCCACTGCAAGGACCGCCTCAACGATAGAACCCAACACCGGAGCCCAGGAGATGCCCGAACCACGACTCGTCACACCGAACCCCAGCCAAGCCGGCACCCCGACCCCACGAGAATGCTGCATTCCGCGACATTCCGCGACATCGGCCTCCGCCCCATCCGATGTCGACGTGTCGACTCTTCGACGTTTCGACGTTTCACTCGGGCATTCCGGGACATCACGCGACACCGCCCGAACCCCGAATGGCGTGCATTTTCGGCGCATTTCGGCGCATCTCGGTGTATTCCGAGACATTCCGCGACATTGTGGGACATTCTGGGACATCGCCC
>JAFGLZ010000015.1 GCA_016927755.1 Phycisphaerae bacterium
ATCCCCGTCTACATGGACAACCGCGGCCTGCGGTGGCGCACCCGCTGGGGTCACTTCAAGCCGGGCGGGCCGATGTACAAGAAGCTGCAGGACGTCGCCTTCGACACGCCCCCCTGGAGCACCCGCTACCCCAAGCTGGCAAGCATCCTGGACGACGTCCCCCAGGCCCCCCTCGGCCATGTGCTCCAACGAAACCTCTCCGTCCGCAGCGGCTGGCGCGACCCCGAGGCCGAGTGCCGAAAGACCTTCCGAGAGCACATCGACCGGAAGTACATGGACATGGCCGACAACTACGTCACCGACGAAGATCCCGGCTTCCTCGACGCCGCCGGCGCCAACTTCAAACTCCGAGAAGATTCAGTCGTCTACCAGAAGATCCCCGGCTTCGAGCCGATCCCGTTCGAGCGAATCGGACTCTACCAGCACGAGCTCCGAGCCTCCTGGCCCGTCCCCAAACGCGCCCCATGACCCTTTCCGCGCGCGTAGCACGGGCATCTTGCCCGTGGCCTGAAGTCAGCAGTGACGGCCGCCCCATCGCTTCAGCGGTAAGGAAGACGGATTCCCTTCGAACTTGAGCCGATGGGTGCCCCATCGCTTCAGCGGTGGGGAACTCGAATTCAGAAGGCGACTCGTACCCCCCACTCTCGCCGTCTGCTTGAGCATCCCCGGAAGCCTCCCCGCTACTTACAGCACTTCCTACAGGGCTTGTACCCCCGAGCCGCCGCCTCACCCGCCGACGAAAACACCCGAAGATTCTCCTGGCGAACCGCGTACCGATTCCCCGGATCAGGCGTCGCATACCGACACATCGGCTGGTGATACTTGTCCGACTTCAAGCTGGCCACGACCGGATTCTCCGCCGGCCCCCCGATGTGCTTGTGCACGAACTCGAAGACCGTCTTCTCGATCCCCGGAACCTTGCCGAACATGAACGTCCCGTGCTGATCGCTGTCCTTGATGATCTTCACCGTCGCGGCCTTGTCGATCGCGCCAAGCGCTTCGCTCCGATCACGCTCATTGTCCGGCGATATCAGCAGAATCGGCCGGTCGCCGTACTTGGCGATGTGCCGCCTCGAATCGACCCCGAAGTACTCCGGCCCCGGTGAAAGACATACCACGACGTCCACGCTCGGATCACGCGCCGCGTAGTCGATCGCCACGCTCGTCCCGATGCTGGCCCCCACGATCGCCAGCCGGGATAGGTCGACCTCCTTACGCGTCCGAAGCCACTCGTACGCCCCGAACACGTCTTGGTACGCCTCGCGATAGTGCTTCGGGCTCCGCGACTCCTTGCCCTGCGCCAGCTTCATGCCCTCGGGTTTGACGCTGTCGCCGTGCCCGCGCAGATCCGGCGCCAGCACCGCGTAACCCGCCTCGTGAAACAGCGGCGCCAGCGGCCTCCAACTCGACCGCGTCGATGGGTACTGATGCAGCAGAATCACGACCGGAGCGCCGCCCTGACGCTTGGACTTCGGCGCATAGTAGTCCGCCACGATCTCCACGCCGTCCGGCGTCTTGTACGAGACGGTCCTCGACTCGGGTTCGCTCGCCGCCACGGGCAGCACAAGGAGAGCCAGCATCCCCGCAACGCGGGCCATGACGCACCTCCCTCGGATGTGGGAAAACCGCTACTTGCCGCAGTAATCGATGATCCGCGCGATCTCGCTCCGGAGGTTCTTGCGGGCCACCACCCGGTCGATGAACCCGTGGTCGAGCATGAACTCGGATCGCTGAAAGCCCTCCGGAAGCTCCGCTCGAATGGTGTTCCAGATCACTCTCGGTCCGGCGAAACCGATCAGCGCGCCCGGCTCGGCCAGGATGAAATCGCCCAGAAAGGCAAAGCTCGCCGCCACCCCCGCCGTCGTCGGGTCGGTCATCACGACGATGTAAAGCCCGCCCGACTCGTCGAACCGCGCCAGCGCCGCCGATGTCCGCGCCATCTGCATCAGCGACACCATCCCCTCGTGCATCCGGGCCCCGCCGCTGGCCGTGACGAGAACCAGCGGAAGGTCCTCCTCCGTCGCCCGCTCGACCGCCAGCACGACCTTCTCGCCCGTCACCGCCCCCATCGAGCCCATGATGAAGAACGGGTCCATTGCCCCCAGCACCACCGACCGACCGCGGATGAACGCCTTGCCGACGATCATCGCCTCCGGCTCCCCCGTGTCCGCCGTCATCTGCTGCAGCCGATCCCGGTACGTTACCTTCCCGTCGCCCGGATCCCACTCGAACTTCAGCGGGTCCGTGCTCACCAGGTCCCCCGCGAACTCCTCGAACGTCTCCGGATCGCTCAACTGCCGGACACGCTCGCGAGCGCTAATCCGATGGTGGAACCCGCACTGCGGACAGACGTGGAACTGGTCCTCCACGTCCTTCTGGTACACGGTTTGCTCGCAAGCCGGACACCGCTGCCACAGACCCTCAGGGACGTCGATCTTCTTGGCCATGGCGATATTGTACCCATTCGCCCCGACCACACCAGCCCGCCACGCCGACCCCACAAGCCGTCGAACCAACAGACGCCATTGAACGCGTCCCAAGCCGCCTGTAAGATCAACAATCGCGGACACGTGCGCCCCGCCGTCGGCGAGACGCACGTCCGATAACATACCGGAGAGGTGGCCGAGTGGCTGAAGGCGGCGGTCTTGAAAACCGCTAGGCGCTTTGCGTCTCGGGGGTTCGAATCCCTCCCTCTCCGTTGGGGTCTGACACCCTTTTCGGTGTCGGCGCAGCGCGGCAAAGCCGGCGCGAAAGAAGGTGTCTGACCCCCTCACTCGCTACCCCTACCGAGGATAGTTCGTCAACTCCACATAAGCATGACCCGCAACCGACTCTCCGCCCCGACTGCCCGTCACCTCGCACGCGGCTCCCTTCCCATCACGCAACGTTTGAGCGAGAAAGGCCCAGAGCACGGTGGGGGTCGAGAAGAGGTCGTCCTGGGCGAACAAGGCGTTCTCTTGGGGAAAGACCCGCTCGATCGACTCGGCGTCCAGGACGTCGGCAAAGCGCAGCCCTTGGTCCTGGGCAAACGGTTTGGCGACCACGTCAAATTCGTTCTTGTGACCCGTTCGACGAGTGGCTAGCGTACCCATGACAAAACCCTCCCTGGCTTCGTCGAGCAACCAAGCCAAGGAGGGCCACAAACATGATCGCATCCGCTCATGCCGGATGCAAGACGCTAACCCAAGACAACGATTCCAAAACTCGCGTCGTGCGTCGTTGGAAATCGTGCGCTCAAGGGCCCAAAACCGACGGCAGTGCCATTCGTTCCTGACACCTTTTTCGGGGAGATTGGTTTGCTTGAGCGGCGTTATGGTGTTATAGTTGTATATAACAGTCATGTTCTTGCGGATCGAATCCAGTTCGGGCGTGCCGGTGTATCGGCAGATCGTCGATCAGATCAAGTATCAGATCGCCAGCGGTCAGTTGCGCGCGGGGGATCGGCTGCCGAGCGTGCGGGATTTGGCGCGGCAGTTGCCTGTGAACCAGAACACGGTGCTGAAGGCGTACAACATTCTTGCGTCGGAGCAGTTGCTGAGCCGAAAGCAGGGGGACGGGACGTTCGTGCAGGACGCTCCGCCGGCGCTGAAGAAGTCCGAGCGGGTGCGGCAGGTCTCGGGGATTCTGGCGCGGGCCGCAGCGCAGGCGGTGCACTTCGAAATCGAGCGGGAGGAGCTGCACGAGCTGTTGGACCGGGAGATCGACGCGGTGCGGAAGGGAGGCGGGTCGAATGGCTGACGAACCAGGCGATACCTCCGGCGGCCGGGACGACGCGCCCGGCGACATCCACGTCGAGGGTCTGGCCAAGCGGTTCGGCAAGACGGAGGTCTTGCGGCGTGTGGATCTCGACGTGCCGGCGGGCTCGATCTTTGGGTTCCTCGGCGTGAACGGGGCGGGCAAGACGACGTTGATCCGTTTGCTGTTGGGGCTGATCCGTTCGGACGGTGGACGATGTCGCGTGGCGGGGCTGGATCCGGCAAAGGATGCGATTCAGATTCGGCGCGACATCGGGTACATGGCCGAGAACCAGACGATGTACGGGTGGATGCGAGTGGGGCGGTTGATCGACTGGGTGGCGAACTTCTATCCGACGTGGGACTACGCCTATGCCGGGGAGCTGCGCGAGCAGATGAAGCTCGATGCGGGGCAGAGGGTGGGCAACCTGTCGAAGGGTCAGACGAGCCGGCTGGCGCTGCTGCTGGCGCTGGCGCATCGTCCGCGGCTGGTGATCCTGGACGATCCGACGCTGGGGCTGGACCCGATCGCGCGGCGGGATTTCCTGCGTGACGTGATCGGTCATTTGCAGTCGGCGGGGGTGACGGTGTTCTTCTCGTCGCATTTGCTGTACGAGATCGAGCCGATCTGCGACCACGTTGCGATTCTGCACGAGGGGCGGATCGTCAAGGCGGCGTCGGTGGACGCGCTACGGGATTCGGTCAAGCGGGTGGTGATCGAGCCGAAGGAGGGTGCGGCGGTCGGGGAGGTGCCGGGCTTGTTGGACGTGGACGCTCGCAACGGGCGGTGGGCGGTGACGGTGGAGGACGCGGTGGCGGGTCGGGCGGCGATCGCGGCGATGAGCCGGTGCGAGCCGCGGGTCGTGGATCTGAATCTGGACGAGATCTTCGAGGCATACGTGATCGGGCGTCGGGAGGTGGCGGATGCCTAGCGTGAGCGTTGCCGACATCGTTCGGGCGGAACGCGTGCAGCGCCGGAAGATCCGCCGCGCGATGTTCGGCAAGGAGTGGCGTGAGCAGCGGTGGCGGTTCTTCCTGGCGACGATCGTGATGACGGCGCTGCTGGCGGGGCTGCTGCGGGCGCAGATCATTCCGTACGGAGAGGCGGCGCTGCTGATCTACTGGCCGGTCGGGTGCTTGATGGTGATCTTTCTGGCGATGGGGTCGGTGGCGTCGGAGCGAGCGGACCGGACGTGGGAGTTCCTGGTCGCGCAGCCGGTGACTCGGGCGGACGTTCTCCTGACGAAGTGGGCGGTTGGGGCGGCGCAGCTCGTGGGGATGTTCGTGATCGCGACGGTGGCGGGTCTCTGGGCGATCTGGTCGCGCCAGCCGGCGGCCAACTTGTATCAGGACTACGGTCCGTGGCTGTACAAGCTTGCCTCGGCCGAATCCGCCGAGGCGTTTCTTCAGGCGCTGTCGCAGGTCAGTCCGTTGGCGTGGGTGGCCTGGCTGGCCGTTGCGGCGACGGGGTCGATGCTCTGTTTGTACACGCCGATGTTCCTGATCCTGACGCGCGCTCGGAACGAGTTCACGGCGGGGTTGGGGGGCGTCTTCCTGATCATCGTGGCTCATCTGTGGCTGCTTCAGGTAGGCGTGCTGGTGTTTCGTCGGCAGTGGATCTGGCTGCCGTCGGTAATCAATCCGTTGACGCCGCTGCTCTTGGCAGTGCACCCGGTCGCGGCGTTGCTCGGGCCGGTTCTCGTTCCCCTATACGTATTCATCTGGGTGTTCGTGCTTCTCTGGCTGTTTCGCCGATGGGCGGGGAGGGCGGCGAAGTCATGACGGCTATTGGCACAGCACCATCTCGTATCGTTCGTTCCGGGGGCTTCAGGCGTCCGGTCGGGCTTCTGTCGGTGGTGAACCTTCTGGTCAAGGAGCTTCGGGAATCGGCGGGGGTGGTGATCGCGGGGCTTGCGATCTTCTGGGCCTTGCCGGCCTTGCTTGACGTGCTCTATGCCTTGATCGATCCGGGCGAGAAGATCCGCTGCGGCGGGTGCTGGGTGATGATCATCGGCTTCGGCTGGTTGTACGCGGCGATCGTGGGCGCGCACACGGTGTGTCGGGACTGGGGCAGGCAGGAGGAGCGTTTTCTGACGGCGCAGCCGGTAGGTCGTCGGAGCATCATTGTGGCCAAGCTGCTGGCGGGGATTCTAGCGGTTGGCCTGGTGCTCGCGGTGGCCGGTCTGTGGGACTTGGTCTGGTATGAGGTATGCCGTAACGCTCCCCAAACGGCTTCGGTGGTGCCCGTTCGGGAGATGAATCTGCCGAAGTCGGCGGCGATCGTGGTCGCTTGCGTGATCGGTTGCGCCTACATGCTGGCATTCACGGCCGCTGTGGTGACGCGACAGATGCTGGCCAGCGTGTTGTTGTCGTCGCTGGTCCTGTTGATCTGGGGGGTTGCGCCGCTGCTATCGAATCGGCTCGTTTCGATCCATCCGGGTTGGGACCTTGCGGTTTCGGAGGGGGCGGCGCTGGGCAGCGTCTTCTCGACGGCGGTGGGGTTGGTAATCGCCGGTTGTGCGCTGGGGTCGTTGGCTGCGGCGACGCGGGAGCGATCGGTGCGCGTGGGCTTCAAGCAACTGGCGTGGCTGGTGGCGGTCGTTGTCATCGGTTTGTTTGTGATGGCGATGGGGGAGGTGGGGAACTCGCTAAGGGTTTGCGACCAGATGGTCGTCGGACGGAAGGAGGCCTGGCTAGAGCAGCCGACATGGGGTCTGACGGTGGCGCAACGTGGGAATCGGTTCTACGCAGGGCTGATTCCGAGTCCGGTGACGAGGGTTGGTTTCGCCGCAGTTCAATTTGACGTGGACGGGGCAGGTCGAATCGTCGACCAACGAGTCGTTTCGTTTCCGTTTGCTGCGGGCACGGCCGTCGATGAGTGTCAGGATGCCAGGCTAATGCTTCGTGGTGTGAGCTTGGAGGAGATCCGATCGGAGCCAGGTTGCGGGGATCTGGTGGCGTTCGGCACGGCCAACTACAGTTCTGGTCGAGTGGGTCGAGAGGCAGGTGCAACCGCGACGGCCTCTTCGGCAGACGCCCCAACTTCGAGCCGGTCGAGGAGACGCTCAGAATACTACCGTCTCACCACATACTGGCGAACACGGTACACGATGCAGGATGCGAACCGGATGGAGCCGGTGCGGCACGATGAGATCTCGATATCCGCTGGACAGGGGCTGGGGATCTCCAGCGGGAGGGGCTATGCCTATACCGATGATCGTCTCTTCATTCTGAGGTTGGGGGAAGTGAGCGTTGTCGACGCCGGGGGAAACTACGATTCTAGCGCGCGAGTGAACGCGCCGCGGCATCTGCAGGTTTTCGACTGGGCGGACGGTGTGGAGGCCAAGCCGAGGTATCATTTCCGGCTTCCGAGCTTCGTGGACAGGCTTCGACTGAGGGGTCGGTCACTCGAGTTGCTGGACGGTTGGCGGGGTACTTGCGTGGCCCGGCTGGACGCAGACCATCCGGAGACGTGGGCTGAAGCGGGGGACACTACGAGTCAGCCGGCGCGGATCAAGCTGGATCGGACGCTTAGCGCGATGCTGCCAGCCACGGAGAGGTTTTTGGGCGGGGAGCCATCGTTGATGGGGGGTGGTGAGGCCGCTTACGTTTTCGACAACCGAGGCGTTCGAGTCTTCGAACGGCCGACGGTGCGGACGTCGGATCTGCACCTCCTGGGGTCCTATATGCGGTCGCCGCTTTCCATGGCGCTGTTCAACAGATTCACGTCGCCGCCGCTGATGGTGGGGAGGGATTTGATCCTTCAGGTAGGCGCTAGCTCGGACGGCTCGGGGTACGTCGGGATTCTGTATGACGTCGCGGACCCGAGGCATCCCCGGCGCGTGGGCTTTCACCGTCAGGCGTCGGGTTCGGTGATGAGGCCCGTGGAGGACTACGATGACTTCATCCGATTCACCGAGGGTTATCTGGTGTGCTTCAACCCCACGACGTCTGAGAACTCGGATTGGCGGGTTACGGTGCTAGCGAAGCCGTGACGATTGGGCATGGCGCGGGGCGGATAGACGTTGTGCGTTTCGCGTCTTGCAGGCATCGGTATCGCATGAGGACATCGAAGCGCGGGGCAACGCTTCCGTCGCCCTGGGCTACACTCCCTCGCCCCCATACGGGGGCTGAAGAGGAATCGTTCCAGATCTGCTGGGGGGTGGTTGGATGACGATGGACTTTGGGGATGTGGGGCAGACGAGCTGGCAGGCGCCGCATCCGGGGCATTTGGCCATGTCGATTGCGAGGACGGCCTGGTAGGTTTCTTCGTCCCATCGCGTGCTCAGGGCTTCGTAGGGGCAGGCGGCGATGCAGCGGCGGCACTCGGTGGCGTTGAGGATGCACTGTTCGTGGTCGATCACGGGCAGGCCGATCGTGGCGCGGACCTTGTTGTCGGGGGATAGCGGGGGGATTGCGCCGCTGGGGCAGACTTCGGCGCAGGCGACGCACGGTTTGGCACAGTAGCCTGCGGTGAAGCTTACCGTTGGGGTGAGGAGCGAGGCGATGCGGCGGCCGTCGAGGTCGGGGGTGAGGATTCGCTCGGGACAGGCTCGAATGCAGTTGCCGCATCGGATGCACAGGCCGGCGAAGCGCGGGTCGGGGAGGGCACCTGGGGGGCGCAGGGGGTTGTTTGTGTTGGCGTTGGGTTGTCGGAGCGCGAGGGCGGCCCAGGCGGCGCCGATCGGCAGGGCGAGGATGGATCGGCGCGGGACGGCCAGTCCGGACTCGGGGTCGGCTGGCGTGGGTTGGTTGCGATTGCGTCTGATGCGTCGTCGGAGCGTTGCCAGGAGGTCCTGCATTGCGCCGAGGGGGCAGATCCTGGCGCACCATGCGCCGGGGACGGCGGCGCTGAGGATCAGGATGGCGGCGGCGACGATGCCCACGATGATCGTGGCGGCGCGCGAGGGTTGCCAGGGCAGGCCGACGATGCTGGTGACGATGGCGAGCGGGTCGGTCCAGAGGAGCAGGGGGTAGCCGAGGGCGCTGCCGGCGAGGGTGATCAGGAGGATCCACAGTCCGATCCGTGGCCACTTTGCCAGGCGTGACGGTCGGGGGGATCTGAGTCGGCCGGGCTGCTCCAGGATTAGGCCGAGGGGGCAGGTATATCGACAGAACCACCTGCGCCAGAGGAGGGCGGCGAACAGGAAGGGCAGGGCGACGAGCGTCATGACGGAGACGGTTCTGGCGGCGACGGCGGCGGAGATGGCGACGAAGGGGCTGGCGGCGGAGACGTAGGGGCTGGTGGCGTAAGGGAGGAGGGGCGCGGCGAGCAAGACGGCGGCGGCGAGGAAGGCGCATCTGAGGATCTGGCGTCGCCAACGATTGGTGGTCACTTGGGGCCTTTCGGTTGGGGGCGCGCGTTTTTCATCGAATTCGTGTCCCCCGCCTCTGAAGCGACGGGCCACCCCTTCTGCATCGCCCAGTCATCTCCCAAGACAGTCGGCTAGCCCAGATAGGCTCCTTGCTCTCGGAGGACTCGTTGGACCTTTGCGATTTCGACGTCGCGGGGTCGGCAGCGGTCTTTTGCGGAGACGGCGGCGGCGACTCCGGCGGCGTGGCCGGTGGTGAAGCAGTTCGGGATCAGGCGGACGACGTCGGTCATCTTGCGATCGAAGGAGATGCAGCGTCCGCCAGCCAGGAGGTTCTCGACGTTCCTGGGCAGGAGTGCGCCGTAGGGGACCTGCCACGGACCGTTGCAGCCGAGCCTTGCGCCGTCGCCGGAGGTCACGCCGCCCACGGCGACGACGTCGGGGAATGTCTTGCCGACCTTGTGGTCGGTGTGAGTGATGGATCCGACGCCCTTGAGGACTCGGGTGATGCGGACGCCGAGCTGGGGGGCGGTCTCCATGAGGTAGACCTGCTCGTAGCCGGGGGTCTGTCGGATCTTCTGGACCTGCTTCCAGATCTGCTTGCGGTGCGCGAGCTCGAGGCGGGACAGGTCCTTGACGTCGAGCCCGTTGGCGTCGGGGCCGTGCATGTTGACCCAGTTGACGCCTTCGATGGGGGTGTGGTGCCCGAGCCCTTGCGGGGGCTTCTTGGGCGCCTTGGATCGGTCGACGCGATCGAGGTTTCCGATTCGGCAGGGCAGGCCGATGTGGTAGACGCGCTGCTCGTGCTCGGCACCGGCCGCGCCGCAGACGTCCCCGTCGCCGGTGGCGTCGACGACGACATCGGCGAGGATGGCCTGCCGGCCGGACTTGCTCTCGAAGACGGCGCCCTTGACGATGTTGCCGTCCATGATGGCGTCGACGCCCCAGCAGTGGAGGAAGACGTCGATGCCGGCCTCGGTGACCATTTCGACCATGACGTACTTGAGGGCCTCGGCGTCGACGGTGGGGTTCTTTCCGGGTCCGCGGTCGCAGATGCCGCGATCGAGCTTCTCGAGCCGCTTCATCATCTCCTCGCCGATGCCTTGACTGACCTGGGTCTTGCCGTCTGCGAGGTGTCCGATGACGAGGAGGACGAGTCCGCCGGTCCAGAGTCCGCCGAAGTGGCCGTAGCGTTCGACGAGAGCGACCTTGACGCCGCAGCGAGCGGCGGCGACGGCGGCGCTAACGCCGGCGGGTCCTCCGCCGACGACGAGGACTTGCGCGCGGTGCAAGACGGCTAGCTCGCGCTGGGGTTGGATGACTTTGCCGTCGACGATCTTCGCGGCGGGTCCGTTTCCCATGGCGTCGGCCCGGACGTCTTGCGGCGTGGTTAGGATGCCCAGGCCGGCTCCGAGGCCCGAGCCGCCGAGGGCTCGCATCCAATCTCGCCGGGTGAATCCGTGATTCATCTTGGTCTCCTTGTCGAACTTGATGTCGCTCTATTGTCGTTCATACTGCTTGAGCTTGCGCCATAGGGTGGTCGGGCTGATCTTGAGGATCTCGGCCGCTCGCGTGCGGTTTCCGCCGGTCAGCTCCATGATCATCTCGATGTGCTCCTGCTCGATCTCCGCGAGCGATCGGCGCAAGGGGTCGCCCTCGGCGCGGGGGTGATACTGGGGGTGGACGATGTGGCTGGAGAAGTCCTCGGGGCGGATGACGGCGTCCTTGCAGAGGACGGCGGCCCGCTCGATGGCGTTTTCCAGCTCCCGCACGTTGCCGGGCCAGTGGTAGGCCTGCAGGTAGTCGAGGCAGGTGGAATCGAGGCGGAGGTCGGGCAGCTTGAGGCGCTCGGCCAGCTTGCCGACGAAGTACCGCACCAGCGGCAGGATGTCCTCGATTCGATCGCGGAGGGGCGGCACCTCGATCTCGATGACGCCGAGGCGGTAGTAGAGGTCCTCTCTGAATCGTCCCTGGCGGGCCAGCTCGGCGAGATTCTTGTTCGTCGCGGCGATGACGCGGACGTCGATCTTGCGCGGCAGGGATTCGCCGACGCGCATGATCTCGCGTTCCTGGAGCACGCGGAGGAGCTTGAGCTGCGTGCCGGCTGAGACGTCGCCGATCTCGTCGAGGAAGATGGTGCCCTTTGCGGCCTGCTCGAAGAGTCCGACGCGGTCGTGCGTGGCGCCCGTGAAGGAGCCGGCCTTGTGGCCGAAGAGCTCGCTCTCGAGGAGGGTCTCGGGCAGGGCGCCGCAGTTGACGGCGACGACGGGGTTGGCGGCGCGGTCGCTGAGGCGATGGATGTAGCGCGCGAGGACTTCCTTGCCGACGCCGGTCTCGCCGGTGATGAGCACGGACGAGTCGAAGGGGGCGACGCGGTTGGCCATGTCGATGACGCGACTGAACGATTCGCTGCGGACCTCGACGAAGGGCGTTCCGGACTTTCGTTCGAGGAGGTTGATTCGCTCTCGGTGCTTGGCCAACTCCTGCGTCTTCTTGCGGAGCTCGACGGTGAGCGTCTTGACCTTTCCTTGGATGTCGTCGGCCTGGTAGTAGGTGAGATGAGGCGCGAGTTCGTCGCCCCAGGAGGCGGCGTCCTGCCCGATGGCGGTGCAGACGCGATCGCCCATGCCGCGGCATTTTTGCTCGATGAAGTAGATGTCCTTGCCCAGGCAGAAGGTGGCGTATCCGCTGGCGTATCCCGCGAGCGTCCAGCAGATCGGGTTATCGGACTTGCCGAATTCGATGAGGTGCTCCTCGGCCTCGCCGGACTGTCGCCAGGTGACCTCCATTTTGAAATGGCCGGCGGCTTCGTCGATCTCCAAGGACCTCACGACAACCTTTGCGGCACCCTGGAGGGCGTGCATTCGCGGACCGGCGAGGAGCCACTCGGAGAGGCTTTGCCATTTGAAGATGCGTTTCATGGCGGCGGCGTCGGCGTTTCCCCAGAAGTAGCCGGATCGCGTGAGGATACGGCGGGCCTGCTCCAGTCCGACCATTTCGACGAGGTCCTTTCGGGACTGGGCCATGGCGTGGAGCGAGTGGAGGACCAGTCGCCGCCCGTGCAGGCTCAGGGCGCCGTCTCGAAAGTCGACCAGCTCCTCCAGCTCGAGATCCTCTGCCTTCATGCGTCATCCTTCACTATGAAACACCATATTTCATTATGAAGTATCCTTTCTGATTTGTCAACCGGGGATACATGAACTTAATCGTATGTTGCCGTAAATGTTACGGTCATAGCTTTCTTGTGGCACGTCCCTTGCCCATCAAGAGGTGGGCGGATTCGGAAACGCTCCGCATTCAGGGAGAGCAACCATGTACGACATGTTACGGGCCAAGACGGGCGGACTCAAGGACGAGGTCATCGGCTTTGCGCAGAGGCTCGTTCGCACGCCCAGCCTGAGCTACGCCGAGGGTGACGTGGCCACGCTGGTAGAGCGGGAGATGAACGCGATCGGATTCGATCGCGTCGTGCGAGACGAGTTCGGGAACGTGGTGGGGATTCTGTTCGGCCGGCAGGACACGCCGACGCTTCTGTTGAACTGCCACATGGACACGATGCCTCCGGGGGAGGCATCGGCGTGGGCGGAGCCGGTGCACAGCGGTCGGATCGAGGACGGCAAGCTGTACGGGCTCGGCGCGGGCGACTGCAAGGGCGGGTTGGCGGGGCTGCTCTATACGGCGGCGCTGTTGAAACGGAGCCTGCTGCCGCTGCGGGGGAATTTGGTGGTTGCGGCGACCGTGGCCGAGGAGGACGGCGGGAACGTGGGGGTACGCGGGCTGATCGAGAAGACGCTGCCGGACCTCGAGCTGAAGCCGAGCTACGCGATCCTCGGGGAGCCGACGGGGCTGGGGCTGTACTACGGTCACGACGGGTGGCTGACGCTGGAGATTTCGGTCGAAGGGGCGAACCCGTTCCACGTGGACGACGCGGCGCAGGCGATCTTCAACGACATCGATTCGTCGCACCGGGTCGAGGGGCGGCAGCGCGTTCGCCAGGCGGTGTCGGCTCAACCCCCGCGGTTCGAGGACCGCACGGGCACCCGGAGGGCGACGATCGTCCTGGATCGGCGCATGGGCGCGGATGAGGACGTGAGCGACGTGCTGAGTCAGGTGAAGCGGACGGCGTCCTTGGCGACGGCGGCGTCGGGGACGGTGGCGGTCGACGTGGCGGTTCGGCAGGTGAGCCAGCGGCTGTACACGGGCCAGCAGACGGTGGTTCGACGCGTGACGCATTCGTGGTCGACGGATCCGTTCCACCCGCTGATGGAGCGCGCGCGTCAGTCGTTGGCGGCGGCGGGGTGTGAGGTCCGTCCGGGCAAGTGGCAGCTAGGGCGGCTGGGCATGGGCACGGCCGGCGGCGTGTTGGTCGGCGAGTACGGGATTCCGACGATCGGCTACGGGCCTGGCGACGAGGATCACGTGCACACGGCGAACGAGTACGTCGAGACGGCGAAGATCGTCGAGGGGGTCTATGGGACGACGGCGATGGTTCACGGGCTGATCGGCGTGCCGGTGTGTGGATGGACTTGCGACGAGATTTGAGGCGTTTGTGGGGGAAGGGGGCGGAACGGCATTGAACGGCTCTCGCGTGTGAGAGGCCATGGGCAAGATGCCCATGCTACGGGATCGTGCGAGCGATGCGCGGTCTCGGCTGAGGAAGTGACGTCATGAAGGTTCTGGTGTTCAACTGCGGGAGCAGCTCGCTGAAGTATCGGCTGATCGAGATGCCGGGCGAGGTGGAGCTGGCGGGGGGTGAGGCGCAGCGCGTCGGACCGAAGACGGCGGAGCCCGCTCGGATCCTGCACCGCGTTGGGGGCCAGGCTGAGATCGTCACCGTCGACATGGGGGATCACGCGGCCGCGTTCGGGGAGGTCATGAAGCTGCTCAACGCGGATGCGCGGCTGAGGCCTGAGGCGTTGGGTCATCGCATGGTTCACGGCGGGACGCTCTTCTGCGATCACGCGGTCGTCGATCAGGGGGTGATGGGCCGGTTGAAGAAGGTGGCCGACCTGGCGCCGCTGCACAATCCGCCGGCGATCAACCTGCTGGATGCGAGTGCGTCGTTGTATCCGGAGCTGCCGCAGACGATCGTGTTCGACACGGCGTATCATTCGACGATCCCGGACTACGCCTACACGTATCCGATTCCGAAATCGTTGACGGCGGAGATGGGTTTGCGCAAGTACGGCTTCCACGGCACGAGCCACCGATACGTGGCGGAGGAGGCGGCCAAGTTTCTCGGCAAGCCACTGGAGCGGCTCAACGCGGTGAGCTGTCACCTGGGTAGCGGGGGGGCGAGCCTGTGCGCGATTGTCGGGGGCCGGTCGGTCGACAACACGATGGGTTTTTCGCCGCTACAGGGCTTGATGATGAGCACGCGGTGCGGCGACGTCGACGCGGCGGTCATCCTGCATCTGCTCGCGCTGGCCGACGGCGACGCGGACGCGGTCGAGAGGATGCTGAACAAGCGGAGCGGGGTGCTGGGGATGTCGGGGGTGTCGGCGGACATCCGAGACGTTCTGGCGCGGGCGGACGAGCCGGGGCAGGATCGTCGGCTGCGGGACACGGCGCAGGCGTACACGTGGCGAATCCGCAAGTACCTCGGGTCGTATCTGGCGGTGGTGGGTCAGGCGGATGCGGTGATCTTCACGGACACGATCGGTGAGACGGTGCCGGCGGTTCGGTGGGCGGTGTGCGCGGATATGGAGATGTTCGGTTTGCGGATCGACGCCGAGGCGAATCGCGGCGCGACGTCGCTGCCGGCCGACGTGGCGGAGGAGGACAGTGCGGTTCGCATTCTGGCGATCCTGACGAACGAGGAGTTGGCGATCGCTCGGCAGACGTACGCGATGGTGTTGAACGCCGCGTAGGACCCCAGTGGGGGAATTCGAGTTCCCCACCGCTGAAGCGATGGGGCACCCGCGCACGCAGGAAGGCAGGCAAGGATGCCTGCGTTACGGAGAAGTCACGGGCAAGATGCCCGTGCTACGGTGGCGATGGGCCGCCCCGTGATGAGTTCATTGGCGGTATGACGGGCGGAATCGGAGTTGCGGTGTGAATGTCTTGGTCTTGAAGCCAGGTCGACGAAACCTGGAGTACGCCTTGTCGTCCCGCGGGGAGTGCGTGCTGGCGAGCAAGGTGGTGAGCTATGCGGAGCTTGATGGCGGCTTCGCGGGGCTCGGTGCGGTTTTGGACGAGGCATCGAGGGCGTGCGATGAGGGAGGTGTTTCGACGGGCATCGACGCGATCGCGATTCGCGCGACCTATGGCGGATCGGCTTTTCGTGGGTCGGAGATCGTGACGGCGGACGTCGTCCGTCGTCTGGAGGCGCTGGTTGGACAGGCGCCGCTACACGTTCCGGCGGCAGTTGAGCTGATCCGCGGTTGCGGGCGGGTTGCCTCGGGAGTTCCGATCGTGCTGACTTTCGAAACGGCGTTCTTCGCGGACCTTCCGCCGCGGGAGCACCTCTACGCGATCGACGGCAGCGCGATGACGTCGTTGGGGCCGCGGCGGTACGGCTATCACGGGTTGTTTCACGAGGCGGCCTGGCGGTCCGTGGCGAGGGATGGGCATCGGGCGTCCGCGTCGGGTGGCCGGCGCGTGCTTTCGGTGTGTCTGGAGCCGCAGTGCGAGGTGGCGGCGATTCTGGGTGGGCGGGCGATGATGGTTACCAGCGGCGCCACGCCGCTCGAGGGCATTCCGGGCGAGACGACCTGCGGCCAGATCGATCCGAACATCGCCCTGATTCTGGCACGGCTCAAGGGCTGGGGACCCGAGCAGATCAACATGATGCTGACCCAACAGAGCGGCCTAATCGGCCTGCTCGGGCGTCCCACCCGCTTGCCGGAGATCTTCGAGTCGAGCGGCGACGAGGATTTGCGGCTCGCGCGGGACATTATTCAGTATCGGATCCTGCAGGCTTGCGGGGCGGGGATCGCGGCGATCGGGGGCGTCGACGCGATCGTGTTTTCGGGTCGGTATGTGGCGCTCGGTGAGGTGCTCGGCGCTTGGCTGCGGTCCAAGATGGTCTTCAGGGGGCACGGTGAGAGGGAGGCGTTTGCTCTGTGGCACATGACGGAGCCGCTCGACAAGATCATTGCGGACACCGCGGCGGCGAGGCTGCTCGTATCGCGGTCGGAGGCGAGCGCGGGGTGAGTGTGAGGTGGTGGTTGATGCCTCGGGCCTGGAGGATTCGAGTTCCCCACCGCTGAAGCGATGGGGCCCCGGACTGGTGCGGGCTGAAAGGCTGCGTTACGGGAATCGCAGGTCGAGGACCCACTTGTGCCATTTCTGCTGGAAGGTTCGCATCTCGTCTTCGGACTGGAGGGATAGAATCCGCTCTAGCGTCTTATAGCCGGAGGGGTCGGTCTTGGCGTGCTTGCGGAAGGCCTCATAATACTCCGTGAGCAGTCCCTCGGTTTGAAGGTAGTAGCAGAGGTATCGGGCTTGGGCGTAGCTGTCGCCCTTGCTCATACCGTAGAACTGGTCGGTGGTGGTGGTGAGGAGCTGCTTGAAGGGAGGCAGCGTCTTGGCGCGGATGGCCTCCTGCAGCCCGGCCAGTCTCCAGTTTGTCAGGCCCCAGACTCGCCCGTTCCGGGCGGCGCACTGCTCGTAGAGCGAGGCCAGTCCTTCGTTGAACCAGGCGGGACATTCGGGGAAGTTCGACGGCATGAAGGCGTGGACGATCTCGTGGCAGAGCGTCCCGCCGCCGGTGGCGATGTTCATGACCAGTGCGCCGTGGTGGTGGGAGAAGTAGCCGAAGGGCGTGTCGGGCTCGTCGTTGAAGATCTGCTTGGTGTGTTTACGGTAGCTCTTGTCGTCCTTGAAGAGCCAGATGTCGTAGATCGCGGGCGGGTCCTTCTTGAAGTAGAGCTGGCGGATGCGATCGACGAACCACTTGACGGTCTGATCGGATCGGGCCTTGACGGTTCGGGGCGGCTCGTCGCCGATGACGACGAAGGGCGGCTGTACGACGACGGCGAAGCCTTGTGGGACTCTCGGCCTGAGGTCGCGAACGTGCTGGGCGAAGTCGGCGTTGGTGAACCCGTCGGGGCGTTTGGGGAGCGAGATCTTGCCGGGGTCCATTCGCATGCGTATGAGGAGCCATTCGCTCTTGCTGTACTCCAGCGGCCAGAGGTCGAGGAAGCGATCGCGTTTCATCCGCCAGTAGGCGCCGTCGGTCTCGGCGGGTTCGTGGTAGATGATTTTGTCGGACGGGGCGTCGTAGCCGAGGATGAGTCTGAAGTGCTCGGTCGCTCCCGGCCTGTCGTCATATCGCATGCAGACGACGGTCGGGATGCCTCGGCGGAGGTCGGCCAGAAGAGACTGCCACTGGGCCTCGATCTGAGCGGATGACTGTTTCGGGTCGATCTTGTGCCAGACCTTGCCGGGCCTGAAGCCGATTCGCTCGAGGACGGCGGCCATCTCGCGCGTGATGCAGCCGCGTCCGAGGGCGGGGTCGAGGCCGGAGAGGTTGAAGACGTCGTCCTGCGTGGCCTTGTGGCCGAGCTTCCGGAGGACCATGGCGATGCAGGCCTCACCGCAGAAGTCGGGCCTCTGGCGGATGTGGGGGACGCCGTCGATTTGGACGCGGTCGGTTAAGGCAGGGGCGGCGGCGGCCTGGGCGGGCGCGAGCGACCAATACCCGAGGCCTGCCAGCGCGCAGGCCAGGCACGTGCTGGTCGCGACGATGAGTCCGCCTCGTGTCGTCCTGGTCACTCGTTGGCCTCCGGTCTTAGGGAGGGTCTATCTCATTCTTGGCCTCGATCCTGCTGTTTGACAAGCGTGACCTTGTCCTGCTTCTTATTGTATCCCTGCTTTGTCGTCACGCGGTAGGTGAGTTCCTTCTTCTGGCTCGGCTCGATGCGCGCCGCGAACTGGGGCGTTCGGTAGTCGTACAGCTTCGGGTCGAGGCGGCTGCGAAAGACGATGTCTCCCGGGAAGGTCCTTCGGATCTCGACGTCGATGGGCCTAGCGCGGTAGTTGCGGATCCGCTCGATCCAGTCGGCGTTGTCGTCCCAGCCGGCGACCTCGTCTCTCATCTCGATTCGGTGGCCCTTGGTCGCGCTCTTGTAGACGTCGAGTCCGATGCGTTTGAACCAGATATTGTCTCGCCAGCTCTTGGCGAGGACCCA
>JAFGLZ010000016.1 GCA_016927755.1 Phycisphaerae bacterium
CCGCCGCCCCCGCCCTCCTCGGCCGGCTGGAAGATGAACTTGACCTTGCCGCGCAGTTCCTCGGCCATTCGCGACAGAACCATCGCCGCCCCGACCAGACAGGCCGTGTTCCCATCGTGCCCGCAGGCGTGCATCCGGCCCGCGTAAGTCGAGCGATAGGGTAGGTCATTGGCCTCTTCCAAGGGCAAGGCGTCCATATCGGCCCGGAGCGCAATGCACGGTCCCGGCCTCTCGGCGTTGAGTGTCGCAACGATTCCGTGTCCCGCGACGTTCCGCCGGATCGTCAGGCCCGGCAGGTCCGTTAAGTGCCGCAGAACCCGGTCCGCCGTCTCGGGCAGGTCGAAGCCCAACTCGGGATGGGCATGCAGCTCCCGACGCAAGGAAGTCACTGTCTGTACGATGCTTGGATCAATCTGTCCGCTGAGGGTCATCACGCACCTGGATTTAGCGCAAGTCGAACGAAACCCGAAGCTCACCCCACTAGCCTGATGATCGACGAAACGTCATAGGCGAGTCGGGGCAGATTATTGAGCTTATCCGTCGCCACATTCTAAAGCACGCCCCGGCCAATGACGAGTTTATACGATGGATACGGCATCTCCTCTCGTCCGGGGCAACGATGCGACCGATTATGGGGCTCACGTGGACTCGCCGCATGTACAGGTCATTCTGAACGCCGAAGCCGTCCCTCCGAACCTGGCCACCGCCCTGGATCGGACCCACGCTGCCTTCTCCCTTCATCGCTTCAATGACGTTGGCCGGCAATCGCCTCAGAGCCATGCCGATGCAATCGTGGTCGTGGTCCCTGGCGACCAGAGCGCGGTCAGGCCCGACATCGAGCGCGTGTTCGCGTCGCTGGCCAAGCGCCCGTGCGGAACGCTGGTCATGACGGAGGGGCCCTTGAACGGCCTGGCGGCGGCGGTTCGCCCTCCCGAGCTGCCGATCAGCTTCGTCATCGCCCCAACGGCCGACGAGTTGACGGCACGGCTGACGATCATCTGCGAGTACGGGGCTGCGCTGCGTCACATCAAGCAGGAGGCCGCCGAGATGCTGGCTCGCAGCCAGCAGATGGCCAGCGAGGCCCAGCACTTGGATGAGCAGCTTCGTCTGGCCAGCCAGGTCCAGCGAGATTTCCTGCCCCACCACGCCCCCGTTTGCGACGGGGTTCGATTCGTAACGCTCTACCGCCCCGCCGACTACGTCAGCGGCGACATCTATGACATCGCCCGCCTTGACGAAACGCACCTGGGAATCTCGGTCGCCGACGTCACCGGACACGGCGTGCCGGCCGCGTTGCTAACCCTCTTCGTCAAGCGAGCCTGGCGGGCTAAGGAGATCTCGGAGAAGAGCTACCGGATCATTCCGCCGGACGAGATGCTCTACCGGTTGAATCACGAGCTCCTGGAGGCCGATCTCGAGCAATGCCAGTTCGTAACAGCTTGCTGCGCCGTCTACGATCAGACGCAGCGCGTCATCACCTGGGCACGGGGCGGGTTGCCGTACCCGATCCTGATTCGAGCCGGACGCCCCCCGACACAGATCCGCAGTGCCGGCGAACTGGTCGGCGCGTTCGATCACGCCCACTTCGAGCTGCGACGCGAGAACCTCGAGCCGGGCGATGCATTGATCTTCTTCACCGACGGGCTGGAGGCCCTTCTGCTGGGCGGTTCGGACCGACGGTGTGACCGAATCGAGGAGACCGAGTGGTTCACCAACCTGGGTCAGGGGCCCATCGAAGATCACTTCGATCAGATCAACCGCGAACTCGACCGCATGGCGAACAAGCGATGGCCGCGGGACGACGTGACCATGGTGGCCATCATTGTGGATCACTGAATCTCACCCGAGAAAAACGTCCGCCCGGCGCGGGAATGACGGAGTCTGCGCCAACCCCCTTCATCGGACCTCTATGAAGTGATGAGATCGCTCGTGATGCGACGCGATCAGTCCTCGGTGAGGATCGCCAGCGCCCTGTCGATAGCAGTCTCCGAGTCGCTGACCTCGATGATGTGTTCGCCAGGGACGCCGTAGAGGCCGGCCACGGTCTCGGTGATATCACGACGAACCACAAGCAGGACCACGCCGCTTGACCGCTGCACGAGGCCGTCGACCCATCGCCTCCATCCACCCCCCTCGAGTTCGAGCGGGCCGTACTCGTCGATGATGACGAGGTCGGCCCTAGCCGTCGAGGACCTTCCCAGTGCCACCCGCCCCAACTCCAGCCCCGCCGAGTCGAAGGCGAAACAGCCGATACGCTCCTGGCCGTCTCCGTCCCGCGTCGCCAACGCCGCGCGCTTCGCGGAGGCGAGGTCCACCACGTCGAAACCGACGAGCTGACCCTCCTGCCATCTCGACGGTGCGAGGATGCCGGCAACGACGTGCCCCTCGGCCCTGGCGCGCTCGACGAGCCGAGCCAGGGCCGTGGTCTTGCCGGAATGCTGTGGGCCGGACCAAAGGACGACCTTGGCCCGGCCCACGTCGTGAGCCATGGATTTCGTCTCTTCTCTCATGCCAACACTAACGAGCCTACCGACGCCGTCGTCTGACGGCGAGTCCCGCCAAGAGGCCGAACAGGGCGAGCGTGCCCGGCTCGGGGACGTAGTACGTCACTTCCACGTAGGGCCACTCGGCCGACGAGCCGTCGCTGCTGGTAAAGGGCGCCCGAGGCATGTCGTCCGCGCCGACGAACGATTCGTTGTCCGTGCGAAGCAGCGCCCCATAGTCGCGCAGGTCGGTGTTGCCGTAGAGCGACGTGATGTCCCAGATGAACCAATTGCCCGACTCGACGGGGTCGACGTAAGTTGCGGCGTCATAGTCGCCGCCCGGCGTGGTCCAGGCATTGACGCCGTCGTAGGTCAGCCACGTCGCCCCGTCGCCAGTGGCTACCTCGTCGCCGGTGCCCTCCAGGAACCCTCGCGTCAGCGGGTGTAGGCGGACCGTGCGGTCGTACGTCTTGTTCGAGTACAGATAGGCGTAGACCTTCACGCTCGTCACCGAGTACGGAATGTTCCAGATCTCCTCCGGTAGTTCAATGACGGCCCGTGCGAGAGACTCATCATCGCCGTTTACCACGATCTTCATCGTCGTATCCGTGCCGCAGTTGAACGTCGGGTCCCGACTGTCCAGCTTGGCGTCGACGTCGATGCCATACGTGTCGACGTTCGGATCCGCCAGCGCGGGACTCGCCGACACCCACACGCTTGCCAATGCGCCTGCCACCACATACCAAGCCCTTCGTCTAGTCATCCCTTCCTCCTTTGTCATGGGAACACGGCTGCTTACACACTCAGTCGTCCGTAAGTTTCCAATGCCAGTACGGATACCACGTCAGGTCCCCGCGCCTGGGAATACGCGGGCTGCCCAGCGTCTCATCCCACAGGTCGCTGCGCCATTCGAGATGGCCGTCGATCATGATGACGTTCGCACCCAGTCCGCTCCGCCCGTGGGCGTGTCGTTCGCTTAGTGCGCGGGCGTCCTCGGCCGGAAAGCGTCCGGCCTCACGGTGACCCCCGGTCTGCCCCGAGCCCTGCGTGGGGTCCAATGTCTGTTCGAACATCAGTAGCGTCTTGCCCGACGCCTGGCACAGATCCAACTTCAGGAAGCTCGGAAACGGCGGCACGTCGTCGGGCCTGCCGAACTCGAAGTCGTACTCCAGGTACGAGTTCATCGCGTAGCTGTGATAGCCCTCCAGCGAGGGCTTGTAGTTGCTGCCATGGACCGAGTCAGCAAGCGGCTTGGCGTCGAGGCATTGCCAGATGCCGTTCGTCGGCTTGGATCCCTTTGAGAAATCCCGCCATGCGCGGATGTGAAGAAGCGGCGGCACGACGTCAATGTAGCACGACTCGTGCTCGGGATGCTCCGGGTCGGGCAGGTTGGGATCCTTGTGCCGGCTTCGGTCGTCGGCATGGGGCAGGATGCCCCCGTAATCGTTCGCGTAGAGATGGAAGCCCTGTCCCCACGTCCGCAGGCTAGTCGCGCACGCGACCTCCCGAGCCTGCGACTTGGCTCGGGCCAGGCTCGGCAGCAAAATCGACAGCAATAGCGCCATGATCGCCACGACGACCAAGAGTTCGATTAACGTGAAAGCTGCTCGCGCGGGGCCATGGGCAGGCATGGCTCTCCTTTCCGAACGCGGGAGGCTCGGGCGTTTCCACCTGAACCCTCGTGACCGTAACCGGCTTTGCGACGCCGCATTACGGCCCGCCGTCCGATCGTCCATGCCCCACCTGATACGCCGCGCAGGGGTTTAGGTCCGTCGGATCGAAGGCCATTACGTCAGTACCTGATAGGACGGCTAGTAGCTCGGGGTCAAGGACTTTCGGCGAGAATGCCCTCAAGTTGTCTGGGGTCGCGGCGGAATCACTGGGGGGGCGTCGAGCAGCTTCCGGGCCGTTTGAAGGTCGATGGCCGCCGTCTCCAGCGGGGTGTCTCGAAGCTTCTCGAGCGTGATCGCGCCAGTGACGTGGCAAGGCCCGACCGCGCGCCGCTCGAGCCGGGTCAGGCATCCCCCAGTGCCGAGCCGTTCGCCCAGATCGCGGACGATCGAGCGGACGTACGTCCCCCGCCCGCAGCAGAGCTCGAAATCGACCTCCGGCCACTCGTAACGCGACAGGCAGAGCCAATACACGCTGACGACGCGAGCCTCGAGCCTGACGGGCACGTTCTCACGGGCCAGCTTGTAGGCCGGCCGGCCGCCGATCTTGATCGCACTGAAGATCGGAGGAACTTGCTCGACCCGACCCTCGAACTCACGCAGCGCCGCTCCGAGCGTGTGTTCGTCCGGAGGTTCCGCGACAGGAACGGCACGGACCTCGGCGTCCGCGTCGAACGTGTCGCTGGTGACGTCCAGACGGGCCGTGGCGGCGTAGACCTTCGGCTGGTCCATGAGCCGCTCGGTCAACTTGGTCCCACGCCCCATGCAGATGACCAACACGCCGCTGGCCATCGGGTCGAGCGTGCCGCTATGGCCCGACTTGCGGACATTGGTGATCCGTCGAACGCGGTCCAGCGCTCGGGCCGAGGTGATGCCCGAAGGCTTGTTCAGGTTCAGCAGTCCGTCGAATGGGCGTCCCTTTCCGGCCATGTCGCGATTGTACCTGCCGGCGGAAGCCTTACCATAGGCGGCCATATCCGGATGGTGGCCGTCGGAGGTAATTCAATGACGATTCGAGAGCGCGTGGCCGCGGCCTTGCATGATCAGCCCGTCGATCAGGTTCCTTTCACGATCTATCACGGCATGCTTCCTCGGGGCTGGCGGGAGCGGCGTCTCCGTGAGTTGGGCCTGGGTCTGTGCGTCCGGACCGCCGCCGTGACCAGCCATGCGCCGAACGTCCAAATCGAGTCTCGCTCCCTCACCGAGAACGGCCAATCCGTGACCTACGAGCGCGTGCGGACACCCGTCGGCGAGGTCACCGCCAAGCGTGTGGCCGGCGGGGGCTATGGCACGCTCGTGACCGTCGAGCATTACGTCAAGCGCCCGGAGGACTACGCCGTCATCGAGTATTGGGCCCGTGACACGGTCTGGGCTCCAGCCTATGACGACTTCAACCGTGTCGTCGACGAGATCGGAGAGGACGGATACGTCATGACGGCCATCGGGTACTCGCCGCTGATGGAGATGCTCGTGGTCTATCTGGGCCTGGAACGGTTCAGCATCGATATGGCCGACCGGCCCGACGAGTTTTTCGGTCTGTACGAGCTGTTGGTCGATCGCCGCCGCCGCGTGTATGAGTTGATGGCCGAGTCGCCGAGCGAGGTCGTCCTCTACGGCGGGAACGTTCACCCGGAGATCATGGGCGCCGAGCGGTTTGCCAAGTACATCGTTCCGTGCTACGACGAGGCCGCCGACGTCCTGCACGCCAAAGGCAAGCTCATCGGTGTCCATATGGACGCGGACAATCGAGTTCTCGCGCCTGTGGTGGCCCGAAGCAAGATCGACGTCATCGAGGCCTTCACGCCGCCGCCGGACTGCGATATGTCGGTGTCCGAGGCGCGAACCGCCTGGCCGGACAAGGTGCTGTGGATCAACTTCCCCTCATCAATCCACCTCTCGCCGCCCGAGAAGATCCGCCAAACAACGGAAGACCTCCTCGAGCAGGCGAGGGGAATGAACCGCTTCATCGTCGGGATTACGGAGGACATCCCGAGAGACGTCGTCCTGCCGAGCCTGACGGCCATCGCCGAGACGATACACGGGCATCGCCCGTGATGTCGGCGTTAAGGCTTCACCGGCGACGAGACGCCAGAACAAAGCTCAATCAAAGGATCTTTCGTTCCTGCAGCAGTCCGATGACCTGGATGGCGGCCTCGGCTGGCGATAGCTGGGCCGTGTTGACGATCAGTTCCGGGTTGAGCGGTGCTTCGTACGGGTCGTCAATCCCGGTGAATTGCTTGAGCTCGCCCGCCCGGGCCTTCTTGTAAAGCCCTTTGGGGTCGCGCTGCTCGCACACCTCGATCGGCGTGTCCATGAAGACTTCGATGAATGTGAGGTTCGCCTCTTCGTGAAGCTTGCGGGCATTGTCGCGGTCGGCCCGATAGGGGCTGATGAAGCTGGTCATGCAGATCACCCCCGCATCCGCGAACAGCTTGGCGACCTCCGAGATGCGGCGGATGTTCTCTTCCCGGTCCACTGCGCTGAATCCCAAGTTCTTGTTCAGGCCGTGTCGAACGTTGTCCCCGTCCAACACATACGCCAGATGTCCTTGTTCCATCAGCGCGTGCTCGACGGTGAAGGCCAGCGTGCTCTTGCCGCTGGCGCTCAGCCCGGTGAACCAGATGGTCGCGCCACGGTGCTTCAGCATCTTCTCGCGGTCGTTCCGATTCACGTGGCCTTCATGCCATTGGATGTTGGTGGCCCTGATCTCCATGGGTCTCTCCTTGCTGATCGACGGTCTCTGTTGCCGGCCCTGTGCTGCCCAAGAAGAAGAAACGCCCCTTCGGTTTCAACGTTCTCGGGTAGCCACCACAACTCCAGGTGTGCGAACGTCAACCTCTAGTACGACGGGCTGTCCCGGGAGTTCTCCCGGATCGGTGCTCTACTCCGATTATGATGTCGACCACCGGCAAGCCGAACATGAGATCGCGCCGCGATCCGCGCCTTCGGCATCCGAGCGATGCTACCGCCCGTACCGCTGTTCCTGTTTGCGCCCCACGCCGGAACCGTCGGCTCCACGGACGTCAGCCCGTCATTATCGGAACTCCCCTGGCCAAAGCCAACCGCGTTCTGCTGAGCCGCCCTCGGTCGTGCCGAGGCCGACTAGTCGCTGACCTCGACGCGGATCGCTTTGGGACGATGCTCCTCCTTCTTGGGCAGAGTGATCTCCAGAACGCCTTTCCTGCATGTGGCGCTGATGCGATCCGCCTCGACTGCTACCGGTAGCTGGACCGTCCGAAGGAAGCTCCCGAACTGTCGCTCCGTCCGAAGGTATCCGTGCTCGTCCCCCTCGCGCCGGAGACTCGCTCGGTGCCCCTTGATCGAGAGCGTATCGCCGCTGACGGCCACGTCGATGTCGCTTGACTCGAGCCCCGGCACCTCGACCGTCACGACATACCGATCCTCTTCCTCGAGCACGTCGATGGGCGGCGCCCAGTCCTGACCGTCGAGCGGGCCGGTCTTGATGCCTCCATGCCAGAATCGCTCGAAGAGTTGGTTCAATTCGCTCTGAAACTGACCGAACGACAGCGGCATGTCCTTGCCGAAGGGTTTGAGCGTCATCGGAATGCCTCCTCAGACCAAGGTCGACGACTTCCTCGCCCCCGAAAGACGGGGCGCAACGCCACTTTGATTATACCACCGCCCGCCGCGGACGCATGATGGAATTCGCTGCCCGGCAACCGTCTACCGATTCTCGGGCTTCTTCCGCTCGTCACGCACCTCGAACAGACGCCCATCACCCGCCGCAAGGTTTAGCATCATGTGCGGCGGACGGTCCTGGAGCGTGACCCTGTCGGGCTCCAGCGGGCCCCGCGGCAGTTCCTCCTTGACGCGAACGCCTTCCGCCAACGTGATCTCCAGGGCGGCGCCCTCGTGAGGAGACGCGTTCGCCAAGAAGAGATAGTGCCGGCCGTTCGGATCGACCAGTTCTCCGACCACCAGATTACCCCCGTCGACGGACTGGACCATCGCTTCGGGCCCAGGACCTCGGGTTCCCTCTGGCGGTTTCTCGGCTGTGTGATACACGTTCGTGCTGCGAAGCATGGCCAGGATCGGGCCCAGCATGTTGACTTCGCTGTTGAGCTTGGAGGCGAGCCAGTATCGGCTGGTCCGTTGGCCGCTCCTGGCGATGATAGCCTCGCCGAACCGTTTGTCATTCACCCCCCAGTACGTGAAGTAGACCAACCCTTTGTACCCGTAGGCCAAAGCCGTGTAGATCTGCCATCGCAGGTCTCCCTCGCTGGGATCTCGGTAGCTAAAGTGCGGCGTGATGAGGAAGATGAACCAGTAGGGAACGTCGTGCCTCAGCCCCGCGGACCGGATGATCTCCATGTTCTGGAAGTAGTCCGGACGCTCCTTGCCGCCTTCCATCAAGGCATAGTGGTCGTAGCTCAGTACCTTCGGCTTGACCTCGGTCATGAACCGCTCGACGTGCTCTTCGTAGGTCCTCGTGCCGAGCTGCTCCGGGCTGGCGTACGTGGGGAAGAGGTTCATGTACGGCACGCATTTCGGCGCTTTGGCCAGCAGATATTGGTTTACGTACGCCAGATCGGCGAACTTGGCGGCCGAGGGCTCGTCCTTCAGGTAGAAGCCCCAAAACGCCGCGTGTCCGGCCAGATCCTTGACCGCCGCGTCGAGACCCGGCGCGGTCTCCGAGCCCGGCTTGGCCACCGCGGCCAGGACGCGAGGATCAGCGACAAGGACCTTCATGCCGTACTTGTGGGCTAGGTTCGGATCCCCGTTGAAGGCCAGGTTGAAGCCGCACTCGGCCACCTCCTTGTAGCGTGCGTCTTCCGCCGGCGGACCACACCAGTAGGTGAGCGGGAAGAATCCGGTCGGCCTGGCGCCGCCGCAGCCGACAACGGCGAAGGCCGACGTCAACGCCAGCAGAAGCGTTGTCACGAGGCGGGCGCTGGATAGTCTATCCGTGGGCATCAAACGAGTCATTCAAAGGCACCTCTTTGATACGTTGGGCGGATCACTGGGATTGCGCCATGGCCACGGCACGTTCGTACACGTGGCTGGCACGATGGGCGACGAACTGCTTACAGAGATCTTGGGCGAGCTTGGCCGCGGCCTCCTTCTGGCCTTCATGGATTCGAAGATCCGCGAGCAAGTACGCGGCAATCATCTCCTCGACCGAGCCGGGCAGGGCGGATCCCTTCGCCGACTCGAAGTGGCGTCTCGCCTGATCGAATTCCGAAAGCGCCTCTACGGCGACTTGGCCGGCGAAGACGGCAGCCCCCCAACGAAGCTGTCCGGAGGCCTGACTCGACTGGTAGGCTGATTGCAGCAGCCGAAGGCATCGCCGATATCCCTCGAAGTCGGTGGCTTGGCCGGGTTGCTTCAGATGATAGTAGAGCCCGAGGGCCAACTGGAATGCCGCCATCGGATCGGTGGGGTCCGCGGCCGGGGGCGCGGCGACCGGGGCGCAGTCCACCAGAGGAATGAAGTCCGATGCGGCGGACCACATCGGCTGATATTGGTACAGCAGGAACCGTTGGCCCTCGGCGCCGCTCGGGCCGATCGAGGGATAGATCCGGTTGAGTACGTCGACGGCCGGGCGGCTGGCTGCCTCTGCCAGGCGGACCTTCTTGCTGTTAGGCGGCGCCTTCAAGGAGGCAGGCAGGCTGATCAGGTACAATTGGTAATATGCCCGCTGCCCTTGGCTCGGTTGGGCGGGAGCGCCCTGACGCACAACGGGTTGCTGATTCGCCGCAGGCTGAGGCTTATCACGCTGCGCCTGTTCTTGGGCCTTGGGCGCCGGCTTCGTCGGGTCCGAGCCCGTGCGGACCAAGGGCTGGTGCGGGCGAAAACCCTCGGGGGCGCGCTGACGCGTCGGCCGGATCGGGCGATCCACCTTCCGCCACTCCTGCATCTCCCAGTCCCAGTCGATGTCCTCACAGCCGCACAGAAACGAGAGGATCACGAGCGCTGCCGCTGATAGGCTGGATGTCGCGCGAACCATCGACGTTGGCATGGGTCGTCTCGCCGAGGGAGCGATCCCTCTCGATCTTGCTCGGACTCTGGGTCCGCGGGGCAAAGGCGACTGCGTCTGTTGCATTCCACTCATGCACTGGGATAATAACCGGTTAGCCCGAAGGTCGCCAGTGGAGGCGGCGGGTTTCCGTCATCTGGGTGGTCCGCCAAAGCGGATCTCAACAGGCGGGGGCTGGGGATGCACATCGGCGTTCGCCGCAAGTTTCTCGTCGGCTATGCGACCGCGATCGTAGTGGGAACGGTCGTGGTCTGCGCGTTTTGGCCGACCGCGATCCTCCCCGTCCTCGTTCTGCTGGCATACTGCCTCATGGCGGGCTGGGCGGTCGCCTCGATCAGCAATTGGTGGTTGCACCGGTCAATCAGCCGCCTGAGGAGGGCGGCCGACGCCATCGGGCGCGGCCATCTGTCTGAACGCGTGGAGGTCCATCCCGGTGATGAGTTGGGCAAACTCGCCGGAGCGTTCAACCAGATGGCCAATCGCCTCGAGGACACCGTTGCCGAGGAGCGCATTCTCCAGGATCAGTTGATGCGAAGCGAGAAGCTTGCGGTCATCGGTGAGCTTGCCGCTGAGGTGGCCCATGAGGTCAACAACCCGCTGGACGGCGTGCAGAACTGCAGCCGACTGCTTCGGCGAAGTCTCGACGATCCCCGCCGCGTCCGGCAGATCCTTGACCTGATGGACACGGGCCTGTACCGGATTGAGATGATCATCCGCCGGCTGTTGACGCAGGCCAGGAGCGATCCCCCAGTGATCACGCAGGTCCGCCTCGATGAGGTGGCCCAAGATGCCGTCCTGTTCCTCGAGCCGAAGATTGCCAGGCGGGAGATCGAGTTCGTCCGGGAAGTCCATGACAAGCCCGTCCACGTCAGGGCGGATCGACAACAGATCACTCAGGTGCTGGTCAACCTGATCCTCAACGCCATCGACTCCATGCCTGAAGGGGGCCGGCTGACCGTGAGGGTCCGCCAGCCCGATCCAGAGCTTGGGATGGGATGTTTCCAGGTGTGCGACACGGGATGTGGAATTCCCGAGCACAAACACAAAGACATCTTCGAGCCATTCTTCACGACGAAGGAGCCCGGCACCGGCACGGGGTTGGGCCTTTCGGTCGTCGCGCGCATTGTCGAGGCCCACGAGGGCAAGATCGAAGTTTCCAGCACGCCGGGTCAGGGGACGACCTTCACCGTATTCCTGCCGTTGACCGAGGGTGCGGGTCAGGCCGTTGCGGCCGCCGAGGTCGGCTTGGCGAGCGTGACCCAAAACGGATTGAGACATGATGGCGCCGGATGACAGCCTCCCCCGCGGGACCGTACTCGTGGTAGATGATGAGCCGCTCAAGCGGATCACGCTTCAGATCGAACTGACCGAAGCGGGATATCAGGTCTACGAGACCGCCGAACCCAAGGTCGCGCTCCGCGTGCTCGAGAGCAAGCCTATCGACGTGGTCGTGACGGATCTGAAGATGCCGGGCATGGACGGACTGACGTTCCTCGAGCACGTCAAGCAGCGCCGCCCGAGCATCCACGTGATTCTAATGACCGCCTTCGGTACCGTGGATACCGCCGTCGCCGCCATGAAGCGGGGCGCCTACGACTACCTCACCAAGCCCTTCACGACGGATGTCTTGCTGTCCAAGCTCGATCAACTTCTAGCCTATCGGCAGAACGTCTCGGGGCCTGGCGATCGGCAGCACGCGGAGTCGGGCCGAACGCCGCAGCGACTGGGCCGTCTCGTGGGACTCAGTCACGCCATGCGCTATCTCTTTCAGCAGATCCGAACGGTGGCCGATAGCGAGGGCCCCGTCCTGATCACGGGCGAACGCGGAACCGGCAAGGAACTGGTGGCTGAGGCCATCCACGAACTCAGTCGGCGTAACGGTCGTCCGCTGGTCAAGTTCAGCGGCGCGGCCCCGTCGCCAGAAACGGTGGAGTCAGACCTGTTTGGCCACGAGAACGGCTTCTCGAACGCGGAAGGGACGCACGTAGCCGGGCGTCTCGAGTCGGGCTGTGGCGGCACGCTGCTCCTCGAAGACGTTGACAGGATTCCGATGGGCGCGCAGGTCAAGCTGCTTCGCGTGATTGAGACAGGGACAATCGAACCCATGGGCGGCAAGGAGGCCAGGCATATCGATGTCCGTCTCATCTGCGCCACCCGGAGCAACCTCGGTGACATGGTCAAGGACGGACAGTTCCGCCAAGACCTCTACTACCGCCTGAACGTCGTAAATCTCCTCGTCCCCCCTCTGCGGGATCGACGAGAGGATCTGCCGGTCCTGGCGGACGACCTGATCGACAAAGCCATGGCCGATGCGCCGAGCCGCGAGCGTCCCAGGCTTTCCCCTCATGCATTGGATCTCCTGGTCGGCTACGACTGGCCGGGCAACGTGCGGGAGTTGGAGAACGTCGTCCAACGCGCACTGGCATCGTGTGACACCCAGGAGATACGTCCGGAGCACGTTCCCCCGTTGGGAGACCAGGAGGGAGGCGGCCGGCACGTAATCCCCTTCGCCGACCTGGGCGGCGGGTTAACCGAGACGGTCGCGAGCATCGAGCGTCGCATGATCGAGTCCGCACTGGTTCAGTCGGACTACAATCAGGCCAAGGCGGCACAGATCCTGGGCATTCCTCGCACGACCCTCCGCGACAAAATCGCCAAATACGGGCTCGGCGCGGGGCCCTATCAAGGCGGGATGGTTCCTCCCTCCTGAGTGCCGCCCGGCCCACGCGCCTACGCCTGCCCAGGCGCGCGGTCAGACGACCCCTGCCGGATGCTGAACGCCCCCGGCTCACGAAGGTCAGGCTAACGTAAGGGGTCTATACGTCCGAAATATATGGATATGCGACGGCGTCTCCGATGCGGCGGAGAAAGCCTCGCCGGCCGAGGTGGCGGTGCGGGTAGCCGCAAGCCACGGGGCGGAGGATTTTTGACAATTTTCGCGAAAATCTTGCCTTGCAATCGGCCGAAGTTTCGGTTACAAAGCTCACTACGGTGGCCGGGCACAGCGGCCCCCGTGGCCCGTACCAGGCCGAATCTCCGAGGCGCGGGGAGTCGGGTTGGGATGATCGGGTAGATACGACCACGGTTCATTTTGAGTCGAAGCTAGGGTGGATGCCCTAATCAGGCGGGATCTCCGGCGAGCGAGTTTCGCCCATGTCGAGATCCTTCAAACGAGGTCGCGCAAAAGACGCCGCATGGAGGCGCAGGTGATACCCGCCCATTAACCGAAGGGAAGTTCATGAAGGAGAGCAGAGCGATGAGGAGGTTACTCTCGGGCCGATATTGGATGGTGCTGATGATTGCCTCGACGGGCACGCTGCCGGTTTGTGTTGGGCCTTGCTGTGCTTGGAAGACCCACGATGACCGACAGGCACTGCTCGAGACCGCGCTGTCCGATCCGTGGAATGCCACGCCCGGGTCGACGGCCATCCCGGGTTCGTTCATCTCGGGGTGGATCAGCACCGTCGTCAACGACCAGAATGGTGACGGCGTGCCGGATGCCACCGACCTCCAGCGCGTGCTCAACACGGTCTTCTACTCGGTCTCGGCCTTCATCGAGTCGCAGATTGACGTGAAGAACCCGTATGGTTGGGCGGACCTGGGCAGGCCAAGATAACCGCGTTCGGGCTGGCCGCCGATTTTGGATAGAAAAGCCCTTAGGGCCAACTTCTAAGGAAGGAAGGACCGATGAAATCGATCGTTCACCAGCGAGTCGTGGTGTGGATGATGGTCGCCGGCATGGGTACGCTGCCCGCCTGCCTGCCGAATGTCGCCTGCATGAGCGGGGCCGAGCAAACGTGCCTCGATGGAACATGGTTCAACATGTTCTCCGCCTGGGCCACCGAGGGACTGTCGGACGTGGCGCCCCGGAACATCACCGGCAACGCGGCACTCGACGCCCTGTGGAACGGCGGCGTCGACTACGCACTCGGGCTGGGTAATCAAGCCGTCGACATCTGCCATTGCCGGAACACCCAGAACTGCATCCCCGACGATCCGTTCCCGTTCCCGGCCACGTCGACGCCCGACTGCTGTCCATAAGTGAGATCACGCGACGGAGGTTGCCTCATACGGGCAACCTCCGTCCTTCTGTCTTCTCCTCCCAGGGCAGCGCCTCCGCCTTTTGCGCCTTCAGCAGCGGTTGTCCCCCCTTCAAGTCGAATCGGTTTTCAGTCCCCTGGGCCGCCTCCGTGCCCAACTTCGTCCGTAGTCCGCTGAGACCTTGTCTCCGTTACCTGTTCGGTTGACCCGCGACGTGAAGCACGCCAGAATCTGTTGCTTTGCCGCGTTAGCAACGAGGTGCGCCGGTGGTTCGCAAGCAGCATCAACCCTACCTACCCTCGCTCCAGCCCGATCCGCCCGAGACCTCCGAGCGACGGGTGGCCGCGGTGGCCACGATAACACCCACGGACAAGATCTACAGCTATGCCGTTCCGTCGGAGTTGGCCGACCTCCTCGGGGCTGGACAACGCGTCGAGGTGCCCCTCGGCAGGCAGAACCGCCCAACGCTCGGATTCTGCGTGGGGCTTAGCACCGAGCCCTGGACCAGCACGCTCAAGCCGATTCTCCGCGTCGTCGATGACGCTCCGCTGCTCGACGCCTCTCTGATCGAGCTGGCCAGGTGGATCAGCCGCTACTACTGCTGCCCGCCCGGGCGGGCAATGGCGGCGATGGTGCCGGAGCCCGTGCGCTCTAAGAGCGGCTGGCGTAAGATCCGTCGCGTACGGGCTGCCAAGCCACTTGCGGAGATCGAGTCTGAGGCCCGCCGGCTGGGGCCGAAGCAGAGGCGTCTCATCGAGCATCTGGTCGCCGCGAACGAGCCGGTCGATGCCAACGTCCTCCAGAACGACATCGGATGCGGCTGCGCGACGATCAAGACCGCCGCGCAGCGCGGCTGGGTCGTCGTGGAGACCGCGCACGAGCCCGTGTGCGGCCCGAACTTCGATCGTCCCATCGCCGATCCGGATTTCGAATTGACCCCCGATCAGCGTCACGCCGTGGAGGAATCCCGCCGGGCGGTCGACGAGGAACGGTTCCAGGTCCTGGTACTCTTCGGCGTGGCCGGCAGCGGCAAGACGGAGGTCTACGTCCGCGCGATTCGCGACGTGGTCGCACGAGGACGGCAGGCGATCATGCTCGTGCCCGAGATCGCGCTAACCACTCAATTGGTTGATCGCCTCGCCCGCCGCTTCAGTAACCTGGCGGTGATTCACAGCGGTTTGACGGGCGTCCAGCGATCGCTCGTGTGGTCGGATATCGCCTCCGGCCGCAAGCGGGTCATCATCGGGACGCGCAGCGCCGTCTTCGCGCCCGCCCCGGACCTGGGGCTGATCGTCGTCGACGAGGAGCAGGACGGCAGCTACGAGAATCTCCAATCGCCACGCTTCCACAGTCGCGACGTAGCGATCGTGCGGGCCTCGCAAGCGTCGATCCCGGTGCTGCTGGGCTCGGCGACGCCGTCGCTGGAAACGTGGCACAACGCCAGGCGGATGTCGCACTACAAGGTTCTCTCGCTGCCGCGTCGCGTGGCGGGGCTGCCCATGCCTCGGGTTCACGTCGTGCCGATGCAGGCCGAACGACACAGCCGACGGGGCTTCCACGTGCTCAGCCAGCCGATGGAGTATCAACTCCGCGAGACCTTGGCTCAGGGCGAGCAGGCCGTGCTGTTGATGAATCGGCGGGGTTATTCGAGCACGATCTTCTGCCCGCGGTGCGGGTGGATGGCGGTCTGTCCGCACTGCGACGTCCATCTCGTCTTCCACCAGATCTCCGGAATCCTGAGGTGCCACCGATGTTCGCACCGGGAGAAGGCGCCGGAGACCTGCCCGGACACGAGCTGCGGGGGCACGCCGTTGCGATTCGGGGAGGGCACGCAGCGGGTGGAAGAAGAGTTGCTCAGGAAGTTCCCCGAGGCCCGCGTGGCCCGTGCCGACAGCGACACGATGCTGCGCGGCGAGCAGTACGAAGAGCTCATCCGTCGTTTCGAGTCCGGCGAGCTGAACGTCCTCGTTGGCACCCAAATGATCGCCAAGGGGCTCGACTTCCCGCTGGTGTCGTTCGTCGGGGTCATCAACGCTGACACGACGATGATGGTGTCCGATTTCCGGGCAAGCGAGCGCACCTTCCAATTGATTACGCAGGTCGCGGGACGGGCCGGTCGAGCACGTGGCCAAGGGATCGTGATCGTTCAGACGGACACACCGGACCTTCCGCCGATCCGCCTGGCGGTCAAACATGATTACGAGGCCTTCGCGACGCAGGAGCTGGAGCTTCGCGCCAAACTGAAGCTCCCTCCGGTCTACCGGCTGACGCGGATCGTGCTCAGCGACCCGAACGACTCGAAGGTCCAGACCGAGGCCAAGAAGCTCGCCGAGGCCGTCCGCGAGGCCGCCGAAGCCATGGGAGCGAAACTCGCCTGCAACGGACCGGAGCGGTGCCCCGTTCAGCGCGAGAGGCAACATTACCGCTGGGAGCTGCTGCTCAGGGCACAGAGCGCCGAGGACATGCAACGGGTCCTCGACCGAATCCGAGGAAAGACGCTCCAGGGAGTTCGTGCCAAGCGGCTGGTCGTCGACGTCGACCCGATCTCCTTGATGTAGCTCTCGGCGGCACCGGCGCTCCCTGCCGGCAACGATTGATTCGAACAGGCCATCTCAGAGGAGTCCACATGGTCTCACGCCAAGGCGGTCCTCAGCAAAGCATCAGAGCGCACTGTGGCGAAATCGATCGCTGCAACCAGAGGGGCGGACGGATGCTGTCCATCGTTGATCTCATCGACGCCGAGACGGTGACGATCGAACTGGCGGCGTACTTGCTGGCCGCGATCGGACAGGGCGCCTCGTTCATGGTGGGCGCGCTGCCCGGCGGCGCCGGCAAGACCACCGTGATGGGGGCGCTGCTGAACTTCGTCCCCCCTGACGTGGAGCTGGCCCCGGCCGAGAGCGAGGGCGTGGTCCGAGATGCCCTTGACAACACGGCACGACGGCGATGCCTGATCTGCCACGAAATCGGCGCCGGCTTCTACTACGCTTACCTCTGGGGCGGCGTTCTGGCCGACCTGCTGCTGCTGCCGGCGCACGGACACATGGTGGCCACGAACCTGCACGCCGATACGATCGATCAGGCCCGGTGCCAACTCTGTGTCGACAACCCCGTCCCCGTCGAGACGTTCGACCGCTTCGGGCTGATGCTGTTCCTCGACGTGTCCGGCCGGTGGCCTCGAACGCAACGACGCATCGCGACGGTCTACGAGCCGGACGCCAGCGGTCCGCCACGCCTCGTGTACCACATGAACACCGACGGCGCGATCAAGCCTGCAGAGCCCTCGTCGCTAGTGGACGGTCAGGCCTTGGGTCGGGAAATCGAGCGGATCGAATCGCTCCGTGCAACCGGCGCCCGAACGGTCGAGCAGGTCAGGCGGCTCCTCGTCGGCGCGTGATCGCGCTCCATCGCAGGGCAGTAGTCGTCTTACTTCGCGTTGGCCGGATGCCGCATGGTCTCCTCGAGAAGACCTCGCCACTTGGCCAGTTCGGCCCGGCGGCAGACGAGCAGCAGACTGAAGACCTGTCTGGCGCCCACGTCGATCGATACCGTACCCGACTGGGCCACGGAACCGAGTTGCTCGAACCCCTGCCAGACTCCGTGCCGAACCTCCCCGACCTCGACGAGTCCGTCACGCCAGTCGACCTGCGAGGCGAGACGGAACCCGCCCGGGCGGAGCGGCATGAGCACCATCGCGGCGGACCTCGCCAAGTCGTTCCCGTCCAGACTGAGCACGATTCCCCCCGTATCGTCGGACAACACCTCCTGTTCGGCGATCATGAGACGCCCCTGGACCTCCGCGCCCCGCAGCCGTCGCTGGCCGTCGAACCAGAGCAGTCCCGGCCGATGCCTGCGAAGGGACAATCCGATCTTCCGTCCGGCTGACTGATACGTGATCTCTCGACCGTCCGCCGATTCGTCCGCGTTGAAGAACACCAGGACCTCGCCGCCGTCCTGAAGCGGCGTCCGCATCACGTGAATGTACGGATTGTCCGGCCCGACGGATGGCCCGCGTGCCCTGCCGACGTCGAGGACGTATTGATAGAGTGTCCGGCTCGCCGCCAATCTATCGCGATCGGTCCGCAGCTCGATCGGATCCGGCGTGAAGACCACGCGTCCGCGCCCCAGGCGCCGCTCGAAGACGCCTCCGTTGCCTTGCGCGGGTTTCCAGACGATGTCCGCGCCGGCGGGTTCGACGTCAATACACGGCTTGGCGCCCGTGATCTCCCCGTACCCCGGACGCTGCGGGCCGAAGGCCTCGCCCGGGCCTTTTGGTAGGTCGATCCCCGCGTAACGCTGCTTGACGAATCGCACCCCACACAACCCCTCCAGCCGTTCGGTGTGCCTGCGACGTCGGAGCGCGTCGAACGAGACGTCACCCGACAGATAGAGCGTCCCGCCGCCTCGAACGAAGCCGGTCAGCTTCTCGTAGGCTTCGTCGGACAGACAGAACGGAACGGGGAGGAAGATGACCTTGGCCTCGGCGGGAATGACCAGGGCGAGTTCGTTCAGCATGCCTAGGCTGTCCACGTGGCAAGCCAACACCAGTTGGATACTGTTGAGAACCCCCTCGATGACAACCCGTTTCTTCCCACCAAGCCGGTGCGTGTCGGGCGTCATGACATAGACGGCAGGGGGAGCGTACACCGGCCGGAAGTGCCGGAACAGCAAGCTCAGGTTCCGATGCACGTAAGCGGTGTCCTTCTCGACCTCATCGCACGGATACAGCATGCCCCACGGGAAGACGCGGTGACTGCTGTCCTTCCAACACCAGTTGTGGACGCGAGAACCACCCAAACCCAGCGTGTAGTGCGCCACGGCCAGGAAGAGATCGATCGCCTGTTCCGGCGTTCTCGCCTTGTGGTACCCGACCACCTCGGGGCCCGACCAGGCGGGATGCGTCTTGACGCCGTACTCTCCCGGGCCAAACGATTTGCCCCGGGCGCGGAGATCGCTGTACTTCAGTACGCTCGGGAGTCTTCGGATGTCGTTGAGGGGTTCGTCGAAGTAGCCGATGTTGCTCAAATCCAGCCGGCCGATCGCGGCGGGCACGTCAACGCCAGCGTATGGTAACTGATAGAACTCGGACGTTGTGGGATGCGCCGTATCGTGTCGGCGAATGGCCTCGATCAGCGCGTTGTGCCACCGGCGGATGAGGCCCGCGCGGAAGACGTTCATGTCGTACGCGCGAACGTCGTCCCAGCCCGCCCCGGTCTCGGAATACTCCTGCGCCGCGACACGACCCAGGCGGAACTCCTTCCCGCCCCACGCCGCCTGCAGCTCGGCGTCGCTCGCGTACCGATCCCGCAGAAACCGGTCGAATTCCGGGCGGACCGCCTCGGTGATCCGGCAGCGCAGATCGCCGTTGAGGTAGTAGATCAGGCCGGGCGTGTCGGCGAATCGCTGCGCGTAAGCACCGGCGAACTCGGCCTGCTTGCGCAGCGTGGCTTCGTCAACAGCCACGTCCTGCCCGCAGAGCAGACACGGAAAGTAGACCTGCCGGAACTGCTGCGACAACTGTGCCACACCCTCCACCTGATTGAAGAACCGTTCCCGCGCCGCCAGCGTCGGCGGAAGGCCGATCTGGAGGTTCTCGTAGATCGTCACGCCGAAGTCCCGGCGCTTCGCCATGTCGCGACGCCACTGAAGCGGCGTCTCCCTCGGCGTGCTGAACACGTAGGACCAGTCGTCCGTCCCGAACATGAAGATCGGCCGGTCGTCCACGTGTACGTAGTTGTCGCGAAACAGGAGCTTCGGTCCAGCCGACAGCACGTTCTGGTCACGAATGACGAACCCGCCTTCGACGACGTCAATGGCCTCCTCGGCACCGACCGCCGGGCGGAGCTCGGCCCGAATGACGTAGAAGCTGCCATCACGGCATTCGGGGGACCAAGTGAAGGCTACCTGCCCGGTAGCACCAGGCGCGAGCGTGGCCGTATCCTTGTGCCGATAGACTTCGTCAGTCTGTCGATCCGCGAGGATCGAGGTCGTGAGAGCCACCTTGGCCGCGTCTCGCCCGCCGTTGAACAGCTTGACGGTGATCGCGACCCCCTCGCCCTGTCTGTAGCAGGCCTTGTCGGTTAGGGCCGAAACGAGGTACACGTCCCGAATCAGGTGTCCGGCCAAACGCAAGAGGACGCCATCACCGCCGAGACATCCCGGAGCGAACACGTCGTGCCGGGTCAGCCCGAAGAACGCCCACGAGGAGCCCTTCCACGGACCGGCATAGTGGTGCATCATCGCGCCGGCGGCGCCCCGCGGCCGGCCATAGGCGTCGTAGGCGTTGATCAACGGACGCCAGCGGACCTCGTCATATCCCAGAACCCCGCTCGCGGCGTATCCCTGGATCGGCTCGGGCTTCTCCGAGGGTCTGATCGACCAATCCGGCTTGAATATGTACTGATCTGTCGCCGGCCTGACGGATTCGGCCCTGCGAATCCGATAGTCCGCGTCGAATAGGCCGAGCTGAGTGGGCTCAACCTCGAGGCCGTCCATGGGACGCCCGCTCCGTGTGTTGAGCCGGACCTCGCGCCAGGCGTCGTCGAGTCGGACGCTCAAACTCGGCGCATCGCCGTGACGAACGCTCGCATCGATCGAGCAACAAGCCTTCTCGGTGCGAAACCAACACTTGGGTGCATGCGCGTCCGGATTCTCGTTCGGCCGGGCGGTCGCGTCGACGATCATCTGGCCCTTGTCGTCGAGCAGGCGGACCTGGCTGAACCATGCCTGACCGGCGGACTGCCATATCCCGGCATGGATCGTGACCCGTGCGGCCTTGTGATGGACCCGAAAAGCATAGGAGTGTCCGCGCCAGGCCGTCGTGCCGGTGAGTTGAGCGACGTCCTTGAACTCCAGAAGCTTCTGGGCCGCGTCATACTGATAGACCGCCAGGAACGCGAACTGCCGTCCCGTCACGCGCTCCGTCCTCGTCCAACCGGTCAGCGTCAGCCGGCCGTGCCCGCGGATCTCGTCGGCCGGAACGTCGAACCGCCATCGGGCGTCCGACGGCCCGGAGGGCGGCTTCGGCCTTTGTGCTTGCCAACCATCCTCCGTCCTTTCCAACAGGTTGTCGAATGCATATCCGCCGACGCTGATGAGCTTACCTCCCTGGCGGAGGAAGCGTCGTAGACTGTCGGCGGCGGCCAGCGGAAAGCTCGGACCGTAGGGCAGGATAAGCAAATCGAATCGCTCGCGGTCAATCACGCTCTGTCCGGCTAGGTCTCGCGCGGTGATCGCGCTGACGCCAAACGAGGCATCGCGGAGAACGCCAACAAGGTGGTCCGGGTTCGACGCGATCCCCTCGGCGAGTCCATCACCCCCGACGGGCAGCGCGTCCTTCAAGACGGCGATCCGCCCCCGCCCGGTCTGATCCGCGCGGATGCATTCAACGACGCAAAGCGATGCGATCAACGTGATGACACTGACACGCGGAAAGGGTCGACGCGGGAAACTCGTCCTGGCGAGAGCCATCGTGGACTCCTGTCACGGCGACGGGCGTTGGTGTCCCGGGGAACAAGCCCCCCGGGGGGTCCCGGTCCTGTCGTTCAAGACCGGTAGATTGTAAAGCAGGTCGCGTCTACAATCAGGACTGGTCTCTCGGAGCACAAGGAGGTCCTGACGATGGCTCGGATGCGACCGGTGATCCTGCTGTTGTGTGGATGCGTCGTCGCCGCGACCGGCTGCTCGAAGCAACTGCCTTGGCATTCAGACTGGAAGCAGGCGATGGCCGAGGCGTCGCATGACCGCCTGCCCGTGCTCCTGATGTTCGATGCCTCGCTCTGCCCGCGATGCTGGACCATGGACAAGGAAGTCTTCACCGACGAGCGCGTCCGAGAGGAACTCGCCGGCTACAAGCTCATTCGACTCGATCTCCTCACGCACGGAGACATCGCCAAGCAGTACGGATTCACCGGGACCCCCTCCTTCGTCTCCATCGCCCGAGGCGGCCGCGTTCTCGATACCTACGCCGGCGCCATGGACGCCCCGACAATGGTCCGATGGCTGCAGCGCTCCCGGATGAACCGCTGACATCGTCCGTCCCAGTCCCATCTTCTCTTAGCCATTAGTTGGGGTCGTTCGGCTCGTTGGGCGATGTCGGTTGGCCGGTGTAGCCGCGATCCGCCGTCCGCAGGATCACGTCCAGCCTCCCAGACAATCGGGTCGGGTAGTCGATGAAATCCTCGCCGCGAATGCTGAAGCGATCCTCGCGGTTGTCGAACCCCAGAACGCTGCCGTCGCCATAAAGGACGTGAACCCGCTCGCCGTTGTGGTTGATGTGCCTGGCCGATCCCTGTCCGAGGCTGTTGACGTCCATCGCCCACGCGCGGGCTCTGATCCCCTCGCCGTTCTCGCCCGGGTCGTCAAGCAGCGGCCGCTCGACGTCGTCCTTGTTGCGATACAAATAGGAGCCGAAGGCGCTGTTGTCCGTCCCGATCTTCGGAATCTCGTTCTGCTCGTTACTGTTGCCGTCGGACGGGCAGAAGAGGATCCGCGCGTTCCGCGCGTATCGCCCCAGAAGAATCCCCAGACCGCAACAGCTCTGCGCGTCCTTGCTGTAGATCTGGTTTGTCGCGGAGTCCGCCGGTACGTACGGTGAGGGTTTCGCGGCGCCGGCCGGCACGCATCCCCCCTGATCGTCCGCATAGTTCCTCAGGGCCAGGCCGATCTGCCTCAGATTGCTCATGCACACGGACGCCCGGGCGCGGGCTCGTGCCATCGACAGCGCCGGAAGTAAGATCGCGATCAGGATCGCGATGATCGCGACCACGACCAGGATCTCGATCAACGTGAACCCGTCCCGACGCGCCCTCAAGCTTGACCCGACCTTTCCCGCGACATCAGAAACAGGTGAGCACCACAGCCCCCGTGGCAATCGCTGGCTCCGAAGCCCGCCGCGACGATCCCACCGCCGTCTCGCCGGGTCCCTCTTGCCCAGCGACACTCGGCCCCGGGGCGCCACGGGCGCGTCTCGACCCGCCAAATCTCCGCATGCGGAAGGGCGAGCAGATAGTCAATGTGCCACCGCAAGCGCTTCCGCCGTCGCCGGTGCCGCTCGATCCGCCAGGAGAGATTCCGCCTCGCACTGCCCACATACACGTACGTGCCCGAGGTCAGCGTGAAGCGACCCAACCGCCCCACGATGATCGTACTGTCCCGCCGCAGTTCGATCCACAGTCGGTAAACTCCGGAATCCGTTCGCGCGGCTTTCCGGTGGACAATCTTCGGCATGGCGTCCGGCTCCACGGCGGCTCATCCGGCCTCCGACTCGATGGTAACCTCGTCCTCCCGGCACCGGAGAAGCAACCGTCGGTTCAGCGGCAGCGGCGCGGCGGGCCAGAGGTGCCCGAAGTTGCACCGACCGACCACCGGAATCCGACTCGACGGCAGGTGAAACCGCAGCAACTCCAACACCGCATCCTGCAGGTCCTCGTGGCCGCGATGGAAATCCCCAAGCAACACGCCTTCGACGCGATCGAACATGCCGGCCGCGCCAAGTTGGGCGAGCATGCGATCGATTCGCTCAGGCTTCTCTCGAACGTCCTCCAGCGCCAGCCATCGTCCGCGCGGCCGCGCCGCCCTCGCGTGGGCCCCGCCCATCATCGCCGCCACGAGCGTCAGATTGCCGCCCACGACCCGGGCCTCGGACCGCCGCGGAAGCCGGCCGGACAGGAGCCTTCCGACTAGAAGCCGCCGGGAGGCTTGCCCGGAGATCATTCGCCCGACGTCCGACCAGTAGTCCTCGAATCCCCGGATCGCCTCCCGCTTGGATCGGACCGCGTTCAGCACGAACATCGGCATGACGTCGTGAATGCCCAGGCCCCGTCTCGTCGCGGCCACGACGTTGACCAGTGGCGTGACCTCGCTGGAGCCGATGACGGTCAGCCGGGCTCTCCTTCGGCGTAGAACGTCGAAGTCGATCCGTTTGAGAACCCGCAGCAGCCAAGCCCCCCCCCGCAAGGCAACCAGGGCCGTGACCCGGTCGTCGGCCAGTGCCCGCTGTAGATCCCGGGCGCGCCGAGCGTCGTCCGTTCTGCCCCCCGCGTTGTCATCTTCGATCGCCAGCAGGCAACGAGCGTCGGCCGTCACACGGTATTCCTCGCCGAGCAACCGGGCGATGTATCCGCGGAGGTCATCGACGCCCGAAAGACCGAGTCTCCGCAGGTCATCGGGATTGATAGGGCTGCCAGGAGCCATCAGATGTACGCGATTGCTCTTCATGACCTTGAGTCCGTTTTCGTGCCCGGCATCCGAGCAGCGACACACATGCAGCGCTGAGCGATCACCGGGGCCCACGCAGCGAGTCTCCGCTCGGGTTGCAACGGGCCACAAACGCTCTATCATAAACGATTCGCGAGGCGGGCATAGACGCCGCCTCGGCGATCTATCTCGAGAAAGACGAATGGGATCATCAGACATCATTCTAGGCGGGGCCGGGATCCACAAAAGCTACCGTACCGGCCCCGTCGAGACGCCCGTCCTGCACGGGCTGGACCTCGAGATCCGGCGGGGCGAGTTCGTACTGGTCATGGGCCCGAGCGGCTGTGGCAAGAGCACACTCCTCAACATCATCGGGCTGATGATGAGTCCCACTCGGGCCGATCGCCTCGAGATCGACGGCGTCGACGCTCTCGGGCTGTCCGATGCCGGGCGGACGCGGCTTCGTCGGGAGAAGATCGGCTTCGTCTTCCAGCGATTCAACCTGCTCCCGGTAGTGTCCGCCGGTGACAACGTACGGCTGGCGATGAGAATCCGCGGGCAGCATCCCAACGGACGCGTAACGGACCTATTCGACCGCTTCGGCCTATCGGGCAAGATGGACCGAAAACCCGGCGCCCTGTCCATGGGCGAGCAGCAGCGAGTGGCCATCGCCAGGGCCGTCGCGTGCAAACCCGCTATCCTCTTGGCCGATGAGCCAACCGGCAACCTGGACTCGGCCAACGCCCGGCACGTGATGGATCTGTTCGGCGAGCTCAATCGCCAGGATGGGCAGACCATCATCATGATCACCCACAACGAACACTGTGCCGCGGCCGCCGACCGCGTGACGCTGATGAAGGACGGGCGATTCGTCGATGCGTAGGATCGGTCGCGCTCTATTCGTGCCCCCATCGGCCGACCAGGACCGGCTCAATCTGCGCCACTGGTTCGTGTGGTTCGTCCTCTGGCTGGTCGCCCTCGGCGTGACCGCCCGATTGGGGTTCATTAAGTACGAAGACGGCAGCCGTCTGGGAATGGCCGTCTGGCTGCTGGCACTCTACACGTTCTACATGTCGCTCTGCTGCACGTTCTTCCCCGCGCCGACAACATGGATCGTGATGATGATGGCCAGCAACTACGTCGCCGGGGAGATCGGCCTCCTGCCGCACGTCTATGGTCGGATGCTCGTCGTGGCCAGCATCGGCTCGCTGGGCACCGCCATGGCCAACCTGAACGAGTACCACATCTGGACGTTCATCCTGCGATACGGGAAGGTGGCCGGCATCCGAAAAACTCGTCTGTACGCCGTGGCCGCCCGATGGTTCGGCATTCGACCCTTCTGGACCATCGTCCTCTTCAGCTTCATCCCCATCCCCGTCGACATCATTCGCTGGCTGGCCATCACGTATCGGTACCCGAGGGTGCCCTACTTCGCCGCCTACTACCTCGGCCGATGGGTCCGCTACGCGGGGCTGGCGGGCATCACGATCTGGGGTCAGTTGCGGTGGTACCATATCCTCATCGTTCAATGTACGATTGCGATCGTGGCCTTCGCCAAGATCGTGCAGCAGTTGATCCGACAGCATCGGGACCACCCGTCCCAAGGCGAGGGCCAATGCCCCCCGGAGGCCGGGCCGCCGTCGGACGACGAGGAAACGCCCGGGCCGGACCTGATCGCCTGCCCAACGTCGGCCTCGCCGGAGGTGTCTAGCGAGTAGTCGCCGCTTGTCCCGCGGTTTCGTCACGGAGGTAACACTTCATGGCATATGGCACGTTGTGCGTGATTGTCCTGACGACCCTCGGTGCGTCGAGTCAGCCGGCCAGCGCGCCGACGACAACGCGGAGCAGCGGCGATCCGGCCGTCGATCGCATCCTCGACGAGCTCGAGACACGCGGCGCCGACGTCGAATCGCTGACCAGTGATCTCCGCGCCGACTTCCTGGATGTCGTCGCCGCCGACGAGCAGAGCAAGGTCGGCAAGCTCTGGTTCCGACGCGACAAGCCGAATCCCAAATTCAAGATCATCTACGAGAAGTCCATCTACGGAAACGTCGAGAAGGACGACGTGCACGAGTATCTCTTCGACGGACAATGGCTGACCGAGAAGCACGACGCGGCCAAAAGCTTCGTGGAGCGGCGGATCGTCAAGGAGGGCGAGAAGATCGAGCCGTTCCGAATCGGCAAGGGACCCTTCCCCCTGCCGTTCGGGCAGAAGAAGGCCGAGATTCTCGAGCACTTCACCGTGACCAAGGTCAGACGCTCGCCGAAGGATCCGCCCAACACCGACCACCTCAAGCTCATCCCTCGCCAGACGGACTCGGAAATGGCCAAGAAGTACGCCGAGCTGCACTTCTACATCGACAAGAAGCTCAAGCTCCCCACCCGAATCGTGGCGCACCAACGCAACCCAGGCTCCGACGACGTGGACGAGATCGTCACGGTCACCTTCACGGGCCTGAAGGTCAATCCCGGCGTGAGCGACAAGGTCCTCATGATCGCCAAGCCGCAGGACAGAGACTGGCACTTCACCAGAGAAGATCTGTGAAATCAGCCTTCCGCAAGAAGCTCCGCCAGTCCCTCGGGGGACACGTCGCCCAGCCTGGAAACGACCAGATCCGCATCCCCCAGTTGGCACGGCGGATGCGTGCTCGTGAGCGCAACGGCCTTCATCCCGGCTCGGTGCGCGGCCTCGATCCCGTGGTGCGCGTCCTCGATCACGATACATCGGGCGGGCGCGACCCCCATGCGATCCGCCGCGAGCAGGAATACCTCCGGATCGGGCTTCCCACGCCTCACGTCTGACGCGTCCGTCGTCGCGGCCAGAAGATCGGCCACCCCCAGCTCGCTCACCACGAGCCGCACGTTCTCCGGCGGTCCCGACGAGCCGATCGCCAGACGCCAACCGTCCGCGTGCAGCGCCCGCATCAACTCAACGGCGCCAGGCATCACCGGAACGTTGCCCCGGATGAGCTCACGGTAGATCGCCTCCTTACGCTCGTCCAAACGGCGGACTTCTTCGTCGGAAAGATCGGCCCCCCAACGAAGACGGATGATCTCGCGCGACGGCCGACCGAACGTCTCCCAGAACTGCCTGTCCGTGATCTCTAGCCTGTTCTCGACGGCAAGCTGCTTCCAGCTCGCCAGGTGAGTCGAACCCGAATCGATAATCACACCGTCCATGTCGAAGATGACGCCCCGCGGTTCCATCAGTTCCTCCCTATGGACGGCCTCGTCCATCATTGACCCGGCCCGGCGCATACGCGAGAATCCGGTCGCAACGAAGTGCCGTCTCGGGTCCTCGGGCGGATCGTGGATCCACGATAGCATAGTGTCCCATCGCATGGGAGAGAACATGACGCACGTATTGGTGACAGGTGGCGCTGGGTTCATCGGATCACACTTGACCCACGCGCTCGTCGCGCGGGGTGACCGCGTCCGCGTACTCGACAACTTCGCGACCGGCAAGCGGGAGAACCTCGCCGACGTGGCCGACAAGATCGAGCTCGTCGAGGGCGATCTCCGAAGCCCCGACGATTGCCGACGAGCCTGCGACGGCGTCGAGGTCGTGCTGCACGAGGGAGCCTTGCCCTCGGTGCCCAAGTCGGTCGACGATCCCGTCACGACGCATCAGGTCAACGTCGACGGGACCTTCAACATCCTGGTGGCCGCTCGCGACGCCGGCGTGCGGCGGCTCGTCTACGCCGCCAGCAGCAGCGCCTACGGCGATACCCCCACGCTACCCAAGACCGAGGACATGGCGCCCAGCCCGAAGAGCCCCTATGCCGTCCACAAGCTCCTGGGCGAGTACTACTGCAGGACGTTCTACGACTGCTATGGGCTACAAACACTCTCGCTACGGTACTTCAACGTCTTCGGTCCCCGGCAGGACCCGAAGAGCCAGTATGCCGCGGCCATCCCCGCCTTCGTGACGGCCATCCTCCGTAACGAGCCGCCCACCGTCTACGGAGACGGTGAGCAGACGCGCGACTTCACCCACGTCGATAACGTCGTCCACGCCAACCTCCTGGCCGCCGACGCGCCGGAAACCCACGGCGAAGTGGTCAATATGGCCTGCGGCGAGCGGGTTAGCGTCAATCAGATTATCGGGGCCATCAACCAGGCGCTCGGCAAGTCGGTCAGGCCGAACTATGTGGACGAGCGAGCCGGCGACGTGAAGCACTCGCTGGCCGACATCGAACTGATAGGGAAGATCATCGGCTACAAACCCAAAATCATGTTTGAGGAAGGCTTGGCCCTGGCGATCGACTGGTACAAGGCCAACCTCGTCTAAACGCTCACGGGCCGACCCGGATCGCGCCCGTCACCATCGCCCCAAGCATGGGCCCCATTGCGCGGAGGTCGTTCGTGACGGTAAAACACCTACTGCTTCTCAGCCTGATCCTTCTGTGTAGAGGCGGCGTTCGCCTCGTCCTAGCGGAGGAAAGAGACGTGTCCTGGGTGAAGATTTCGGATCACGCCGCTTGGGCGCCCCGCGATTCCTGCGGAGAGGTCGTCTACAAGGACAAGATGTGGCTGTTCGGCGGATGGTTCAACTCGAACGAGCTCGGACCGCGCGACGTCTGGTCCTCCTCGGACGGCCTGCGGTGGGAGCTTGTCACCAAGCAGGCCGCCTGGACCCACGGCGACCTGCCGACGACCTTGGTCCATGCCGGCAAGATGTGGTTCTTGGCGGGCTGGTACGGCGGGAGGACGCCCTCCGCCTCGGCCAGCAACGAGGTCTGGTCCTCCAGCGACGGCGCCCAATGGCATCGCTCCGCGACCAACACGCCATGGTGTCCCAGGCTCGGCGCCGGCGGCGTCGCGTTTCAGGACAAAATGTGGATCCTCGGCGGAGCCACCAGATACTACGACGCCGACAAACGCCTCCTCAACGACGTCTGGTGCTCGAGCGATGGCGTTCGGTGGACGTGCGCCACACCCAAGGCCCCATGGCCCCCCCGTGCCTACCACGGCGCGCTGGTCTTCGACGGCAAAATGTGGGTCTTCGGCGGCGGAGACTATCGCCCTGAATACCTCGGCTACAACGACGTCTGGTGCTCGACGGACGGCGCTCGCTGGGAGAAGGTCGTCGATCACGCGGCCTGGTCACCGCGCATCTGGTTCTCGCCCGTCGTCTACAGAGACAGGATGTGGGTCCTGGGCGGCTGGTCGGACAAGCCCTCCAAGAACTGGGACGACGTGTGGTTCTCGCGCGACGGCAAGGACTGGCAACAGTTTGCCACCAAGACCGTCTGGTCCCCCCGGCACGAGCAGTCCGCCTACGTGTTTCAGGACAAGATCTGGGTCGTCGGCGGGAACGCTTGGCCCCTCGTCAATGACGTCTGGCGGCTCGACGTCCCTGAGTCCTTCCTCCACCAGAAGTGATCGGCCGAGCACCCGTCCAAACCCACCGCGCCGGCGGTCTCACTCCGGCGATTGTCCCGCCGGTCCGGCATCTACCACTTCCACCGAAGGTCCCTCGGTGACGCTTGCATCCGGCTCCGCCGATGGCTCTTGCGACGCAGAGTCGTTTCCGATTCCGCCATGCGCCCCGCCGAGCATCCGGGCGACCTCGGGGTTCTCCCGGTTGAGGCGGACCTCCGTGGCCGGGAAGGAGGGGTTCTTCGGGTTAGGTACCTGTGAGGTCGTGATCAACCCTTGCCGCTGCACGGCGGCCATCAACATCCGCGCGTCACTCGCATCACAGTCGAACAGGGCGGGTAGGCGCTGCTTGATTAGGTAGCCGATCCAGATGAAGGGCCGCGCCCGCTGACGCTCCAGCCGGTCAATCTCGCGGACGACCAATTCCGAATGTTCCTCGGTGGGGCGAAACGGCCCCGGCGAGCTTGCCGCCCGTCTGAATGGATAGCTCGTGGTCTCGACCGTGTTGCCGACGCTTAGGCGGTCTGCCGAACGACCCGCGAATGCCTCGGCCACCACGGGCACGGTCCGCTCGGCGCCCATCCCGACCGCCAGGTGTATCTGAAGTACAACCTCGGGATACCTCTCGAGAAGCTCGCCGACCGTCATATCCGGTCGAATCACTTGGCCGGCATCAAGTGGATTGCCTGCGGCACGAATCAAGATGGCCTTGGCGTCTAACTGGGCGGCTAGAAATGCCTGGACCTGCCCCACCGTGAGCGAGCGATCGAGTTCGTTCAAGAAGGACACGGCTGCTTGCTCCACCCCGCCCGAAGGCAGTTTCCCGAAGAGGTGACGATGGAACGGCTCGTGTCTACGGCGCCGCCTGAAGACTCAACGATGTGCCGGACTCTCAACTCCGGCGACTGTCGATCATGCGACTGCGCAACCCCAATATACCCAAATTACTTGCGGATTGTCCAGATGATCCTTGGCCACGCCGCCTCCCGCCGGTGTATCCGGACAACCGTGGCGTCCCTGCCACTCGAGCCGGTCGAGCGGCCTGAGCCCTCGGATTCAACCCGCGGTGCGGGTAGCTGCCGTGAGATCGACAGGATTCCCATAACGCAGCCGGAACACCGGGACGAACCCGAGCAATCCGCCGACCCACACCTATCCGTACAACCCCCAGGCAACCTTGCAGATCGCCCGCCCCACGTCGCGGACGTCCTCCTCGGTGTAGTGCTCGTGCAGGGCGATCGGGGCCACGTGGTTCAGCCCCTCCTCGGCCCCAGGGCACATCCCGTCCACGTACTCGTACTCCCGTTCGGCCGCAGGACACGCAAACGGACAGTGCGAAACCCCGTACGTGTTCTTCTTCGTCAGCGTCGAGGCGCACAGGAAGATCGGCTTCTCGATGTAGTTCGGCCAGGCCCAGACCCCTTCCGCCTCCAGAGCCTTGCAGAACGCCTTGACCGGGCCGCCCACGATCCGCAATGGGTAGAGCCAGTACGTGTGCTCGCTCCCCGCCGTCACCGCCGGAGCCAAGACGCCCGGGGCCTTGGCGATCAGTCTGCTCAGCAACCGCCCCAACTTCATGCGTCGCTGAGTCACGCCGCGAACCTTCTTGAGCTGCTCCAGCGCCACGGCGGCCTGCAGCTCGTTGAACCGGTAGTTCGGCGCCAGGAACTGATAATCCCGCCTGGCGAAGCGCGAGTAGACCCAGCCCTTGTCCTGAAATGCCTTCATCCGCCTGGCGTACCGCGCATTGTTGGTGATGGCGATGCCCCCGTCGCCGGTGGTCATGTGCTTGGACTGCTGAAGGCTGAACGCCGAGATGTCTCCGTACGTGCCCAGATACTTGCCCTTGTACCGCGTCGCGTGGGCCTGGCTGCAGTCCTCGATCAGCGGAATCTTGTGCCGCCGGGCCACCTTCCGAATCCCGTCGATTTCGCAGGCGTTGCCGAACAGGTGCACCGCGATGATGCCCCGGGTCCGCTCGGTAATCGTCGCCTCGATGGCCTCGGGCGTCATGTTCATCGTCGCCGGATCCGCGTCGGCGAAAACGGGGATGGCGTTCTGGATCAGAATCGGGACCACGCTGCCGAGGTCCGTGATCGGTGCCGTGATGATCTCGTCCCCCGGATCCGGATTGATCGCCCCCACCGCCAGGTGGATCGCGGCCG
>JAFGLZ010000131.1 GCA_016927755.1 Phycisphaerae bacterium
GGCGTCGGCTCGAAGACCTGGTATTGGCCCGGCGATGGCGTGGTCGTACCGGGCACGGGCGACGGCAGTGTGAGGCTCGTCCTGTTCCTGCATCAGATGGGATCCACGCCGTCCCAGCAGGGGGTCTGGTCCTTCAAGGCCATCGGCGGCGCCGTGGCCGTCGTGGATAACTACCGCGACGATCCCGATCGATGGCGCGTCGTGCAATTCCGCAACCCGCACGCGGTCGGTAAGGACGCAGCCGAGAAGGCCCCAGGCCGGTTCGAGGTCAGTTGGGGCGTGGCGGTCTATCTCGATCCTGACTACGGTTCGGCTTCCGACCGCTTCCTCTACATCTATGGCGTCCAGGAGACGAGCAAGTGGAACAAGCAGCTCATGCTGGCGCGGGTCGCGCCGCGGGCCGTCTGCCGGTTTGACACGTGGCGGTTCTACGCGGGGAGCGGCCAGTGGGTGACTGACCCGTCGAAGACGGTTCCCGTGGCCGAGCACGTGGTCAACGAGCTATCGGTCGAGCGGATCGTCGTGGGCGGCAAGCCGCGGCTGGTGATGGTCCACAGCGAGCCGGTGTTCGGAACTCGGATCATGATTCGTCTCGCCAATCGACCCGAGGGACCCTGGTCCAAGCCACAGTACGTCTACGACGTCCCAGGGGTGAAGAAGAACAAGGCCTACTTCACCTACGCGGCCAAGGGGCATGCCCATCTGTCCCGGTCCGGCGAGCTCCTGGTCAGCTACGTGATCAACTCGAACGACTTCCGCGCGATGGTCAGCGATGCCGACATCTACCGCCCTCGGTTCATTCGCGCAGGGCTTGATGGTCTGACAGACAACGTCGCACCCGAGTGACCAAACGAGGCGACATGGAGACGATGGGCGTGGAGATCAGGCAGAGAGCCGTCGCTGAACTAGCCGTTGATTTCCCACCGAGAAAGGGGACCGAGCCTTGAGCCGAATACGCCGGTACTGGGCCGATGCGCTCGGCGTTCCGGAGTCTCTCGTCGATGCGGACGGCCAGCACGTCATCGCGAACGCCGGTCCCCGAGCGAATGAGTTCGCCTACGTTCTTCAGTGTGGATCCACGTGCATCGTGTCCGCCGGACCCGAATTGCTGGAGGTCATCCGACAAAGAGTCGACGAAGGTCACCTGGTCGATCCCGTATCCGTCGAGTCGTTGAGAAAGTTGTTTCGTGGGTTGTCGGACGACATCCGAGGTCCGCTCTTCCAGAGCTATGCCGAAGCCGTGGACTTCCGCCCGGCCACCGAGGAGGGCGTCCGCAAGCTGACCGCCGAGGAGCATGGCAAGCTGGAGGCCCTGGCAGCCGCTTGCGACCCGACGGAATGGTCGCACAGCGGCCTTTCCTCGCCCGGACAGGGGGTCTTCGCGTGCTTCCAGTCTCGAGACATCGTGGCTGCGGCGCGCTACGCGATGTGGAAACCATACGCCGCGAGCATCGGGATGATCACGCATCCCGACTGCCGCGGTCGAGGCCACGGCAAGGCCGTCGTCAGCGCCGCCATGCGGGACGCCCTCGACAGGGGGCACCTGATCATCTTCCAGACGCTCCTCGGCAACGCGCCATCCGTGGCCCTCGCCAAGCGGCTCGGGTGCCAAGAATACGGCCGAAGCTACAGGATCATCCTGAAGAACAAACCTGACTGAACTCTGACCGAGGCGTTCCGCACATCGAGAGCGTCGGTGGATCGGGGGACACCATACTGATTTCTCGACCCCCGGCGGTCCGGGCCCGCTGCGTGTTCACGCCACGGATCAAACGCGTCGTTGTCCCCGGCTACACGCGCCACGTCACGCAGCGCGGAACCCCCGGCTGTGGGACGTCCCTCTGCGATGAAGGCCTACCCTGATTGAAACGACGACCGGAGGTGATAAGCTGTCCCCCGATTCATCATTGCAGCGCTACAAGGAGAACCGGGTGTGATGAAACGACGTGAATTCCTAGTCGTCATGGGCATGGGGCTGGTGGTCAGTGCGGTCTGCGGTACCGGTGAGCTGCTCGCGACCGAAGGTGCAACGATCATTGGCGGCCGCGTCACGGGTGACGGCGAGCCTCTATCCGGCGTGCTCGTCTCCGACGGGTACCGAATCGTCCGCACGGGTTCGGATGGCCAATACAAACTCCCGATCGGTCCCAGCAGCGGGCGCTTCGTGTTTGTCACGACTCCCCGCGGCTACTGGACCGAGTCGTACTACGTGCCGATCGACAAGGCCGCCTCGTCGGGAAAGGCCGACTTCTCGCTGGCGCCGAGGCGCCAGCCCGATCGGTTCAACTTCGCCTTCATATGCGATCTGGCCGACCTGAGCACCGGGCCGAAGAAGGTCGGCACGCGGAAGACCAAGGCCAGTATCCGAGAGATCAACGCGCTAGATCCGACCCCGGCCTTCATCATGGTGCAAGGTGACATCTGTATCCAGGCCGGCCAGGGCAAGAACTGCGTCGACTGCTTCGCGGTCTCGAAGATCCCCACTCGGATCGGGATCGGCAATCATGAGATCATGGCCAAACAGGAGAACCCGTACGGCGCCTATGAGCGTCTGTTCGGACCCACGTACTACTCCTTCGATTGGGGACCCGTCCACTTCATCGTGATGAACGGCAACAAGGCCATGCCGCTCGGAAAGGGCAACGCGACGGTTCACGGAGCCGTCGAGGGCAGCGAACTGGCTTGGCTCGAGGCCGATCTGGCCGCCCAGCCCAAAGGCAAACCGATTATCGTCGGCGTCCACATACCGATCGTCTCAACCTATCCCGCACGCCGCACCGACCTGGACGACGGGCCGTTTTGGGAAACCCCGAACGACAAGCTGCTGACCGATCTGCTTGCCCGATATCACGTCAAACTCGTCCTCCAAGGACACATGCACGAAAACGAACGGATCACCGTCGGTGGCGTGGAGTACGTCGAATCGGTCTCGCTGTCGGGCAGTTGGTGGCACGACGGGGAAGGGTTTGAACGCGCGACCGACGGCTGCCCTCGCGGCTACCGCATCGTCTCGGTGGACGGGAGTAAGGTCACGCACCGCTACCGTTCGAGTTGTGAATCGCACGTGGATCGCCGTGGCGAGTTTGTGCGCCTCCAAGGGCGCGTCGCCGCAAGCAAGAAGGCCGTTTTCACCTTCAACTGCTACGATGCGCCTAGCGGCTCGACGGCCCAGGCCCGAATCGACAACGGCCCCTGGCGGCGGATGGCACGGTTCAGATACAAATCCTCGCCCATCGACACGCCCCATCACTGGCGACTGGTGACCGACACGACGAGACTCGGCTCCAAACGTCACACGATCCAGGCCCGCGTCACCTGGCCGGACGGGACGGTCGTCGTCGAGGAAGAAGCCTTCGTGGTTGCCGAATAGGTCCTGGCCACGGAGCGACCGGGAGCGAGAAGGGGTCAATCCAAGAGGGGCTCCCCACAAGAATCCGTGCGCGAGTTTGGGCTTGGAAAGATCTCGGTGGCAAATGGCACGGGGCCGTGACGCGGGTCTCGGCCGTTCGGAAGCCGCCGAGAAGAGAGGCGGACTTGCCTATGGACGGGGCACTCTTGCTGTCAAGCTATCCGCCTTACGAAAACGGCACTAGAGACCCTTCAGAACGTCACCGGCCCGGTGAGTTCCGGTCGTTTGCCGGTCTTGTCGGCGTAGAAGGCGCCGATCCTGGCCAGGTCCGCCTGCATGTCGCCGGTCAGTCGGATGATCGGCCCGAAGCCGCCGATCCTGCTCGGGTAGTCGACGAACGCTAGCACGATGGGGACCTTCGCGCCCATCGCGATGTGATAGAAGCCCGTCTTCCATCGGCGGACCCTACTCCGCGTTCCCTCCGGGAGGATGGCCAGGGAGATGACCGCGTTCTCTCGGAAGGCCTGGATCGCCTGGGAAACCAGGTTGTGTCGCTGGTGCCGGTCGATGGCGATGCCCCCGAGCCATCGGAAGAAGACGCCGAACGGCCAGCGGAACATGTCGCTCTTGCCCATCCAGAAGACCTTGATGCGAAAGGCAAAGGCGATCGCCAGGCCGATGACGGCGTCCCAGTTGCTGGTGTGCGGAGCGCCGATGTAGAGGCACTTGGGCTCGTCGGGGACCTGTCCGACGCGACGCCAACCGAGGACCTTCAGCAGGCACAGGCAGAACCCTCGAAGCACATCCACGACGATCGGCGTGTCGAAGATGGTTCGCCGGGCGATCTCGGCCTTCAGGTTGGACTGTGGCGCGGTCTTCATGGTCCTATGGATATGATACCGCGATCGCCCTCGTCCGGTACAGGGCTCAGACGCACTGGGCGGTCTCTTCCTCTTCGCGGACCGGCTCTGGTTGCTCGCTCGAGTCCTCCGGTTCCTGCGGGCGGAACACGGCCGGACTGACGCGCTTCGGGTGCTTGGCGGGGATGTTCGCGTAGAAGCCCCACATCCTCTTGAGATCGGCCTCGACGTCGTCGCTCATCATCATCGCCGGCCCGAAGCCGCCCTCTTTGCGCTCGTAGTCGAGGTAGCCCAGGACCACGGGGATCTTCGCGCCACGGGCGATCCAGTAGAAGCCGGATTTCCAGTATTGGACCTTCTTGCGCGTGGCCTCGGGCGGGATGACGATGACCAGTTCCTCGTTCTCGTTGAAGACCTCGATCGTCTGCTCGACCGTGTTCATACGCTTGCTGCGATCGATGGGGATGCCGCCGAGCCAATAGAAGAACCAGCCGATCGGCCAGCGGAAGAGCGAGTCCTTACCCATCCAGAAAACCTTGACACGAAAGCGGAAGGCCAACGAGAGGACGATCGGGAAGTCCCAGTTGCTGGTATGCGGCGCTCCGATCAGGACGAATTTCTTGATGTCCGGTGGGCCCTTCCCCAGATGCCAACCGATCGCCTTGAGCAGGCAGACGGCAATCAGACCCATGAGGTGCTTGATGATCGGTGTATCGAAGTACGTGCGGCGCATGGTTCTCACGGGCCTCTGAACCGTCCGAATCAGACCCTAGCGTAAGAGCAGTGCACGTCTCACTACGGTAGGCCAAAATGGCGGTTAAATGACTTTACTCGGATGGCAGCCCGCGTGTCAAACCTTCAGCTCCATCGCGCAGTGATAGGTGCCGAAAGGCACGCGACTGCGTTCGATACGAGTGGGATGGGGGTACCCAATGCCTGGGATTCCCGGGAGGAGCATCGCGGCGAAATCATGATGGTAAGGTATTATTGAGAAGCATTTTATGGAGCCGCCTTGAATTCTGTTTGGAAAATGTTAGCATAATCTCAGCTTTTGTGTTGTGAAGCCGGTGCCCTGGTTCTAGAATAGCCGCCGAACTCCGAGGAGTTAGGGCAATGGAGGCCCATCTTGAGGTCGATTGAGTTGTTCGCTGGCGCGGGTGGCCTGGCGCTTGGTGTTGCCCAGGCGGGTTCTGAGCACGTTGTCGTGATAGAGCGTGATGTGAACGCTTGCGACACTCTGCGGCGGAACAGAGCGGATGGTGTGGCAAATGTTCGAGACTGGAACATCGTCCAGGGCGATGTTCGTGACTACGATTTCCTACCACATCGGGGGGTGCAACTCGTCTGCGGCGGCCCCCCGTGTCAACCCTTCTCTCTCGGTGGCAAGCATGGAGGGCATCGGGACTCTCGGAACATGTTTCCAGAGGCGGTGCGCGTTGTTAGGGAGACTCAACCCGAAGCTTTCATCTTCGAAAACGTAAAGGGGTTGCTCCGGCGGAGCTTCGCCGACTACTACAGTTACATCATCCATCAGCTACGATATCCAGAGGCACTGCCAAAGGGCGACGAGGAATGGCGGGACCACTTCGCCAGACTGGAGAGACTTCACTCACGCGGCAAGCACGAGGGTCTCACCTACAACGTGGTGTACCGACTTCTCAATGCTTGCGACTACGGCGTGCCTCAGCGTCGCGAGCGAGTGCTCATCGTTGGGATACGATCAGACCAGGGCGTTGAGTTCAGCTTTCCGCCGGCAACGCATTCGGAAGACGCGCTGCTGTACGACAAGTGGGTTACCGGCGAGTACTGGCTGCGGCACGGCGTTCCAAAGGGGAAGCGCCCGGAGCCGCCGCAACAACTTAGAGGCCGGATCGAGCGTTTGAAGCTACTGATACCAGCAATGATGGGCGAGCCTTGGCGTACGGTCCGCGATGCTGTCGGGGATCTACCCCGAATCGCCATTGGCCAGACATCCACGAAGATAGCCAATCATTTCCTCAACCCGGGGGCCAGGAGCTACGCCGGCCACAACGGTAGTCCTTGGGATGAGCCAGCGAAGACCTTGAAGGCGGGCGATCACGGTGTTCCTGGCGGGGAGAACACGCTCCGCCTGGCTGACGGCTCGGTGCGATACTTCTCTGTTCGGGAGTGCGCTCGACTCCAGACGTTCCCGGATGATTGGGTGTTTGAGGGCTCTTGGACCGAATCCATGCGCCAACTGGGGAATGCGGTGCCTGTCTTGCTGTCCCGTGTCGTGGCTAGCCGGGTGGCTGCGGTGCTGAGATTCCGTGGCGCGTCTAAGCGGAAGGTTGTCCGTCAAGCTGTTGCCGCCTACTGACGGAGGCACGTTCTCGCCCATTCTTGGTCGAGGATTCCCACCCAGCGATCTCGCTCATCCTCGCAGAGACGGAGGAAATGGCGTTCGATTTCCTGTCGCACCACGTTTGGTGTCTGCCCGGAGCGTGATGTCTGCTTGCTGGCCCAGGGGCGCCCTGGATGGAGGATGTCCCAGGCCGACCTTTCTCGCCGCGCGGCGTCCCCGTGTTTGCCGATACCCACGCATGTCTTGTTCCAGACAGGCTGGTATGCATTGATCAGGTGGTCTTCCGCGGCGGCCTGGTAACCGCTCTGGATAACTAGGAAGCGGCAACTGAAGTCGGTCACATCAAGGTTCTGCGCCAAGCCAATGCTTCTGGCATGCTCCGCAAGTCTGCGAGAGAGCTGCGGACCCTGCGCTCTGGGCGTGGGGGCCTCGGGGAACTTGGGATCGGCTTTTCCGACGTATATGGGGCATCTGCTTCCCCGGATGGCTCTGTACGCCGCGAAATCTCCGCCGTAGTAGATCGCGTAGACCCCGGAGCCGTAGAACTCGCCGACGCCTTCCAGCGAGACTGGGTCCAGATCCTCGACCAGCTTTGCGATCAGTTCACCGGCGGCCTTGGGATCTGTCGGATAGAGGACCTTGGGGGGCGGCCTTATTGGGTCCACGGCTTCCGCGAGCCTCTCCAGATTCCCGATTGCCTCGCGGATTTCGTGGAGTAGTCCCATCGATTGCTGTTTGCTGAGACCAGCCGAGAGGGACTCGTCGGGCTCGACGGGCACGGCTGCCCTTAGGGACCGGAGTACCTCCATGAACTGAGAAGGATTGAACGCCTCGGACATAAGGGTAAGATCGGCAGAGGGAAGGAACTACCGTTAGTCTCTTGAGACAAATGGATACGCTTACGCCCAAAGAACGCAGTCACCGCATGTCCCTCGTCCGGGGAAAGGATACGAAGCCCGAGATGATCATTCGACGGCTCGTTCACTCCTTGGGGTATCGGTACAGGCTTCATGTTCGAGGCCTGCCCGGCTCTCCCGATCTGGTCTTCCCGAGCCGCTGCAAAGTGATATTCATCCACGGCTGCTTCTGGCATCAACATCGTTGCAGGATGGGCAACCGGATGCCCAAATCGCGTCTCGGTTTTTGGCGCCCCAAGCTGGAAGGCAATAGGAAACGTGATGCCAGGCACCGCCGCCAACTCCGGCGCTTGGGATGGAAAGCGCTGACGATATGGGAGTGCCAGGTTCGATCCGACAAGGCCGACCGGCTAGTCGAACGAATCGCTAGGTTCCTTGACGGGTAGTCCGAGCCGCATTCTCCATTTGGGTAGAGACATGGGGCGCCGTTCATGCTCGCGCATGTGAGCTTCGAGGTGGCCATGGCGGCTCTCTTCCCCGCGCCGCTACAGTGCTACCGGATCAGGATCTCGTCGACGAAAAGCCAGGCCTTTCGACCGGCGGCTCGGTTCCCGGCCGGGATCGTGCCGATGTTCTTGGCTCGGACCCGAACGTATCGCGCCTCGACGCCCGACAGCTCGCCCGCGAAGTCCTTCACGAGCGGGCCCTCGGTCTTGACCGAGACGTCGCTGCTCAGCGTGGCCACGGTGCGATACGCCAGGCCGTCGTGCGAGACGGAGTAGGTCACCTCGATCGGCATGTAGATGCCCACCGGGGTCGATTGCAGATAGCCGGAGCTGATCGAGCGAACCGGCTTCATCTCGCCGAGGTCGATCGTGGCGTCGAGGTCGGGCCCCTCGAAGCCGAGCCAATGCCCGTCGGTGTGCTCGCCGACGGCGCGGGCCCCGTCGATCAGCCCATTGGCGCCGCCGCCAGGGTAACGGTCGTCAGGAGGCGTGGCCAGCGTGACCTGCTTGCCGATGGCGGTGTGTTTGACCGGCGGCCTCGGCTTGGGTAGCTCCGCGATCGCCTCGTCCGGGATCATCATCGGACGGAGCTTGTCCATGTGCTCGCCGATCTTGCTCCCCGCCGTCAGGTCCCACAGGGAAGTCTTCATCTCCCGCAGGGCGAGCACCGCGGTGATCCATCCCTGCGTCCACCCGGTCTCGATCGACCATGCTCCCCAGCCGACGTCCGCGTTGCTGGCCCAGAACTCCCACCTGCGGAAATCGAACGCGCGGAACCACGCGCCGTCGAGCTCGGGGTGCGTCTCCGATCGAACCTGAATCCGGCAGAGAAACTTGGTCAGTTTGTCCATCGCCTCGACGTACCGTTTCTCCCCGGTGGCGACCGCCGCCTCGTGGAGTCCGATGAAGGCGAAGTTCGTCGTATAGAGCAGATCGCAGAGGGGGTCGCCGTTGGCCTGCATGAGGGTGGCTTCGGACTTGCCGTAGTCCTCGTTGGACCGTGGCGGGCCGTAGGAACCCTTGCCGGGCCCGCCCAGCTCCTCACGAATTGCCCCGCACGCCACCTGGTTCCGCAGCACCTCGCCGACCATCTTCTCCAGCCACTGGCGGTGTTCCGGCGTGTCCTCCACCCGCACCAGCCATGCCAGACACAGCAGCATCCGCGCGCGTTCCTGCTGAATGCCGTTGGTCCACCGCCACTGATCCGGATAGGCCTTCATCGTCATCCGGATCGCTGTCTTGGCCCGCTGGAGGAAGAGGTCATAGCCCGTGTGCCGATACGCCCACAGATAACACGCCCAGAGGTACGACTCGTAGTGCGGCGCGTAGTGGATCACCGAACCCCCGAAATAGTGCCGCCAGCCGTGCCGCTGCAGACCGGCCTCGTCGAGCCGCCCGCCGCGGAAGCCGAGCTTGCCGCAGGTGCGTAGGTTCGCCAACAGACACCGCAACAGGCCCTCATCCCACCGATCCGAGTCGAGCACCGCCGCGGCCGCCATCGTGCCCAGCATCGACCGGGCGTTGTCGTCGCCGTAGTAGATCCCGTCGGCGGGCGGGTTGTCTGACCAGCTCAACAAACCGTAGCTGGAGCTCTTCGGGTCGCCCCGGGGCCCCTTGGCGAAGACCGAGTTGGTGTAGATGAAGTCGTTGAGATTCCCCCCGATCGTCTTGTACTCGTCCTTCGCCAGGACGCCGCCGCCTAGCGCAAAGCCCATCGAAACCTCGCCGGTGCAGTCGTTTCGCAGATACCATCGAAGCGGCTGCGTGCCGTCGTAGCGGATGATGGAGCTCTGCCCTTCGAGGACACCCTCCTTCCCGTCGCCAATCGGCCAATCGGCGGGCGGCGCGGGGGCCACCCCGTCGTGATAGTCCTTGCGCCGCTGCTCCACCTTGTCCTTCCAAGACGGGTGAACCAGGAGTCGAGCGTTCTTGAACCAGGCCACGCCACGGGCCAGGGCCTTTCGTTCGACGTCGTCCGGCAGCGGCTCGTCAGCGCTGAACGACGGTCGAACGGTCGCCGTCCACTTCAACCGCAGAGGCGGCTGTCCGGGACGCAGCCACTTGAAGATCGCCTGCCAAATCATATCCCACGCGGCCGTGGGGGCGTACCGCGCGGTGACGAACTGGCTCAACTTCGTCGTTGCCACGAGCAGGTTCCCCTTCGGGTGCTCGAAGAGAATCGGGAACGTCTCCTTGGGCAAACCGAAGACCGCCGTTTCGAACCCCGCGACCCGGGCCACGACGATGTGCGCCTTGTCGGCCTTGATCGGTGTGAAGTGGCAGTCGTTGATCGCCAGGATTCGCAACTTGGCCAGGTCTTCACCGAAGACGTCTGAGGCCACGACGGCGCGCTCCCACTGCGTGCCGCGAGGCTTGCCGACCTCGATCCCGGCAAGCGACGAGGGATACTCCACGTACATGCGAAGCTTCTTACCCGCGGCCTTTTCGACCAGGGCCGGTGGAAGGTCCGTCGTCTTGTCCGGATACCCATCCGCGAGAATCAGAACGGCGGCCCCCTCACGCGCGCGTCCGATCGCCTCGTCGGTCGTGTCGCAACGGGTGCATGGGACTCCCGAAGCGGTCAAGGCGAGATGTAGGTCGTTCTGGGCCAAGCAGACGAGAACAAGGTCGGACATGGCTTCACCAGCGTTCACGACCGACGCACTCGACCCGAAGGCGACGAGTGCCACCGCGATCGCGAACGACCTTCCGGGCAAGAACTCGAGCCGATTCATCCGGGGCACCTCATCAGATGATCATGGAAGAAATCCATCGCTTGTGGCAGGGCAGACTGGACGACGTCAATCGTGTGCCCGCCGTTGAGTGTCCTCACGTCGTGGTCGATGCCAAGGGAATGAAGCTTCCCGGCAAAGGCCTCGTTCATCTTCCGGTCGAAGGCCCTATCGGCGGTCAGCAGCAGGATCTGCTTGCCTCGAAAAGCCTCGGCCTTGGCGATCGGGTTGAGCTTGGCCCAGTCGTCGACCGACCCGAGAACGGCGGGCACGGCGTGATTGTGCTCTGGTGGGTAGGTGGGGTTGGGGAAATCGAGTAGCGCGACGATGCCCACCCACGTGTCGAACTGCTTGGGATGATCGGCGAGGTAGTTCGCCGAGCCGAATCCCCCCATGCTCCAGCCCCCGATGCCACGCCGGGCCGGATCCGGCGAAACGTTCAGGCACTCGCCGACCACTCGCATGAGTTCCCGCAGGTACGACTGATAGCGACTCGCGGGATCGACCGGGCTGTCGACCCACCACGATCCGCGCCCGTTGGGCAGAAGCACGACGCACGGCGAGCGCTTGAGCACCTCCCTCGACGGCGCCATGTCGACGAGCGTCAGATGATGGCGACCGGCCCCGTGCAGAAAGACGATCAGCGGGTAGGGCTCCTGACGCTTCGGGGCGTAGCCCTCGGGCAGGTGAAGGGCAAACTTCTCGCGACCTCCGAGAGCGTCGAAGCGCATCTCGCCCTCGTAAAAGCCGCCGCCCAGATCAGCCAGCGTCGCGCCGGCATGGCGGAATCGATCCAGCACGTCGGCGCCTGACGCTCGCCCCCTCCTCTGATAGCGGATCGTGGCCAGGCGAATCTGGCTATCGCGCTTGCCGGTTCCCGGGTCGAGGTAGTCCCTCGTGCCGAAGGCCATGAGGATCTCGCCGGGCCCGATCTCGACGATGGTCGTGTACCCGGAGTACGGCGTCGTATCCACGACGGTATGATCGGTCCACGTCTTGCCCAGGTCGGCACTCAGCATGAGGCAGGCGCCGGGCCGGCCGTAGCTGGCAGCCAGCGTCCCGTCAGACAGCACGAGTAGATCCGGAAACGCACCGGCCGCCCCCGTTCGGGTCGGCTTGGACCAGGTCCGCCCGCCGTCTTCACTGTAAGACTGCATGATCGGGTTGTCCTGGCACTTGGGGTCACGCATGCTGCCCGTCCGAAGCACGGCCATGAGCCGACCGTCAGGCAGGGCCACCATCGCGCCTTCGTTGTAGCCTTCGCTGCCGATGTGGTCGTAGCCGATCGTGCTGACGTATCGCCACGTCTTGCCGCCGTCGCTCGACTCGCAGACGTACGTTCGCGAGTACGGCCGCTTCGGGTTGTGCGGGCAGGGGGTGGTGTCGCTCTTGAACCAACCCGCCATCAAGGCCAGGAGGCTCCCATCCTTCCGCTCGACGATCGACCGCATGTAGAGCGGACCGGGGTGGAATGCGTGCCCGTGGGCGGCCTTCGCCTCGGGCACGTGGAACTCCGCCTCGAGCGGTCCCGTGACGGTTCGGCCGTGGTCGAGCGATTCGTACCGTTGTCCCCGATACCACCCCTCGCGCCCCTCGACGGGCAGCGTGCGGTAGGCCATGCCGATCACCCGACCATCGCGAAGCGGCTCGGCGCCGGCGCCGATCGTGCCGCTAGGACGCTTCAGCCAGGTCCGGCCGTCGTCCGTGCTGAAGAGGTCCACGTGCAGCAGCGTTCCGTCGGTCAGGCGCGTCATCCGTTCGGCGTGCGTGCCCGCGCACATCCGCCAGGAGGGCGAGACCTGAACGTCAAATCGGTCGTTCGGCGACCGGATCGTCAGCGCCAGGTTCCGGACGTCGGCCTTGCCCCCGCCGGTGCCTCGCAGCGTGATCTCGACGTGGTACAGCCCCGGCTTCCACCCGGTCGTGTCGAGCGGGACGTCGAGGCGCCCTTGGGCCGGATTCGCATCTATCGCCCCGTTGTCGCGAACGAGGTCGGTGCCGGCGTCGGCGAGGTAGCCCATTCGCTTGGTGGCGTCATAGCTGAACCCGGGCGGGACGTGCTCCCTGGCGACGTAGTAGGTCTGACGGATCTGGACGCCGTCGATCGCCTCCGTGGCGGCCTCGATACGAAGCTCGCACCTCTGTCCAGGATCGACGATTGCCGGCGTAAGCTCGCATCGGACGAATCGGGCGGGGCTCAGGCGCCCGAGGTCTTCGAGGCGAACCCGGTCGGCCTCGACGAGAACGACGAAACGCCGTTCGTCGACCACGTGCGCTCCGCCGCCCGGGCGATTGTGCGCGAGGACGGACAGCCCATACCGCCCCGGTTTCCAGCCCTTCGTCTCGACGCGAAAACGGAAGCGCTTCTCACCGGGGTCCAGATCCAGCCGGCCGTTGTCGCGAAGGTGGACATCCTGGCCGTCGGCGACGAAGGCGAGGCGGCGTTGACCGTGATAGTACGAGAAGGGGGGTGGCACGCTCTCCTTGGGAACCGGGTCGGTCGTCCGCAGGACGCAACTGAGGACCGGGACGTCCTTGGCATCGACGGATACGCGGACGTCGAAGGCCTCCCCGAGCTTCAGGGCTCTCGGTTCTAGCGAGAACGAGTCGATCCGTATCGTTGCGCCTTGGGCGAGCATCGCCAGCGAGCACAAAGACGTTATGCACTGAAAACTCATATCGTTGTGCCTTCCGTGTGACCTGCGGACAGAAAACCGCATTCTAGGTCGATGAGCGAGATGACGCGAGACCGTCGGCTGGAATTGCCTTGCAGGACCTTCTGTAAGCCGCCATACTGGCCAAGGAACAGCGGGTTCGGGGGCAGGGTCAGCAAGGGGACAAGCGACATGTCTTGCAGATTTCCTAGAGGCCGAACGATATTGCTGGCAGTGTTTACCGTCGGGCTGCAAGCCGCCAGCGCGCTAAACGTTTCCCCGGGAGGCGGGGGCGATAGGTGGTTGGTTGAGGCGGCCGACCCAAACGACAACGTGATCGCCGTTCGCGTGAATGGAACGCCTTATCAGATGGGGTGGTGGTACGGCAAGCTGCTGGCCACGGAGATTCGCGACAACCTGAACAATCTCTTTGCCTACTCGGGTATGTCCGAGCCCGAGATGCAGTGGCTGCTCGACCAGACGATCTGGCCACGACTGTCGCCGCACATTCCCCAGGACTTCCACGACGAGCTGCAGGGCATCGTCGACGGTGCGCAGGCGGCGAATCCGCCCGCCTCGCCCGCGATTACGCTGACCGATCTCCGCCGCATGATCGTTCTCGTCGAGTTCACGGGGCTCGAGTGTACCTCTATCTGCGCGGTCGGTCCGGCCACGCACGACGGACGCCTCATCCAACTCCGCGTGCTGGATACGACGATGCAAAGCGGGGGCCAGGACAATCCGGTGATCACCGTCTACGTGCCCGAATCCGGCCCGGCCTACTGCAACGTCGGATTCGCGGGGCTCACAGGTTCCCTGGCGGGGATGAACAGCGCGGGGATCGCCATGTCCGAGGTAGGCGTGCACACGCCGGACGTGGACCTGAACGACCCGAACACGCATGTGATGTACAACGGCATCCCGATGGCGATGCTGATGAAGAAGGTTCTCGCCCAGGCGACGGCCGGTACGCACGGCTCGGCTCTCGATAAGGCCATCGAGATCATCGAGACCGGTCCACGGACGAGCAACTACTCCTACGGCGTCGGCGACGCGGCCATTCGCGACGCCGTCTCGATCGTCACGAGCCGCGCCCGCAGCCAGCAGTGGGGCGTCAACACGGCCGTGACGATCCACCGAACATGGGACCCCAACTCGCTGTGGATCTTCGACCCGAACGACTATTCGAGTGATGGATACTGGAGTGGGTTCGATCCGGTCCTGCCGGCGATTCCCGGCGTGACGTACATCCCCAATGACGTCAACAAGTGCCTGGACCTCCTGGATCCTTGCAGCCCGAACTACGTGGGCCCGCTGGAGTCCAACGTCGCGATGGCGATCGCCAAGCTGACCTCGTCCAACGGCGGGAACCTGCTGAACGTCGTCTTCGACGGCCAGGACCTGAAGCTTTGGGCCGCCTATGCCGAGGGGACGAGTCAGCGAGCCGCCGATCGGGGCTTCGTCGAGTTCGATTTCAGCGCGGCGATCCAGACTCACACCGTCACGGTTCGGACCAACTACGATGCTTGGGGGCAGGTGCAAGTCACGCCTGACGCGCCCTCGCATTTCTCGGGCAGGCAGGTGTCCGTCAGCGCGGCTGCGGCGAGCGGATGCGTCTTTCGCGGATGGTTGGGAGACGTTCCGGAAGCCAACGCCACCGACAACCCGCTGACGCTTGTGCCCGACGGCGACAAGACCCTCCAGGCAATCTTCGCGCCGGAGATCCCGATCGATCCCAACCATATCAAGTGGCGATGGGGCGGAAGCTCCGAATGGCATTTCTGCGGGGCCGGCGTCGGTACATTCCTCATGAGCACGGTCATCGGTCTCGGCTTCCTGAGGCCTCGCCGGCGCCGCTGACCCGTACCTGTCAGGCAATGGGAAAGTAACAGTTCCTTCTGCTGGAGGAGCGGGACCACGCGCCGTAGCACGGGCATCCTGCCCGTGACCATCCGTCGGCAAGATCTGCGCGGTGGAGCGCAACGCCGCGGGAATCTCGCGAGCGTCCCGTTGCGCCTGATTCAGAGGTTCAGAGCGGCGCCCGATAGTGTTGGAGCTCGGCCCACGGAAAGGGGGCGTCACTCGGCTCGATCGACTCGAAGTGCCTACCCAATACCGACAGCGTCCCGCAGATCGCCAGGGCGCGATGAGGGTCGTCCAAGACCCGGGCAAGACGCCGCTGATCGGCGATTGTCTGCTGAACAAACTCGCCGATGCGGCCAAGTGCCGCATCGATCGCCGGTTTGCCGATCGGCGTCATCGGCCCCAGCCGATACAGCAGGAACGCCGCGTCCATCTCCATGTACCCCGGCAGATCCGACCGGGTCATTCCGCCTTGCTGATTCTGAAACCCGAGTACCGTTCGGACGATCCGATCGGCCCGCGGAACGTTCCCGCCCAGTGTCAGTCGCATCACCGTCAGCAGAAACGCCGGGCTCAGCCGTCGCGAGCTCGACGCATGGAACGGAAAGCCGCTCTTCGAGTCCTGGTGGGCGTCGTACCAGTCGCGGAAGACCCCTCGCCAGGCGGGGCTCGGGTCGGACGACGCCGCGGCGATCACCGCCAGCATGAAGCGGTGATGAGACTTACGCGGATCGTAAGCCTCGCACCACTCACGGAATCGCTTGACTTCCAGCAGCGGGGCCACGCAAGCGAGCCGATGCGCGGGGCGGCGTGCGAGCATGTTCAGCGCCGCCACCGACTGCCACGTGGCGTGCTCGTCGATGTGGTGCGTGCCGGGCGGGTAGTGGTAGAGCCCGGTCTGGGCGTCCTGGTCCTGGTGGATCCGCGCGGCCCAGGTGTCCGCGTGAGACGTCGTCGGATGGAGGTCGCCCAGGATGTGCTTGATCCAGACCAGGTCGGTCACGTGCATCAGGTTCGACGACGACTCACCCGGTAGGATCAGGTTCCCGTAAGGCTCCGATCGATGAAGCAGGGGGTTGTAGTGGTCGAGCAAGATCCAGCGGATCTGATCGCGATTCCTCATGTCTCCGAGACCTCCAGGCACACACTATACGGGTGCGGTCGGATCCGCAACCGCCGACGGACGCGCTTGCCGCATCGTCCCTATGACGCTTAACTACTGCCTGGTTCGCCAGGCAAGGGAGTGCGGGGATGATCTATCGGCAGTTGGGCAAGACGGAGTTGACCGCCTCGGTCGTCGGCTACGGGGCCTCGCCGCTGGGCAACGAGTTTGGCCCCGCCGACGCAGAGGAGGGAACGCGGGCCGTTCGTCGCGCCGTCGACGAGGGAATCAACTTCTTCGACGTCTCTCCGTACTACGGCCGGACGCTGGCCGAAGAGCGGCTCGGCGACGCACTCGAGGGCCTCCGCGACAAGGTCGTCCTGGCCACGAAGGTCGGGCGATACGACACCGACATGGCCACGGGCTTCGATTTCTCCGCCCAGCGCGTCACGCGGTCGGTCGAGGAGAGCCTGCAACGCCTTCGAACCGACCGTATCGACCTGCTCCAGGCGCACGATATCGAGTTCGGCGGTCGCGAGCAGATCATCCACGAGACGCTGCCGGCCATGGCCAGGCTGAAAGAGGCCGGCAAGGTCCGCTTCATCGGCATCACCGGCTATCCGTTGCACCTGCTCAGGCTGGTGGCCAAAGCGTTCGAGGTCGACACGATCCTGAGCTACTGTCGGTACAACCTCATGGACACGTCGATGGACGAGGTGCTCACCCCGCTGGCGAAGGACCGCGGCATCGGTCTGATCAACGCCTCGCCCCTCCACATGCGGATGCTCACCGACAAGGGCCCGCCCGAGTGGCACCCCGCGCCGCAGCGCGTCCGCCGGGCGGCCGAGGCCGCGGCGAGCCTCTGCCGAGAGCGGGGCGCGAACATTGCCGACGTCGCCATGCGGTTCGCTTTGGCGTACGAACCGGCCGCCACGACGCTGGTCGGAATGAGCAAGGAGCGCCACGTCGAGCGGAACGTCAGACTGGTTGGGACCGCACCCGACGCAGAACTGCTGGGGGAGGTCCTGGAGATCATCAAGCCGGTGGCCAACGTGGCCTGGCGTTCGGGTCGTCCCGAGAACGACGATCCCGGCGCCGTGGAGCAACAGTCATGAGAATCGATTCGCATCAACACTTCTGGCGGTACACGCCCGAGGAGTACGGTTGGATCGCGCCGCATCAAACGGTGCTCCAAAAGGACTACTTGCCGGGCGATCTGGCCCCGCTGCTGGAGACCGCGGGAATCGACGGCAGCGTCGCCGTCCAGGCCCGTCAGACTGTCGGCGAGACGGCCTGGCTGTTGAAGCTGGCCGAAGAGAACCCGATCGTCAAGGGCGTCGTGGGCTGGATCGACCTGTGCAGCCCGGACTTCCGAGACCAGTTGGAGCCGTTCACCGAACACCCAAAATTCAGCGGGGTCCGGCACATCCTCCACGACGAGGCGGACGATCGATACATGATGCGCGAGGAATTCATGAGGGGCGTGGCGGCGCTGGGTCAGCTCGACCTGACGTACGACCTGCTCATCCGCCCCCAGCATCTGCGGATCGCCCTCGACTTCGTCAAACACTTCCCCGAGCAGCGCTTCGTCGTGGACCATATCGCCAAACCGCTGATCGCCCAAGGCAAGGCCTCGCCGTGGGACGCGGACATCCGCAAGCTCGCCGGCTTCAAGAACGTCTACTGCAAGATCTCGGGCATGGTCACCGAGGCCGACCCCACCCGCCTGACGCCCGACGTGTTCCGCCCCTATCTCGACACGGTGTTCGAGGCGTTCAGTCCAAAGCGGCTGATGATCGGCTCCGACTGGCCGGTCTGCCTGCTGGCGGCATCGTATGAGGACGTGATCGGCATCGCCGCCGACTACCTCGCGTCCCTGTCGCGGGACGAGCAGGCCGACGTGTGGGGACGCACCGCCGCCAAGTTCTACAGACTGGGCGCGTAGCCGTATATATGCCCCCTACGCATTGCCGCCGAGGTGGCGTCGAGCGTCGTCCAACACGCGCTGGACGTCGCGCTCCACGTCGTCATCCAGCGGCACGGGCACGTACGTCGCCATCAGCGACTCGAGACGCTCGCGGACGCGAGTGGCGGTATCGGTCCCCCCGGTCTGGCGCCAGGGCTCCCAGAAGCGCCGATCGAGGACGTTCGGAGCCCACACCTCGCTACGGAAGTGGTCCAGCGTATGGTCCTGGTCGATGAACGTCCCGCCCGGGCCCACCGCCTCGATGACGTCCAGGGCCAGGTGCTCGTCGTCGAGGTCGATCGCCCGGATGGCGTGCTCGACGTATTCGATGACCTCGTGCTGAAAGACCAGCATGGCGAGGCTGGACGCCTGATCGACTCCGGCGATGCCCATGTGCCCGAAGATGTCCGCGCCCGCCAGCACCCCCATGAGCAGCGAGGCGCCCGCTTCGAGACCGGCCTGAGCGTCGACGCACTTGCTGTCCGTCAGGCCCACGTTGATATAGACCGGCAGGCCGTAGTGCTTGCCCATCTCAGTCATGGCCACCGCCATGAGCCCCTGCTCGGGGCCGGAGAAGATGAGCTGCGTCGTCCGCATGTCGAACGCGTGCGGAATGCCGCCGAAACACACAGGCGTGCCCGCGCGGATGAGCTGTGTCACGCACAGACCCGCGAGGATCTCCGCGGTCTCCTGCGCGATGGTTCCCGCCAGCGTCGCCGGCGCGCTCATGCCCGTCTGGGCCATCGGGCCGATCGGTACGGGCAACGGCACCTTGGCCGTCTCGAAAAGCAGGTCGATGCCGTTCGTGTTGAAGCGGAGTGGGCTGATCGGCTCCAGGAACGGGTAGGCCGGCGGATACTGGGCCAGGTCGTCCGCCGAGCCGGCGACCGCCGAGAACAGCTCGACGACGAATCTGGCGCTGGCGCGGTCATGGAACCAGAACGTGATCGGCTTGGTCGTCGTGCGGAGTTGGGCCGCCGCCACCTCGACGCACCGATAAGCGATGTCGATCTCGTGCGGGTCCGACATCGCCCCCACGATGTTGATCAGCGGCAGGACGTCACCGAGCCGCGCCGCGGACACCACGTCGTCCAGCGTGGCGAATCGGCGCCGCCCATCCTCGTCGACCCAGTAAGCCTCCCCGGCGATCGAGTTGTAGTTGCGAGTCCCGATGCCGAACGCCGCGCGCTTCGACCGGTCACGGCCGTGGATCGTGAACGCCTTCCCCGCCGCCGCCAGGCAATCGTCGATGAGTCCCGACGGAATGCGCGCTCGCCCGCTCGCCGCGTCGACGTCGGCGCCGGCCTTGGCCAGCAGTGCAAGCATCTCTTCATGCGGAACGAGAACGCCGGTCTGCCGAAGAATCCGTCTCGCGGCGGAGTCGATCTTGGCGATTCCCTCGCCCCCGAGCACATTCAGCTTCATGGCCACGTCCTTTCCCGCAACGGCTCGACACGCGGCCGATACCGTCACTCGGCGGAGCAGCCGTACACGTCCGCCCCGCACGAGACGTAGATCTGCCCCTCGGCCCCGAGCGTGACGTTGGCGATGTTCGCCGGAACGTCGCCGAGCTGCATGTTCTGACCGTTGGCCAGATTCAGGGCGATGAGCGACTTCTCGCTCCCGTAGCAGATCCAGCCGTCCCCCCTCGACGCCAACACATGGCTGGTCACCTTCGGCGCGCCCTCGACCGGACTGGAAATGAAAGCCTTCTTGACCGGATCGAAAATCCACAGCGCCCCGCCCACGACCACGGCGACACGCCCTGTCTTCTTGTCGCACGCGATCGGCCCGACGCTGCTCACCCCCTTCATCGGCTTGTCGAGGAGCACCTTGCCGGTGGCCAGCTCGACAACGCCGAACTTGGCGGATTCGCCCTTCTTCTCCGGCAGCCCGTTGCCGTGGAGCGTCGTGCCGACGTACGCGCTGCCCTTGTCGACGGCCAACGCGCCGATGGCCTGCTGCCCCAGCGGATTCTCCATCAGACGCGTCTGTCCCGTCGCGGGGTCGGTCACGGCGATCGCGCCCCCGTACGTCCCGTACTTGGCCATCCATCCCGAGTAGAGCTTGCCGTCCGCCCCGACCACGATGCCGCCCGTGGGACGGATGTAGCCCGGCGCGACGGCGGCGATCGTCCTGGGGTTCTTGTGGCCCCACTGATCCCAGGGCTCATCGGGGTCGTAGCGGATGATCTCGCCCCCGCAATACGCGGCGGCGTAGACGACGCCCTTGATGAACGTCGCGTCGTAAACCTCTCCGCCCACGTCGGAGATGGTCCGCGTGTTGACGAGCTTCTTCGTCTTGGTCTCCATCCAGAACAGCGTTTGTCCAAACGTGGGCCCGCCCCAGAGCCGTCCGCGCCCGTCTGCCTTGAGGAAATGGGTAATCCGGCCGGCCGATTCGACCGGAATCGGCTTGAGCGCCAGATCGCTATCGCCGCACTTGATCACGAAGTAGTCCTGGCCCCGCACGCCGAGGACGCGACCCTTGGCGTCCCCGGCCAGCAGACGCCCCCCGCGGAGGTCGATGTCGGCGACCAGCGCCGTCGCCTTATCGCCCTTGGCGTAACGATAGATCGCCGTGCCCTGCCGGATGAAGACCACGTCGTTCGTGGTCATGTACGTGTCCACGTTCCATGCGCCCTTGTCCGCGGGCGGCGCGGGGAAGGGCGGCGGATCGACCGGCTCGAGGTCCTTGCCCTTGAAGGCGCGCGAACCGGCCAGGAAGTAGCCGTTCCAGCTCACCCCGGCGCTGACGCCATCGAGCGTCTTGGGAAGCGGGCCGAACGTCTTGTCGGACGGGTCAAAGAGCTTGACCGTCGGCTTCTCCATGCCAAGGCTGCACAGAATGCGCCCGTCCGGCGTGGCGGACACCGAGCGAAGGTAGAGGTTGGGCGGTGCGGGGGCGCCGCAGTCCTCGACGGCGTAGGTCTTGAGGTCGAGTGCGCCGAGCTTGGCGCCGTTGTACGTCCCGCCGTACACGCGTCCGTCGCTGCCGATCGCCAGGTTCCAGATGTAGCTTTCCCCCGGGAAGTCAACCGTCTTGACGAACGCCATCTGCTTCAGATCGAAGACCATGAAGACGCCGTCATAGTACGTCCCGACGACGAGCCGATCCCCCGCGACCTCCCGAAGCGCCCATGACCCGGCGCCGGCCGGGGCGCGGAAGACCCTCCCCTCATCCTTCTCCGGATCGATGAAGATCAGCTCCATGTGCTCGACCTCGTTCATGTTGGTCAGCACGAACCACTGCCGGTCGGCCCCGCGGTCGTTGACGACACGCCCGGCCAAGATGTTCTTCGCCTGGCACGGCCGGCCGAGGTGCTCGACCTTCATACCGCCCGTCTGGCTTGCGAAAGCCGCCGCAAGTAGGAGTGAGAAGGAGTTCAAGGAATCGTCTCCCGATCTGAAGTGCCTGAATCTGCGCCACCGTAGCACGGGCGTCTCGCCCGTGATCGTTCATCGGCAAGATGCTCATGTTGCACGGGCGTCTCGCCCGTGAGGGTCCATGCGCAAGATGCTCATGCTACGCGCCGAGACTCTACGCGAGCAGGCCAAGGGTCGCAACCGCTGTCCTGGCAGCGACGATCTGCCGGCATGGAGTCCTCTCGCGCGTCCAAGCTGCCTGCAGCAATGCTTGAACAGATCGCCAAGAACGGGTGGCCCATCGCTTCAGCGGTGGGGGACTCGAATCTCCGATCGAATTCATGCCGGCCACCTCTCAAGAGGTGGGCCACCCAAGGTTCGCTAGCTGTCCAAACATTCTTGCAGGCAGCTTAGCCCCGCCGCGCGACGGGTCGACGTCAGACGTGCCAACAGTCTGAAATGAGCGATCGAAAGCGGTGCCCAATCGCTTTTTCCCTGGCATCCGCCGCCCGCGTCCATCAGAATAGCCCCGCGTGGCCGGAACCGAACCCAATCAGCAACACGATACGCGCGTGCAGCGATGGCTAGGCCACATCCGCGTCCTGGCCGAGGAGATCGGTCCTCGAGGCTCGACGACCCAGGCCGAGCGGCAGGGGGCCGAATACTGCCAAACCGTCCTGAACAATCTCGGCTACGACGCGCGACTCGAGGAATTCTCCAGCGCCCGGTCGATCTACCATCCCCACGTGCTCGCCTCGCTGTGCATGCTCGCGGCCTTCGCGCTCTATCCTTGGGCGGGCCGTTGGACGGCGGGGCTGGCCTGTCTGATCTCCGCGGTGGCCATCATTTGCGAACTGCTCGAGCTGAGCTTTCGAGATAACCTCTTCCGCCGGCTGATCCCCAAGGGACCCAGCCAAAACGTCGTGGCCGTGGCCGAGCCGCGCGGGGAGCGCCGACGAGATCTGGTCCTCATCGGCCACGTCGACAGTCATCGTTCCCCGATCATCTTCAGCTCGCAGGCGTGGTTGAAGTTCTACGGCGTATTCATCGCCGCGGCCTTCGTGCTGTTCCTGGCTCAGATTGTGCTCTTCGGGCTGGGCGCCGCGACCCAGTGGTCGTGGATCTGGCCGGCGACGATTCCGAGTGCCGTCTGCGCGGCCGTGCTCCTGGCGATCTGCGTGCAGGCGGACGCCACCCCGTTCAGTCCCGGCGCGAACGACAACGCGACCGCGGCCGGCCTCATCGTGACCCTCGGCGAGCACATGCGGACCGAGCCCCTCCGGCACACCCGAGTCTGGCTCGTCTGCAGCGGCTGCGAGGAGGTCGCCCACTACGGGGCGATCGACTTCTTCCGGCGCCATCGGGGCGAGCTATCCAACCCGACGGCCGTGGTGTTCGAGAGTCTGGGCTGCGACGGACCGGCCTGGCTCACGAAAGAGGGTATCGTCGTCCCGTTCCACGCCGACCGGACGCTGGTGGCAACCGCCGAGCGATTGGCGGAGCAGCGACCGGACCTGGGCGCGTACCCGACGAAGCTCATGGGCGGCAACACGGAAATGGCCGACGCCCTCCGGGCCGGCGTTCCCGCGATCACGATCTGCGGCATCACCCGCGATGGACGGCTGCCCTACTGGCACCAGCCAGGCGACACCGTCGACAAGATGAACCCCGAAGTCCTCGCCCGCGCCTACGCATTCACCTGGGCCTACCTCCAGGCAATCGATACCGGCGACTGACCAACCCACCCCGCGCGCCGTCCTCCTCGTAGCACGGAAAAAGGGGACATTCTACTTTTCTAGCGGCGCTGGTTCCCCATCGCTTCCCGCCTGCAGCGGACAGGCACCACGAATTCGCGTCTTCCGCGGAGGCGACGCTTCCCTTCAACGCGACGCCCCAATCCTCCCCTGACCCCCGATCCCTGATCCCTGACCCCTATCCCCCGACCGCCCAAACCGTCCGTTCGCTTCCTGCATCAGCGTAACCACCCGCGGCGTCTCTTGCGGATCGATGTTCCGCTCGCGTCCCGGGCTCATCCAGTTCCACATCAACGTCAGCGGGACCTCGAGCCGGCCGACCTCACCCAGCATCTGCCTGACGAATGGAGCCTCCGCCGACAGTGGCATGCCATACCCCGTCTCGCCCAGGTACATCGGCTTGCCGATCCGATCGCAGGCACGCTTGAACGCCGCGATCGGCGCGACCGAAACCTCGTCCTTGTTGCCGAGCCGGACGTTGTCGTGCCCCGGGTAGTAGTGAATGCTGATCAGGTCGATCGGGTCCGGGTGCGTGTCGCGAAGGTACGTCTCCATCTCCCCTTCGTTGTCCTTCGTCCAGTCGCCCTTGCCGCAGGAAAGCCGGAGGTGCTGCGCCGCCGGACGCGGGGCCGAGAACCCGGAACCGATCAAATGGTTCTTGTCGAGCGATCGAATGAACCCCGCCCACTCCTTCACGAAGCCGATCATCTGCTCGCTCGTGAAGTGATCGCGCCGAAGCCGCATGTACGACGTGCCCTCGTGCACCGGATTGAGTTGCCCATACCCGTAAGGGCGCTGAAACGCCAAGTCGGCGTGCAGATTCATCTCGTTCGTCAGCTCCCAGAACAGGATCGTCGGCTCGTCCTTGTACCGCGTCACGATCTGATACGTGTAAAGCCACAGGTACTGACGCGATCGCGAATCTGCCTCGAGCAGCATATCCTGAACGCACTCGCCGGCCATGTCCGGGAAGAGATACGTGTTCCAGTGGATCGTCGGGATCAGATAGACGCCGTTTGCCTTGGCCGTCCGAACCAGCTCGTCGAACCGCCCCCAGTACACCTTCTCGTTCGACCAATTCCGCATGTTGCTCGGATAGAACCCCACCCCCGCGAAGCGGATCGCCGTGAATCCCCGTTGGGCCGCTTCCTCTACGGCCGACACCCACTGCCTCTTCTGCCCGCCATCGAGGGATTGCAGAAACAGATCGAACTTGTTGACCGATACGAGCCGAAGCGGTTTGCCCTGGAGCAGAAGCTCGGACCCTTGACGCCGAAGGAATCGCGACGGCTCCTCCCCCAGCCCGCTTGACGCATGGAAGACGACCACGACCGCCGCCGACAACCGCAAGACGCGCCTGGCACGCATCGCATTCATGGCTTCTGCTCCCTCAATCGCTTCCCGACCTCTCGTAGCGTCTTGTCGTCCTCCGGTGGAATCCCCCCGTCCGGCAGCGGCCCGATGTTGAGCAGCAGGTTCGCGCCCCGCGCCCGCGCCTCGGCGAGCATCGCCATCACCTCGTCGGCGTTCCGATGCTTGCCGTCGTCGGCCTTGCTGTAGCCCCACCACTTCGGCTGGAGCGTGTTGCAGACCTCCATCGGCTTGTCCTTGTTCTTGGCCCACGCCCTCGCCGCCACCTCGCCGCCCTGCTTGTGCACCCCCGCCTTGCGCTCCGGCGCGGCGAAGTCCTCCTCGCCGTTGGCGCCCTGCTTGAACGAGATCAGGCACTGCGGCTGCAGCGAGCGAATGAGCTTGTACGTCTCGTCGATCGGGAAGAGGTCCGGCCGGGCGTAGTATCCCATGATCGGGTCGAGCCAGATCCCCGCTACCGGCCCATACTGCGTCAGCAGCTCCCGAAGCTGGGCGTGCACGAACGCGATGTAGTGCTTGATGTCCTCGTCCTTGCGCCACTTGTACTCGGGCTGCGGCTCATCGTAGGCGGGTCTCGCCGCCGGCCAACCCGCCTCCCGGGCGTAGAAGTACGGATGCCGCCAGTCCGCCCCGTACGAGTAATACAGAAACAGCCCCAGCCCCTTCCGCCGGCACGCCTCCGCCAACTCGCCGATCAGATCCCGCTTGGCCGGCGACTCGACGCTGTTGAAGTCCGTCTGCTTCGTCCGGAACAGACAGAAGCTGTCGTGATGCCGCGACGTGATATTCACGTATCGCATCTCCGCCGCCATCGCCAGATCGGCGATCTTGCCCGCGTCGAAGTCCTTGGCCGTGAAGTGGTCCTTCAGCTTGGCGTACTCCGCCACCGGAATCTTCTCTCGGAGCTGAACCCACTCGCCCCGACCGAGCCGGCTGTAGAGCCCGTAGTGCAGGAACATGCCGAACCGGGCATGCTTGAACCACTCCGTCGCCGCCCCACGCGGGTCCTGCCGATACCTGGCCTCATAGCCCTTCAGATAGGAAGGAACCTCCGCCGCTTCGCCCCCCGCCACGCTCGGTAGCGCCATGGCAGCCGTCCCTCCTCCCACGATCTCGAGAAACCTGCGACGTCCGATCTGCATATCGCGTTGCATGATTCTCCTCCGCACCGCCGCCGACCGTAAGAGTCGGATGCAGCGCTTCTTCGCGGGTGGCATGGGTCCGCGCGGCAGGGCCGTTCATCCGGCGACACCACGGGGCATCAGAAGTCGTCCGCATCTGTCCGCGCAGCGCTCCGCGGACCCGTGCTTCGTTCCCTAAGCAAGGGCCCTGTCGGCAGTAGGTCCGTGCCACCTGAGCTACCAAGGCGAGCCCCATTCGTTGTTGCCGACCGTTCACTTCCCCACCAGTCCGGCTAGCTCATAAATCCCCACCCCCAACGGCTCGAGCCGGACCGTCAAGGCGTTCGTCCCGTCAACAGCCACCGCCTCCTGCGAACCGCGCAGAACGACCTTCGCCGGCTTCCGCGGCAGGGAGAACTTCACGCTGCCCGGCTCCCGCCCGTCGTTCACCGTGATCAGGACCGTCGTTGCGCCAACCTGCCGCACGGTCCAGTGCAGCCACTTCGCGCCCTCGACCTTGACCTCCGGCGTCGCCTCGACGCTCAGCAGCGCCGGCATCATCTCCTTGACCTCCCCGGCAATCCGCTTGACCAGCCCCCACGACTCCTCGAACGGCCGGACCTTGTCCCGATGACGGATGTCGAACCAGCTATAGAAGATCAGCCCGTTCGCCCCCTCCGCGATGCACTGCCACGCCATCGACCGCATCTCCTCGAACGTCGGCGGGCGGTACTCCTGCTGCTCCTTCGGGTCCTTCTTGTAGTCGGCCCAGTTGAACACCTGCGGCACCTGCCAGACCGCCCGGGCCCCCGCCACGCCCTGGACCGTCTTTCGCGTCCAATCGCCCGCCATCGACGCCGGACGCTTCGGAATCGGATACGGATCCGTCCCGATCACGTCGAAGCTCTCGATGTACCGCCGAACCTGATCCACCTGATACAGCACCACCCACGTCGGGTGGTCCGGGTCGAGATCCTCGAGCCACTGCCGATGCTGCGCCAGACGCTTGATCATGCTCACGGGTAGCTCGTCGTTGATGTACCACGCCATCAGCGCCGGATGCTTGCCGAAGGCCTCCACCTTCTGCTTGATGTGCGCCAGCTCGTCCGACTCCGTCTTGATGGACGCCGGCGCCCACCTCGTGCCGCTGTAGATGTCCTTGACCGTGTAGATGACCTTCAGCCCCAGCGAGTGGGCCAGGTCCATCTGCTCCTTCGACGGCTGCCCGTAGGGCATCAAACAGTTGAAGCCGCTCTTGGCGTAAACCTCCAGCTCGTCCTTACTGATACCGCTCCAGTACATACCTAGCGGGAAGAAGGGCTCCCCGTTCAGGATCAACCGATTGTACGAATCGATCGTGGCGATCCGCTTCGGCGCCCCCGCCACGCGAACGACCCGATGCGCCCGGTTGGCCAGCGTCCGCCCCGCCCCCTTCTGCGTGAGGATCAGCTCGACCGCATAGCCGCCCGGAACCAGCCCCTCCGCCGGAATGCACAGGTCCGTCGCCGCCTCCGCCACGTCCTCCTTCAATCCCCGCGAGACCTCTACCTTGTCCTTCTCCCTCACCACCGACCACCCGATCGCCACGTCCTTCGGCGTCAGGTCGAAGTCCGCCAGCTCCAGCTCGCATCGGATCTCGATCCGCTTCGGCCCCGCATCGGTGATCTGCCCGCGATAGTTCGGCACCCGCAGAACCGTCGCCAGCGGCGGCTCACGGTATCGTTCGACGCGAAGGTCGTCCCACCACGCCGTCCCCGTCATGCCCTTGCGGACATAACACGTCAGGCTGAACCGCTTGGCCTCCGGCGGAATCCGGCTCGTGACGCCCTTGATCAACGTCCAGTCGCTCTCGCCGACGCTGCCGGGCACGTAGCTGCCGCCGAGGTACTTCCCACCGGTGTCTTGCCACTCCATGCAGATCGTCGCGCCGCTATCCTTGCCCTGAATGCCCTTCGCCTTGACCCACCCGCTGAACTCGTACATCCTGCCGCTCTCCAGCTCGACCCGCTGGCTGCAGAGGGCATAGTGCTCGGGGTTGTCGTTGACGAACTTGAGCGACGCCTGGCCGCTGTGTGCCACCGTCGCGTCTCGACTATAGACGTTCGTCGGCCCCGACCAATTCGCGGGCAACCCCTTATCTCCGGCGGTCTCGAACCCCTCGTTCCTGACCAGACCCGCCGGCTGCTCCCCCGCGGCCGCTGACGTAACCAACCCAATGATGAAACACGGCATGACAATTCGTCGCATGAAATCGCCTCCAAGCTGACCTGCCCGACGCCAAGTGTAGCGAGATAGAATCGCGCGTCGATACCCTCGGAGGGGATGCATCGCAGTAGATGGCGGCGACGCCAGCGCGAAAGCCGGACAAGCAATCCGAGCTGCGGGATTCATCCCGCGCGGTGACGCATCCGTGCGGGGCCAATCCCGCGGCTCGCGCAGACCCGTAGGGCGGGCTCTGCCCGCCGCGACAACTAGGAACCCGGTCGTTCGCACGATAAACTGCAGCCCAACTCGGCCGCGCAACGCCTCGATGCGCCCTATGGATCGCGGCGCCTCAACGCCGCTTTCGCCCACAAGAAGGACCCCTCTCATGTGCAAGATCCCGCTCTCCGCCTTACTACTGGCCCTCACCGCAGCCGTCCCCGTCCTTGCCGAAGACCAGCCCATCTCCCTCGCCGGACAGTGGCGTTTCAGCCCCGACCCCACCGACGACGGCATAAAGGCCGCCTGGTTCCGCAAAAAGCTGCCGGGGCAGATCAAACTGCCCGGCTCCATGGCCGAAAACGGCCTGGGCGACGCCGTCACCGCCGAGACCAAGTGGACCGGCACCGTCGTCAGCCGCATGTGGCACGACGAGGACCGATTCGCCAAGTACCGCGACCCCAAGGACACCAAGATCCTCTTCTGGCTCCAGCCCGCCAAGCACTGCATCGGACCCGCCTGGTACCAGCGAGACGTCGAAGTGCCCGACTCTTGGCGCGGTAAGCACGTCGTCCTCCGCCTCGAGCGATGCCACTGGCAGACCAGAGCCTGGATCGACGCCCGCTTCGTCGGCACGCAGAACAGCCTCTCCGTCCCGCACGAGGTCGACCTCGGCCCCCTCGAACCCGGCAAGCACACCCTCACCCTCCGCGTCGACAACACCGTCCATATCGACGTCGGCGTCAACGCACACAGCGTCTCAGACAACACACAAACCAACTGGAACGGCATCGTCGGAAAGATGGAGCTTGTGCCTCGTGACCCGATCTGGATCGACGACGTCCAGGTCTACCCGAACATCGAGCGCAATGTCGCGAGCGTCCACATCAAGGTCCGCAACGAAACGGGCAAGCCCGCCCAAGGCACCATGACGCTCTCCGCCCGGAGCTGGAACACGCCTGATTCACACGTCGCCCCCGACCTGAAGCTTCCGTTCCGCATCGACGCCGGCGAGGCCACCGTGGAGAAGGAGTATCCGCTCGGCAAAGACGCCAAACGCTGGTCCGAGTTCTCCCCCGCCCTCTATCGCCTCACGGCAACCGCCGAGACCCGCTCGGGCACCGCCACGTATCGCGACACCAAAGACGTCACCTTCGGCCTTCGACACTTCTCCACCGACGGCACCCAGTTCACCCTCAACGGCCGAAAGACCTTCCTCCGAGGCACCCTCGAATGCTGCATCTTCCCCCTGACCGGATACCCGCCCACCGACGTCGACTCGTGGCTCCGCATCCTCCGCATCGCCAAAGCGCACGGCCTCAATCACCTCCGCTTCCACTCCTGGTGTCCCCCGGAGGCCGCCTTCGACGCCGCCGACCGCATGGGCTTCATCTACCACATCGAATGTCCCGCCTGGGCCCGCGTCGGCGACGGCAAGGACATCGACCGCTTCATCTATGCCGAGGGCGACCGCATCCTCCAGGCCTACGGCAACCATCCCTCCTTCTGCATGCTCGCCTACGGCAACGAGCCCGGCGGCCCTCGCCACAAGCAGTACCTCGCCAAACTGGTCGACTACTGGAAATCCAAGGACCCGCGCCGCCTCTACACCGGTGCGGCCGGCTGGCCCATCATCCCCGAGAACCAGTACCACGTAACCCCCAAGCCACGCGTCCACTCATGGGGCGGCGGGCTCAAGTGCCGCTACAACGCCGAGCCGCTCCAGACCCGCACCGACTACCGGGACTTCATCGCCCAGTACACCGTCCCCGTCGTCAGCCACGAGATCGGCCAGTGGTGCGTCTTCCCGAACCTCCAAGAGACCGCTAAGTACACCGGCGTATTGAAGGCCCGCAACTTCGAGATCTTCCGTGACCTGCTCGAACGCAACCACATGCTCGATCAAGCGAAAGACTTCCTCCGCGCGTCTGGCAAGCTCCAGACCATCTGCTACAAGGAAGAGATCGAGGCCGCCCTCCGCACCCCCGGCTTCGGAGGCTTCCAGCTACTAGACCTCCACGACTTCCCCGGCCAGGGAACCGCCCTCGTCGGCGTGATCGATCCGTTCTGGGACTCCAAGGGCTACGTCACGCCCGAAGAGTACCGCCGCTTCTGCGGGCCCACCGTCCCGCTCCTCCGCATGGACAAGTGCGTCTGGACCACCGACGAGACCTTCGTCGCCGACGCCGAAATCGCCCACTTCGGACCTGACGCCATCAAGGGCGCCAACCCGGTCTGGCGCGTCACGGACGCAAAGGGCGCACAAATCGCCGCCGGTAAGCTCCCCCAACGAGACATCCCCATCGGCAACGGCACCCCCCTAGGCCCAATCCGCCTCCCGCTGGCCGAAGTCAAGGCCCCGGCAAAGCTCTCGATTGAGGTCAGCCTCGAAGGCACCCCTCACGCCAACGCATGGGACCTGTGGATCTACCCTCCGCGCGTCGAAACCGCCGCGCCTCAGGGCGTCCTGATCGCCGACTCCCTCGACGACAAGACCGTCGCCGTCCTGGAGCAGGGGGGTAAGGTCCTCCTCCTCCCCGCCCCCGGCAGCGTCGCCGGTGACCGTCGCGGCAAGGTCCCCCCCGGCTTCTCGCCGATCTTCTGGAACACCTTCTGGACCCGCAACCAGCCGCCCCACACGCTCGGCATCCTCTGCGACCCCAACGCCCCCGCCTTGGCCCGCTTCCCCTCCGACGACCACAGCAACTGGCAATGGTGGGACCTCATCCACGACTCGCAGATCATGATCCTCGACGCCCTGCCCAAAGAGCTCCGCCCGACCGTGCAAGTCATCGACGACTGGAACACCTGCCGCCGCCTCGGCCTCATCTTCGAAGCCCGCCTCGGCCCCGGCAAGCTCCTCGTCTGCGGCTCCGACCTGCAACGAAACCTCGCCGCCCGCCCCGTCGCCCGCCAAATGCGCAACAGCCTCCTGACGTACATGGCCTCCGACGCCTTCGCCCCGAACGTCGCCGTAACCCGCCAGGCCCTCTCGCAACTCTTCGAGAAGCCCACGGCCGTCCGCCGCCTCGGCGCAACCGCTGAGGCCAGCAGCCAAGAGCCAGGCTATGAGGCCACCAACGTCCTCGACGGCAACGAGCAATCCATCTGGCACACCGCCTGGACCCCGGCCGTGCGCAAGTGCCCCCACTGGCTCACCGTTGACTTGAAGAAGCCCGTCAAGATCCAAGGCATCTCCGTCCTGCCCCGACAAGACATGACCAACGGCCGCATCGGAGACTACGCCGTCTACCTCAGCACCGACGGCAACACCTGGGCCCAACCCATCACCACCGCCCGATTCGCCTCCGGACCCAAACGCCAGGAAGTCCGCTTCAAAGCCCCCCAAACATGCCGCTACGTCAAACTGGAGGCACTATCCGCCATCGAGCCCTCGCATCCCTGGGCCTCAGTGGCGGAGTTCGACGTGATCCTCGTGACCAAGTAGCCGCACATGAGGAGACTGTCGGCAAGTAGGGGGGCACACTGTCTCCCGATGCGAGGGCGTGAGGCCCTTGCCCTCAGGCGATACCTTCAGGTACACGCCTGCAAGCAAGTAATATCCGGTCAGGCAGTCTGAACCGGTTGCCTGAATGTCTTCGGTCCCCTCGCCCCGATGCAGCGATCTGAGTCGTCTGACTGAGCATCTCACGTCCCGTAGGGACCGTGTGAGACTGGTACCGTCTCGGGACGCCTTTGGTCCCGTAGCGACCGTGTGAGACTGGTACCGTCTCGGGACGCCTTTGGTCCCGTAGGGACCGTGTGAGAATAGCCCCGGACTTCAGTCCGGGGTATCAAGCCGCTTGCAGATGGATCAGTCGCGTAGCGACGGCTGAAGTCTCGGCAATCGTCGGAGGGATCCTCGGCGGACTCCAGTTCCAGCCAAAGCTACCGCCTTCAGGCGGTAGTCAGGGTGCTTGGTTTCCCATGTCGATCTGTCGACTTGTCGATTGTGGACTTGTCAAGGGCGGTTCACGAACCGCCCTCACACCGCCGGCATCCTCAAATGCCACTCCGTCGCCCCCTGATACGCATCCGCCGTCCGAAGCAGCGTCCCCTCATCGAAGTGCTTCCCCAGCAATTGCAGCCCGATCGGCAGCCCGTCCTGGCTGAACCCGCAGGGCAAGCTGATCCCCGGAATCCCCGCCAGGTTCGCGCTGATCGTGTAGATGTCCGTCAGGTACATCGTCAGCGGGTCGTCCGTCTTCTCGCCGATCCGGAACGCCGGCGTCGGGCTCACCGGCCCGGCGATCACGTCGCAACGCTCGAACGCCGCCTTGAAGTCGTTGATGATCAGCGTCCGAACCTTCAACGCCTTCAGGTAGTACGCGTCGTAGTACCCGCTGCTGAGCGTATACGTCCCCAGCATGATCCGCCGCTTCACCTCGGCCCCGAACCCCTCCGCCCGGCTCCGGCTGTACAGCTCGATGATGTCCCCCTCGCGATCCGTCCGATGCCCGTAGTGGACGCCGTCGTAGCGACTCAGGTTGCTCGACGCCTCCGCGAACGCCACGATCGTGTACGCCGCCAGCCAGTGCGGCGCCGTCGGCAGCGAAACCTCCACCACCTCCGCCCCCAACTCAGCCAGCGTCGCAACCGCCGACTCCACCGCCTGCTTGACCTCCCCGTCCAGCCCCTCGACGAAGAACTCCTTCGGCACCCCGACGCGCAGCCCCTTCGGCAGACCGTCCAGCGACGCGACGTAGTCCGGCACCCCCTCCGGCGCGCTGGTCGAGTCCCGCCGGTCATGCCCGGCGATCACCCCTAGCATCAGCGCCGCGTCCCGCGCGTCGACGGCTAGCGGCCCGATCTGATCCAGACTCGACCCGTACGCCACCAGCCCGTATCGCGACACCCGCCCGTACGTCGGCTTCAACCCCGTCACGCCGCAGAAGCTCGCCGGCAGCCGAATCGACCCGCCCGTGTCCGACCCCAGCGCCACCGGCACCATCCGCGCCGCCAGCGCCGCCGCCGACCCGCCGCTCGAACCGCCCGGGACCCGATCGACGTCCCAAGGGTTCCGCGTCACGAACATCCCGCTGTTCTCGCACGACGACCCCATCGCGAACTCGTCGAGGTTCGTCTTGCCGACGATGACCGCCCC
>JAFGLZ010000132.1 GCA_016927755.1 Phycisphaerae bacterium
ACGCCCCCGCTCCCCCCGCTGTTCGCTCGTCCCCGGTGGTCCCGCCGCCGCCGCCTCGCAAGCTCCTGCCATTCGTCAGGGCTGGGGTCGGAAACAGGTCTTGGACAACACCCGTGGGGCTGCTATACTACGCAAGCGCGGCATAGGCGCGGCCGTCATGCCACATGGGTTTGGGCTCGGTGTAGAAGGAGCCGTTCATGCGTAAGCAGTTCACGGCGATCATGCTGATCCTGTGCCTGATGAGTGGGACGGTGGTGGTGGGTTGCGGCCAGACCATGCAGATCCGGGCCTTTAACACTGTTTACAATTTCGTCACGGGCCTGGCATACGAGTGGGCTCTCAACCAGTTGGTCCCACAGCAAACGGTGGTCGCCACGCCTACGACGTAGTTTCGGCGGCTCCCGTTGGTCCACAGGCGCGGTATAAGGTCCAGTGTGGGGATACGATTTCGGCCGGGTCGTCCGGCTGTCGCTTCTGTCAGGCGGGCTCCGAAGTTGGAGACGGAGGAATGCAGCGAAACGTCATTGTTGCCATGTTGATCGTGTGCCTCTTGAGCAGCACGATGGTGGTCGGATGTAGCGGCGCGATCGCCGGACAGCTCTTCGGCGTCCTGTTCAGTCTGTTCGGAGAGACGCTCCTGCAGCAGATCATCCAAGCGATTCAGGGCGGGTCGAGTAACACGGAATCGCTGTTGATGCCGTCCACGGTGACGGCAGTCGACTACTAGCTGGGGGCCCGACGTATCGGGACGTGTCCGCTCCACGCGAGCGGAAGAACGAGTGAATAAAGGCCTGGGCGGCCTTGAAGGGGAGACGTATATCATGCAAAGGCATGTGGTCGTAGTGTTGTTGGTCGTTTCCATCATGAGCGGCACGATGCTGGTCGGGTGTAGCGGGGCGTCCATTCTGACGAGTACCAATCCCCTATTGACCCTACCCCTCCAGCTTATCGGCGGGCTCCTACTTGACGCGGTGGTCGGTCCGCTGTTGGGTGACCCGGCGGGCGACCTAAACCAGGACTCGGGCGGCGGCGACTCGGGCGCGGTGGACAACTAGAGACGGCGGTCGTCTTGCAGAGGGGGCAAGCGGGATCGGGTTTGCACGGGACCCGCAGGGTTGGTATTGGGCGCAGTCAGGGGCGTAAGGGGATTGCGGATCCATGCAGGAGCATACGACACGGATCATCTACAACATCTGGGCGCACTTCTATGACCCGTTGCTGACCAAGCTGGTGCAGCGTCGTCAGGAGCAGGCGATCTCCCGGATGGATCTGAATCCCGGCGAGTGGTTGCTGGATATCGGCATCGGTACGGGGTTGAGCCTGCCGTTCTACTCTCAGGATCTCAACGTCGTGGGGCTGGACATCAGCGAAGGGATGCTGGGCAAGGCCAAGCGTCGGATCGAAGAGATGGACTTCCGGCGGGCCCGACTGGCACTGGCCGATGCGATGCGGCTGCCGTTCGAGGACGACAGCTTCGACCACATCCTCGTGAGCCACGTCATCACGGTCGTGAGCGACCCAATCCGCCTGATCGACGAGATCCGCCGCGTGGGCAAGCCGGGGTGCCGGATCGTCGTGATCAACCATTTCCAGTCGGGCAATTCGATCATGGCCCTCCTCGAGAAGTGGCTGTGCCCCCTGTGTCAGAAGATCGGCTGGCGGAGCGATCTGGCCCTGGAGGACCTGATGGTCCAGACGGGGCTGGACGTCGATTTCCGCTACAAGCTCGACAACGTGGATCTGTGGGAGACGGTCTTCATCACGAACACCCCGGCTAAGAAAGCCAGCGACGCCAAGATCCCGAGCGGAATATCCGCCGCTTGAGGCCTGATTCCCCGGAGTCTGCTCCGCACGGGACCCACGATGCCCGTCGACCTCACCACGCTGAGGCTGCTGTACCTGCGGCGCGTGGTGGTCACGCTGGCCAACACGCTCGGTCTTGATGCCGCCATGGCCTTCGCCAGGTGGCTGGCTCGCGGGGTCTATGACTTAAACACGCCCACCCGGCAGCGGGTCGAGGAGAGCCTCGACCTGGCCTTTCCCAATGAGTTGACGCAAGCACAGCGAAGTCGATTGGCCTGCCGCGCGTTCGAGAACATCGCCGCTTTCTGGGTCGAGGTGTTCTTCACGCACAGACGACTGCGCGAGAGATCCTACCGGCGCTTCGTCGAGTTCGAGAACGACGAGACGGTCGAAGCGATTGCCGCATCACGCAGGGGGGCGCTGCTGGTCACCGCGTACTTCGGCAACCTGGCGGTGACGGCGTATGCGTTGGCACAGCGGATCAGGCCTCTGTACGTCGTGATCGACGAGGCCCAGCATCCGGTCCTGAAACCGTGGCAGCAGGAGCTCTATCGTCAGCCGAACGTCGAGCTCATTCCTCGGGAGCGTGCTCGAGGGCGGCTTGCCGATTTGCTCTCTTCGGGCCGGAAGGTTTGTCTGGTGGGGGAGCATGGCCGGGCGCGCGGGCGGGGGATCGAGGTCCCATATCTTGGTCGATCTCTTCGGTGCTACCCGACGGTGGGGCTCCTGGCCAGGTGGTGTGAGGTCCCCGTTTACGTCGCGTCGGCCCGACGCCTGGAGTCCCCGTTCAGGTTCTCCCTCTCGGTGGCGTTGGCGGCGGACCCACTCAGGCTGCCCCAAGCCGAGGATGCGACCGAGGTCATCACGAGGCGGTATATGGCAGGGTTGGAGGGGCTGATCCGTGCCCATCCCGAGCAATACATGTGGACCCGCCAGTGGGACCCGCAGGAGGCGGACAGGCCCGCCCAACCGGCGGGTTCCGAGGGGGCGGATCCGGCGTCGGGTTGTGAATAGAGGCTTGGAGTCATCGGCAAGCGACTGATAGTAAGAGGGTTGAAGCACCGGACGGTCTCGGGGCACGTTGACATGTCACCGCCAGTCACTACAATAATCTTCCTTGGCCGGCGATGTGTTTAACACGGCCGGCGGCGGTGAGTTAAGGTTACTGGGAACCGACGAACGGATCGCACCGACTTGGATATCCACCCTCCGCGCTGGGCGTACGTCCTGGCCTTCCTAACGGCCCTGGTTCCGGTGTGCGCCGTCCACCCCCAACAGCCCACCACGGCACCCTATGAGACGGATGACGTGATGAGTCCGCTCCTGCCGACGGGCATCAGCGACCACGATGTCGAGATGTTCGGAAAGTTCGCTTACACGTGGAAAGAGGGGGACGTCGGCACGGTCCAGGTTCGCGGGGACTTCGAGCTCCACATGGGGCACCGGCGACTCCGAGCCGAGGAAGCGGTCATCTGGCTGAGCAAGAGCAGCTACAAGGGCCGAGGCTACACGGCCCTGGACGTGTTCCTCTGGCAGAAGGCCGAGATCCGCGAATCGGGCGGGACGGTCAGCAGCGGACCGGTCTTCCTGGTGACGGTGCAGACGTTCGGCAAGGTCCAACTGAGCGCGGACGCCACCAGCGTGGCGTCACAGGCCTCCACTCCCCTCTACAAGCAAGCGGTCGAGACCCGCAAGCTCATCGCGGCTCGCGAGGCGGTCGCCGCCAAGCAAGCGTCCTCGCAGCAGGCGACGGCGCAGCCCAAGCCGGGCGAAGAGCCCACGCCGATGCAGATCAAGTCCGCCGACGGGAAGATGGCGCTGCCCGAACTGCCCAAGGGGCCCAAGCGGGTCAGCTATCGCGGTAAGGACCTTCGGATCAACACCAAGCAGGGCATTGTGACCGCCATCGGCGACGTCTATCTGACCCAGAGCGGCGAGACGCCGGGCGAGATGCTCGAGATCCGGGCCAACGCCGCGGTGATGTTTCTGGCCGAGGGTGCCTCCGGGGACGCGGCGGAGATCCTGGGCGGCTTGGATTCGGGCAAGAAGCCCGACAAGAGCCAGCTCGGGCCGGAAGGTGCCGGCGGGATCAAGATCGAGCAAGCGGATCGCGACGACGGCGCGATGGCTCCCGAACCGTCGTCTCCGATCGAGAGCATGAGTAACGTCGTCCGCGGGGCCTACCTCGATGGGGACGTTGTCCTGTCGCGCGGACAGCGGATGATCCGTGCCTCCGAGATCTACTACGACTTCGAGAACAATCGCGCCTTGATTCTGGATGCCGTGATGCGGGCGGAGGCGCCCGGCCGGAACGTGCCGATCTACGTCCGGGCGGCGCAAGTTCGGCAGCTCTCGAGCACCGAATACGCCGCGACGAACGCGAAGGTGACGTCGAGCGAGTTCTATACGCCGCACTACTACATCGGGGCCGAGCGGATCTACCTGCAGGATCGAACGGCCCGGGATTCCGGCGGGAATATCGTGGGCCTGATGGCGGGCACCTACGAGATGCACAATACCACGTTCAACGTGGGCGGCGTGCCTGTGGCGTATTGGCCGTATACGAAGGGCGACTTCAAGCTCAGCGAGACGTCGCTCCGCAACCTGCGCGTGGGCTACAGCGACGATTTCGGCGCGACGTTCGAGACGAAGTGGTACATGTTCAACCTGCTCGGGATGCAGCAGCCCGAGGGCTACGACGCATGGTTGGATCTGGACTACTACACGAAACGCGGACCCGGCATCGGCATCAACATGGACTATGAGCGGGACAACTACTACGGGTTGTTCCGCAGCTACTACATCTACGACACGGGTGAGGACGACCTCGGCCCGTTCGCCGACAACGAGCCCGACACGGTGAACCGCGGGCGGATCACCTGGCGTCACAGGCAGTATCTGCCCAAGGACTGGGAGCTGACGTTCGAGGCGAGCTACATCAGTGACGACAACTTCCTCCAGGAGTGGGAACCGAGCGAGTTCTACGAGGGCAAGGAGCAGGAGACGCTGATCTACGCCAAGAAGCAGAAGGACAACTGGGCCTTTACGGCCCTGGCCCAGTGGCGGGTCCTGGACTTCCTGACGCAGACCGAGCACCTGCCCGACTTCGGGTTCCACTTGCTGGGGCAGGACATTGCCGAGGTGGCCACGCTCTTCAGCGAGAGCCACGCGGGAGTCGTCCGCTACAAGCCGGACAATCGCCGGATGTTCGATCGGCATCGCGTTCTGGACAACACGGAGAAGAGCGACCTGACCCCGCGGCTGGACGAGCGGCTGGAGGTCGACCTGCCGATGGCGCTCGGCCCAATCAAGGTCGTGCCCTTTACGACCGGGCGTGGGAACTTCTGGGACAGCGGCCCGACGGACGAGGGCGGGGCGCTGTGGCGGGGCTTCATCCAATACGGCGCGCGAGCAGGGACGTATCTGTCACGCGTGTATCCCGAGGTGCAGAGCCGCCTGCTCGACGTCAACGGCATCAAGCACATCATCAAACCGGACGTCGGGCTCTGGTTCGCCCACTCGAACCTGTCCAGCGGGGACCTATACCCGTTCGACCAGGGAATCGAGACGATCGACGACTTCGACGGCGTAACGGCCGGGCTGCGGCAGCGGTGGCAGACCAAGCGGGGCGGGCCCGGGCGATGGCGCATCGTCGACCTGCTGACGTTGGATCTGGAGTTTGGGACGTTCGACGGCGGACGCAGCAGCCAATACACGCACGGCGACGCGTTCATGAGCCGCCCGGAGGACTCCATCACCGCGAACTTCATCAACGGCAACCTCAAGTACATGCTGAGCGAAAGTACCGCCTTCCTCTGGGACTTCAACTGGGACCTGGACGGCGGGGAGATGGACGTGACCAACCTGTCGATCGCCGTCGAGCGGACCCCCCGCCTGAGCTACTTCTTCGGCTGGCGATACATTCGGGAGACGGAGAGCAACCTGATCGGCCTGGGCGGCAACTACCGCCTGAACGAAAAGCACACGCTGGCCTTTAGAGGCTACTACGACATCGACGTCGGACGGACCGCCGACTGGAACCTGACGATCGTGCGGAGGCTCCCGCGCTGGTACGTGGCGGCCAGCGTGGGCTACGACGGCGTCGAGGATGACTGGAGCATCTCGCTGTCGGCCTGGCCCGAAGGGCTTCCCGAGGCCGCCGTCGGGTCGCGTCGGTTCACCGGTTTGGAGCGAACGACCGGCCTGAGGCCGCAGAAGGCGAGCGGCTCCCTGCCCCCCGCCACTCCCACGCCGCCCATCGAGACGGACTGAGCCATCCGCGCGAACATCTGATCTAAACGGATTCGGCGGGCTCTCGGGGCGATGCCCTTGTCATGTCCGGCCAAATCGGCACAATGTCGTGCTGGCCCGGGGACGTTACGACCCCCAAAGCCATCGGACCGCGCCGTCATTGGGACCGGGTCACGCGCGACGGCGCCGGTACTGGCTTGCCGCAATGGGAATGAGGAAAACGATGAGAATCGCTTGGACGGTGATCACCTCGGTAGGCGTGGTGGCGACGTTGTGTCTGATCGCCACCAATCGACCCTCGCAAGCCCAGGGCGCCGGGGCCGAGCCCCGCTACGGCGTCGTCGACCTCGGCGCGGTCATGCGCGAATTCGCCGACGTCAAGGACCTGCAGAGCAAGCTCGAGAAACGGGTCGAGGAGTACAAGAAGGAGGGCGAGGCCCGCAAGGCCAAGATCGAGGAGGTCCGTCTGGCTCGGGACATGGAGCACCCGGACGAGCCGAAGTGGCTTGAGCAGCAGAAGGAGTTGAACCGGCTTAGCGTCGAGCTCGAGCTCTGGAGCAAGTTCGAGCAGAACGACATCAAGGCGGAACGTCGCGACCAGGAGAGCCTGCTCTACAAGAAGGTGCTCAGGGCGGTGGAGACCGTGGCCAAACAGCGAGGCATGGACGTGGTGTTCCAACTCGATTCGGTCGACCTGAACGACCCGGAGGAGATCGTCTCGGCGCAGCGGATGACGGCTCGCGCGGTCATCTTCTCGGCGCCGCGCGTCGACCTGACCAAGGAAGTGATCGCTCGGGTCAATCAGGCGTCGGCCAAGAAGTCCCAGTAGAACCCCGTCCCGACCGTCGGCCGTCGGGCCGCGGGCCCGGGATCAACCCTGGAAGAAACGTAGGAGTCGATCATGTCGTCGATACGAACAGCGAGAATGTCACCGGGCTGGGTGTTGGCCTTGGTCTTTGGGGGCGTGCTGGTGGGCACGGCACTGATGGGCCGCAATGACACTCGCGCCGCCGAGGGCGCGGCGAGCGGCAAGAAGCCCGTGGTGGCGGTCGTCGATCTGTTCAAGGTTCTCAACGAGTCGCGGATGTACAAGGACTTGAAGGAGCGTCTCAAGGACAGCGCGGAGAAGAAACGCGCCGAGGCCAATCGTCGCGAGGAAACGGCCAAGCAGGCGCAGAAGATCATGGAGGCCTTCAAGCGAACGGCGCCGGAGTTCCGGGAGAAGTTCAAGACCTTCGTCGACAGCGCCGTGGACTACAACGCCTACGTCAAGCTGAGCCAGGCCGAGCAGATCCTGATGCTCAACAAGGGCACGTGGGAAGTCTATCAGGCGATCGTCGAGACGGTGCACGCCGTCGCCAAGGACAACGGCGTCGACGTCGTGCTCTACCTGGACGAGTTCGAGCCGAATCTTCAGGACACGCAGCAGTTGCTGGCGCAGATCCGTCAGCGGAAGGTGCTGCACCACGCCAAGGACGTCGACCTGACCGACCAGGTGCTCCAGCGGTTCGACGCCGATTACCGCAAGAGCGCGTCGAAGTAAGAGCCGAGCCTATGACCGTCAAACGGACGTTGGCCGAACTGGCTGAGATCGTCGGGGGCGAGGTCCGCGGCGACGGTGGGCTTGCGGTCACGGGCGTGGCCGCGATCGACCAGGCCGGGCCCGACGACGTCACCTGGGTCGCTGACCCCCGATACGCCGAGGCTCTGGCCAAGAGCCGGGCCGGCGCCGTCGTGGCCGCCAACGGCTTCGAGCCGACGCCGATGCCGGCCATCCTATGCGAAGACCCCGAGACCGCGATCGCCCTGATCCTGGAGTGCCTGGCGCCGCCGGTCTGGTGCCCAGAGCCGGGCATCCATCCGACCGCGGTGGTTGCCGGGACGGCTCAGCTTGGCCAGGACGTCTCGATCGGCCCTTACGCGGTCGTGGGCGAGCGGAGCGTCATTGGCGATCGTACCTCCCTCCACGCCCACGTGGTGATCGGCCCCGACGTGACGATCGGTTCGGACTGCGCCTTCTGGCCGCATGTGGTTGTGCGAGAGCGAAGTGAGATCGGGTCGCGCGTGATCGTTCATCCGCAGGTCTCCATCGGTTGCGACGGGTACGGATATCGCTTCGCGGAGGGGCGCCATCATCGGATCCCGCAAACGGGCAACGTGCGGATCGAGGATGACGTGGAGATCGGCGCCGGCAGTTGCATCGACCGTGCCAAGGTCGGTACGACGGTGATCGGTCAGGGCACCAAGATTGATAACCTGGTTCAGATCGCCCATAATGTTGAGATTGGTCCGCACTGTCTGCTCGTGGCCCAGGTGGGAATCGCAGGGACGGCCAAGCTGGGCCCATACGTGGTGTTGGGCGGCAAGGTCGGCGTCCGCGACCACGTGAGCGTCGGACCGGGTACGAAGGTGGCTGCTTGCAGTTGTATCGCCCAAGACGTTCCCGCCGGCGTCTCACTGGCGGGTATCCCCGCCCGCGACGGCCAGTTATGGCTTCGTCAACAGGTGTTGTTGGATCGGTTTCCTCAACTGCACGCGCACATCCGCCGGCTCGAGAAACGGGTGGCCAGCCTTGAAACAGCAGCAGACCATCAGCAAGGCGGTTGAACTGACCGGCCGGGGGCTGTTCACCGGCGAGGAGATCACCGTCCGCATCCGACCGGCCGCGCCCGATACGGGGGTGGTGTTCGTCCGGGCGGACCAGCCGGAGCCGGTCCGGATCCCCGCGCTGATCGACAACGTGACCAAGCGGGCGAGACGCTCCTCGCTCCGCAACGGCACCGTGTCGATCGAGACGGTGGAGCACTTCATGGCCGCCGTCGTCGGGGCCGACCTGGACAACCTGGAGATCGAGCTTTCTGGTCCGGGGTGCGAGCTGCCGGGCGGCGACGGGAGCTGTCTGGTCTTTCTGGAGGCGTTTCGTCGGGCCGGGGCGACGAGCCAGGACGCCGAGCGTCGGGTCTTTCAGATTACCCAACACGTTCGCGTGAGCGAAGGCGACGCCAGCATCGATGCCGTCCCGGGGGACCCGGACGTGCTCGATGTCCTCTACGATCTGGACTACGGCGACGCCGGGCCGATCGGGCGGCAGATCTACGCGGTCCGGGTCATGCCGGAGACCTTCGAAAAGGATATCGCCCCGGCCAGGACGTTCCTGCTCGAGGCCGAGGCCAAGGCTTTCCAGGCAAGGGGGCTGGGCGCTCACCTGACGTACAAGGACGTTCTCGTGTTCGGTCCGGAGGGCCCGATCGACAACGAGGCACGGTTTGAGAACGAGTGCGTTCGGCACAAGATCCAGGATCTCATCGGGGACGCGATGCTGCTGGGGCGGCATCTTCGGGGGCGTCTGATCGCTCGGAAGTCCGGCCACTCCCTGAATCACCGGCTGGTGATGCGGCTCATGGAGACGCTGGCGGCCGAGGAGATGTCGCGGCGGATGACGAGCGAGCCGGCGATCGACATCCGTCGCATTCAGCGGCTGCTGCCGCACCGGTACCCGTTCCTGATGATCGATCGCGTGATCGAGCTGGAGCCTGAGAAGCGGATCACGGCGGTCAAGAACATCACGATCAACGAGGAGTTCTTCCAGGGGCACTATCCGGGCCAGCCGATCATGCCGGGCGTGATGATCGTCGAGGCCATGGCGCAGGCAACCGGCTTGCTCCTGAGCCAGAAGCTCGAGCACACCGGCAAGGTGGCGGTTCTGCTCAGCATCGATAGCGCCAAGTTCCGCCGTGCCGTGATGCCCGGGGATCAGCTCATTTTGGAGTCCGAGACGATCCGCGTGAAGGCTCGAACGGCGCACGTTCGATGCCGAGCGAAGGTGGGCAACGCGCTGGCCGCCGAGGCCACGCTCAAGTGCATGATGGTCGACGCCGAGCCGATCTAAGCGTCGACCGCATTGGGGGGGGGCAGCCGCACCGATGGGGTCGAGTGAGGGATATCAGCACCATGAGACGTATTCATCCGAGCGCAACCGTTGAGCCTGGGGCCGGTATCGGCGGCGATGTGGAGATCGGACCCAACTGCTACGTGGGCCCCCACGTGGTTTTGGGCGACGGGTGCCGGCTGCACAACAACGTGACCATCACGGGACGGACCACGGTGGGCAAGGGCAACGTCTTCTTCCCCACGTGCGTGATCGGCGCCGACCCGCAGGACCTGAAGTTCCAGGGCGAGCCGACCGAGCTCATCATCGGCGACGACAACGTCTTTCGTGAGTTGGTCACGGTCCACACCGGGACCGGGGCGGGGGGCGGCCTGACCCGCGTGGGCAGCCATAATCGTTTCCTTGTGGGCGTACACATCGCGCATGACGTCATCATTCGGGACCACTGCGTCGTGGCCAACGGCGTGCAGTTCGGGGGGCACGTCCTGGTCGGGGACTATGCCACGTTCGGAGGCATGTCGGGCGTCCACCACTTCGTGCGGGTAGGCGATTACGCGTTCTTGGCGGCCATGACGCGGGCGAACATGGACGTGCCGCCCTTCATGATCGTCCACGGGTACGAGGGGCGGGTCCGCGGCGTCAACGTCAATGGCATGACCCGATGGGGGTTCCCGCCGGAGCGGATCCAGCCGATTCGACAGGCGTTCAAGGACCTCTACTCCAATCGCAGTCGCTTCACCGGCTCCCTGGCGCAGCGGTTAGACCGCATGGCGTCCAACGGCGAGCTGACCGAGGACACGCGTTACCTCGTAGAGTTCGTGCGTCAGACGGTCGCGGAGGGATACCAGGGGCGGTACCTCGAGTCGCAGCGAGGGCAGGCGACGCGCCAGCACGCGGAATTCTATCGAAACGGTCAGAGCCAGGAGAGCGGATCGTGAGCGGGGGTCCAGAAGGCGGTCCGATTCGCGTGGCCGTGGTGGGCGTGGGGCACCACGGGCGCCACCATGCCCGCAATTACGCGGAGATGGAAGGCGCTGAGTTGGTGGCCGTCGTGGACCGGCAGGTCGATCACGCCGCGGAAGTGGCCGGCAAGTATGGCTGCCGAGCCGTGAGCTCGGTCGACGAGATCATCGACGAGGTCGACGCGGCAAGCATCGTCGTGCCGACGGTGCATCACCTCGAGACCGCGCGGGTCTTCATCGAGCGACGCAAGCCGGTCCTGATCGAGAAGCCGGTCGCGGCCACGGTCGCCGAGGCCGAAGAGCTGTTGGCGCTGTCCCGACGGCATGACTGTCTGGTGGCGGTGGGGCACATCGAGCGGTTCAATCCGGTTGTCCAGGCGATGCGGCGGTTCGACGTGGCGCCGAGGTTCATCGAGTGTCACCGAATCAGCCCGTTCACGTTCCGCTCGGCCGACGTCGGCGTCGTGCTGGACATGATGATCCACGACATCGACATCGTGCTGAGCCTGGTCCGCGACGAGCCGGCCAAGATCGACGCGGTGGGCGTGGGCGTTCTCAGCAAGAGCGAGGACATCTGCAGCGCCCGAGTGACGTTCAAACGCGGATGTGTAGCGAACCTGACCGCGTCGCGTCTGGCCCTCAAGACCGAGCGCAAGATCCGCGTCTTCAGCGATACGGCCTATCTGAGCCTGGACTACCAGCAGAAGGTCGGTCTGGCCGTCCGGAAGAAGGCCAACCTGGACATCCTGGAGCTGGCGCGGAAGTGGCATGTGGACGATCTGTCGCAGATGGCCGGCGTCGACTTCACGAAGCTCGTTCACGTCGAGCCGCTTCAGCCGGCCGACGAATCGGAACCGTTGCGGGCGGAGTTGGAGAGCTTCCTGACGAGCATCCGCCAGGGCCGTCCGCCGGAGGTTGGAATCGAGGACGGCGTCGCGGCGCTTCGCCTGGCCAGCGATATCGTCACCGCGGCCCAGCAACACGCCTGGGATGACGATCCCGCCGGCCGCATCGGGCCGCGGACGAATCTCCTGAACACCGATTAGGGCCTTGTCGGTCAGCGAGCTTCGCGCTGTTGTATCGCAGGCTTGCGCCCTTACACGGCCTGGGAGGACTGACGTGCTCGCAGCCGTTCTCCATGACGTGGGCAAGCTTGTGCTGGAGGAAGTTCCCGAGCCGGTCGCCGGGCCCGACGAGGTGGTCGTGCGGGTGAGGGCGTGCGGCATCTGCCAGACGGACCACAAGGCCGTCACGGGTCGGCGGAGGAACGTGACGTTCCCGGCGATCCTGGGGCACGAGCCGGCGGGGGTCGTCTCCGCGGTCGGAAGCGACGTGACGGAGTTCAAGGAGGGCGACGAGGTCATCGTGGCCCCCAGCGGCTTCTGCGGATCGTGCCGGTATTGCCGCCTCGGGCTGCACCATTACTGCACGACGGCGTTCACGACCGGGGGCGACGGCCCGGAGGACGTCTGGCCGGGCGCCTTCGCCGAGTACTTCAAAACGCGCGTCAGTAGCGTCTACCCCAAGCCGAAGGACCTCTCCTGGGAATCGGTTGCGCTGACCGAGCCGCTGGCCGGCGCATGGAAGGGCCTGATCCAATACTCGCAGTTGAGCATCGGCCAGGACGTCGTCGTCATCGGCGTGGGGAGCATCGGCCTGCTGGCGGTGATGATCGCGGCGGCGGCGGGCGCGGGCGCGGTGGTGGCCGTTGACGTGAGCAGTCACGCGCTGGAGTCGGCCTCTCGTCTCGGCGCGACGCACACCGTCAATCCTCGGGATCGCGACGCCAGGCGGGCGGTGTATGAGATCCTTCCGGACGGTCCGGACGTCGTGCTGGAGGCTGCCGGCCCGCCGGAGGCCGTTCAACTGATGTTCGACCTCCGCCGGCGTGGCACGCGGGTCAACCTTTTCGGCATCACGACGCATGAGGAAATTCGGTTCGACGGCGGGCAGACGCATTTCCTGGAGACGCGGATGGACGCCAGCTTCGGGGTGACGCCGTTGGCGATGATGCAGTCGATCCGCCTGCAGGAGCGCGGGCTCGTGGACCCGTCCAGGACGATCAGCCACCGGTTCGCGCTTCAGGACATCCATGCCGCGATGGTTCGGATGGCCGGAGCGGAGCGGAACAAGGTGATGATCCTGCCGTGACGCAAGGTCGCGGCCAGAGGCGAGAAGAGACCCCCATGCTTGCGAGAATCCGGCGACGAGTGAACGTTGGCAGACGTCGCCGACGGATCATGCCCCCGTTGTGGCGTCGTCGCCCTCTGGTTTCAGTGGCCCTCTTGCTGTTGGTGGCGGTGGGGCTCCTGGCCAGACGGACCGACGTCCATGTCGCCTCGGGCAACGACTACGGCACGTATCACGGCAAAGTCTTCGAGGTGGTGCGCGTGGTCGACGGAGACACCATCGACCTGGGCTTCCCCGATGGCAAGCAGCGGTACACGCGGGTCCGATTCTGGGGCGTGGACACGCCCGAGGTGGCGGGCAGCGGGCGGGCGCCGATGCACTACGGGCCCGAGGCGAGCGCGTTTACGAAGGCCGAGCTGGAGCACCGACGCGTCGAGGTCCTGCTATTGGAGCGGAAGTTCCGGGACAAGTACGGGCGATTGTTGGCCTATCTGAGACTGCCGGACGCCGAGACGACGTTCAACGAGCGTCTCGTGGCGACCGGCCACGCCTACGCCGATTGGCGGTTCGATCATCCTCACAAGGAGCGCTTCCTGGCCGCCGAGCGATCCGCCAGGGACTCGGGCGCTGGCCTGTGGCGGGACGTGCGACAGGACCAGTTCCCTCGATGGCGGCAACGATCCGAGCGAGCGAGATCGCCTACCACGCGCCCTGGAAGAACGTGCCGAAGGTTCGGAGCATGATGATGAGGTCGAGCTCGACGCCCATGTGCTTGATGTAGTACAGATCGAGCTGCAGCTTCTTCCGGGTGTCCTCGACGCTGGCGCCGTAGCGAAAGTTGATCTGTGCCCATCCCGTCAGTCCGGGCTTGATCAGGAGTCGTTCGTTGTAGAAGGGAATCTCGCGCCGGAGCTGTTCGACGAACTCGGGTCGCTCGGGTCGAGGCCCGACGAGTGACATGTGGCCGAACAGGATGTTCCAGAGCTGGGGCAACTCGTCGAGACGGCTTCCGCGGAGGAACCGGCCAACGGCGTTGACCCTCGGATCGTTCTCGACGGCCCAGGTGGGCGAGCCGTCGGCCTCGGCGTCGGGGCACATCGTTCGGAACTTGTAGAGCGTGAAGATTCGCCCGTTCTGTCCGACCCGTTGCTGGGAGTAGAACACGGGCCCACGGCTCGCAAGCTTGGCCAGCAGCGCGATCAACGGCCAGAGCGGCAGCGACAGGATCAGTCCGACGACGGCGGTGATCACGTCGGCGATCCGTTTGACCGCGGCGGCCTCTTCACGATGGCTCTGAAGATCCGCGAAGAGGAACCAGTCGGGGCCAATGTGCTCGACCGGCACTTCGCCGAAAGCCTTCTCACAGAAGGTGACCTCGTTGGTCACGCGGCAGCCGAGGCGCAGACACGCCAGGGCCGACTCGGCTACCTCGGGTCGCTTGACCAGCTCGCTTCCGATCACGACCTCGTGGACGTCGTTCTGCAGGCAGATTCTCTCGATCTCGTCCACCGTGCCCAGCACGCGGTACCCCTGCCGGATCCGCCCGACACGATCGGGATCGGTGTCCACGAAGCCGACGATTCGATAGCCCCGCATCAGTCGGCTCTTGAGGGCGCGGACCGCGAGCTGCTCGCCCGGTCCCGTGCCGATGATGAGCAATCCGAGCGGATAGTTCCGAAGCGACCAGTACGCGAGCAAACGGATCGCCGGCCCGAGAATCAGGAACGTGGCGACCCCCCCCGCCGCCACGCGCCTGCTCAGGCCGGCGTACATGAACACATGAATGACGATGTAGGTGAATCCCGTGGCCAGTGCGATGGACAACAGGCTTCGAGCGGCGATTCGCGAACGATGCAGGAGCGTTTCTCGTTCGTACCACCCGAAGATCATGCCGCTGACGACCAACGATGCGCCAAAGATGGCCTCCGGCAAGTACGCGTACGGCACGCTGACCCACGGCCACCAGACCAGCAGACGCGTCCCCAACCAGATCCCTGTCCAGAGACAGAGCAGATCGATCACGACCCAAGCCGCCTGAGGCAGCGACCAGAGGAGTCTCCCGATCAGGACCCAGAAGTTGCGGCGGCCCGTTCGGACCGCCTCAAAACCGGTCGCGGCGGCCTCGGAGAGCGTACCGATGCTCGCGGCCCCAATCGGCTTACTGATAACCCAGCCCTCTGCGCTCACGTCTTCCCTCTATTACGGCGGCGCTGGATCAATCGGCAGTATGATCGGACCACATAAGCTTGCAGGGGGAAAACCGGACCTTCTACGGGATTGGCGCGGACGTACAATCGCCCTGCGCGTATCAAGTTCAGCGCGGCTTCAGTCGATCCGTTATCGGACATACAGGGCCCATCCGGGTCTCGCCAAGGCCGTTTTTCGCCGCTGGCCGCCCTCCCTCTGCGTCCGGTATCAAGAAACTCGGAACCCGATCCGCTCACGGACCGATAAGAGTGACGAACGAGTCGCCGACGAAACGCGTCAAGCTATGATGAATATGACGGCAGAAATCAGAAACACCCGTTGGATCCTGGCCGCGGTTTGTCTGATCGCCACGTCGGTCGGTTGTGGTCCGAAAACCACGAGCCAGTATGAAGTCCGACAGATCGAGATGGGGCAACTGGCCTCCAACGCGCCCAAGCCGGATGCGAATGCCTACGCCATCCTCCAGAAGACCAAGAGCGTCGGGCGGTTTCCTTGCTCCTTGTCGGTGATGCGCGTCAAGAGCGGGCTGCCGGATGACTGGACGGGCGAGGAGCCGCCGGCCGACCTGTCACTCCAGATCGATTTGCTGACCGAGCCGAAGGCGGTGCCGTGGAGCGAGCTGTTCGATAACGTTCCGGCCGTTACGAACGTGAAAGTGCTGAATCGCCCGTCCGTGCCGTTTGAGCAAGTGACGCTCACCGAGTTGGTCTCCGCCGGGCGGAAGCAGCACACCGACCTGATACTGATCTACGGTCAGAACGATCTCGGGGCGAAACGCGTCAAGCTGCTAGGGGCAATCTATGACACGGAGACCAACGAGCTCCTGGCGACGATCGACGCCCAGGTCGATCCCGTCTCCGGATTGCCGACCCCACCGGATCGCGTCAAGGGAGATAAGCGCCACGAGGACCCCGAATGGCTCACGACCCGTAAGTTCCAGGACCTCGTCCTGCACTGCGTCTTCGACCTGGCCCAGAGGGACACGCCTTCGACGACGACGCGTCCGAATCCGTGGGACCGCCCGGGCGTGCAACCGATGATCAGCCCGTGGACCGAACGCTTGTACGACCGGTAGGCCTGCCGCGACCATGCACAAGGGGAAACACAGGACCGGATCAGGGCGGCATACGCACATCCTCGCGCGGAGCGGTCCCAGGCCGCTGTCCGACGATCCGACCATCGCCTGGCTTCATCGGAGCCTGCCCGAGCTCTTCCTGCTGACCTACTGGGGCTTCATCATCTATTGCAGCTTGCTGCCGTTCGGTCCGTCGTGGGGGCCCCTCCGCTTCCTCGGCAGGCTCGACTGGTCCGGCCTGAGCAGCACGTCGGCGGGGCTGAAGGACATCCTGCCGAACATCCTCCTGTACGTTCCTCTGGGGGCGGTCGGCTACGTGGTGGCCCGGCGGGCCGAGTGGGGGCGAGCCGCGGCGATGATCAGCGGCAGCCTGCTTTGCATCGCGACGAGCGTTGTCGTCGAGGTGATCCAGCAGGAGATTCCGGCGCGCGTGCCCTCATGGGTCGACGTCGCCTGCAACACGATCGGCGGCGTCTCCGGCGCGATGCTGGGGCGAGCTTGTCGCCGCCTCTTGAACCGGATGCTCCGTTTCGCACGGTTCGAGCTCAGGCACGAACCGCTCTCGACGACCGCCCGCGTCTACGTGGTCTTGATCGTTCTGACCGGCATCATCCCCCTGGACTTCACGTATGACATATCTCGCATCGGTATCGCCGCCAAGAAGGCGAACTTCGTCCCCTTCCGGCAGTTCAGGGACTGGGATCACCAGGCCCGTCAGGCGGAACTGTCGGACAACGCCGAGGGCTTCGTGACGCTCCGGCGGATCAAGACGGACTACTGGCTCGACATGACGGCCGAGGTCGCCACGTTCGGGTTGCTGGGCGTGCTGCTGGCGGCGGGCTGTCGGCGGGAACATCAGACGGGCAGGTTCGAAGGCTGGCTCTTCTCGACGTTCAACGGGGCGATGGCGGCCTTGGGGTTGTCCGTCCTGCAATTCTTCATCATATCACGCGGCTTCGACGCCACGGAGGTCGTGATGCGGACGCTGGCCGTTTCGGTCCTCGCCGCGGTGACCGTTCACTGCGTCAGCGGCCAGCCGCGCTCGGCGCCCGATCCTCGCTATCTGGGTCTGCGGCGGATCGACCGACGTACCGCCCGGTGGCTCACCGCGGGCGTCGTCCTGTACATCTTCAGTAGGGGATTCTCGCCCTTCATGCTCAGGTCGGACATGCCGGCGATGGACACGATCTGGAACCACGTCAACTTCCTGCCCATGGCCGGCTACTTTGAGAGCCGGATCTCCACGTCCGTCGATGACGTGCTCTACAAACTCCTCCGCTATGCCGTCTACGGTTTCGTAGCGGCCGTTGCCCTAGGGCTTGACACCCGTCGTCCGTTCCGCCGTCGAGCCTGGCGGATCGCCCTGTGTGCCGGAGCGATGGCGACGCTGATAGAGCTCTGTCAAGTCTACCTGCCGACCCGATGGCCGGATCTGACGCACGTGCTCCTGGCGGTCTTCGGCGCATACGGCGGCGCGATCGGCGCCCGCTGGTTGAACGACTACTACCATGCCGTTCGCGGACGCTGGCTCGTGAGGCTGCAGACCGCCTCGGACCGACCCGTCTTCAACGTGGAGATACCGGCACCAGCCGGTACGAGACCGGCATCGGCCGCTGACTTGGCTCGGCGGAAGGAGGCTTCCTCCGGGACCGGGCTGAACGTCGACATCCCACCGCCCGACGAATCCATCTCCCGGCAGTCTCCGGGAGTGAATACCACACCCGAGACCACCCAGCCGGACGACAACGAGCAGTAGACCTCGCCTCCGCCTCGGACGAACCCTCACGCCTTCCAGGTCCGCACTGCCTTGTGCTTGTCCTGGCCTCGCTCGGACAGGACGTAACTGCTGTCGACGGCCATGACCTCGGTGTAGCGGATGGAGTAGTGCGGGATGTTCCTTGCGAGCAGGTCATCGGAGCATCGGCGGTCGCGGGAGAGGATGTCGGGCTCGTTGGCGAGCCACGTCTCGAGGTCCCAGGATTCCACCTCGTCGACAAACCGGCGGTATTCCCGGGCCGCGGGCCCTTTGCCTCGGGCGTTGACGAACCAGTGGAACGTCCGCTGGAGCTTGCGGATGAGCAGGTCGGTCTCCTCGTCGAATCGAAGACAGCTCGCGCAGAAGTAGTTCTCCATGCGGCGCATCTTCTCCTCGTCGATCAGACCCGCCGATTCGGCAATGGCGTAGCTCTCCGTGCCCTGGAAGGGGTAGAAAATGGCCCAACGCATCCGGCCCGGGCGGACGCGAACCATCAGATCGATCGTCTCGTCGAGCGTCCGGCGGGTCTCGAACGGCAGGCCGATCATCAGGAACGCGCTGCTGTGCAGGTCGTGTCGCCGGCAGATCTCGAACGCCTCGGCGATCTGATCGTTGCCCATGTAGCGTTTGAGCACGTTGCGGCGCAGGTCGTTGCTACCGGACTCGACGCCGAACTTCACGATCATGCAGCCCGCCGCGCGAAGCGCGGCGGCGACGTCGTCGTTGAAGGCCTGGACGTGCGCGTTCAAGACGAACGGCAGTCCGACCTTCGACGCCGCGTAGCGCTCGAACAGCTCGATGCAGTACTCGCGGTTCATCGTGAGCAGATCGTCGTCGAAGATGATCGTTCGCACCCCCGGGTGGCGATCGCGGAGCTCGATGATCTCGTCGACGACCCGCTGCGGGGGATAGTGTCGCAGATACGACTTAGGCGATTCCCCGGCCTCGGCGGTGTAACGCTCCCGCATCTCACGATTGAAGCAGTAGCTGCACCGGAACGGACACCCGCGACTCGTCAGGATGCTCTGCCAACCGTTCTTGCGCGGCAGCATGTGGTCCAGTTCGTAGATCTCGTAGTCTTCCGAGGCCAGGCACTCCAGCCGCGGATACGGCCCCAGGGGGTTCTGGCGATAGGAGCCGTCCGACAACCGGATGCAGAAGTTCGGCACCTCTCGCGACGTCGGATCGCCGGCGCCGAGACGATCGACCAGCTCCGGCAGGGCCTCGTCGCACTCGCCCACGCCGATGAAGTCCCAGACCCCGTCGGCCTTGACCCGCTCGGTACACAGAAGCGTGTGGACGCCGCCGACCGCCAGGGGGATCTCCGGCAGGCCCGCGCGGATCGCCCGGGCCAGGCGAAGCGCGTAGGGATACTGCTGACTCATCGCGCTGAAGGCCACCAGGTCCGGGCCGAACGCCCGAACCCGCTCGACGACCTCGTCGTCGCTGGGGACGTCGTACAGGGCCTCGTTGATGTTGATGAGCCCCGTCTCGTGCCCGCGCGCCTTGAGCTCGCCGCTCAGGACCGCGATGCCGTGATTGAAGCCCTCTTCGGCGTTCAGGTTCGGATAGATGAAGAGCACGCGCATGGGACCACGCTACAGATCGACGCGCCCCGAGTCAACGCGGCCCGCCTTGCGAGGCCATCCGCACGGCGCTACAATGGGGGGCGCGAGAACGAGAATCAGACTGTTGCTGGAACTCATAGAGGGATTCATCCATGGCCAAGAACGCCAAAGAGCGTTCAACGAAGATCGAGGTCGTCGAGCCCTTGGGCAAGCGCGTCCTCATCCGGAAGGACGAGGACAAGAAAGAGACCAAGGGCGGCATCGCTTTGCCGGACAAGATCGAGATTCCGACGATCACGGGTCGGATCGTGACGATCTCCGCGCAGGTCGAGAACGACGAGGATTTCCCGATCAAGCAGTACGACAAGGTCCTGTTCAACCCGAAGAACGCCATCCCCGTCGACTTCGAGGCCGACAACCAGCTCTTCGTCGTGCCGGTCGAGGATCTCGTCGCCGTCTTCCGCAGGCAAAGCTAGACCGAGAACGAGTCGCCGCGATGCCCGAAGCCCACCCGCCGGTCCACTGGCCGTTCGACGCGAGCCCGGCGTGCATCGGCATGGTGCACCTGCCGCCTCTGCCCGGCAGCCCCCAAAGCGTACTCTCGATCTCGGCCATCGGCGAGCGAGCCGTGGAGGAAGCGAGAATGCTCGCCGACGCGGGATGTGACGGCGTGATGGTCGAGAACTTCGGCGATGTGCCTTTCTTCGCTGAGAGGGTCGAGCCGCACACGCTCACGGCGATGGCCGTTATCGTGGCCGAGATCCGCGGGGCGGTCGCCGTTCCCATCGGCGTCAACGTACTGCGGAACGACGCCCGCGGCGCCCTGGCCGTCGCCGCGGCGGCAGGGGGGCGGTTCATCCGCGTGAACGTTCACACAGGTGTTTATGTCGCCGATCAAGGCCTGATCGAGGGCAGGGCGGCTGAGACGCTTCGCTATCGCAGAGAGCTCGCCGCCGACGTGGCCGTCTTCGCCGATGTCCACGTCAAGCACGCATCGCCGCTGGGCGCGTCGGACCTGGCGGTCGCCGCCGAGGACGCTGCCTATCGCGGACTCGCCGACGCGCTGATCGTCTCCGGCCCGACCACGGGGCGGGCGACGTCCATCGAGGACGTTCGAACCGTCAAGCGGGCCGTTCCCGATCGTCCCGTCCTCGTCGGCAGCGGCGTCTCGGCCGAGAACGTCGCCGAGCTATGGGAACTCGCCGACGGCGTCATCATCGGCTCGTCCCTCAAGGTCGACGGCGTGACCACCAATCCGATCGATCCCGACCGACTCGATGCCTTCATGCACGCAGTGGGTAGGTAGCTCACGTCTCTGATGGAAGGCTACGCCCTCTCGCCGCCGCGGTAACGATCAGCCCCAGCCCGGCGCCTGCCAGCACGCCCCCGACAAGACCCGCCTCGACGCAGCCATGTAGGTAGAAGATACGCAGGGCCGCGACGATGGGAACGGGGATCCAGTAGCCGATCCGCAACCATGCGGGCAACCTCGCCTCGCCCGTCTGAATGATCGCGACCAGCAGCACCATCGTCATGTGCCCGGAGACGTGCCCACGGACGATCGTGTCCGGATGCATCGTGGTCGTCGCGACGATCAGCAGGGCGCCCAGCGTGGCGGCGACGGACCACCACCATCGCGACGCTCGCATTCCCGAAAGGCCGTCGACGACGAGCAGCCACATGAAGCTGAAGACCGTGAGCGATCCCGGCACGTCGTACAGGGCGTCCCACCCGGTCTGCCAGCAGCGGGCCACGCCGCAGTATGCCGCCGCCGATACCGCCGTGCCCGAAACCAGTACAATCCTGAGTGTGTCGGTTCTCATCGTGTCTCGCTGTCCCGTGAACGTGCACGCCGAACTCGCACGGCCTCGGACGCCTTATACTCCGTGAAGGTTTACGCGATCAATCCTGACGCTAGAATGTCGACGCATAGGGGCGAGCACGCGGTGGCGATCGGCCACCGGAAGGCCCATCTGATCGTGGCACGACAATTGACATCTTGGCTTGACCTGGGGAGGGTGCTCGACATGCGGACCTACCGCACCGACGACTGGGACCGACTTCGGATGAACTACGGCGATCCGCATCGGCAGCTCGAACCGCCGGAGTGCGAGATCGCCGTAGTCGACGGCGCGCTGGCGGTGCTTCAGGAGGCGTGCATCCTACCGCACGCGCGCTACGATCACGAGAAGATGCTCGCCCACCGCCAGGCGGTTCAGGAACTCTTCGAGATCCCATGGACCGCGATCACGCCGAGGATGCAGCGGCTGCTGTACGCCGTCAACGCGATCATCCAACCCCCGAACATGATCGCGGCCGGCGTCTTCTGCGGCAACACGTTCATCTCGAACGCCGGCGCGGCCGTCGGTCCCGGCGCGTGCTATACGGCCCACGACCTGGTCGGCGTGGAGATCGACCCGGAAAGGGCCGCCCTGGCCGAGCGCAACGTCCGGCAGATCGATCCGACCGGCGTGGCCCGGGTCGTCGCCGACGACGCCGTGACCTTCGTCGACGGCTACGAAGAGGCGATTCACCTGCTGTACCTCGATGCCGACGGCTCGCCCGACAAGGGCAAGGGCGTGTACCTCGACATCTTGGAAGCAGCCTATGACCGCATGCCGTCGGGGTCGGTCGTTCTCGCGCACAACAGCGTGAACTCGGCCGATCGCCTCGATGTGTACCTGGAGTTCGTTCGCGACTCGAACTACTTCCGAGACAGCGTCAACGTCGTCTTCGACATCGAAGGCCTGGAGGTCTCCGTCAAATGAGCCGAGGTGACATGCAGAGCACAAGGCGATCGTTCCTAGGGGCAGGACTCGGCTCGCTGGCCGCGACCTTGGCGAGCGGACCGTTCCTGTTGGGCGCCACCGAGCAGAGCAAACGCAAGGAGCTGGCCCACCGCCGCCGGCGGATCATCTTCAACGACGACGGCGACGACGTCTGGGATCCGCACGCCAAGACGCCCGAGGGCTTCGTCGGCGTGCGACTCAAGCACATGCTCGATACTCAGGTGGACACCCTCTTCTACTGCACGACGCAGTCGTTCAATTACTTCACACACAATACCAAGATCGGCCAGGTGTTCCTCTCTCGCCAAGCTCCGTTCGGCAACAACAACATGCAAGCCCTCATGGACGCCGGAACGGACCCGCTCCGGCTCGCGATCGAATACGCCCACAAACACGGGATCGAGGCCGTCTGGACGCTGCGGATGAACGATATCCACGACGCCTTCACGCCGCCGCTGTGGCCCAAGTGGAAGACGGACCATCCCGACGCCTTGCTGGGCCGGCGCGAGGACTGGGCCAAGTTCCCGCCGGGCAGCCAGCATCGCTGGTGGTCGGGCGTGGACTTCGCCCGGGCGGACGTCCGCAGACGCACGCTCGAGCTGATCGAGGATGTCGCGACGGACTACGACGTGGACGCCATCGACCTCGATTGGCTCCGCCACCCGATCCACTTCCGCCAGACGCTTCTCGGCAAGCCCGTCACCCGACAGCAGATCGAACTGATTACCGGCGTCGTTCGAGACGCCCGCAAGTTGGCGGCCCGAATCGGAGACAAGCGGGGTCGCCCGATCCTGCTCAGCGCCCGCGTACCGATGACGATCACCCAAGGCCTCTACATCGGCACCGACGCTGAGACGTGGCTGAAGGAAGGCCTGATCGACTTGCTGACGATCGGCGGCGGCTACGTGCCGTTCTCGATGCCGACGGGCGAGCTGGCCTCCCTGGCGCGTCGTCACGAGGTGCCGGTCTATCCATGCATCAGCGCCTCGGGCATGACCCGTCGCAAGCCGTACGGCTCCGGCGGTATCTACGGCGCACAGGCCTGGCGAGCGACGGCTTCCAACGCCTTCGACGCCAAGGCCGACGGTGTCAGCCTTTTCAACCTCTTCCCACAACCCGGTGCCGATCAGCACAACGAACTCGTGCGACAGGTCTTCTCGCAGGCGGGCGAGCCGGCCACGCTTGCCGGCAAGGACAAGCTCTTCTGCCTCGACAACGCCGCGCACATGGCTGGCTGCGGATACACCAATCACATCGTGCCCTACGCGGCCTGCCTGCCCAAGCCCGTCGAGCCGGGAAAGACGCTGACCGTGACGCTGCCGGTCGGCGACGACGCGACTCGGGCCAAGTCGATCACGCTCCGCGTCCAGACGGACAAGCCCGCCGCGCTCGAAGCGTCCCTGAACGGCGCAAGGGTCCCGCTGGCTGCCGCGCCGGAGCTGGACAGGCAGATTGCCCTGACCTGGCAGACCGCCCCGGTGACCCCGTCGATCGTGAAGCGGGGCGCCAACCGCTTCGAGGTCAAGATGGGCGGCGCGGCGGATCAGGGCGTCGCGCTAACGGGTCTCGAGCTGATGGTTCGGTATGGTTGAGTGACATCGCAGCGGCTGTCCGCTGGCAAACGGGTCTTCGGATGAAATACAATGGAGCGGTTGAACGGCACGCGCCCCATGAGTTAGCGGAGGACCGGACATGTTTCCGATGAGGCTGTTCGTCGCTCTGGCCGCCATCCTGCTTATCCTCGCGTGCTGTGTGCCCGGGTGCTTGGCGTTGGAGCAGCAGGGCACCATGCTGCAGGCCGACTTCTCCGTCCTGGGCGAGGACATCGCGGACACGACCTCCAACGCCCTCACCCCCAAGGCGGACAAGGACCAGGAAGCGCCTCCCTAGTATGACAGCGCTAGGTCTTCTTCATTCTCTGGGCCTTGCGTCGTCGGCTGGCGTATGACGCCTCGTTGCGCCACTGGTAGTACTCGGACCGCTCGATCAGTTCAGCATACGAGTGCCAGTGCCGGTTCCAGATCTTCGACGCCAGCGTGTTGGCCACCTCCGCCACCTGCTCCAAGGTGATTCGCGGATTCTTCCTCCCGAAGCCGCTCCGTCTGGGCGGCCAGGAAGTACATCGCTATCCGCGAACACAACCAGTGGCGGATCAGGCTCTGGTACGTTCCTACCTCGGACGCTCCCAGGCCAGTCTCCTGCTTGGTCCGTTCGAACCATGATCCGGGACGCTTGGCAGTTGGCGGATTCTTGGCTTATCTCCCATTCTTCATGAGCGGCCCACCGCGCATCTTGTCAATGGCTTGGCGGCTTCGGTTGACGTAGTCGCGGAGCTCTTCCATTCCGTACTGTTTGGCGAGGGCTCGGGCGCTGACGCCGGGGCGTTTGGCCTTCAGGACGAACCACTGTTCGCGGGGCATGTAGAGCTCTTGCTCGACGTCGGCGGCGTGCTCCTTGAGGAGCTTGTCGCGTTTGGGGGTGTTGAAGTTCTGGTGGTAGATGCCGCGGTCGAGGTCGAGGGTGATCCGGGTGACGTGGACGTCGTTGGATTTGCTGTAGTGGATCTCCTTTCCGGTGATGTCGCAAGCGATGCAGTCGGGGCGCAGGGTGGCAGTGACGATGTAGAAGTGGTTGGTCAGGGCGTGGGCCTGGAGGGTGGTGCCGGCGGAGTAGGCGCTGGGCCAGATGACGAGCTCGGCGCCCTGGTCGGCCAGGCGCTTCCAGACCTCGGGGAAGTTCGCGTCGAAGCAGATGGCCATGCCGATCCGGCCGAAGTCGGCCTGATGAACGGGCACATCGCGGCCGGCGCTGCATGGCGGTTTCAGGTTGAACTCGGACCAGTAGGGGTAGACCTTGTCGTACACGCAGACGACGTTGCCGGCGCGGTCGATCAGTATGGCGGAGTTGAGGCGCTTGCCCTCGTGTGAGCGGTAGATCGGGCAGACGATGTAGGTGTGGTGCTTGGCGGCGAGCTTTCGCATGGCGGAGACGGTGGGTCCGTCGAGGGTCTCCATGTCATTGCCCTGGCAGGTCTCGGGCAAGGCGATGAGGTCGGCGCCTTTGGCGCCCTCTTGATCGACCAGGGGGACGATTCGGTCGAGGGGCCGCTGCTTGAAGCTCAGGCTGACGACGCGGACGGGACGGCCGATCTTGCCGGCTGACGAGGGGTTGGTGGCCGCGGCGGCTGTACCGGATTCGGCGGCTGCTGACGCGGGGCAGCACATCACCGCGGCGGTGATTGCGAGGCCGAGAGAGAAGGTTGACCGTCTCATGGGGGCGTGTCCTCCGTTCGGTCCGAATCACGTTCTGACTGCGGCGTCATGATCGGGGAGCGTGGTGATCTTGTCCAGTCATGAAGGGAAAGCCCGTTGAGACGGGCTCCGTGTTGGTGGTGAGAACGGGAGGAGCGTGCGTCCTCGGCCAACCAGCCCTTGAAGGGCTGGCCTATCAGCCCGCTTACGGCGGGAAAGCCCCGTGAACGGGGCTGGGGCCGCGCACACCGCTTGGGCTCGGCGCCCGCCTATCTTGTCACGGAGCCCCGCCTCGGAGGCAGGCTCTTTGTCGATCAGGTCAGCGGTTTCGTGTAGCCGACGTCATTTGGATTCGGGGACCGCGAGGATGTGAAGTTCTGATCTGTCCCAGCTCATATCGAGGCATCCCACCAGCGCCCGCCCGTCCGGCAGGATCGCCATGGGACCGAGGTGGTCGCCGGCCACGTAGTGATACGCGCGTCGAGGATGCTCCGGTTGCCGGATGTCGTAGACCGTGAGGTCGGCCCCCCTGCCTAGGACATAGACGAATCCATCTCGAACAGCGATCTGTCTGATCTGGCCGGCCGTATGGACAACGCGTTCGATGGGGAGTGGCTCTCTTCGGCCAATCTGCACATACTCGGCCCGGTCGCCCCGGATGCCCGTCAACCGGTACACGGAGGGGGCGTAGTGGCCGCACACGACGAGGAGATCGCCCTCGACGGCCAACATGTTGGAGCGAGTCGAGTGGTGCCCGCGCAAGCGGACGGTGACGTCGAGGCGTTCGGCCGGGCTCAGTTCCTGGCACGGGACCATGTCGACGGACAACACGGGGCGTTCATGGTCCGACGACGCCTCAAGTCGATACCATGGCATACTCAAGTCATACCGACGCGCGATCCGCGGGGCGTTGGGGTCATCGAGTGAGATGGACAACAGGGTCTTCTCCTCGCAATAGACGCGATACACGTAGATCGTCTGCTCGTGAAGGCATGCGGTGAGCGACGGGCGGTCACCTTGCCGCGGCAGATTCGGCTCCAACTCGAGCTCATTCAGCACTGATGCGTCACCACCCGCACCGAGTGCGATCGTGCAGAGCACGTATCCTGTTGGATCGCCCCGTCGCATGAAGTATACATGGTCGGATCGTTCGGGCGACCCGAGGAGTTCGCCCGGAGCCAAACCGTAGCCATCCGGTGTCAATCCTCGGAAGACGAAGCGCGGCGCCGTCACCGCGCCCGGGCTCGACTGATCCCATCTGCAGAGCAAGCAGTCTGCCGTCCTCGCGTTCGAGCCCCAGGGCGTGTCCTGCAGCAACACCAAGCCCCCCTGGGCCGATGGTACGACATCGCGAACCCACCGGGTCACGCGGGGGGCGGGTGGAGGCAGGACCACTTTTCGCTCGCACTCGAGGTTCGCCCTGAGCTGAAACGCGCCGGCCCCGAAGAGGAGGAGGAGGGTAGCACCCAGCGTCCAGCACATCAGGCGCAGATCGAGGCGGAGCCGCCAGTCGCGTCGAACCGCCCACCAAGCGAGAGCAAGGGACACGGCGATCGCCGTGAGCATCCCTCCCACAAACAGCCGGGAATAGACGCGGAAAACGTAGCTGAAGTCGCCGTACGTGTCCGCTAGTTCCATCAGATTGAGGACGCTGAACCATCTCAGCGGGGGTAGGACGATGGGGAGGAAGTAGACGAGCAGTGCCGCGCCGACCGACAACACGGCCGCGTGAGAGGCGCGGCGAACGAGAGAGCCGAGAAGGAAAGCGATGCTGAAGATCAAGGCCCAGCAGAAGGTGTGCATACCGAGAACACCATACGGCAGCGGATGCGCCGGTCGGAAGTCTCCGACGTAGGGGCAGCAGACGTAGCGAATGGTCAGAGTCACCAGCACCGGAAGACAACATGCCAACAGAGTCGTCACCAGCCCGGCGGCATACTTGACGAGGAAGGCAATCAGGGGCGAGACCGGCTGGCTGCGCCAGAACGTCTCGAGCGACGGTTTGGAGTCACGAGTGGCGGTGCCGACCCCCACCAAGACGGCCATCAACCCACCGAGGCAGAGCACCATGTCCCCAGTGACGCGGACGTAGATGAGCGTCGCATCGTCCATGTTCCAGCCGAAGATCTGCGTCAGGGGAAGGGCAAGGAAGAATCCGAGCCCGGCGAGGAGGAACCATCGCTGCTCGCGCCATTCCTTCCAGATCAAGGCCGTGGTCGGTTTCATGCGCCTGTCCCTCCGAGTCTGGCGAAACGCCGGGCCGCCCACGTCATCAGAACGACCGCAAGCAGCGTTTGGATCCACGCCAAGTGAAGCAGGAGCTCCGCGTCCGGCGGGTACGTCACGCAGCAGAACGCGAACGGTGTCGCCAAGAGAGGCAACTGAGCCAGTGCCTTGACGTCCCAGAGCCTGTGCAGAGCCTCTCCGAACAGGATGAGGCCGCACATGACCGCCAGGCAACCGATCGCAAGCAGCGCGGATCGCGCCTCCGTCGACTGCCGCACGCCAAGACAATGCGCCCACACATAGAACGACAGAGCTCCGCCCAGCCCCCCGAGGAGGATGTGCGTGATCCGAGTGATCGATATCTCCCGGCCGCCGGCGATGAGGCAGGCCAGAATGAAGGCCACGAGCATGGGCGCCGCGCAGGTCGTCGCTCCAACCGCCGTCTTGAGGACGAACGTGACGGACGGGCGAACCGGCAGTGCCAAGAGGACGGGAAGACTGCCTTCAGCTCGCTCGGCCGCGACCAGGTCCATCGAGGCCAGGATCGGCAACGAGGAGGCAGCGATGAACACGCCGAGCAGGAGGATCGTCTCGTCCGGGAGCAGACGCGTCTGGAGACCGATTGCCGTGTATCCGCCGAGGATCACGCAACCGAAGGCGACCTTCCAGCGTTGCTCACGCCACTCTTTCCAAAGCAGGCTGCGTAGGGCCTTGCTCATCTGTCCTTCCTATCACGTAGGCCTCGAAGATCTCGTCCAGGTTCAGGTCGACGATTACGGGGGTGACATCGGCCTGCTCCAACGCAGACAGGGCTTCCGCGACGCGTTCGACGACGACGGCGACGCGTTTGCCGCCCGGCTTGACGTCGAGGGTTCCGGGCAGGCGGCCGATCGACTCGAGGGCGGCCGACGGCAAGATCAACTGCTTGACCTCGTCGCGGAGCTGTTCCGTGGCGGCCTGCCTGACGATCCGACCGCGATCGAGGATGGCCACGACGTCGGCCACGGGCTCGATCTCGTACAACAGGTGAGAACTGAAGAAGACCGTGACGCCGGAGCCTTGGAGATGCTCGATGACGTCGCGGATGAACTCCTTGCGCATGATCGGGTCGAGCCCGAGGGTGGGATCGTCGAGGATGACGAGCTCCGGGCGATGGGCCAGGGCCAGCAGGAGCGCGAGCCGCGCGGTCTGCCCCTTGGACAGGTCGCGAACGCGGGTCTTGGGCGGCAACTCGAATCGCTGGAGGTACGAGCGAGCCAAGGCGTCGTCCCATGTGGGGTAGAACGAGGAGATGAAGGAGACGATCTCGCTGACGCGCATCCATCCGAACATGGTCTGGTCTTCCGCCATGAAGCCGACGCGGCGGCGGATCTCGAGGGCGTCGCGGGCGGGGTTCAGGCCGAGGACGCGGATCTGACCGGCATCGGGCTTGAGCAGCCCGATGAGCATACGGATCGTGGTGGTCTTGCCGGCGCCGTTTCGGCCGAGGAAGGCGAAGGTCTGGCCCGGCTCGACGGCCAAGGTGAGGTCATCGAGCACGCTAGCGGCGCCGAATCGTTTGGCAAGGCCTTGTATGTCGATCGCGGGTTCACCCATGTTGCTCTCCTTTCCGCCGTGGCGAGGCGCGGTCGATCTGGTTGAAGGCTCCGTCGACGAGGGCGTGCACGGCGTCAGCGTCGAGGCCGAGCGTAGCGGCGCGGCGTACGAGGCGGTCGACCTCCTGACGGAGCAGGTCGCGCTGTGCCCGCAGCCGGCCGGGGGCGAGGGTCTGGGCGACGTAGGTCCCGTCGCCGTGGCGCCGCTCGAGGAGGCCCTCGGAGGTCAGGCGCTCGTAGACCCTCAGGATGGTGTTCTGGTTGACGGCCAACTCGCGGGCGAGCTCGCGGACGCTGGGGAGCCTGTCGCCCGGGGCCAGGGCGCCGGCGGCACAGTGCGCGCGGATCTGGTCCATGATCTGTCGCGTGATGGGGATGCCTGAGGATGTCTCGATGCGAATGAACATGGTCTCTGACCCAGCAAGTGACTACACTACTATAACAGTATACACCCGATTCGCGGGCTGTCAAATCCAGCCGGAAGAATTCGACGAGGGCACAGGGACGAAGCAAGGAGCGGTCAGCGATCCCCCCTGCTTAGCCCCGACGCGGGCGGCGGGACACGAACTGATAGCTGCCAGAGCCAATGCGATAGACAGCCGCACCGCCATCCATCCGAAGGAACTCGACACCCTCAGCCCGGTCGGCGGGGGATGACCCTTCGGTAACGCCCTGCTTGTCTAGGGCGGGGATGTAGACGGTGGCGGTTGCGCCTGGGGGGATGGTGACGTTCAGCTCGAAGGTTTGGTTCTCGATTCTCCACTCGCTTCGGATTCGGCCTCGGACGGAATCGTGGTGGGCTTTGACCCACTTCAGGTCGGCGACGAGATGCGGGCGGATGATGATCTTGTCGAAGCCGACGGCGTCTTCGGCGGGGCTGATGCCGGCGAGGTGCTTGTAGAACCACTCGCTGACGGAGCCGAACATGGGGTGGTTGTGGCTGAAGGTATTGTCGCTGAAGGCCCAGTGCTCCCAGAGGGTGGTGGCACCTCGGTCGAGCATGTGTCCCCAGCCGGGGAAGGTCTTCTGACTCGCGATGGTGTGTGCGACGTCGGCCCGGCCGAGATCGCTCAGGGCGAGGAGCATGTACTTCGTGCCGAAGATGCCGGTGGTGAGGTGGCCTTTGCTCTTATCGAGGACGTCCTTGACGAGGACGTCGAGGGCGGCGGCTTCCTCATTCTCGGGGACGAGGCCCATGTACAGGGCGAAGGCTTGGCAGGCTTGCGTGCCGCTGTCGTACACACCCGTGCCGGGCTTGAGGAACTTGGCGTTGAAGGCCTGCCGGATATCGTCGGCGAGCTTGGCGTAGCGGGTTGCGTCGTTGGGCTTGCCGATGACGGCTGCGAGCTTGGCCAGCAGGTGGGCGTTGAGGTAGTAGAAGGCCGTGCTGGTCAGGGCGACGGGTTTGGGGGCGATGCTCTCGTGGTCGCCGATGCCGAAGGGCGGGACGTGGTCCTTGGCGTTGGCTCGCAGCAGCTCGCCCCAGCGTTTGGAGGTTTCGTACTGCTGTTCGATGAGGTGCTTGTCGCCGTAGTACTGATATCGCTGCCAGAGGAGGAGGGGATGGGCGGCGCCCCAGCCGATGGGGCCGACGCCTTCGCCCAGACCGCCACCGGCGATCCCGACGAAGGGGGCGGTCTCGGTGATACCGCCGTTAGGGCGGACAGCGTCGGAGAAGTCCTGCACGGCCTTGGCGTAGAAGCGGGTCATGTCGAGGTTGAGGATGGCCATCTCGCTGGAGGAGACGATGTCGCCGCCGTAACCGAACTTCTCGCGGTGCGGGCAGTCGGACTGGACGCTAAACATGTTGCTCCGCTGGGTCCAGACGACCATGTCCTGGATGCGGTTGTACAGCTCGTTGGAGCAGGAGAAGGCGCCGGCCGGTTCGACAGCCGAGTGCAGCAATTCGCCTTCGATGGCATCCGGAGTGGGCTTGCCGGGGTAGCCGGCGACCTCGACGTATCGGAAGCCGTGGAAGGTGAAGCGGGGCGCGTATTCCTCCAGACCCTGGCCCTTGAGGGTGTAGGCGTCTTGCTGGAATGCGACGTCGGGCGCGCCGGGTCCGGCCATTCCGGCCTTCTTGATCTGGCCGGCGACGGAGGTCATGCCGTTAAGGGTTCCGTCGGTGTAGAGCAGCTCGCCGTATCGGAGGGTGACGGTGGCGCCGGCGGGTCCTTGGACTCGGAGGCGGACTCGTCCGGCGAGATTCTGGCCGAGGTCGAAGATATAGAGGCCGGGCTTGGGCTCGGTGAGGTTGACGGTCTTGACCGTGCGCATGGCCTTGATCGGGGGGATCATCTGGGCATGGAGCGGGCCGATCGGCTCGGCGGACGTGACGGCGTTGGGCCAGGAGGCGTCGTCGAATCCCGGGCGGTCCCAGCCGGGTTGTTCGCGTCGGGCGTCGTAGTGCTCGCCGAGATAGGCGTTGTCTCTGAGGATGGGGCCGTCGCTGGCCTTCCAGGTCTCGTCGGTGACGACGGTCTGACGGGTGCCGTCGGTGTAGTCGATCTGGAGTTGGAGGATCGCTCGCGGCGTGCCGACGGTGAGGTGGTCGCGGAGGTTGTAGCGTCCCCACATCCGCATCGGGAGCGGGTTGTACCAGCCGTTGCCGAGCATGATGCCGATGGCGGTCCTGGCCTGCCGGAGGAGGTCGGTTACGTCGTAGGTGGCGTAGAGCACGCGCTTAGCGTAGGAGGTCCAGGCGGGGTCGAGGAGGTGATCGCCGACCTTTTGGCCGTTGATGCGCAGCTCGTAGTAGCCGAGTCCGCTGACGTAGGCTCGGGCTCGGGCGACCTTCTTGTCGACATTAATCTCCTTTCGGAGGAGTGGCGCGGGACGATCGGCGTAGTACTGCTCGGGGCGTGTGATGGGCGGGTCGTTCCGGGCGATCCACTTGGCGCGCCAGTCTTGCTCGGCGAGGAGGGCCATCTCCCACCAGGCGGGGGCGCTGTAGGGAGAGGAGTTTCCGTGGCGATCCCTGGCGCGGACCTTCCAGTAGGCGCGTATGCCGGAAGACAGCGGTTTGCCCGCGTAAGCGATGTTGAGGGATTCCTTCGAGGCGACCTTGCCGCTGTCCCAGAGGTCGGCCCGGTCTTTGGCGAGGAGGTCGGGGCTGGTGGCCACGAGGATCTGATAGGCGGTCTGGATCTGGCCGCGCTGGTTGGACGTGAGGGTCCAACTCAGGCGAGGCGGGGTGACGTCGATGCCCAGCGGATTCGTCATGTACTCGCATCGAAGGTGATCGAGCGTCATGTCGCTCGTTCCCGTGATCGCCGGAGTGAGGACGGCGGCGAGTAGTCGTAGTGCGGCTGCCATGTTGTCGCTCCCGTATTGGTCGAGGGATTCGGCCATCAGGCATTCGGCGGCTGATCCCAAGCTGCACACTTTAGATGGGCTTGGGGCCGGGGACAACTGGGGTGGGGTGCGGTATGCTTCCGGGGGGGCTGGATGCGCGGATGATGGGTGAGAGCCGATGAACGACTTGCGGGACAACGTGGTCTTCGACATCACGCTGGAGGTGTCGGGTGCGACACTGGTCTATCCGGGCGACGCCGCGCCGGTCATCGAACGGGTGAGCGACATCCGCGAGGGTGACGCCCTGACGGCGAGCCGCCTGTCGATGGGGTGTCACGTGGGGACGCACGTCGATGCGCCGGCGCACTTCCTGGCGGATGGGGCGACGGTTGACGAACTCTCGCTCGAGTGCTTCCATGGGCCGGCGGTTGTCGTGGATATGCGTGGGAAGGACGTGATCGGGCGGAGCGACGTTGAGGCGGCGGGGCTGCCCGAGGGGCATCACATCCTGCTCAAGACGGACAATTCGTTGCTGTTGAGGCAGACGACGTTTTCGGAACGATACTGCACGGTGAGCGCGGAGGCGGCGGCGTGTCTGGCGGCGAGGCGGCCTCGAGCCATCGGCTTCGACTACTACAGCCTGGACCCGGTCGAGACGCGGACGTATGCGGCGCACGTGGCGCTCGCGAGGGCGGGGATTCCCGTGTTCGTCTGTCTGGATCTGTCGGAGGTGCCGCCCGGCGGGTACACGTTCGTGGGACTGCCGCTTCGGCTGCGGGGGGTGGAGGCGGCGCCGGTCCGGGCGGTGCTGATGGGGGCGTGACAGCGCGGGTGTGATCGGCGAGAGCAGCGTGGCGGACTTCGTCGGCCACTGGACCGTCAACGGAAGCAGGCAGACGGTCTTCGTCAAAGGCATCTTGCCCATGGCCATGGAGCACGGCCATATCCTCCAGCTCGACGAGTGCGACGCGATGCAGCCACAGGTCGGCTTCATCCTCCAGCAGGTCCTCGAGCCCACCGGCCACCTGCTCCTGACCGACACGGGCGAGGACATCGCGCCCCACGCCGACTTCCGCCTCGTGGCCACGGCCAACACGCTCGGCTTCGGCTGCGACTCAGGCCTGTACGCCAGCGGCACGAACGTGCTGAACTTCAGTTGGATCGACCGGTGGGACGTGGTCGTTCATCTTGGCTACCTGCCCGACAAGCAAGAGGCCGAGTTGCTCCACACCCGGCACCCCTCGCTCAAAAAGGACCTGCTCAAGTGCATCGTCAAGGCAGCGGGAGACCTGAGAAAGGCCCACGCCCAGGAGCAGCTCACCACGGTCGTCACAACGCGGCGCCTGCTGGCCCTGTGCGCCCGATTGGAGCGAGGCAACGTGTTCGACCGGGCCTTGACGGTCTGCGTGCTCAACAAGGCGCCACAGGAGGACGCCAAGGTCCTCAAGGAGACGTTCGAACATCATGTCGGGCCGTTGGGGCAGAGTGCAGGTCGCTGAACGTGTGTTGCCGTCAAGAAAGAAGCCAGGCTCGCCGTTCCTTTAGCGGAATGACGAGCCTGGCTGCCCTCCGGGTCTGCAAACGGATCAGTGGGGTAGCCTTTCGCGGCGGGTAGGTCGCCTCAACGAGGACCTCCAGGGCGTTCATCGCCCGATCGCCCAGGCGCTGCCCGAACTGGAAGCGCTGGACGCCGAGATCACCCACCAGACCACTTGCACGTCGAGCGCAGCCCATTAGGATACTCCTAACATATACCGAACTTAAGTGACGCAAGGAGGCGAGCCCCTGTGGCAGAAGGGAGGCCCCTTGCGTTGCCTGATCGACAAGCCTGCCCGTGTCTACCGCCCCCGTCAGCCTGCGGAATCCGACTTCCACCGCCTCATCCGCCAACACTTCGACGACTTTCGCGCCGTCTACGCCGAACACTATGCCCGCAAGCTCGGGCACTGGCGGCCCGTCTTTGACCGCGCCGTCCGTCAGTTCCTCAAGTGCGGCGACCTGCAACACGGCTTCCTCGGGTGCGTTGCCCGGACTGCCGACACGAGTTCCTCGTCGCCTTTTCCTGCAAGCAGCGATGTATCTGCCCCGGTTGCTCGCGGAAGCGGGTGATCCTGTTCGCCCTGCGTGTCGCGGAGGACGTCTGTCTGCCCGTTCCACACCGCCAGTTCGTGTGGACCATCCCCAAGCGACTTCGCATCTTCTTCCGCTTCCACCGCAGACTGCTCAATCGCCTGCCTCGCCTGGCCTGGGAAAGCGTCATCGAAGTCTGCCGGGCGGTCCTCGGCCCCGACGCCACGCCCGGCGGCATCCTCGCCCTCCAGACCTTCGGCACCCTGATTCACTTCCACCCTCACCTCCACGGCCTGCTCACCGACGGCGCGTTTACGCCCGACGGCCGGTTCCTGCCCGTCCCCGTCAATCTCACCCACGAACCGTTCCGTCGTCTCTGGGAGCACAAGGTCTTCAGTCTGCTGCTGGATGAAGGCAGGATCGAACCCGCGCTCGTCGAGCAGATGCGTTCCTGGCGGCACAGCGGATTCAACGTCGACCGGAGCGTCCGCCTGGCGGCCGGCGACCGCGACGGACTCGAACGCCTCGCACAGTACATGGCCCGTAGCCCCTTCAGCCTGAGCCGGCTGATCCGCATCACCCCTGCCGGCAAGGTGCTCTACAAGGCCGAGAAGGACCGCTGTCAACGATACCCCCAACCCGCCAGTGAAGACCTTTTCGGCGGCGTCGCCCGCAACTACCAGCTCTTCGAGCCCCTGGATTTCCTCGCCGAACTCGTCCAGCACATCCCCAACAAGGGCGAGCACCTTATCCGCTACTATGGCTGCTACTCCAACAAGGCTCGCGGGCTCCGCGCCAAGAGCGCCGCCGCTCGCCCGGCGGACCCGGCGACTCTGCCGGCTGGCGATGCCCCGCCCCAACCGGTCATGGCCGAGCCGGGCCGGCTCGACCGCCGCCGTTGGGCCGCTCTCATCAAACACATCCTGAATTCAAGAGAAACACTCTCGATTTCGGTCTTGAACAGGCCGGGATCGGGGGGTATACTGCGCGCATGTTGCCTGGGAGTGGTTTCCGGGCCGTCGTGACTCCGCGAAATGGGCCAACGGCGTTTGCTTGCCGGTGCGAATGGGCACAATGGAGGCCCAACATGAGTCACCAAGCGACCCCCGGCCATTTCCTATCAGTCAGGGAGTTGGGAGGGGTGGGACAGACACGTCGTACGCTTCCCCCCCGGCCGTTTCGTCCGTTTCCGGTGAGGAGTCACAACGTCGCCTCTCAACCGGCAGATTGAGGGAGGAGTCATCGATGAGGGGCTGCAAGAAGTGCGCGTGCTGTGTGTCTTTGGCCGGCGCGATGGTCCTGGCGGTCGCAGCAAGCCCGGCGTCGGCGTTCACGGACGGGTTCACTAACAACAGCTATACTCAGAGTAACTGGGTCTTCGTAGACATTCTGACAGGGCCTACAATCCGTCCTACGACTGGTGTGGCGAGCAGCGGGTCCCTGACGGTTACTGCGCTGGCGCTGCCCGGCGGTTCTGATCCAGCTCGTCACCTCGTTGGGGCGTATGCGAATGCGGAGTTCGACGGCCCGTACACGCGCGCTCGCGGAGCGATGGTCTGGTCCGAGCTCGAGTACTCCCTCGGCATAAGGAAGGGGCTCTTTGTGGGGGGCAACATCGCGAGCCGCAATTGCCATATGTTCACCGTCGAGCCCGGCGGAATCGGGATTCCCACACAGGGGGACGTGAGGTTGGAGCGGATCGTCGGTGGGGGCATGCGCAACACAGAATCGACGGGGGCGTCGATCGTTTCGGGGCCTGGGGTCGTGTACCAGCTTGAGTTCGGCCAATTCGGCAATTTCCTATGGGGCAAGGTATGGACTACCGACTACAACCAGCCTCTGGTCCAGGTCTCGGGTTACAATAGCGACATCCCTTGGGGCTTGGGTGATGGGAATACGCTCGCGGGGTTCGGCGCCATGCTCGACCAGGATCGGGGGTCCTCTGCCTACGCTGGCAGCTTCACCAGCGAGTTCCTGGTGAACTCGGGCCTCGGCTGTTTCGAGATCGCCACGAGCCCGGACGGATCGGGTGCTGCGGGCGAGGAGGACCAGACATCGGTACCCACCGGTTCCAACCAGACGGTGACTGTCTTGGGGACTTCCGGAGACTCCGGCTACGTTCAGGCGACGTTTGAGAGCACGACGTCGGCCGGGGAGTTGTCCGTTGCGTATGCGGCCATGGATCAGGCCGACCTGCCGATCGCCGATTTCGCGATCCCGGGCGACACGATGCAGGTTTGGGAGATCGACTTCGACGGTGCGTTCGACGGCGCGATCGAGCTGACGCTGACCTACGACGACACGAACATCCTGCCGCAGGACGAGCCCTTCCTGAGCGTCTTCCACTATGAGATCGACCACTGGGTTGAGCTCGACGGCATCGTCGATACGGTGGACAACACGATCACCGTGACGACGACGAGCCTCTCGCCGTTCGCGTTGGGCGTCGTACCGGAGCCGACCACGCTGTTGCTGCTGATCGCTGGCGGCCTGGCGATGGTGCGTCCTCGCCGCATGCCCCGCCCGCGGTAGCGTGGGCACGAGGTGCGTAGAGTGCGTCTTGACGCACCATTCGATTTCATGCCACGTCTCGATTGAAGGTGCGTCAAGACGCACCCTACACCTCTGCCCGTCGTCGAACAATTGGACATTCCGGGACATCACCCAACCCCTCTCCCTCCTCGCCAACCAACACTGCCGACAGGGACCGACCGCCAGGAGTCTCCGCTCCCTGCGAACCGCATGATTAATGAAGGAGTATTCAGGGATCGAAACTGTAAAAAGCAGTTAGGACCGGCTCACGACGCCGCCTTCCGCGCCGTCAGCGTTAACCCCCCACCCCCGGAAGACCGGCGCCGTCCCTGTCGGAATCAGATTTCCTATCAGTGACCTCCGAACGAGACATCTTGAACCATGACAGACGGACCATCCCCGCGATCCGCGATGCCGCGGGCATGGCCCTTTTTCCATGCGCATGCGGAAGGAGTAGAACTATGTCTCTCAACCCATTCGAAGGCCGGCTCTAGCGGCCGGCCAGGACGCTGACCGAGCGGTTCGGCGTCGGATGAGCCTCTCTACGTGGAACGAAGCACGGGGCCGCGGAACGTCGCTTCCATTAGGGACGATGCGTCCGGCCGAGCCGGGACCCTTCCAGTCTGGACGGTCTTCCCGCGCGGATGCGTGCCACCCGCCGGTAGAGTTCGTGTTCCCCACCTCTGAAGGGCCACGCAGACACGCACCACGGTCGCTACGGGACACCCGAGACATTCCGAGGAACGGCTCAGATGAGGTTGGGTTTTCCGTAGCACTCGATACGGCCGTCGGCGAGGACGACGATGATGCGTCCGTCGCGATCGACGAGCAGACCGCCTGGCAGCGCGGGGCCGGAGAGGTCTTTCTGCCACAGCTCCTTGCCGTCGGCGCGATCCATGGCCACGAGCCGCCACACCTTTGCGAGGCGGCGCTGGATCGGCGCTTCGACGACGGCCAGGAGGGCGTTGGGGGTCATGACGAGGGAGACGGTATCGGTTCGACTGAGCGGTCGGGCGTGCCACGTCGCTCGGGGAAGTCCCTCGGGTCTCTTGCCGCGCTTCCAGACTTCGTGCTGCTCGGTCATCCACTTGTGAAACTGGTCGGCGTCGACCATCTGGGGCATTCGGCCCCGTCCGTCGACGAAGGCGATTCGCTGGTCGTCCCATGTCGGGGGGATCTTGCCGCTGCAGAGCTGGGGCCAGAAGTCCTTGTACTTCGGTGACGTCACGACGAAGTTGCCGGGGTTGACGACGTTCTCGCGGGCGGAGTAGCGGAGTCGGCCGCCGGAGATCAGGATGTTCTTGTCGAAGACGCCGATCTCCTCGCCGCGGTTGGCGCGGGGCGAGCCGTTGCTGGGGTCCGTGCCGCAGTACTTGCCGTCGGTGAGGTCGTAGACGCCGTGCGCGATGACGTTGCCGCCGGGCATCCAGAGCTTGTCCCGGTAGATCGTGAGATCGCCCTGAGCGGAGACGCCTTTGCGGAGCGTCTTGTCCAGGTGGCCGGATGAGTTGTTCTGCCATTTGAGCTTGCCGGTGACGGCGTCGAGGGCGCAAACGTAGGTACCGTCGTAGTCGATGATTCCGGCGGCGGCGTATGCCACGCCGCCCTTGACCAGGACGCCGGTGTTGACGGGCCACGTGGAGCAGAGATCGCCGTAGACCATGATGCGTCGCTCGACGGGCGCTGCTCGGAATCGCCAGAGGCGCCGGCCGGTGGCGGCCTCGAAGGCGTAGACGCACCCGTCACCGGAGCCGACGTAGGCTCTGCCGCCGGAGATCGTGGGCGGTTGGAGGATGCGTCCGGAGGTCAGGGCGACCCAGTGGGTCTTGCCGGTTGCGGCGTCGATGGCCGTGACGCGTCCGTCGGCGTCGCAAACGAAGAGGAGCCCCCCTGCCGCCGTCGCGGGGGTGGCCAAGCGAAGCCTGTCGGCCGATTGCCATAGCCGGGTCACGTATTTCGGCGTGGGGACTTTCGTGCTTGCGCTTCGGTCGAGGTTGGCGCGGTACGTGGGCCAGTCGTTCTCACCGACTTCGAGGGGCGCGACGCGCGACGCGTCGGAAGCGAAGGTCTCCAGGCGGTCGGCGTCCGTTGCGGGGCGATCAAAGGCGAAGTTGCCGGCGGAACACATGGCGATGCGTCCCATTAGGGAGAGGTTGCAGTCGCACAGCCACGGCCCGACGTAGAGCAGGCCGTTGGCGCCGATGACGCCGTCGTTGCAGGAGGGTCGAAATGCGCCGTTGAAGAGCACGGCGCCGGTCTTGCGGTCGTAGCGAGTCATGCCCTCGGGCATTCCGCGACAGAAGAGCGAGTCGGGCGTGGCGGTCAGCCGGGCGCAGGATCGCTTGGCGAAGTTGAGGTCCTTGATCGTCTTGCCCGTCATGGGATCGAGCATGAGCGTGCTGCCGTCGGGACCGATGCCGACGAAGAGGCGGTCATCGACGTAGAGCATGTTGGGGTTATTGGTGGTCTTGGTGCGGTGCCAGAGGAGTCGGCCGTCGTCGTGTGATACGGCGACGATGTTCATACGGGTCTGTGCCTCGAAGAAGAGGGCCTTGGGCGTGTAGAGGCAGAAGCAGGTGCTCTTGAATCCGGGGGTGGACTTGAGGTGACGGCCGGGCTCCTCGATGAGCTTGCGGGTCTTCGCGTCGCCGTTGGTCCAGACGACCTTTCCGGAGGAGGCGTCGAGGCAGCCGAATCGGGCGTCGGGGGCGTAGAAGTGAACGCGTCCACCGCCGATGACCATTGCGCGGGAGTCAACGGGGGCATTCTCTCGATGCGCCCACGTCACGGCCTTGCCGGCGATGTCATAGGCGAGGATGGTCTCGCCGAAGCCCCAGGGCACGCGGTCCTGATAGTAGCCGGGGCTTAGCTCGCCCCAACTCCATGCGCGGAAGGGACTGCGAACGATCGTCGTTTCGGCGGGGTCCGGGTTCTCGCCGATGAGGACGTAGAGCCTGCCGTCGTGCATGGCGATCCACTTCCACTGGCCGGGGTGGTCTGGGATTCGGATCCTGCCCTTCTCGCGACCCGTGGCGGGATCGAGCATGAGGCAGCCTTCGCCGTCCATGTCGATCATGTAGAACACGTCGTCGGTGGCGATGAAGGCGGATCGGTGGGCGAGATAGCCGTCGGGGAGCTTTCGCCGCCACAGTGGGGTGCCGTTGTAGCCGTTGCGGGCCAGCAGCGTATTGAGCCAGGGCTCTTCGCGCTCATGGTGAGCGATGTGGCCCATGGCGATAAAGACGCGTCCGCCGGCGGCGGTGGTGATGGCGGGCATGGCGATGTAAAGGGGCTCTCCGTACCACTGGGTCATGTAGGGCGCTTGGATGACGGCATCTGTGGAGACAGGATTGTTGTCCGGGCCATGCTCCCAGTGACTCCAGTCGTCGGCGCCGTCGAGGGGGGGCTTGGTCAACCTTCCCCAGACGCTTTCGGCGTCTTCCGAGACGAGGCGCTCGTTTCGGAGTACGGCCGTGAGCAGGGCCTTGAAGACTTGGGGCTTCAGATCGACGTTCGCTCCGGTGGCGGGGCGCTGCATGCCCAGGATGGCTGCGCCTTCGGGCCTGAGGACGCGCTTGACGTCGGCGAGACAGGATTCGCTTAGTTTGTCCGGTGAAGGCGCGGCGCGTCCGTCCTGGCCGACGGTGTCAATGAGATCGCCCAGCGTGAGTCGCCAGGCAAGCACGAGGTCGACGGTGTTGTCGGCGTGGGGGAGCGTGGCGAGGGACCCTCGATCGACGAGGGCGCGGCGTCCGTGGAGCCCGGCCGAAGCCATCGCCTCTCGGGTCTTGGTTACGACGTCGGGCCTCGGGTCGAGCACGTGGAACGTGGCGCGACTCGATCGAATGAGTCGGAGGATGGCCTCGACATCGTCACAGCCGATGATGACGAACAGGCCCGGGCGATCCTTCACGCCGTCGGTCAACTCCCCGACGAGCTTGGGTGAGTCCTTGCCGCCGGCGGCGGCGCGCGCGGAGGGCAGCGCCCGGTCGGCGCTGAGGAGCCCGACGACGCACAGGATCCCCGTCGTGCAAACTCGTAAACCGCTGGTCATCTGAAGTCCCCTTCGCATGTGACGTGATTGGCTGCGACCCGCCGACCCGTCTAGCGTGGCCCGAGTCGCTCCTGGAGTCAACCATGTTCCGGCTGGATATCGAGGGAGGGATGGCGCGGCCCAGCTTGCGTGTTCAACGTGATCGACGGCAACGGCGACGGGGCAATCGATCTCAAGGAATTGAAGGAGCATCCTCCGCGAGCGAGGCGGCGGATCGATCAGGCGGCGGGAGGATAGCTGTCAGTTATCGCTACCGAGACGTTGGCGGACGTAGTCGGCTCTGACGGCGCTGCGTTCCTCGCCGTTGAGGACGGATCCGCTGATCTTCTGGAGGTGCGCGGGCTGGGTCATCACGAAGAGTTCGTTGACCAGCTCGATGCCGAGGAGGTCGATCCGCCCGAGGTTGACGCCCATTCGCAGGTGGCTGAGCAGCCCGAGGGTCTCGTCGCTGCTGAGGGAGCGCGCGGTCGTCAACAGGCCGTAGGCTCGCCAGATCTTGTCGTCCAAGGCGACGGCCTTCTCGCGGAGCAAGACCTGTCGGGCCTGCTTCTCGTAGTCGACGATCTTGGGAATGACGATGTGCTTGAAGTCGTCGATGATGTCCTCTTCGCTGCGCCCGAGTGTGGTCTGGTTACTAACCTGGTAGAAGTCGCCGGTGGCCTCGGTGCCCTCTCCGAAGAGTCCGCGGATCGCCAATCGCATGTCCCGCGCGGCGCGGACAACGCGCTCCATCTCACCCGTCATTCTCAGGGCCGGCAGGTGCAGCATGACGGAGACGCGAATGCCGGTGCCCACGTTGGTGGGGCAGGCGGTCAGGTAGCCATATCGCTTGTGAAAGGCATACTCGACTCTCGAGCCGAGCATATCGTCGATCCTGCCGACCTCGTCCCACAGCTCGTCGAGCTGCAGGCCGCTTCTTAGGACCTGCATTCGCAGATGGTCTTCCTCGTTGACCATCAGGGCGATGGTCTCTCGTCCGCCAATGGCGACGCCGCGACTGCCTTGGCCCTCGGCGTGCTGTCGGCTGATCAGGTGACGTTCGACCAGGAGTCTTCGCTCGAGGTCGCCGGCACCATCGACATCGACGTAGAAGGGCGCGTCGGGCAGGTCAAGGTCCTGGATGTGGCCGCGGAGGCTTCTTTCCAGTTCCCGTCGTTGGACGTCGTTCGTCTTGGACAGGAACGGGTATCCCACGACGTTCCGGGCGAGCCGGATCCGGGAGGATATCACGATGTCGCACATCGGACCGGTGCCGCTGAGCCACTCACCGGCCCCTTTGGTTAGGTCGTCGATACTCATGAGCTTTCTTGCGTCTTGATCTGGTCACGGAGTCTGGCGGCAACCTCGTACTCTTCGCGCTCAACGGCATCACTTAGTTGCTGCCTGAGGCGCATCAATTCACGTCGCCGTTGGTCGGCCTCTGACGTTCGTTCCCCTGGCGCCTTGCCGACGTGATGCGTGGCCCCCTCTCCGTGCGCCCGCTCCAACAGCGGCAGCAGGGCCTCCTCGAACGCGTCATAGTCGTTCGGACATCCGAGCAGCCCGTTGTTCCGGAATTCCACGAAGGTGTTCCCGCACTCCTGACACTTCAGCTCCGCCAACTCCCGGGCCCGCGACTGCTCCATCACGAAGCTGGCCAGCATCTCGTTGATGGGGGTGTGGCTCTTGACCGTGATGTTCTCGTTCTGCGCGCACTGATCACAGAGATGCTTCTCGTGCTTCTCGTTCTTGACGATGTCCGTCAGATGCACCGTCGCTGGGTTCTTCCCGCACCTCTGGCAGAGCATGGGGAGAATCTCCTGTATCGAGCCCGCTCATGTGATCTTAGTTCAGCCGACGCGAGCCCGTCAAGCGTCGCCAACGTCGAGCGCGGCTGCCGCGGAACGGCCCAGCGTAGCCAGCGGCCGGGGTTTTCCTTTGAACCGATCCGACGGAGCCGCTAGAGTCACTTGGCCCTGCCTCGCGGCGGGCCCGTGTTGCCCTATCCTATGTATCGGAGCTTCTTGCGATGGAGATTCGTCCTCTCGATGCAAATGAGGTGGGCGAGGCGTTGGGGCTGATCCTGGACCAGCCCGGACTCGGCCGCGCGGAGCTGCGCGCCCAGGTTGCGAGTCTTCGGGAGTACATGAAGGACCAGCCGCTTGGCCAGGGGGCCCTCTATGGCGTAAGCGACGCGGGGCGAATCGTCTCGGCCGGGTTCTGCCTCGACTCGCCCGGGCGGGCCGCCCTTCTGTTCGTTCCATCGATGGCTCTGAGCCCGGAGTGTAGCGAGGTCACGGTCGCCCTGCTCGGCCGACTCGTCGAGGCGGGACACCAACGAGGCATGCGGCTGTTCCAGGTGCTCGTGCCGCCCGATTCGCCTCGGGATTCGGCCCTTTTCGAGGCAGCGGGTTTCGATCGGCTGGCTGAGCTAATCTACCTCCAACGCCCGACGACGCTGCCGCTGCAAGGGGTCTCGGGCCAACCTGATCTGACGTACGAAGAGTACAGTCGCCGATCGCACGGACTGTTCTCGCGGGTCATCGAGCAGACATATCAAGACAGTCTTGACTGTCCGAAACTCACTGGGGTGCGACCCATTGAGGACATCATCGCGGGACACAAGGCAACGGGGGAGTTCGACCCGAGCCGGTGGCTTGTCGCCTCGGTCGATGGTCGCCCCGCGGGATGCATCCTGCTGGCCCGCGTGAAGAACCGCTCGGCGCTCGAGTTGGTCTACATGGGCGTCGTTCCGGATGCCCGTGGGCGAGGGATAGGTAAAGTCATGTTGCATGATGCGATACAAAATGCTCTTGTCCAAGGCCTTATGTACATATGTCTCGCGGTTGACGCAGACAACGTTCCGGCGCTGGCGGTGTATCGCGAGTGCGGATTCTCGGAGACAATGCGGCGCGTAGCGTGGGTTCTATCACGTTATGAGTGAGGGCCTTAACGATCCAACAGTTGGGGTTTTCCACAGATTATCCACTATGGCTCAAACGGTGTGGGCAACCCGTTAACATCTTTTTTTTTCGGATCGCAACCTCCGTACTCAATTGGGCTCAAACGGTGTTGACAAGTTTAATTGAGCGGGAGGGGATTGACCATATTATCGGCTAGTGATACCATCCCCCTGACGTGTGGCGGAGAGGGCATTTTCAGGATAGGTAAGGTCGGCATTCTTGCGGTTGGGGTGTCGAGCGGGCTATCCTCGTCGTAATACCCCGAAGTACTGTAGAGTTAGAGCATTCGGAGGAGAACGCTGTGGAACCTACAGCGGACAGTACCGTTCTGCAAATTCGGGGTGCCGTTGCGCAACGCCTTGGACAGCAGAGGTTTAACCTCTGGTTCAAGAATTCCACGCGATTCGCTCTGACCGATGGCTTCCTTGAGATCGATGTCCCGAACCCCTTTATCGGTGGGTGGATAGAGAATCACTTCACCGACCAGATCGTCGAGGCCGCGGAAGAGATCACGGGCAGGCACCTTCAGGTCTCCTTCTCGGTCAACCCAACTCTGATGCGCAATCTCAAGAAGGGGCAGCTAGACCATCAGGCACGAGTGGTCAATACAAACGAGGTCCGCAGTCGGCTTCGAAATGGCAAGCAGGGCTCTCAGACGCCCGTGCGGAAGCTTCGGGGACGGCTGGATGGCTTCGTCGTCGGTGCCAGCAATCAAATGGCTTTCAGCGCCGTTCAGGACGTCCTGGCGACGCCGGGCGGCGGATATAACCCGTTGTTCATTCACGGCGGCTGCGGATTGGGCAAGACGCACCTCCTGCAGGGCCTCGCCAACGGGCTCGACGAAGAACGTCCCGAGTTGAAGTGGGCGCTCCTGTCAGGTGAGGAGTTCACGAACCAGTTCCTGGCCGCGTTGCGAAGATCGGAGCTGGAGACCTTCCGCAACAAGTTCAGGCATCTGGACGTGCTGATTCTCGACGACGTCCACTTCCTGGCGAACAAGAAGGCGACACAAGAAGAATTCCTTCACACCTTCAACGCGATCGAGGGCGTCGGCAAGCAGGTGGTGATGGCCTCGGACTCGCATCCGAAGCTCATCGGGGAGTTTTCGAAGTCCTTGGTGAGTCGATTCGTGGCGGGCATGGTCGTGAAGATCGATCCCCCGGAGCTCGAGACCCGCTGCAAGATCTTGCGTCATCGAGCGGCGCAGATGAAGCGGGACGTGCCCGAGCCGGTCGTGGAGTATATCGCGGAACGCATGGATACGAACGTCCGTGAGCTGGAGGGCGCGTTGCTGAAGCTGGCCGCCTTCAGCAACGTGGTCGGTCAACCGATCACGATGGGCCTGGCCAAGCAGGCCCTGGCCGAGCACTTGAGCCGCGCGTCGACGATCATTCGACTGAGTGATATCGAAAGCGTCGTAGCGACGTTCTTTGGGCTCTCACCGGCCGATCTCCATACGTCGCGGAAGGCAAGGACGGTCGCGCTGGCACGCGCTATCGCGATGTTTCTGGCGAGAAAGCATACGGATATGAGCTTTCCGGAGATCGGCCGGTACATGGGAAACAAGAATCACTCGACGGTGATTCTGGCGTGTAGACGTATCGCAAAGGTCTTAGAGGAAGAGGGCACGGTCTGCTGGCGTACGCCGACCGGTCGGTGCGAGATGCCCCTCGCGACGCTGATGGCGCGACTGGAGGAGGAACTGGCTCGTTAGGGAAGAGGCCGGAGGGAGACGGTTCCGACGGGACGTACCTTCAGAAGTCAACCGGTCGGGGGTAAAAGGAAAGGCGGAGACCCACGCGTGGGTTGCCGCCTTTTCTTATGCGCGTGGATCGGACGGCCGGGCCTTTTCGGTCACATGCTTGCACGCATCGTGCCGATAGGGTATTCGGCGCCCTGTCCCCAATCGAGACCGCGGCGGCAAGACACTTTCGGACGGTCGCAGCAACGCGTCCCATGACCGCGTATCAAGAGGGAGACTGAGATGACGCTGATCATCAGTGTTTCGGGGCTTCGCGGCATCGTCGGCGAAGGACTGACCCCGCAGGTAGCGTGCGACTACGGCTGCGCGTTCGGCACGTATCTCGAAGGCAAGCGGGTGGTGCTCGCGCGAGACACGCGTCCCAGCGGGCCGACGGTCTCCGGGGCGGTCAAGGCGGGGCTGGCGGCGTGCGGGTGCGACGTCCTCGATCTGGGCGTGGTGAGTACGCCGGGGGCGGCGCTGATGATCCGTCGGCTGGATGCGAACGGAGGCGTCGTCGTGACGGCCAGTCACAATCCTTCCGAATGGAACGGCATCAAACTCCTGTCGGGCCAGGGGTGGGCGTTTCCGCCCGAGATCGCCAACGAGATTCGGGGGATCTTCGAGTCGAAGTCGTTCCGACTGGTCGGCGCTCTGTACATGGGGCGTGCTAGCGATCAGGGAGGCACTCACGAGCAGCACGTGGAGGCCGTCCTGAGCCACGTCGACGCGGACCGTATGTGTCGAAGCGGCTTCAAGGTCGTCCTGGACAGCATCAACGGAGCCGGCGGCGAAGGTGGCGCCCGACTGCTCCAAGCGCTCGGGTGCGAGCTGATTCACGTCAACGCCGAGCCGAACGGGCGCTTCGCCCATACGCCCGAGCCCACCGCGGAGAACCTCAAGGGGCTCTGTGAGATCGTTCGGGAGCATGGCGCCCAGATCGGGTTCGCGCAGGACCCAGACGCGGACCGGCTGGCGATGGTTGACGAGAACGGCGTGTACATCGGCGAGGAGTACACGCTGGCGCTGGCGGCTCGACAGGTGCTGGCATCCCGCCCAGGTCCGGTCGCGGCGAACCTGTCGACGTCGCGGATGATCGACGAGGTGGCGCGGTCGGCCGGCAATCAGACGGTGTATCGCACGCCGGTGGGCGAGGCCCACGTCGCGCGGGCCGTCCTGGAGAACGGGTGCGTCATTGGGGGGGAAGGCAACGGCGGGGTGATCGACCCTCGCGTGGTTCCGGTGCGTGACAGCTTCGTGGCGATGGGGCTGGTGCTGGATCTCATGGCGGCAACCGGCAAGTCACTTAGCCAGCTCGTGGCGGAGATCCCGCGCTTCACGATGATCAAGGAGAAGTTCCCCTGTAGTCAGGAGAAGATCGCTGCTGTATTGGAGGCGGTCCGGGGCGAGCTGGCGGACCAGCGTCTCAACGAGAGCGACGGCATCCGCATCGACTGGCCGGAGGGGTGGGTTCACGTCCGCGGCAGCAACACGGAACCGATCATGCGGATCATCGGCGAAGCGACGGATCAGGCCGAGGCGGAGGAGCTTATCAGACGCGTACGGGGGATCGCGGAGCGCGTGCTCGGGAGCTAGTATCCCATCGCCAGGCCGTCCTTGCGGGGCTCGGAGCCGCCGTAGAGGAGGCCTCTGTCCAGGTCGATTCGGATAGCTTGATATCCGCCGTAGCTGGTCGAGGACTTGGCGATGCGGTGGCCCTTGGCGGCGAGTCCGTCGGCCACTTCCTCTGGAATGCCCCGCTCCAGGTGAACCGTTCCGCCGGTCGTCATGCGGTAGCCGATCGGCGTCGAGGATCCGTTGTGGCGGCAGCGCGGGGCGGCGCCGGCGGCCTGGACGTTCATGCCGAAGTCGACCAGATTGCACAGCACCTGCACGTGGCCCTGCGGTTGCATGTCACCGCCCATGACGCCGAAGCTCAGCCAGGGCTTTCCGTCCTTGGTCACGAAAGCTGGGATGATCGTATGGAACGGGCGTTTGTACGGCTCCAGCCGGTTCAGGTGATCGTTATCTAGCGCGAACGAGCAGCCTCGATTCTGGAGCATGAAGCCCAGGTCGCCCGGGGCGACCTTCGAGCCGAAGTTGTGGAAGATGCTCTGGATGAGCGAGACGGCGTTGCGGTCCTTGTCGACGACGGTGAGATAGACCGTGTCGCCGTGGGCGAGCTTGGGGTCGCCCGCGTCGACGACGTCGGCGGCGCGGTCGGGGTCGATGCGCTTGCGCTGGGTCTCGGCGTACTTCTTCGAGATCAGCTCGGCGACGGGGAGCTTGGCGAACGCCGGATCGGCGTAAAACCGTGCACGATCGGCGAAAGCGAGCTTCTTGGCCTCGATGAAGCGGTGCAGGTACTCGACGGAGTTGTGTCCCATCTTGGCCAAGTCGAATCCATCGAGGACATTGAGCATCTCCAGGGCGGCAATTCCCTGCCCGTTCGGCGGCAACTCCCAGACGGTGTAGCCGCGATAGATCGTGCCGACGGGCTCGACCCATTCGCACTGGTGGTCCTGAAGGTCCTTCATCGCGAGGAGCCCGCCCTTGGCCTTCGAGGCGGCGACGATCTTGGCGGCGAGGTCGCCGCGGTAGAAACCGTCGCGTCCGCCCTTGGCGATGGCCCGATACGTTCGGGCAAGCCGGGGGTTCTTGAACCACTCGCCCGATCGGGGCGAGCGGCCGTCTGGGGCATAGGTGTTCCGCGCGTCGGCATCCTCGAACCCCTCGGCTTCGCGCCACGCCCTGGCGATCACGGGCGTGACCTCGAAGCCCTCCTCGGCGTAGCCGATGGCGGGGGCGAGCACCTGTTCGAGCGTCATCTTGCCGAAGCGCTTCGAGAGCGTCGCCCAGCCATCGACGCAGCCCGGCACCGACCAACTCAACGGGCCCTTGTCCGGGATCGATCGATAGCCTCGTTGTCGCATCAGTTCGCGAGAGATGGCGTGGGGCGATCGGCCGCTGGCGTTCAGGCCGTGGAGCTTGCCGGCCCCAGCGTCCCAGACGATCGCGAAGAGGTCGCCGCCGATGCCGCAGCTCATGGGCTCGACGAGGCCGAGCATGGCATTGACGGCGACAGCGGCGTCGACGGCGTTGCCGCCGGCCTGGAGGATCTCGATGCCGACCTGGACGGCCAGGGGTTGGCTTCCTGCGACCATGCCGTTGCGACCGACGGCGGGGGTGGTCCCCTGGCTGCGGCTGTAGGCGTGCTCATCGTCGGCGTGATCGCGGTCGGAGGTCTTGGCTGACTTCCTCGACGCCGCGGGCTGGGGGAACGTGCCCGGTGTCGAGCGGGCCTGCTTGGCCAGCCAGTTCAGGGCCGGGGGGACGTCGATACGGTGTCCGCCATCGAAGAGTGTCACGCGGACCGGACCGGCCTGGCGGCGAAACAGCACGGGATACTGTCGATCGGGCTCGTCGATGCGCGGGCCGGCGAGGTGATCGGCGACCTTGGCGTCGCTGGTCATCGAGCGGACGTCGTCGTCGGAGATCTGTTTGTCCTTATGCCCGTTGGCCTCGGCGAGGACGTTGAACGCCCTGAGGGTGTGGTCGATCGGCACCGCGGCGCCGCCGTGTCCGTCGTGGATGCCCGCATTCATATCGATGGGCACGCCCTTGGCGCGAGCCAGCCAGAAGATCGGCGAGCGGTTACGGTACTCGTCGGCCGTGCCGGGCGCGCCGGGTGGGCCGCCGCAGGACTTCTCGATATCCCTGTAGTACTTGTAGTTCTTGGATTTGCAGAAGCGATGCCACTCGGCGAGGTCGGTGATTGGCACCCACGACGAAACGCCCGCCCACAGCATGGGCCCGCGGTGCGCCATGACGAGCGACATGTGTCCGCCGCCGGAGCCGCCGAGGAGGTAAATCCGTCGCGTATCGACGTTGGCGTGTGCGATTGCGTAGGCCACGGCATCGAGGACGTCCTGGACAGCCAGGTCCGAAACGCAGGCCTGAGGCCTGTTGTTCGGGCCGCGAAAGTCCGGCGCAAGGAAGATCCATCCCCGGCGGCGGCAGTTCTCGAAGACGTCGGCCATTCCGTCCGAGCCCTTGTAGCTGGTGGACCAGCTATGAACGCACACGAGCAGCGGGACGGGCTTGCCCGAGGCGTCTTTGCCGGCGTCCTTGGGCGCCCAGAAGCGGACGAGTTGATCGGTACCGTCGGCCGAGCTTTGGACCTTGACGGGGGGAGCGTCCTTCAGATCCGCCTTGCCTGCACCCATGGCCGCCGAGGCCGAGGCTGTCAGCAGGACGCACAGCGCGTCTCGCGGCTGGACCAGTCCCTTGGAGCGGCACGGACGTTTGGATTCGATCAGGCTCTTGAGGAACATCGGAGCGTCTACCTCCCGAGGCGCCGGGACGAACCGAGGACATCGCGGCGAGCTCGTTGGAATCATGGTTGCATTGTGCGGAGACACGGGGACAATCTATCTGGGTCGGGCAGCGGGTGCAAACGTAGTCGGGGCAAGCGGGCAAGAGCGAGCGAGACACGGAAGGAAGGTTCGGATCATGCGACTGACTGAACGTCTTGCGATCGGATTGAAGGGCGCCCGTCAGATGACGGACGGGCTGCTGGCGAGCTTCAAGACCCCCGAGCAGTGGACGCATCAGGTCCACGGGAAGGCGAATCACGCCCTGTGGTTCGTCGGGCACATCGGGCTGGTGGACAACTTCTTCCTGTCGGGCGTGGCGCCGGGCAAGGTCCGGATCGTCCCCGGCTACGACGAGAAGTTCGGGATGGGCTCCAAGCCGACGAGCAATCCGGGGGATTATCCGGCGGTGGACGAGGTGTTGGCGTACATGCGCGAGCGTCGCGAGGCCTTGCTGGCCGTGCTCAAAGGCATGAGCGATGAGGACCTGGACACGCGGATGCCCGAGGGGACGCCGGACTTCATCCCAACGTACGGGGCGGCGTTCCAGCTTGCTCCGGTCCACGAGGCGTTTCATCTGGGACAGGTCTCGATCGCGGCGCGTGCGTTGGGCGTGCCACCGCGGATCTAGGGTGTCTTGGCCACAACGGACATCGAACGTGACAGGAGCGCCTCGTGGCTCTAGAGTTTGAGTGGGATACGCGAAAGGCAGCGGCCAACCGTCGCAAGCATAAGGTCTCGTTCGTTGAAGCCGCCACTGCATTCGCTGATCGCCTGTCCCTGACGATCGCAGACCCGGACCACTCGGACTTGGAGGATCGATTCGTTCTCCTCGGCCTTTCGTGCCGAGGCAGGCTCCTGGTTGTCGTTCACACTGAACAGGACGATACTATTCGTATCATTAGCGCGCGGAAGGCCAGCCGACGAGAAGAGGTGCAGTATGGGCGCCAGTAGGAAGCAGAGTCACAGCGGGCAAATGCGTCGGGAATACGACTTCTCTCAGGGCACCCGGGGCAAGTACGCGACTCGCTACGCCGAGGGGAGTAACGTGGTGGTCCTGGATCCGGACGTCGCGCGCCTGTTCCCGGATGATGAATCGGTGAACCGGGCTTTGCGGGCGCTCGCCGAGGTGGCCCCACGAAGACCCGCCGTCCGACGGAAGAAGGCGGCTCGCTAACGTAAGTTCAAGTTACCGCCTCGGTCAGAAGACGACGTCGGCGACCATCGCGCGGTGATCGGAGGGGTAGCGGGCCGGCTCGCCGTAGACGGTCAGGTCGACGGTCCAAGTAAGCACCTTCCACTCGGCCTTTCCGCCGACGAAGATGTGGTCGATTCGCGAGGCGGGGTCGTACTGTGGCGCGGGATTCTGGTTGCAGACGGTCCGCTTCTCGCGCGCCAGGTCGTAGGTGTTCTTCAACTGGAATCCATCCGCCAGCGGCGTGGTGAGGATCTGGTAGGCCTTGGACTCCGGTCTCGAGTTGAAGTCGCCGGTCACGAGAATGGGCACGTCCGAGGCCCGCTGGGCGGTTCGCTCCATCAGGATGGGGGCACTGTGCTCCTGGTTCGGGTTGTTGGCGTCGAAGTGCGTCGTGACGAAGAACAGGGGGCGGCGATCCTTGATCTGCCGGAACTGTGCCCAGACGACGCATCGTGGGACCTGGAGCCCTTTCAGCCATCCCATGGACATCGGCCTTTCGGGATCGCGACTCAACCAGTACACGCCGGACTCGATGAGCTCGAATCGGTCGCGACGGTAGAAGATCGTGGCGTCCGGATAGGTGAGCTTTCCCTTCTTGAAAAAGACGGCCTCGTGGTTCGGCAGGAGCTTCTCGATCTGTCCCACCTCCTCGGGCTTGGCGAGTTCCTGAATGCCGAGCAGGTCCGGGTCGTGGCGCGCGAAGAGGTCGGCGAAGTACGTCAACCGCTCGGTCCATGGGCCATACTCCTTCGGCTTGCAGAACGAGCAGAGGACGTTGAAGGTCATCACCTTCACGCGGCTGGGGGTCACGCCCTCGGCTTGGGCGTCTCGCGGGAACGCGAGAGAAAGGAGGATCAGCCCGACGGCCAGCAGGAGTCCGCCTCTAGCGTGCTTCGACATCGTTATCACCCTCGCTCACCACGTAGCTTCGCGCGGTGTCCATGACGTCCTTTGGGACGCGAACCACTTTGCCTTGACTGTCCAGGATCGTGTGCAGGCTCTGACCGGTCGCGATGACGCGGCCGGTGCCCGTATCGAGAACCTCGTACGCGATCCAGATCCGCGCCCGTGTGACTTTGACCATTCGCGGCACGATGCGGAGGATAGCATCATACCTTGCCTGGCCTCTGATCCGATAGGAAACCTCGAGCACGGCCAACCACTCGTCGTGCTGGATGTGGCTGGCGAAGGAATGTCCGATCCCTCGGAACAGCTCCTCCCGCGCCCACTCAAAGAGGCGCGGGTAGTGCTGATGGTGGAGGAGCCCCATCCAGTCGGTGTCGGAGAACCTTACGCGGTATTCGAAGACGGCTTGGCTCATGTCACCCTCGTCGCTGGTGCGCCGTAGCATCCATGCCTGGCCGGGGTCCGTCCGCGCGGGGTGAATCCCGCGGCTCGGGTTGCTTGGCTCGATGGGGCGCCGCGATTCGGCGGATACGCCCGATCCTGACCTAAGTCAGGCTACTGGGAATGGCCGGGCGGCCGCAAGTGTGTTAGACTATACATTTTAGGCAGCGGTAGGGCGCCCGCTGGCCGATCGTCCCGACCTTGATGAGGCCTCAGGAGAGCCGTATAGATGCGACCCCCCCTTGCGCTGGTGACGATCTGCCTTTGCGCCGCCGCCGAATCCGTCGCGGCGGGTGAGGCCGGACTCACGATCGGGCCCCAGCACGAGCTGTTTCTAGACGACCGCGCGATCGACAAGACCGAACAGCTCTCTCGGCGCGTGGTCCCGGCCGTTAAGCACAAGGACAACCCTGTCTTGGTTGCCGACAGGCCGTGGGAGATGCAAGGGTTCGTCGCGTTTCCGTCGGTCTGCTACGACCCGCAGCGCAAGATCTTCCGGATGTGGTATCTGGTGTGCAACATTTGGTGGTCGCGCAACGGCGCTGCGACGACGGCCTCGGCACCGGCGACGACGACTTCGTCGCCAGCATCGGGTCCGACGACGGGACCGGCCTCGGCGCCGGCATCGAGTTCCGCGTCCGCGCCGGCGTCGGCACCCGCCTCCGCTCCGACCTCTGCATCGACCTCAGCACCAACGTCGATCCCGGCCACTCGAGCGACCTCCGCACCGGCCGTTGAGCCGGCCGCTTTAGCGTACTACCGCGGCAAGACCTCGGGCAACAAAGTCGGGGCCCTGCCGATGGAAGACAGCGCTTTCATCTGCTACGCCGAATCCGCCGACGGGCTGAAGTGGACCAAGCCGGAGCTAGGTCTGGTGGACTTTCAGGGCTCCAAGAAGAACAACATCCTGTTGCGCCATCGTGGCAGCCACTTCGACAGTTTCTCAGTCATCTTCCGCGCGGACTGGCCCAAACCCGAAGAGCGTTACGTTTTGATCGCCTTCGTCGGCACGTGGCCTTACGAGGCCAAGCAGATCGCCGAGCGGGGGCTCAAGTATGACGTCGCTCCCGGGCACTACGCGTACTTCTCCGCGGACGGCATCAACTGGAAGGCGCAGGGGGACAAGCCGGTGGTCGCGCTCTCGCTGGCGATGGACCGTACCACGTGGAGTTGGGACGCCAAGCGGAAGCTCTTCCTGGGCAACTGGAAGTGGTCGGAGAAGAACAAGCGGTGTCGCCGCCAGGCCGAGAGCCAGGACCTGGTCAATTGGTCGGCGCCTCGGACGATCCTCTTCCCCGACAACAACGACCCGCCCGACGCGGAGTTCTACGGACACTATGGGTTCGAGTACGGCAGCCAATACGTCGGGTGGTTAGAGGTCTATCGCCCCGGACCGGGAACGATCGATTTTCAGCTCGTGGGCAGCCGGGACGGGCAGAACTGGGACCGCGTGGCCGACCGGGGCGCCCTCATCCCGCGCGGGGCGGAGGGCGCGTTCGACAGCACGATGATCTTCGCGCCCAGCAGCCCACCGATCGAGCAGGGCAACGAGCTGTGGATCTACTACGAGGGGTGCGGGCAGAAGCACGAGCATCCGGGCCCGCATCAGGCGGCGATCGGAATGGCTCGGATGAGGGAGGACGGGTTCGTGGCCGTGGAGGCCGGTGAGGCCCCGGGCAAGCTCATCACCAAGCCCCTGGTTCTTAAGGGCAGTCGGCTTTTCGCCAACGTGGACGCGTCAAAGGGCGAGTTCCGAGTCGAGGTGGTACAACCGGACGGCAAACCGCTGCCGGGATTCGAGGCGGCCAAGGCGCTGCCAACGACGGTCGACGGTGTCAACTCGCCGATAAGCTGGCAGGGCGATCCGTCGCTGGCGCCAGGTCAGCCGCTCCGGCTAGTCTTTCACTTGAAGTCGGCCCGCCTCTATTCTATCTGGAGTCAGTAGTCGCCAGCGTCTACTCGACGATCTCGGCCTTGACGTTGTCGAATCTCGCCACGACGGCATCCCCCTTCTGTCGGGCCTGGCCGGTCACGGCGATCTGGATGCCCTCGTTCCAGCCGACCTTCACGCTGCCCACTTTCTTGTCGTCGAGGTAGAAGGTGACGTTCTCTCCGTCGTGAACGAGTTTCATGGTGTGCCGTCCGGCATCGGACGCCTTGGTCAGCTCGACGCCGTTACCGGTATGGCCGTCGGCGTTGTACGACCACGTGCCGACCTCGGTGTCCTGCGAGAACATGACGTGGTTGTTCGAATCCGCCCATAGCCACAGGCTCGTCCTGGCGCCCGAGCCTTTCGGCTCCAGAGCGACTCGATCGATCTGGACCTCTAGGCGCTTGCCCTTGGGGACGTTGAAAGCGCCCTTCGACCTGAGCGTCTTGCCCGCCCAATAGTTCACGCCGGTGGCCCCGGAGAAGACGAGTTGCCCGTCGGCGACGCCGGCGGCGATGCCCGAGGCGGCCACGCTCTCCAAGCCCAGGTCGATCAGGTCCCACTTGGCTGCGTTGATCTTGGCGGCGGAGAAGTCGTCGACGAGCTTGGTGATGACGGGCGGCGCCGGTGGAAGGTTGTATGCCACGGCCGGGGGAGCGCCCACGCCGTGGGCGATGAACCTGAAGCTGCCGGCCCCCGTGCGGAAGGCCGCGAAGTCGCCTTCCATGCCGACGAAGGTCAGGCCTTCGGCGCTGTCGGCGTATCGTCCGTCCTTGACGAGGGTTCGTCCGCTCTCTGAGATCGCGAAGCCCTCGGCCCCGAACGTCGGGACGAGAATTCGCGCGGTCGTATTGGCGGGAATGGTGACCTGCATGTGCAGGTCGTTGTTCGTGCGCTGCCAGTTGCTGACGATGGGCCCGTAGACGCTCCAGACGCTCGCCTTGACCCACGCCAGCTCGCCCGCCGGCCTGGGGCAGATCCGGATCTCGTGGAAGCCCGGCTCGGTCATCAGGATGCCGGCGAGCGACTCGTAGTACCATTCACCGACGCTGCCCAGGCAGAAGTGGTTGCGCGAATTCATGCCCGGCCCGGCAGTGTCGCTGTTCCAGAGCTCCCAGACGGTGGTGGCGCCCTTCTTGACCATGTAGCCCCACGAGGGATACGTCGTCTGCTTTGCCAGGCGCCACGCGAGGTCGTGATAACCGCCGCCCGTCAGGACCGGATTGATGTACCCCGTGCCGAGGAAGCCCGTGCTCAGGTGGAACCGGCGTTTGACGACGTCATCGACGACGAGCTGCGTGACCGACTCGGTCCGATGCGGCGGGACGACGCCGAAGAACAGCGGGAGGAGGTTGGCGTTCTGCGTGGCGCCCGGGTAGTTGCCGGTTGCCGTATCGAGGAACTTGGCGTTGAAGGCGTTTCGGATGTCGTTGGCTCGTTGCGCGTACTTGTCCGCGTCGGCGTCGCGCCCAATGGCCCGGGCCATCTTCGAGAGCAAGAGGCAGTCGTAATAGAAGTAGGCCGCGCTGATCGGCTTCTTCGGCGAGGGCACCACGGCGATCCAATCGCCATAGCCGTCCCGCTCGAAGAGGTTGCCCTGGCTGTGCTTGGTCATGTATTCGACCCAGCCAACCATGCAGTCGTAGTTCTCCTCGATGATACGCGTGTCGCCGTAGTGGCGATAGACGTGCCAGGGGACGATGACGCAGACGTCGCCCCAGGCGGGGCTTGCCGGCTTGGTGCTGTTGGTTGGATTGACGTCGCGGGTCGCGCCATCGGGGCCCTGGCAGTCGGCGATGTCGCGCATCCACTTGGTGTAGTACCGGGCGGTATCCAGATTCCAGCAGGAGGTGTTACAGAACATCTGGGCATCGCCCGTCCACCCGAGACGCTCGTCCCGCTGGGGACAGTCGGTCGGCACAGCCCAGAAGTTTCCGCGAGCGCCCCAAAGGATGCACTCCTGGAAACTGTTGAGCACGTCGTTGGAGCACTCGAACCGCCCGATCTGCGGCATCACCGTGGAGACCATCCTGGCGAGGAGGGCGTCGTCGGCCGGCTTGCCGGGATACCCGGTGACCTCGGCATAGCGGAAGCCGTGATAGGTGAATTGGGGCTCCCAGACCTCGACCTGGCCGCCCTTGCAGACATAGACGTCGGTCGCTTTGGCACCCCTCAGGTTGGCGGTGTAGAACTTGCCGTCCTTCATGACTTCGGCGTGACGGATGGTGATCTTGTCGCCGGGGTTGCCTTTGACCTTCAAGCGGACCCAGCCGGTGAGGTTCTGACCGAAGTCGAAGACGTAGACACCGGGGTCGGACTCCCAGACCTTGACGGCCGGCAGGTCCTGGATCGACTGGAGCGTACCCTTGGCCTGCGGCACGAGGTTGTCCACGGGCTGGTCGACCAGATCGACGTCGGCCCATGCCGCGTCGTCGAAGCCCGGCTCGTCCCACTCGGGCTTCTCGAGGCGAGCGTCGTAGGTTTGGCCATCGTAGATGGAGTCCCTGCTGATCGGGCTTACGCAGGTCTTCCAGGACGGATCGGTCACGATGAGCTGCGTCGAGCCGTCAGCGTATTCGATCGTGAGTTGCAGGATCATCCGGAGCGATTCGCGTCCGGGTTGATCTCGCTCGCCACCGATCCGACCATTCCACCAGCCGTTGGCGAGGATGGCCCCGACGGCGTTGGCGCCGTCCCGGAGCATCTCGGTCACGTCGTAGGTTTGATAGTGCACGCGCTTGTGAAACTGCGTCCAACCGGGGGTGAGCTTATCCCGTCCCACCTGCCGGTCGTTGAGGCGGAGCTCATAGGCTCCGAGCCCGCAGACGTGTGCGCGTGCCCGCCGGATCCGACGCGCGGGCTGACTCAGGGAGAACTCCTTGCGCATCATGACCGAACGGAGCATGCCCTTCTTGGCGGCCTTGACGCCGCCCCAGGGCTGGCAGCCGTACTCGCCGATGACGCCGGCCTTGACCCACGCGCTGTCGTCGAAGTCGGGGCTGGTCCAGTTGGGCGCCTCGCGGTCGGACGCCTTCCAGTCGGCCTCGGAGAGGACCCACATCGGCGCCTTGCCCTCGACGTCCACACACATGTCGAGCCTGAACCCACACGCGCTGCCTTCATTCCAGGGCGCTGCGGCGATGACGTTCTTGCCTGGACGGAGCTGCTCGGCGACCTGATAGTCACACACCTGCTGCCAGTCGTTCCCGCTACCGATCTGCTTTCCGTTGACGAAGAGAGTGAACTTGTTGTCGGCCGTACAGCGGATGCGGGCCTGCTTGACTTTCTCGCCGGGCTTGAGCTCGAAGGCACGGCGGAGATAGACGGTCTGCTTGTCGCCCTTGGCGGTGGGGTGCCAGATCCACTTGCCGTACTTCCAGCCGCGGGGCTCTCCGGCGGCGGTCTGCTCCGTCGGCTTCGGATGGATCCAACGCGCCGACCAGTCGGCGGACTCGCGCAGGCCCATCTCGAACGTGGCGGGGATGCTGAATGACGAAGGGACGCCGTCGGCGTCCCAGGTTCGGACCTGCCAGAAGCACTGCTGGCCGCTACGGAGGGGGAACCCGCCGTACGGCACGTGGACGGACTGGTCGCTGACGACCTTGCCGCTGTCCCACAGGTCAGCCTGCCCCGCCTTGAGCGTGGCGAGGCTGCCGGCCACGAGGATCTGATAGGCCGTCTGCCGCGCCCCGCGCCGCGTGTCGCTGACGTCCCAGCAGAACCTGGGTACCGTGGTGTCGACGGCGATCGGTTCCTTCTGGTACTCGCATCGGAGTCGCGCCGGCGCGCCCGACCTGCCGAAGGCCGCCTCGGGCAGCGCCGCCAGCCCCGCCGACACCAGCATGAGACACGCCGCCCAACTTGGGGTGATGATCGATCGGTTCGCCTTGGTCATCTTGGGTTCCCTCACCTGTTGCTTGCCTGCTCAGAGACCTCCTGTCCGCCGAGACGCCCATCCGGTCCGTGGGCGGGCGGAATAGGGGTGCAATCTACCTGCGCTGGAGCGGGTTTGCAAAGGTTCGGGGGGCGGGGTCGGGGGCGTCCGTGGGATCGATTCAGGATGGCGTATTAGGTGTTGGTGGTAGCGGCGGGCACGATGCTCGCTCGCCAATCGCGCTGTCATACTAGGCTGCCTGCAACGAGGAATGAACGGTGCACGTCCTGGCGATCTGCAATGGGTGGCACATCGCTTCAGCGGCGGGGGGACTCGAATTCCCGTCTAGATTCCTATCGCTCACCTCTGAAGAGGTGGGGCATTTTATCTTCACTCCAGACGTGCGTCGAGCGCCGACCTGTGGGATTGTTGCACCCATTCTGGGTGCGAACGTACCCGTCTTGGGTTCAAGGGATCGGCTCGTTGATGCCAGGTCACTTGCGCCATGACGCGGCGATTTCCTCGAGGGTCCGGCCTTTGGTCTCTGGGAGCATGCGCCAGCCGAAGATGATGGCGAGGAGGCAGACGACGGTGAAGAGCCAGAAGGCCAGGGCGGGCGAGCCGATGGTTCGCTCGGAGAAGCCGGAAACCATGGGGAATAGCTGCGCGCCGCTGTAGATAGTGATCCATAGGAAGGTCGTGGTGATGGCGACGGCCTTGGCTCGGATTCGGGTGGGGAAGATCTCGGACATCATGAGCCAGGGCAGCGGTCCGAGTGCCAGGCCGTGGGGGACGGTGCAGAGGACGATGACGAGCAGGACGATCGGGCCACTGAGCTGATAGTGGAACACGACGCCGGTCAGGGCGGTCACGAGGGCCATGAGCACCGAGCCGATGAGCCAGAGGGGTCTTCGTCCGAGGCGGTCGACGAGGGCGATGGCGACGACGCCGATGACGCCCATGAAGCCGTAGGCAACGCCGAACTGGAGGATGGCTTGGGCGCGGTCATGGAGGCCGGATCGCTCGAAGAGGAGGGGGATGTATCCGCCCATCATGCTCCATCCGGTCCAGTTGTTGAAGAAGGCGAGCAGGATTCCGATGAGGAGGGCGTAGCGGATTCCGGGTCTGAGGAGCTCGGCGAATCCTCCGGGTTCTTGTTCGAGGGAGGTTCGGATTTCGTTCATCTCTTGTCGGGCGTATTCGGGGCCGTCGACGTTCGTGAGGACGTCCAGGGCTTCGTCGAAGCGGCCCTTTTCGGCGAGCCATCTGGGGCTGCGCGGCAGGAAGAAGAGGAAGACGACGAAGACGACGACGGCGGCCATCTCGGAGGCGAACATCCACCGCCAACTGACGGTGTCGGGGAGGGATCGGACGAGGACGTAGGCGATGAGGGGCGCGCAGACGCTGCCGACGATGATGGCCAACTGGTACATGAGTCCGAGCCTGCCACGTTTGGCGGGCGGGGCGACCTCGGCGATGTACATGGGAGAGGCAACGGAGCAGAGCCCGACGCCGACGCCGCCGACGATTCGGAAGATGTTCAGGACGGCAATGGTGGGCGCGGCGGCGGTCATGATGGCGCTGGCGGCCAGGAGGGCGGAGGCGACAATCATCGTGCGTTTTCTTCCCAGGGCGTCGCATAGCCAGGCGCCCAGGAACGGGCCGAAGATGCAGCCGATGGCGGCGCTGGCGGTGACGAAGCCCAGCTCGCTGTCGGAGAGATTGAACTGATCCCTGAGGAAGGTATTGGCTGCGCCGATGACAGCCAGGTCGAAGCCGAAGAGGAATCCGCCGACGGCGGCGACGAAGGCGATGACGAAGACGTAGAAGGTGCCTCTGGCGCCACGTGAGGCGTGCCGGCCTGGATCGTCCATGGTGTCTCCCTTGGCCCCCGATCGGTGTGCAAAGGTAGCTGAAATCACCAACGGGTGTCCAGGATGGCCGGGTCGCCAACCAGATCCCTCAGCACCGCCAAGGAATCCTACCATCGGCTAGGCTTTACGAGGAGTGACGCGGCTTGGGTGCCGAGGGGGTGTTCTGCCTTGCCAGGATGGGCGCTCCCGCTCCCAGCGACGGCATGCTCATGACTGGGGAAACAGGCTTGGAGATAATCCATGCCATAAGGCGAATTAAGCTCCCGTTCTTCACTGCAATGCTGAGCTTCTCTTCTCGCCGTCACGCGGGAGAATTCCCAACAGTCCTATCCATATTCAGGTTGCCCTCAAGATCTAAAATGCTTCCTATTAAGGCCTTACATTTCAGAATCTCGGCAGGCGAGGCCTGATCCGCGAAATGCCAAAGACGTGAGTATCTCCTTGAAACACATCGATCAATGCGCCTATGACTTCTCAGACGCCATGACTTAACAGTTCTTTGGGGAATTCTGGGCTCGCCTGAGACACTATCGCCGACGCAGGTAGGGTCTGCGGAGGAGGGACGTTCGATGCCCCAGAGGAGAATAGCAACTTGGACAGCCATGTCGCTGGCGGTGCTGTTCGTCTATCTGGCCGTCGAGTTGCTCGGGACGCCAAACGACGCAGTGACTGGAGCAGGGGTCTCAGGTGTCGGACGTGTCGCGGGCGGTCCGTTTTTCGTGTTTCCTGGGGTGGCCGCCGGAATAGTCGCATTGATCGTCACCCACATCTTCTGGCTGTCGCGGGTTAATCCCTATGATGTCAATCGGCTACGAAGGGGCGCGGGACTGGCGTTGCCTTCATTCGCGGCGGGACTGATCGGTTCGGTCGCGTCCTTCTCTCTGATCACAGCGGCCATTCCGTACTATCTGCCGCAGGTGGTCCCAGTGGCCCGCCCCGACTACGTCAGCGTGGCTGCGGTGGGAACTGCGGCTGTGGCCCTCTGGCGAGGGTTGCTAGTGTACATCCGGCAGTGGGCGGACGCCGAGCCCACGAGGATCCTGGTCGTCGGCACGGGTACCGGTGCCCGCAGCGCTGCCGAGGAGATCCATACTTACTCGCGGTATCACCATGAGGTGATCGGATTCGTCGCGGAAAGGGACGAGACAGTCGGCGATCCCTATCCTTACCTGGGTGAGACGGGGAGGCTGCCTGAAATCGTCAGGAAGCACCGGATTGACGAGATCCTTGTGATCGGGGAGATGCTCGCCCAGTCGTCGCACCGGCTCCTAGATATCATTCGCGCGTGTGACGAGACACGGGCCCGGGCATACATTCTGCCAAGTCTCTACGAGTCGATGATGGGCAGGCTCCACCTGTGTCGCATCGGAGGCGTGCCGTTGGTGGAGTTGAAGGCACGACCGATCTCAGCGAGTTATCTGGCCGTCAAACGGATGATGGACGTCGTCGTAAGCCTGATCGGGCTGTTCCTGGCCCTGCCGATCTTGCTGGTAGCGGCAGTGGCGGTCAAGTTCGACTCGCCCGGTCCCGTCTTCTATCGGCAAGTCCGGATGGGCCGGGGGGGGCGCAAGTTTACGTTGACGAAGCTGAGGACGATGCGGGTGGACGCGGAGAAGTACACGGGCCCGGTATGGGCGTCGAAGAACGATCCTCGCGTCACGGGAGTTGGCAGGTTTCTTCGCAGCAAGCGGATCGACGAGATTCCCCAACTGTGGAACGTGCTGAAGGGCGACATGAGCCTGGTCGGGCCTCGTCCCGAGCGGCCGTTCTTCTACGAGGAGTTCTCCAAGGACCTACCGCTTTTCCCGTTGCGGCTTCGTGTGAAGCCGGGGCTCACCGCGCTATCTCACGTGTGGGGCCGGTATGACTCCACGCCGGGCGACCGGTTGCGTTACGACCTCGTGTACATGAGCAACGTCTCCCTCTGGACGGACGTCAGGGTCCTGTGCGAGACCGCGCGGATCGTCCTGACGGGAGAAGGGGCGCAGTGACTCCCAGATGCAACCGATGAGAGCCGGGGGGCATAAATGGGGGATCCAGCCAGTTCACCTTCTGGGCGGTCGTGGCGCGACGGACGGCAACCTCGCGACGGCAAGGCATTGACGCGAGGGACACTTCGCCCGGCCCGAGAATCTCGCCCTTGAAGCCATGAAAATACTCATCTTGTCCCAATACTTCCCGCCGGAGTTCGGCGCCTGCGCGGCGCGCAACTCCGAGCATGCCGCCCTTTGGGCCCAGGCCGGGCACGACGTCGAGGTGTGTACCGGATTCCCCAACTACCCCAGCGGCATCATCCCCGAGATCTACCGAGGCAGGCTTTTCGCGCAAGAAAGACACGACGGGTACGTCGTCAACCGTTCCTGGATCTACGCGACGCCGAACCGGCAGGTGTGGAAACGCTCGCTGGCCTCCGTCTCGTTCATGGTCTCCGCTTTCGTGTGCGGGGTCTTCAAGTGCAAGCGTCCGGACGTGATCATCGGATCGTCCGGACCTTTCTTCGTCGGTCCGCTCGGGTATCTGGTCGGCCGAATCAGGCGAGTGCCGTTCGTATTCGAGGTCCGCGACATACTGCCCCAGCAGGCGATCGACGTAGGCATGATCAAGAATCAGTTCCTGATCAAGGCACTGCAAGCCGTCGAGGAGTTCCTGTATCGACGAGCGTGCGGCATCATCACCGTGGCGGAGGCCTCGCGACGGTCCATCATTGATCGAGGCTTCGACGACAAGAAGCTCTTCACCATCGAGAACGGCATCCGTGAGAACGTGTTCAAGCCCTGCGAGCGGGAGGGCGAGATCCGGGAGGAATACGGCTGGCAGGGCAAGTTCGTCGCCATGTATATCGGGGCCCACGGCGTGTCTCAAGGCCTGCTCACGCTGGTCGATGTGGCGGAGCGCCTCCGTGATCGCCAGGACATCCAGTTCGTCTTCGTCGGTGACGGCGCGGACAAGCCTGGCATGCTGGACCGCGTGAGGGAGCGCAGTCTGACAAACGTCGATTTCCTCCCTCTGCAGGACCGACAGCGGATCCCGCTATTCTACGCGGCGTCAGATGTGTGTCTGGTTCCGCTAAGGAAGGGGAACTACTTCCGCATCAATATCCCTTCCAAGATTTTCGAAATCATGGCCTGCGGGCGTCCGATCATCCTTGGCGCCGAGGGGCAGGCGCTTGACATCATGGAGGTTTCCGGCGGCGGCCTGTCCGTCGAGCCGGAGAACGTGAACGCCTACGTGGATGCCATCCTGCGCCTGCGATCCGATCCCGACCTGGCTCAATCCCTCGGCCAAAAGGGGCGCGAGTTCGTGCTCCAGCACTTCACCCGCCTCCAGAAGGCCACCCGCTACATCGAGATCCTCCGCCAACTCGTCCGCTCCCCCAGCGCCTAGCTAATGACGGTATCGTGTTCATGCAGGTACGGGGGATCCTTGCCTCACGTCGTTTCTGAGGGTCACTGTTGCCGTTTTCGCTGCTCGTCGAAGGTGACCTTTCGGCGAAGGATGTGGTGGTAGTGCTGGGCGAATCGGTGGGCCTCGTCTCGGATCTGCTGGAGGAGGCGGAGGGCCTCGTTGTTTCGCGGCAGGCGGACGGGCTCGGTTCGGGCCTGGACGAAGATCTCCTCCTCTCGCTTGGCCAGCGAGATGACCATGGGCGGTCGGAGGTCCATGTGCTCGAAGGCCTCCAGTGCGGCGTGGAGCTGTCCGAGGCCGCCGTCGATGAGGATGATGTCGGGGTAGAGCTCCTCGCCGCCGGCTGCTCGGCGGTAGCGCCGGTGGATGACCTCCCGGATCATCGCGTAGTCGTCCTGGCCCTCGACGCTCTTGATGCGATAGCGTCGATAGCCGGTCTTGAAGGGCAGGCCGTCGATGAAGCAGACGAGGGATCCGCAGGATTCGCCTCCCTGCAGGTTGGCGATGTCGATCGCCTCGAGGATACGGGGCGGACTGTCGAGCTCGAGCAGGGCCTGGAGCCTCTCAAGCCCCTTGGTGGGGTCGATGAAGAAGACCTCCGGCTGGATGTCTTCCTCGACGTTGCCGGAGAGGGCGAGCGACTCGATGGCCTTGATCCGGTCGCGGAGCGTGGCGGCGTCCTCGAACCGGAGGTCGGCGGCGGCGGAGTCCATCTCGTTTCGCATCTGGCGGAGCACGACGGATCGCTTGCTGGCCAGGAACTTCTTGAGACGGTCGACGTCCTTTCGGTAGTCTTCCTTGCTGACGCGATCGGCACAGGGGGCCGTACACCGCTTGATCGAGTGGAGCAGACAGGGGCGGAAGAAGCGGCGCTTCTCGTCGTCGGCGCGAATGTCGAGGGTACAGGTTCGGAATCGGAAGACCTTCTGCAGGGCGTTGACGGCGTCGCGGAGGCCCATGGCGGAGGTGAAGGGTCCGTAGAGCTTGCTGCCCTTGATGCTGGGCGTTCTGGTGACGTAGACGCCGGGGAAGTCCTCGCGGGTGGTGATCTCGAGGTAGGGGAAGCTCTTGCCGTCGCGGAGCCGCTCGTTGAAGGGCGGCTGGATGTCCTTGATGAGGCGGTTTTCCTGGAGGAGGGCGTCGACCTCGGTGTCGCAGTCGAGGAAGTCGACGTCGACGACCATGCCGATCATGCGGTCGATCTCGGGACCGCGTGTGGCCAGGAGGTTGGCGGAGTCCTGGAAGTAGCTGCTGACGCGAGAGCGGAGGTCCTTGGCCTTGCCGACGTAGAGGACCCTGCCTTGTGCGTCCTTCATGAGATAGACGCCGGGAGACTTGGGCAGGTGCCGGATCGTCTCTCGGATGTGTCCGATGCGCTCTTGGTCGGAGTCGAACTGCAAGACAAACACCATTCCCAGCGGCCGCCGTTGTTGTATGATACGGCGCAGTGGCGGTTTCGGGAAACCGTCGCGAACCCGTCATGGCCATGGGCAAGGAGGACCGTCATGGCAACCAAACCACTGACCAGCGTCTACCCTCAGCCGCAACACGTCGAGGTCCGTCGGGGCAGATTTGTCCCACCCAAGGGGCCGCTGGCGATGAAGATGTCCGGCGGCGCGCCGAAGTGGGTCAAGGCGGCGGCGGGGATGGCCGCCAGGGAGGTCGGCGCGGCTGCGCGCCGCCGCGTGACGGTGGGCACGGCGAGGAAGCTGCCCGCTTACACGGTCGCATTGGGTTCGGCCGAGGCGACTACCGCGCTTCGGGGGGATCGGACGATGCCGGCGGGCACGCGTGATCAAGGCTACGAGATCGAGGTGAAGACGGACGGGCTGACGGTTCGCGGGACGGGGTGGGCGGGATTGGGTCTCGGCCTGCGGACGTTGCTGGACTGTTGTGACGCGGGGCTACGGTGCGCGCGGATCTGCGATGCGCCCCGATTCGGCATCCGGTCGATGCTGATCCATCTGAGTTACAACCAGTGGCGGCACACGCCGAGCAAGGAGATCGTCTACGGCTTCAGCGACAGGCTGCGATTCGACAAGCCGGTCTTCGACGAGGTGGTCGCGCTGATGGCGCGACTGCGGATGAACATGGTCATCCTCGACATGGGCGACGCGGTTCGGTACCGATCGCACCCGGAGATCGCGGTCAAGGGGGCGCTGACGACGGGGCAGCTCCGGCGGCTGCTCGATCAGTGCCGTGGTTTGGGGCTGGAGCCGATCCCGAAGCTGAACTTCGCCACGACGCACGACGCGTGGTTGAAGGAGTACGGGCTGATGGTGGGCACGCCGGAATACCATGATGTGTGCGACGACCTGATCGCCGAGCTGATGGATCTGTTCGGCGGGCCGCGTTTCTTCCATATCGGCATGGACGAGGAGACGATCGGGCACTGCCGCGGCATTCAGATCGATCACATGATCCTCCGCGAGGGCAAGGCGTGGCTCGACGCGGTGGAGCGGCTCGACCGGTCGGTTCGACGGTGCGGGGCGCGGACGTGGATGTGGGGCGACCCGCTGTGGCCGGAACGTGAGGGCGAGCCGCCGGCGATCCCCAAGCGGATCCTGGTCAGCGACTGGAACTACTCGAAGCGGACGACGTTCCCGACGTCGAAGATCATCGAGCAGCTCGGGTACGACAACATCCCGGCGGGTGCGAACTGGACGGAGGACGAGAACGCGCTGCTGCTGGCGCGGTTCGCGGCCAAGCACCTGGATCCGAAGCGTACTCCGGGGATGATGATGACGTCGTGGAACCCGACGGTGAAGAGTTGTCGCTGTAATCTGCTCAACGCGGTGTCGTTGGCGGCGGGTGCGTTCTGGAATCCGAACGGTCCGTCGACATCGCCGTGGCCGAGGGACCATTATGCCGGGCACTGGGGGTGGAAGAAGAAGCCGTAGGTCTTGGACAGAAGTCATGAATGGAGCGGGTCTTGTCCGCATGGCTGCAGTCTTGCTGGCGTGTGCGGCTCCTTGCGTCGGCGAGGGGGTCGCCACGACGGGCGCGTCGGGGCGTTTTCGATTGTGGGCGTCGGGCTGTTGCCATGTTGGGACGGATTTGCGCAAGTCCGGGCGCGAGAGCCTGGGCGAGGCGATTCGTCAGTCCGAGTTCGGGGGGAGCCGGGGCGGGCCGGCGTTCGATTGGGACATTGCCGTGCACCTCGGCGACTTCTCGGGCGACCAGGGCCCACCCAAAGACGACGAGGGGTTGGAGGTCGTCCGCCAGTTCGGGGCCCTTCGGAAGCACCGGCGCGAGCACTTTTACTGCCTTCTCGGCAATCACGATTCGAGCGTGCCGGGTCAGCCGCTACAGTGGTGGTTCCGCAAGTACGTCGATCCGACGGGCGAGCACACGTCGGTCTCGGGTGTGGACGCCAAGAAACGCCCCTACCCTGTCGAGGGGACGTGGGAGCGGTACAGCTTTCGCGTCGGCAACCTTCTGTTTCTGATGATGGGCGATCGGAACGACGGCGGTCCGCCGGTGGGTCGCGGCGAGCGCGGTGGCTATCCGGCCGGTGCGGTGACGGGAGAGACGTTCGCATGGTGGAAGCGGATGGTGGAGCAGAACCGCGACTGCGTCATCATCTCGGCGCACCATCACATGCTGAAAGAGACGACGGTCGCGTCAGGGCCGTGGGAGGGGTTTCGCAAGGACAAGAACGGCAAATGGAAGGGCCATTACCACGGCTACTTCCCGAGGGGCGGGCCGGAGGGGGCGTCGTATCTGTACTTCGTCGACGGCAGGCCGGACGCCCAGGCATTCGAGCGCTATCTGGCCGATCATCCCGGGGCGATCGACATTTGGCTCGGGGGGCATACGCACACGCACCCGGACGACCGGACGGGCGGGAGGTCGCACATCGAGCGGAAGTGGGGCGCGACCTTCGTCAACGTTTGCGCGCTGAGCCGCCACCACGCGAGCGTCACGACGGTGCCGATGAGCCGGCTGCTGACGTTCGCCGAGGGGAGCGACGAGGTGCGGGTTCAGTGCTATCTGCATACCTCGGACTACAGGCCGCAGGGGTGGTATGGGGCGGCGGAGCGGGTGATCAAGGTGGGCAAGCAGTTTCGGGGGCCTGGGTAGAGTCTGTTTGGGGGGCAGGGATCAGGGGGAATGTCTGACGTGAGCCTGGGGTCGGGGCCTGTGCGTTGACTGGGAGAGTGGCGTCGAGTCCCTCGCTCACCGAACCACCCCCGATCCCCCTCGCCCCCCAACCGGCAGGTCGAATAGAAACACCCCCTTCTGATCCGCGGCCGTATCGACCTGCTCCGGCCTGACGTCCATCAGGTTTCCGCGGAAGTCGCGATCCCAGATGACCCCGCCCGGCCCGGTGACCAACCACTCGATCGGGTGCACGAATACGATGGGCAAGTTCGACTGCTTCGATCGGGCCCGGACGTGATGGTCGTTGCTCTTCGGGCCCCACATGCCGCCCGAGGGCACGATGATGAACTTCGCCCCGTTCTTGACCAGCCCGGCCGTCACCTCCGGATAACGCCGATCGGCGCAAATCATCACGCCCATCCGCCCCCACGGCGTCTCGAACGTCGGGCACTCCGTCCCCGCCGTGTTCCGCACCGTCTCGTGCCCCAGGTGCTGCTTGTGATACACGCCGATGATCTCGCCGTTCGGCCCGATCACGACCGCCGAATTGTACGTCTTCTCGCCGATCCGTCGAAGCAGCCCGGCGATCAGGTAGATCTTCAGCTCCTTGGCCAGGGCCTGCAGCTTCGTCACGTAAGGGCCCCCGGGGATCTCCTCGCCCAAGGCCCGGAACTCGTCGATCGGCATCTCCTTGTCGCGAATCGAATAGCCGTCGAGGAACGACTCCGTCGTACACACGATCTCGGCGCCGCCCGCGGCGGCCTGGCGGATCATCGGTTCGACCCGAGCATAGCTCCGCTCGCGGTCCTTCGGCGTCCATTTCGCGACGATCCCTCCGACACGCACGGTCTTCCGTGCCTTGCCTGCGCTGCGGCCCGCCAGCGCGACCAACCGAATCTCAGTCACGTCCTTGGGCATGCAGCCCTCGCCGGCCTGTCCGTGCGTGTAGATCAACCACGGCACGGCGACCCCGTTGTGCTCAGTGCACCGCTCGATGCTCGGCAGCCAGTTCGGCGTCTTTGGGTCGGGCGGCGAAATCATCTGGCCCGTGAAGGTCCGGCCCCCGTCCGCCGAGACGAGCAGCGCGATCTCGCTAGTCGGAGCTCCCCAGCCCGGCTTCCCCGTGACGATGCCCAGCGCCACGTACAGCCGTCCGTCACCCCCGAACGCCAGCGCCCCCCCGGCGATCTGGGCGCTCGGGCACACGGTCTTCCTCACCCAGCCCACCAGCGACGTCTTCCGCCACGCCTGACCGTCATGCCGCCAAAGCATCGCGTCATTGGGCTTCATCTCGTGGTGGAACGACATGAACCACGGATGACTTTGTCCATCAACGGCGACGTTGCCGACGCGCATGTCGAACTTCGGATCGCTCTCGATCAGCTCCGCCGTCTTCGGCGTCACCGGTAGCGACAGGACCCGCCCCTTCGAATCCGTCCAGCTCCTGCCCCCGTCCTTGCTCCGCATGTAACCGACCGCTTTTCCCGCCGCCGGATGAAGATCATAGATGTGAAACGCTAGGTGCAACGCGCCGTCCGACGCGACGGCCAGCGGATTGCCAAACTGCGTGTAGCCGGTTTTCACGTCAGGATCGACCAGGTCGACCGGTCCCGCCCACTCCCCGCCCACAGGCTTGCGATAGTAATGAAGGTTGCAGGGGTGGCTCCCCTCCCGGCACGTCACGTGCAGCGTCCCATCCGGCGAGCACACCAGGCTCGGGTACGTACACTTCTTGCCAAACTCAATCGCGGTCGACCAACTCCCCATGTCTCCCGGCCTCGTCGTGTGCCGATACTGAAATGGTCCTCCGTGGGGGCCGAACACCACGTGCAGGTTGCCCTCGCCGTCGACCGTCAGCGCCGGACCCGAGTGGTTGTCGACCCCTTGGCCTATCGTCAAGGCGTCTCCCGCCTGACCCGTCCTGTGGTCGAACGCCTGAAGTCGAATGACCGCCTTCGTGTCGAGCCAGCTCACGTACGTCTTGTCGCCCACCGTCACGATCTTGTTTGACATTGCATACCCGGTGCCCCGCGTCGACCCGGACCTCGAAAGCACGTGGTCGGCCAGAATGGCGACATGGCCGCGTCCAGTCCCGTCGGCCGCCCAGGCCTGCGACGTTCCAACCAGAACCAAGCCAATGATGCGCGGGCACGGAAGGGTCATAAGTGGTCTCCTGCTGGCCCCACGGGTCGCAGCGGACCCGGGATTTCCAGTACGCCGAACGAAAGGATAAGAACACCCGGGCCCGCAAGCCTACGGCGACGCACGGGGGACCGGTTCCCCCGCAAACCGACTGGCACTCGCCGCGCCGGACTCTATAATAATCTGACTATGCCCAAGACAGGACTCCTCGTTGACGAGCGCTACCAGCTCCATGACACCGGGCCCGGACATCCGGAGCGAGCTGATCGACTGGTCGCCATCGATCGCCGTCTGAGCACCGAGGGCTACTATAAGCGGACTGAGCGGATCAAGCCCGTTCCCGCCGAGCTGTCCGCGATCGAACTCGTCCACGATCGTGAGTATATCGCTCGCGTCCAGGCGACGTGCAAGACCGGCGCCGACTACATCGACACGCCCGACTCGGCTATCTGCCCCAAATCATACGAGATCGCCGTCCTGGCCGTCGGCGGTGTCCTCGAGCTCGTTGACGCCGTCATGGCGGGCAAGTGTGCCAACGGCTTCGCCGCCCCGCGTCCACCCGGGCATCACGCCGAGCGAAAGCTCTCCATGGGCTTCTGCCTGTTCAACAACATTGCCATTGCCGCCCGCCACCTCCAGAAGAAGCACAAGGTGGGCAAGGTCCTCATCCTCGACTGGGACGTTCATCACGGCAACGGCACCCAGCACAGCACCGAGGAAGACCCCTCGATCTTCTTCTGCTCGCTCCATCAGCACCCCAGCACGTGCTATCCTGGAACGGGCTATCCGCACGAGACCGGGCGGGGCAGGGGCGCTGGCTCCGTGCTCAATATCCCGATGGCCCCGGGCCTCGGCAACGACGCCTACCGCGAGGCCTTCGAGAAGCAGTTCCTCCCCGCCGCGCACAAGTTCAAACCGGATTTCATCCTGACCAGCGCCGGCTTCGACGCCCACGCACGGGACCCCCTCGCGGCGATGAACGTCACCGCCGAGGGCTTCAACTACATGCTCACCGCCGCGCTCGACCTGGCGGATACCTACTGCAACGGCCGGTACGTCAGCATCCTCGAAGGAGGCTACAACCTCCAGGCACTCGCCGAATGCGTCGGCGACCACGTGAGGATCCTCATCGAGCGCGCCGCCAAGACCGACAAGGCAACCACCGCGTCAAAACCCGCGCAGGCCACGCCGTAATCAGGACTTGAGGGAGCATCCCAGAATCGCCGCCAGGGGGCCGATCCTGGCCGTCACTGATCTGCCCGTCTCACCCGACCGCCTCGTAAGACCTCCTCGACCTGTGGCACGCCCATTCCTGAAAACGAAAGGACCATCCGCTCGCCCACGTCGATCAAGGTCCTGCCGGCTTCACTCCGAGTCGGGATCGCCTTGCCGAACGGACGCATCGCCGTCACCCCATCGGCAGGCACCTCAAGCGCCAGGTCCACGGCTCCCCGCGCCGCCCACAGCAATGCGTACGTCACGTCGGGCTTGCCGGAGCGTCGGAACGTGTAAGCCCGGATCGACTTCCCCCCGGCCATACCGGTTACCTCGTCGATCGCGACCAGCTCGTATTGCCCCTCCTCGTTGACGAACAAATGATGCTCCTGATCGAGGTCCCTGAGCCATAGACGTTGCTCGTCGGTGAGCCGCTGCCCGATCCTCGCATCCTCCCACGTCTTGACAACCTCGAAGCAGCTCTCTGCACGCGGGTTGTGCACGTCCTTGAGACCGATTGACAGGGAGACCGGACAGTCCCACGCCGCCGCCCGGCCAAAGACGTACTCCAGCGCGTCCGGCGTGAGATGGACCTTGTCGCTCTTCCCGAAGTCGTGCACCCAGCCGAAGTCCACCCGCGTGAAGTCGATCGCTCGCTGGGCCGCGTCGGCGCACGGATACTCGCGGCAGAACTGCTTCAATCGATTCGGCGGCACCGCGTCGTAGGCGTTGCTGCGGCTCATCATGTGCCAACTGAAGTGCGTGTTCAGGTACGACTCGCACACCGGCGGCTCCGGATCCAGCACCCGATAGACGCGATACTGCGCGTTGGCGCAGTGGTACCAAAAGGGCTCGTGAACGTCCTCGGACCCGTCGAAGTACACCATCTCGTAAGGACCGGTCTGCTTGACGATGTCCCCGATCCGCCGCGCCACCTCGTCCTGAATGTCCGTGTCCTGATCGAAGCGGATGAACAGCGGCCACGTGTCGACGTCCAGCAGGGCGATGCCCGATCCCACCCCGTGTTCACAAGCGGCCGTCTTCAGCGCCCCGCGTCGGCAACCCTCGAAGCGGTAGGGGGGCTCCGTCGTGTACCGCTCGTACTCGATCAGCTCCTTGCCGGCCTTGAGCAGGCGACGCTGCTTGTCCATCGTGGCCCCGACGGGATTCTCCCGGACCTCGATGACCTCGCTTCCAGCGTCGATGGGCCCCGTGAGCGTGAACCGCCGTTCGACGTGCAGTCGATCATCCGGCACCGGGGTCACGTAAGCGTCGGTCCGGTCCGTCTTACTGTAGTGAATGTGCAGCCCCACGCAGAGTCCCGCGCCCCGAATCGCATCAGTGACGCGCTTCAGGTCCGTCGCCCCTTCCGGATAAGCAGCGTTCCATTCGAAATGACCAGCGCCCTTCGTGAACGTGCGATAGCTGAACAAGATCATCCGAATGCCGCACCGCTTGGCGAAACGGATGTACCGATCGATGTTCCCCGGATTCGGATCCCGCGCCCAGAGGTACGAGCATCGCTGGATCGGCGACCGTCGGTTCGCAGCTCCCCGCGGCATGCCGAAGTCGCGCTCGACGACCGCCATGCGATCCAGGAACGTCTTTTTCGGTTCCGGACAGCCAAACAGCACGGCCGTGGCGCCCTCGAGCCCAACCTCACGGTGAGCCGTCGCCCGAACCTCCACCGTCTTGCGGCTCGTCGAAGGCACCTCCATGCTCGCGTCAGTCCGAACGTTCCCTCCGCACAGGCACACGCCGAACGCATTGTCATATGCCACGTTGATCCACCGTCCCAGATAGGGCAGCGTCTTGAGCCGAACCTGGAGCAGGTGCACAGCGTCCACCGGGCGCCCCGTCACCTCCAGCAGCGTGAGAGCGATGTAATCATCCGTCTGTTTGATCCGGAGCTTGGCCGCCGCCTCCGCCCGACCAAACTCGACGGCCAGAATGTCCCCGTCGCGAACGACCGACGTAACCGGCCAAGTCTGCTTGCCCTGAACCACCGCAAACGCAGGCCCCGGCCCGGGCCATCGTGTGTACGCGTATTCCGCCTTGATCGGCTTGGCCAGCAGCCCCGTGATCACTCCGTCCGGCCGGATCGTCGCCCGAACGTCCCGCGTCTCGAGCACGACGTCCCCCGGCGCAAGCGCAGCCAGATCGGCGCTGCAAAACACTACCTGGAGCAGAATGACCGTCATCGTCAGACCCTCCGCCAACCACCGAAGACGCCGTTCTCTGTCCCCGATCCCCGATCCCTTGAAGCCAACCCAGAAACGCCCCCCAGGCAAGAACACCCTGCTACCGCATCAAGTCATACCCAAGAATCGTCGGACACCAGTACTCCTCGATGTGCTCGATGACGAGCTGACGGGTCATTGGTCTCCTTCTCCCCCGGACGTACCGACGTCCTCTTCTGTCGCAACGCCAATGCCTGTGGTCGATGGAAAGAAGTAACGCGTGCAGACCAGGACCGGCACGAGCACGAGACACTGGAACGCCAGTTGCGCCGAGGCCGGTCCAAGGCCTTTCATGGCCCACGTAACTACCACCCCCAATGTGATGAAGACGAGCGCAAGGATGTAGGCCCATTTCTGACCCAGATAGAGCCCAACGACCAGCACCGCATCAATCGCCGCCCCCACGAAGACGACAGGAGCCCCGCGTGCAATGCCGACGTACACCTGCATCAACGCCATGACCGACAGAGCGACGATCGCAACCCACAACGCCCCGGGAACGTTGCCTCGATTCGTATGGCCCATCTCCACACTCCCGTTTCACGCACGCGCCCTTGCTCTACGCGTCATATGACTGCAGCACTTCCCTAGTCTGTTCCTCCAACCTCTGAAACGCCGGCAGCTTTCGGAGAGGTGCGTAGTCCTCGATGAACTCTGCGACACGTGAAGGCCTGACCTTCCGCCTGAACTGCTTCAACCGTCTCCCACTCAACTCGCTCGCCTCCAGCAGAAGCTCACGAAGTGTCGTCTTCGGATCGGGGAGATCTTCCAACTGGGATAGCTTCGGCAGGCGGAGTGCCTTGCGGCCGTTCGGATTCCCGGCCGCGCCCCTGATGGCACGCTCATCGAGCAGTAGCCACGCCTCCTGCATTCTGACTGGGACAACGCAGACGTGCAATGGGATCTCGGTTTCGTCCGAGGCCGCCCGACCGAGGGCGTCAACGATCTCGGCGAGACGTTGCTCATAGGAAGTGCTCTCCGCGTCACGGTGCACGAACAGGACATCACAGGGGTAGAGCCCAACTGCCTGGACGATCTTGTTGGGCAAAGACTTGGGTGGGCGCGGAAGCTGCCGCAAGTCAGCCCAGGTGGCTTGTACCGCCCAGGCCGGAACGATCTGATTCAGTAGCCATGTGAGCACATGAGTGAGTGCCCTGTCGGAACTCCCATCCGATAGCAGCGAGTATCGCAGGCTCTTCATCGGGACTCTTCGTGGAAGGGCAGACGAAGCTGTTTGATGTCCTCCCTGTCAATCACCCTCAATGGCCGACGGGATCGCGAAGATCGACGTCCGGTTCCCGCTTCGCCCGGGGCCCGATCATCCGATGGCTTCTCGTGCACGACCGGGTTCAGGTACGAGAGCAGTCTCCCCATGCTGCAGGTCTGCGCTTCGCCTGGTGAAGCCGATTTGGCGGCCCGCCAGGTGTCCGGGAGGCAACTGAACTGCACTCCCTTAAACCGCTGCCCGGACTCCACGAACTCCCTGAGTTCCGCAACGAGAACGCTGTCGTCCGGCACTTGCTGGACAACGGCAGGGGAGTGCGTGTTGATGATGACCTGTCTCAGCGGGTTGTCCTTCCCAACAGGCTCCTTCACCTCCACGGCGATGTCCTGGAGAAGCTCGAGCATCGCGGGAATTCGCTCTGGATGGATGCCGTTCTCTGGCTCTTCAAGACACAAGACACCTTGCGTTTCGGCGTCGTGCAAGAGCACGGCCAGCGCAAGGAATCGCAGTGTTCCGTCAGAAAGAGCCCTGGCCGCATGAGCGGTTCGGTCCTTTCCCGCCGCGTAGAGGGTTAGCAGTTCCCTCCTCTCGTCGCGGTCGACCCATATCCGGTGCACGTCGTCGATCAACTCAGCCAGACGGTTCGCTACCTGCCCGAAGAGCTTGCCATTCTGGTCGCTGCCCACTCCGTCAGGACCGTCATCCTTCTCCCCATGGGCCAGGCGGTGTAGCGTTGCCGCGAGATGCGCCCCATCAGGGCCGAGCTTCGTTGGGGAAGAGAACTCGTCAGGCCTTCGCAACGCTGATGGCTCGAGCTGAAGGAGTCGCCACGACTGCATCTCACGACGGGCCAGCAACGCCGTAGGGCTCTCTGCGGCGTTCGTCACGGACAAAACCGTCCTCGGCAGATCAGCGGCTTGCCGAGGTAGCGTTCGCCCGCCACGTCCGTCTTGATGCAACCGTATGATACGACCACTCTCGCCCTGCTCGGTGGAGATGAAGTCGCCAGTCCGTCGCCCCATAACCACTGACCGACGCCATTTTGAGCAGTTGTGGTCGAACAGCAGATGCCTTTGGGCTTCTCCGATGTTGATGTGAACGAGCGCTTCCCTGAGGATCTCCAGAGAACCCAACAATCCATGATTCTGGTCTTTTCGATACCCGATCGTCAGCGAGTACCGAAGGAACGTGATAGTCGCCTTGGCCGTCTGTCCCAGGTCGTCCGTTCCCTCTTTCGGGATGATCATCTCCGCTTCGAAGGACATCTCAGGAGCGTACTCGTCCCCAACCCGGTGGAAAAGCCCGCGGAGATCTGCGGTGCGACCCATCTCGTCGCGGACCGACAGCGCGGCGTCGATGAGAGGCCGGTCAGCCAAGGCGCTGAGGAAGCGAATGGCGTCGAAGAGGTTCGACTTGCCCACGCCATTGGGTCCGGCGATACACGTGAACGGCCCGAACCTAACGTCTACTCCCATGAGGTTCTTGAACCCAGAGACTCTCAGACGGGTCAGCATGGCTGCTTTCCTTCAGCTCCCCTGAGTCCGCTGATGAGGGACGCACATTGCCCCTCGCGCTGCCCCTACCCTCTGACTGATTGTACCACTCGCTGCCGCGAAGCCCCAATGATCAATCACAGCCCCGCCGTTCGCTGACCAGCAGACCTCAAGTCAGCCTCAGCAACCCCTTCAGCACACGCTCGTCGCTCGTCGCCGTGATCCGGCAGAAGTAGTCCCGTGTCTCACCCGGCTTCAGCCCGTCCAGCCACCCCCGCTTCCGATCGACCGGGCGGCCCTCGACCCCGCCGTTCACCGGCTCCAGCGCGCCAACGTAGCTCCCCCCCGGCCCCCAATGCTGCCAGTTCACCATCCGCGGAAACTGCTTCGTGTTGAAGTCGATCTTCACCCCGAACCGGCGCTTCTCGTTCACCACACCCACCGTCGTCCACCCCTGACGATCCGCCTGCGGTTCCACGTACGTGCAGTCCTCCCCGACGCCCTTATGCAGCGGCGTCGGCTTCACTGCCCGGCGGAAGTCCTTCCGGCTGTACCACTCCACGCTGTCCGCCCTCGGCGCGATCTTGCCCTTGTAGCAGTACGTGCTCACCTCCGGCTCCAGCAGCGGATACCCGAAGTTGATGTGCAGCAGCCACGCGTGCGGAACCGGCTCGTTCCCGCAATTGACGAAGTGATCCGAGATCTCGATCACCGGCTCGCCCAGCGGGCTCCGGACCGTCCGCCGAAGCTCCACGTTCGGGTTGAACACCTTCGCCGTCCGAACGACGCCCGTGATCGACATCTCGTGGCATCCCCGACGCAGGTCCGGGTTCAAGATCGACTCCACCCTGGCGGCCGTGTTCGAGTGAGTCCCGTGCAGACCCAGCTCCTCGTTCCCGTCCGTGCACGGCGCCCCCATGCTGCAGGGCCCGCAGCTCGTCACCAGCCCGCCGCCGAACGATCGCAGCCAGTCCAGCCCCTGGTGATACGCGAACGACGGTGCCGTAATCCCCACGAGCGAGTGCCACGTCAGCGACATCCCGTGGAACTCCGCGTCCAGGATGTCCAGCCCCCGATCGATCACCACCTTGTACCGCAACCCGCCCCCCGTGTTGACCCACGCGATCCGCGTGCCTCGCCCCGGCCCGTCGTCCAGAACTGACGTCTCGATCCCGCCGAGCTGTGCGGCGTTGATCACGGGGGCGCTGGCGAGCGGATGTCTCTTCGAAGTACGGGCCTTCTTGGCCATGGTCGATCTCCTCGTTCAGAAGGGGCGGATGAGCTCACTCGTCGAGCCCGTAATATGCCGGTAGGGGGGGAACCGGTCAAGCGTCACCCCCGTCGTCCGGTCCGGCTCGCACCTCTCGCGCATAGAAAAGGGGCCCGCGCCATGCGAGCCCCATCAACTCTCACAATCGTACGTCGCGGCCCGTCAGGCCGCTACCTCCGAATGAGCTGCACCCCGGAAATCGTCTGGTCCATGTTCTGGAACGGGATGTCCTGGCCGATGCTGCTGATGATCTGCTGCGCCTGGCTCGTCAGCGTGATAATCACCCGCACGCTCCCCTCAGCCTCGAACGTCGACGTGAACTTGCCCGTGAAGGTGATTAGACCCGTCGCCGCCTTCACCGCCGACAGGCCCACCGTCGCGTATAGATCCATCTCCACCACGATCGTCACCGTCTCGTCCACCGCGATCGGATCGCTCGGATTCGTCTTGTTCGCCCGCGCTCGCGCCACGTACGACACGGTCACGGGCACGCCCGAGATGGGCACGTTGTGAGACGCGCCGTCCAGCAGAATCTGCGTCGGGATGCCGGCGGGCAAGTCTTCGTTCAGCAGCCCCGCCCCAAGGCTCGCCGACACCGGGTCGCCCGTGCTGTCGATGTACGTCTGCAGCACGAACTCCCCTTCCGCGATCGCCTGCCACGTCCCGTTCAGGTACGGCGCAACCCCCGGCCAATCGGTCGATCCCGCGATCGGCACGGTGCAGCACGCACCGACGAACAGACACAGCGTGACCGACAGTGACCTCCAACCCCGATAGAATCGCATCGTCGCCTCCTGGGAGCCCGGTGGGATCAGCGAATCGCCTGCGCGCAGACCTCGCTCGACTAATCCTAGGCCCACGGATCCGACAGGACAACTGAGCCCCCGCGAATTGCCGATCGATACAGCTCCCGCCACGGCCCAAGCTACAAGGCACCTGCCGTAACAGACGTTCGAGACAAAGTTTAGCCCCGTCGTGTGAAGCCGACGACCCCCCAACCAACTCGCATTGGCGCAAAGCCTTCCACGCCCGAGAAGTCGACCGACGCCCGCCGTCGAACCTAGGAGCCCGTCGATGTGTCCACGATCCGCTCCCCACCCACCCACACCCCGCATGGCTCGATGTCGCCCCCTAGCACATCCGCGAGCGGGTCATCGGCGAGTCGATTGCCCAGCCGAATCGCGATCATGTCTGCCTGCTTGCCCGGCGTCAGCGACCCCAACTGCCCCTCGAGCCTCAACGCCCGGGCCGCACGAATCGTCGCCATCGACAAGAGCAGCTCGGCGTCGACCCCGGCCCCGCTCTTCGATAGGAACCGAAGCTCGTCCAGGATCGACAGCCGGCTCCCCGCGGGCAGCGACGCCGACGAGTCCGTGCCGATACAGACGTTGACCCCCGCATCGAGCATCTCTCGCCATCGATGTCCCTTGTGCCCGAAGAAACGGTGGGATCGTGGGCAGTAGACCACGCTCGCCGCCGACCCCGCCAGACGCCCCAGCCCCTCGTTGCTGATGTAGTTGACGTGAGCCAGCAGCGCCCCGCCCGACAGTAATCCCAGTCGCTCCGCGTATTCGATCGGATCGCACCGCGGCGAGCGGATCACGTCCTTACCGCCAAGGGCCCAGATCATCGCCCCCAGCCTCCCCCCGCCGCGAGCGAGCCACCGGCACTCCTCCTTCGTCTCGGCCCAGTGCGTCGTCAGTGGGACACCTCGACGGCGAGCCACTTCAACCGCGCCCACCAGGTGCTCGGTCGTCACGGTGTAAGGCGAGTGAGGAGAGACCCCCGCCATCAGACGACACCTGTCCCCCTGCGCCTGCTCGATCGCATCGACGGCCCGTTCCAGTTCGGTCGGATTCCGAGGGGGTTGTTTAGCCACGCTGATCAGCTCAGCGAAGCACACGTCGCGGATGGGAACGTCCAGCACGGACGACCACGTGTCGCCCTGGCGAGAGATGTCCGCTACGCACGTGACCCCCGCTCGGAGCAGCTCTCTCGCCCCACGGGCCGCCTCGGCTCGTTCCACTTCCGGATCGGCCTTCCGCCGGAGCTTGACCAGCCGCGTGAGCCAAAGCCATAGCCCGGAAGGTTTGATCCGACCCGCGTAAGCGCTGAGCTCGAGATGTGCGTGGGCGTTGATCAGCCCGGGTAGCAGAACGACGTCGCCCAGGTCCTCGATGGGTTGAGTCCCAAAACCCGCCTTCGGCGCGACCTCGACGATACGGCCCGCCTCCACCCGAACCGCCCCGTCGACGATCGCGGCCCCGCCCATCGGCACGACATATCGCGCCGCCAGGATCATGGTTGCTTCGGTTCCGCCTGGAACCACGTTCGCCAGTCAGGGCCGATCTCACCCCGGGCGATGTGGTGTTCCATCGAAGCCCCGCACGCGCAATCCCGGGGCATATCCGCGAGCTTCTCGGCCAGGCCGCTCAGCACGGCCGGCAGCATCTCGATCGCGTCGCTGACGCGCTGTTCGTCCGTGACCATCCCGAGTGCCTCGAAGAGTCCGCCGGGCTCGTACCCGCGAACATCACCGCCTGCTTCCGCGTAATCGGTGATGTACGTGATCGCCGCGTAGCAGAGCTGGAGTTCCTTGGCAAGGAACACCTCCGGAGCCACGCTGTTGCCCACGAGTTCCGCCCCGACCATCACGTACTTGCGCAGTTCCGCCGGCGTCTCTCGGCGGGGTCCCTCGGTACACATGTAGACCGCTTCGTTGCGGAACCCCGCCTGCCGCTCCGTCAGAATCTGCTCCAACGTCCTGCGCAGCGTCGGACAGAACACCGGCCACTGACGGATCGTCCCCACCCCTCGATTCTCGAAGAACGTCCCCTGCCGCTGCCGAGTCTCGTCGATGATGTCGTTGATGATCGAGAACTGGCCGATCCGGAAGTTGTGGCTGATCGCACGAACCGCCGACCATGCTACCACCGCCTCGGCCCCCAGGTCCTTGAGCGCATACACATTCGCTCGGTAATTCACGAACGCGCTGCACAGCTCGTAGCCCGTTTCCCCGTTCCGCGGAATGAACAAGATCCCGTCCGATCCGTTGCACTCATACACCGGGCCTGAAACCCCGAACGGTGTGTTCCGCGGACCGAGCCGACGAGCGCTGAAAACACCTTCCTCGAGCAGGGCAGCCGCGCCCTCCCCGCCGATACACGCCAATCGCAACCCCATAGGATCCTTCCCTGACTACCGGGCGGTGTTGGTCGAGACGCCTCCCGTCACGCCGAGGCGTGCCCTGCATCCGCGGACGGGGATTCCCTTTTCCCTGAGAGCCTTCACTGAGAACTCGCCTCGGGGCGGCCCTCGGCGATCATTCTGGTGGGCTCCACGATCTCCGCTAGGTCTTCCGCGCCCACGTGCGAGTCGAGGGCCTGCATGAACGGACCCAACGATTCCAGACGCTTCCAGGCGATCTTACGCACCGACTCGAAGCAGATCCCGTCGCGGATCCGAGCTTCCCAATAATGGTACTCCTGCTGCCGATGCCACACGTCCAACACCTCCCGCATGGATCGGCCCCCCGCCCAATGACGTCGCAGGTTCTGCATGAGCCACAGCGGACCGATCTGGTCGAGGTTGTCCGCGTCCAGCACGATGTCGCGCTCGACCAGCTCACACTGCCGACTGTTGAGCTTCCGTATCACCTCCGCCGCTCGGCGCAAAGTCGCCGTTGGCAGTAAGTCCCCCAGTGACGACTCCACCAACTCCGCCGCCAATTCGAACTGCACGTCGTTCGTTGGACGCGTCAATACCTGCTCACGGCCCACTTGCCCGACCTTGACCTGGACGGCCCATCCCGCGTCGTGGTAGAGCGCCGCCACGCGCACTGCCTCCAGGTTGACTTTCTTGCCGCGAACCTCCGGGAATCGCGCGATCATCTCCGCGTTCGTCATGACACGCTGAGAGTGATCCCAGAGCCCGGGATCCCCGCGGTGGTCCGTCCCGCCTGGAATCAGCTCAGACCGCGCCCGTCTCAAGAGCTGATCGGAATCGGTCATGTCCATTTCCTCGATCCGACCGGAGGACTTACTGCCAGGGGACTGCCTCCGTCTCCGTGCCCGCGCCTGCGGATGAGTCGCCGTCCCTTGCGATCCACGAACTCTCTGTTCAACTCCCCTTGCGCCCGGCCCGTTCGCCCGTCACTCGAGCAACTCGTAGTAGCAGTTTCGACGGCAAGGCCGCCAGCCTGCATCGGCGATCAGACGCCGAATGTCCGCCTCCGCCAGACGATGCGTGGTCCCTGCCGCGCTGACCACGTTCTCCTCCATCATCACCGACCCCATGTCGTTCGCGCCGAAAAACAGCGAGACCTGACCGATCTGCGGGCCCTGCGTCACCCAACTCGCCTGGATATTGGACACGTTGTCCAGATACACCCGCGCCAGTGCGACCATCTTAAGGTATTCGTGCGCCTCGGCCAGAACTAAATGTTCCCCGTCTCCCTCGAACGATTCCTCGGGAGGCCCCGGCGTCCGACCCAGAGCCGTCCCATGCGGTTGGAACGTCCAGCAGATGAACGCCGTGAATCCGCCCGTCTCGTCCTGTAGTTCCCGCACGCGGCGGAGATGCTCGATCCGATCGGACATCGTCTCGATGTGGCCGAACATCATCGTCATGCTCGTGCGCATCCCGATCCCATGCGCCTCCCGCATGACCGCCAGGTACTCCTCCGTCCGGCTCTTGCCCACGCTGATGCGGTCGCGGACCCGGTCCACAAGGATCTCCGCGCCGCCGCCCGGGATCGTGTCGAGCCCCGCCTCCTGCAGTTTCAGCAGGACCTCGCGCACCGGCATGTCGAATAGCTTGCTGAACGCCCAGATCTCGGGCGGGCTGAACGCGTGAAGGTGGATCCCCGGGTACTCCCGCTTGATGAACCGCAGGAGATCGAGGTACCACTCGAAGTCAAGGACGTCCGCCGGCGCCAACCCTCCCTGCAAAAGGACCTGCGTGCCGCCGATGGCGATCAGTTCCTCGATTTTCGCCCCAAGCGCCTCCCGGCTCAGCACATACGCCCCCTCGCTGCCCTGGCGCGCCTTGAAGTTGCAGAACGTGCAGTGAGCCGTACAAATGTTCGAGTAGTTGATGTTCCGGTCCACCACGTACGTGCGGTAGTCTTCGGGATGAAGCGCCAGGCAGGCTTCGTGCGCCATCCGCCCCAACTCGAGCAGAGAGCATTCACGAACCATCGCCCCGGCCTCGGCGTCGCTAATCCGCCGTGGGGTGCTTGCCTTCGACTCCGGTTGTGCGATGGTTGCGATGTTCATGCCCGTTGAGTGCAGCGCGTCCCTTGGGACGTCAACGCCCGCAATCCCCTTGTCTCGAAGAAGAGCTGGGCAAACGCCCTCTCGCCGTCGAGATCCACCCTGCCGCTACCCCAGAATGACCGTGCGCGAATCTGCGCCACCGTAGCACGGGCGTCTCGCCCGTGGCCGTTCATGGGCAGAATGCCCCTGAATTGCCCGGCGCCTGATCTCGAACGATCATTCAGGCCGCTCCCTCTTGGCGTTCCGACAAGAGATTCAGTTCGCGCGCCTTGCCGAGAAACAGCGCCATCCCCTGCCGATGACGATCCGTCAGGCGATAGTCCATGTGCTCCGTCAAGTACCGCCGGGCGATCTCCACCGGCCACCCGGCGATCGGACCCTCCGTCTCGGCGATCTCACCTGCCATCCGTTCGCCGAGATCGCGAGATCGAGACAAGACCTCCGCGAGCTCCCCCGGCTCGCGATCCGCCGGCATCGCCCAAACCGCATAGACGAACGGAAGATCCGTCAATTCACGCCAGGCCGCGCCAAGGTCCACCTCGAAGGCGAACCCTCTCGGCCGCAACGCCACGACCTTGTCGCCGATCAACAGCATGCCGTCTTCCCGGTGGGGTTTGCCCCGCGGGCCCAGGGGACCCACCTCCGGCACCGCACCGAACAGCTCCGACCACACCACCTTCGCAAGCACGATCGACGTGTGCGAGTCGCCATCAACTTGAAGCCGGCGAACTCGATTCGGAGGCACCCGCGAGAACACCCGAACCGTCAACGTCTCCCCGTCCGAGGCGATGCATGCGTCCGAGATCGATCGCAACCCCGCGATCGTCTCGAGGTCCACCACCGGAAGCAGCGCCGCATCCGCCCGGCCCGTGGCCAGCAGCTTCGACAGCGCCGACGGCACCGCGTACTCCAAACGGATGCCGGGCACGTCCCTCAGCCCTGCGACCAGAGGCTTGGCATTGAGGAACGACACCGCCCCCAAGACCGTTGGTGAGTGCAAGCTGTTGGTCCCCGCCGACGATGACGACATGAATTGGATCCTTGGTGCGATTGAACTACTATTATAGGACGTTTGCCTCGACTTGCCAGAGGTTGCTTGTCAATTGTCCGTCGATGACACGGCACGCCAACGAACTGCCACGCGGCGGATAAAGCCCCTCCACCGAAAATCCGATGCTATCCTTGGCTAAAGGACTGCGCTCCCCGAGAACGGGGCGTAACGGCCCTGGCCGCCGTGGCGGGATCATTCAATGTCTAATGAATCCGAGACCGACAGGAGGAGCGAACCGAGGTTTTCCATCCCCTCACCCGTGTGGTGGACCGTCCCCGGTGACAATGGAGTCCGCAGAGGCAGGATGGTCGACGTCTCGGTCCACGGTGCCGCCATGCTCATCCCCGCCGAGGACTCCCCGGCCATCGGGGACCGCGTGAACGTCTCTCTCATCGATCCCGCCCTCGCTCTCGGCTCTGAGGTCGGGCGACATCTGCTCGGGCGAGCCACCGTCTGCCGTCTCGAACCGGCCGCCCCGTCCCTTAATCGGGTCGCCTTCCATTTCGACGGCGAACTCTGGTCCCAAGGGCACCGGCGCGCCTGGCGAGACCTCTCTGAGCTGGTCGCTTCCCCCTCCCCTACTCCCATTCGATCGTCGAAGGCGGCTTCGATGAGATGTCGTACACCACGCGGTTGATTCCCTTGACTTCGTTGATGATCCGATTGCTGATCCGAGCAAGCACCTCGTGATCGATCCGCGTCCAGTCCGCCGTCATGAAGTCCGACGTCTCGACGAAACGGACCGCGATCACGCAGTTCCCCTCGTAGCTCCGCCCGTCACCCATCACGCCGACCGCGCTCACCGGCAGCAAGACGGCGAATCCTTGCGCGATCTTGCGGTACCAGCCGGTCGCCCGGATCTCCTCGATCACGATCTCGTCCGCGTCCCGCAGCAGATCTAATCGCTCCGGGGTCACCTCGCCGATGACGCGGACCGCCAGCCCCGGCCCAGGGAATGGGTGCCGCCACACGATCTCCTCGGGCAGCCCCAGCGCCTCGCCCACCTGACGGACCTCGTCCTTGAACAGATCGCGAAGCGGCTCGATCAGCTCCAACCCCAGCCCGCTGGGGTCGACCAGGTTGTGGTGCTGTTTGATTTGATCGGCTTGGCCGCCCACGCTCCGGCCAGACTCGATCACGTCCGGGTACAGCGTCCCTTGTGCCAGGAACTTCGCCCCCTCGATCGTCGAGGCCTCCTCACGGAAGACCCGGAAGAACTCCTCCCCGATGATGACCCGCTTCCGCTGGGGATCGACGACGCCCCTCAGCTTCGACAGGAAGCTCTCGGCCGCGTCCACGACCCGCAGATTCATGCGGAAGTGGTCTCGGAATGTCGCCTCGACGAGTTCCGCCTCGTTCTTTCGCAGCACCCCGTTATTCACGAAGATGCAGGCTAGGCGGTCTCCCAGTGCTCGATGCAGCAGCGCCGCCACCACGCTGCTGTCCACCCCGCCCGACAACGCGCAGATAACCCGATCCTCCGGGCCGACCTGTGCCCGAACCGATTCGATCGTCGATTCCACGAAGTTCCCCACCCGCCACGTCCCCTGACACCCGCAGATGTCGTAGACGAAATTGCGGATGATCTGCCCGCCGTGAGGCGTGTGCGTCACCTCCGGGTGGAACTGCACCCCGTAGAAAGCCGTACTCGCATGTCGCACCGCCGCGTAAGGGCAACTCCCCGTCGTTGCCAGCGGGACGAACTCCTCGCCGAGTTCCGCCACGATGTCCCCATGGCTCATCCAAACCGTCGTCTGGCCTGGTACGTGGGCCAGAAGCCGCTCGGGCTTCGCGATCCGAAGGTGCGTCCGACCGTATTCCCGAGAGCTCGTCGGTTGGACCTCTCCCCCGAGGATCTGACACCCGATCTGCATCCCGTAGCAGATCCCCAGGATCGGGATCCCCATCCGGAGGATCTCCGGATCGCACTTCGGCGCCCCGTCGACGTAGACGCTTGCCGGCCCGCCCGAGAAGATCAGGCCCGCCACGCCCATCTCGCCAAGCGCTTTCGCCGTCACCTCCGGCGGGCAAAGTACGCTGAACACGTGGTTCTCTCTGACCCGTCGCGCAATGAGTTGAGCGTATTGGCTGCCGAAATCCAGGATCGCGATCGTCTCGTCGGGATTCGCCACTGGTGCCATGTCCTCACCTGCCTCCAGGAAACCGTCTAGTCTACCCGCGCGCCGCCCGGCTGCAAGCTTCGCCCATCCGCGAAATCCCGCTCGCTCGAGACTCCCCTGCCGCGGGGTCACCGACTGCTTGCGTCCACCCTGGGCGCCAGTACAATTCTAAGCCTGTTGGATCCCAGACGATCCGGTGAGATCACTAACCGCATGTGAGGAGGACACGAGATGACTCGATCTATTCTGAAAAGGGCGTGGGTGGCCCTGGGCGTTTCCACTGCCTTGAGCGCCTGCATCATCCTGTCGGGCTGTGAGAAGGGGCCCGCCAAGCCCGAGTCCAAGAAGCCACCGACCGACGAGAAGGCTGCTGCGCAGAAGAAGGCTCCCGCAAAGGAGAAAGCCCCGATCGCAAAGCCCGAGGCCAAGAAGCCCGCCGCACCAAAGCCCGCACCCAAGTCCGAGGCCAAGCCCAAACCGGCCCCCAAGCCTGCTCCCGCCCCGAAACCTGAGGCGAAGCCCGAAGCCAAGCCCGCGGCAAAGGCCGAGACACCCAAGCCGCAGCCCCAGTTCACCAAGCCACCGGCCGGGGCAAAGGTCCTCTTCGACGGAAAGGACGCCTCCGGATGGACCACGAACGACGGAAAGCCCTTCCCGTGGAAGGTCGCTGACGGCGCCATGGTCTGCGTCCCCAAGAGCGGCAGCATCCGAACCAAGGAGACCTTCGGCGACCAAAAGCTCCACATCGAGTTCAAGCCGCCCCTCGAGGCCGCCGCCCCCAAGGGCAGCCAGGGCCGAGGAAACAGCGGTGTCTACCTCCAGGGACGATATGAGGTCCAGGTCCTCGACAGCTACGACATCGGCCGACCAATGGACGGTGGCGACTGCGGCGCCCTCTACAGGCTGATCACCCCGAGTACAAACGTCTGTCTGCCCCCGGACCAGTGGCAGTCTTACGACATCACCTTCGTCGCTCCCAAAATCAAGGACGGCAAAACAACCGACAAGGGCCGCCTCACCGTCGTGCAGAACGGCATCACCATCATCGACAACAAGGAGATCCCCGGTTGCACGCCTGGCGGCATCGACATGGACCCGACCAAGCCCGGGCCGCTGATGCTGCAGGATCACGGCAATACCGTGGCGTACCGCAACATCTGGCTCGTGCCCATCAAATAGTACCTCGACAAGCCGAACCATCGGCGACTCGAGATAACAGCAACGCACCGCGGCACGGTCGGGCGAGTCCGCAATAGGCGACTCGTCCGACCGTGTCCCTGTGTGTCTCATTCCAGACCAACCTGGTAGTTACGGAGGTCCTCTCATGAGCCGGTCCGCCTCGACAATGCGTCGCTCGAGCTTCTCTCTTATGGCTGCAATCGGATTCGGCGTCTGCCTGGCCGGGTGCGAGAGCGCCCAAAAGGCCTCGGCCTCGCAGTCCCACGACTGGCCGACGTCAGGTCTGGGCGCCAAACCCCCCAAGGGCGCGATCGTCCTGTTCGACGGAACGGACGCCTCCGGCTGGGTCCGCATGGCCAGTCGCGGCAGTGGTACGACATTACCTTCCACGCACCCAAGTTCGACGCCGCTGGCAAGATGACAAAGAAGGGCCGGCTCACCGTCGTCCAGAACGGTATCGCCATCATCGACGACAAGGAGATCCCGGGCACGACCCCGGGCGGCGTCGACGAGGACCCGAGGAAGAAGGGCCTGCAATACGATGTCACAAAGCCCGGGCCCCTCATGCTCCAGGACCACGGCAACGAGGTCGCGTTCCGAAACATCTGGCTCGTACCTCTGGACGCCAAGTAGAGGAGTCAAGGCGTCGACAAGTCGAAACCTGAACCACGGCGGGCAAGTGACCAAGCGGGCACGTCCCCTGGCCGCCTGCCTCTAACTTCGTGTCGGCAAATGCGGCGGCGCTGCCCTCCTGCGTTGCCGCCGGTTACGCCGAAATCGACTCGGCCAACTTCCGCGAACATCGACCTCCGCGATTCCATATTCGCACTAACGCACGGGTCGTTGTTCGGATCTAGCAAATTGCCAACTCCAGATTCTGCCTCCCCGACGCGCGAGCCAGAACTCGGCCAGGATCAGGTGGCTTACGCAGGTCAAGATCAGATGCTGTTGGAGCGAGATGTATCGGCGAACCTCGCGGTGGTCCATCCCAAACTCGGTCTTGGTGTTCTCGAACAGCCGCTCGCCCCGATCTGCCCGTCACGCGCGGTACTTCTTGATCGCTTCCATGTTGAGCTCAACACCGAGTCCTGGCCTGGTGGGCAGGGGGATTTCGCCGTTCTTCATGGTCAGGCCGTCGTCGGCGAGCTCTCGGCGGAGGGCCGAGTCGCAGAGGTCCGACGGCAGGTACTCGATGTAGGGACAGTGGGCCGTGGCCACGGCCAGGTGGGCGGACGCGGCGATGCCGATGCCGGTCTTCCAACAGTGGGGGACGACGAGTCGACCTCGATCGCCTGCGAGCTCGGCGACGCGTCGGGCCTCGGTCAGGCCGCCGATCCGGCCGACGTCGGGCTGGGCCACGTCGACTCTCCCGCGATCGAGCAGGTCGATGAACTCGAAGCGGGTGGTGAGCCACTCTCCCGATGCGATGCGAATCGACGTGTGGTCGGCCAGAAAGGCGTGTCCGTCGAGGTCGTCGGGTGAGAGGGGCGTTTCCAAGAAGAACAGGTCATACGGCTCGAGGCGCTTGCAGACGCGCAGGGCCTCCTTCGCGTCGCGCCAGCCGTAGACGACGTCGACCATGAGAACCATCTCAGCCCCCACGGCCTCGCGGCATGCGGCGACGGTCTTGACGATCGCCTCGTCGGATTCCTGCAGGGCGTTGTGGCTGTAGGGGCCCTTGAGGCAGACCTCCAGCTTGGCCGCGCGGAAGCCGGCCTCCTTGGCCTGGATGGCCCGCTCGATGAGACTACGCTGGTACTGCTCGAGTGTGTTGCCCGCGGGCAGGAGGGAGGCGTAGGGGATGATGCGATCCTTCTTCGGACCGCCGAGGAGCTGCCAGCAGGGCTCACCGAGGGCCTTGCCGCGGATGTCCCACAGAGCCATGTCGAGGGCGCCGATCGCACAGACTCCCAGGCCGCGCCGGCCCGTCATGGCCGAGCCGATGTAGAGCTTGTCCCAGAGGGCTTCGGGTTGAAGCGGGTCCTCGCCGATGAGCATTTCCTTTAGGCAGTAGGCCATGCAGTGCGTGCCTCTGGCCTCGATCATGGCGCGGACGACCCAGGGGTTGGTGTCCGTCTCTCCGATGCCGCTGATGCCCTCGTCGGTGTGGACGACGACGACGATGTCGTCCTGCGCGCTGCTGCAGGCGTCCTCCTCGACCTCGGGGATGACGACGACGTGACACTCGATGTCGGTGATCTTCATTTCGCGCTCCTCGGCGGACGGCTGGAATCAGGGCGTCGAGGGGGGCAGTCTAAGGGAATCGGATGGAGGTTTGAATGGGGGTGCGGATCGTTTCAGCTAGCGAGGTTTCGGCCTGACAGTTGCGGCAGATGACGGGCGGGTCGAGATCGGGTACAACGCGTGCGATGCGAGCCCGGCGAGGAAGGCTCGGGACGCACTACGGGGACGTGCATCGATGACCGACCTGAGGATGACGACGTTGCACATGCCGGCGGCCCGGCTTGGGCTGGAGAATCCGCTGCCGCCTCTGTCTTGGCCAAGGCAGCTTTCCTCGGGGGTTGAGGTCCACGAGAGCGTTCCCGAGATCGATCGCGAGGGTCTTGGCTACGGAGAGGTCAGCGGGTGCCTGCCGTACGGTATGCAGGACGACTACGGACGTCATCGTCGTCCGCAGGACTTCAAGGTGGCGGTGCTGGAGAACGATGTCCTTCGCGCGACGTTCCTGACGGAGTACGGCGGTCGGCTGTGGTCGCTGTATCACAAGCCCACTCGGCGTGAGCTGGTCTATGTCAACCCGGTATTCCAGCCGGCGAACGTGGCGATCCGGAACGCCTGGCTCAGCGGCGGGGTGGAATGGAACGTTTCCCTGCGGGGTCACGCCACGCATACATGCTCGCCGGTCTTCGTGGCGCGGGTCGCGGGTGAGGACGGGACCCCGGTGCTGCGGCTGTACGAATGGGATCGGATTCGGGGAGTACCGTGGCAGATCGACTTCCATCTGCCGGACGGCTCACCGATGCTGCTGGTGCGGGTGCGACTGGTGAACCCCCACGACAGCGAGATCCCGATGTACTGGTGGTCGAACATCGCCGCACCGGAGTCGCCGGATCTGCGGGTGCTGGTGCCGACGGACCGGGCGTACAACCACGGCTACCGAGGCCTGCTGAGTCAGGTGACGATCCCGAAGGTAGACGATCTCGACGTGACGTATCCCTCGAACATCCCCGCTGCAGCGGACTACTTCTATCGGATTCCCGACGGTCATCGGCCGTGGATCGCGTATCTGGATCGGTCCGGTCGGGGGCTCTTCCATGCGTCGACCTCGCGTCTGGTGGCGCGGAAGCTGTTCGTATGGGGGCAGGGCCCTGGGGGCAAGCGTTGGCAGGATTTCCTGACCGAGCCTGGACACCCCTACGTCGAGCTGCAGGCGGGTCTGATCTGGACACAGTCGCACATGATCCGCATGCCGGGGCGTGCGGAGTGGTCCTGGTTGGAGGCGTACGGGCTCATGGAGGCTGACGGGACGGTCGTGCACGGGTCGGATTGGCCGGCGGCCTGGCAGGTCGTGGAGAAGCGGCTGGACGAGATCGCACCACAGGAGTGGCTCGAGCAAGAGTTGGCTCGAACGGAAGGCACGGCCAACCGGGTTCCCGAGGAGGCGCTCCAGGTGGGCTCCGGCTGGGGGGCGTTGGAGCGGCGGCGTCGCGAGCGTGCCGGTGAAGGGCCGTTGTGCTCGGGAGCGCTGGCGTTCGATGACGCGTCGTTGGGGAAGGATCAGGCACCGTGGCTGGAGCTGCTCGAGCGGGGGCGATTTCCCGAGCGTGATCCGTCGGACCGTCCGGGCGCGTGGATGGTTCAGCCGGAGTGGCGGGACCTCCTTGCCCAGTCGATCGAGGACGGTGCGAGCGATCACTGGCTGGCCTGGCTGCACCTTGGCGTGATGGAGTACCGCGCGGGTCGGGTCCCGGAGGCCAAGCGTGCGTGGAACCGTTCGGTAGCGCGCACCCCGTCGTTGTGGGCGTATCGGAACCTGGCGGTGGTGGCCAAGCATGACGGGCGCAAGGAGGAGGCGGCCGAACTGTGGCTCAAGGCCCTGCGGATGAGACCGACGCTGTTGCCGCTGGCGATCGAGTGCTGCCAGGCGCTGATCGAGGCCGACCGGGCTCGCGATCTGCTCGCCCTATGGGGCACGCTGCCGGGTCAGGTTCGCCAGGTCGGTCGAATTCGGACGCTCGAGGCCCAGGCCGCCATGGCGGTGGGCGACCTCAGGCGGGTGGAGCAGATCCTCGACGGCGATCTGGAGCTGACCTCGAACCGCGAGGGAGAGGTCGTCCTCTCGGACCTGTGGTTCGAGCTGAACGCGAGGCGGCTGGCGGAGAAAGAGGGGGGCACGCTCGACGACGCGCTTCGCGAGCGCGTCCGACGCGAGTTTCCGCCGCCGCCGCATCTGGACTTCCGCATGGCCAAGGAGAAGGCGTGACGGCCTCGCCACGGACTGTTGGGGAGAACGGGGAGCTTCTGTATGCACCACCGATGCGTGGCGACGGTCCTGGCGACTTGTGTCTCGATTGGCGCGGCGACCGGCGCCGACCGGGCGGATGAGACCTTCGGCTGCCAGGGCAACCCGACGGGGAATCCGATTGGGGGAGGCGAAGGATACCGCGGCGTTCTGTCGGGCGGCGACCACGTCGTCACGACGGCGTCGGCGCTGCTGGACGCGCTGAAGAAGGCTAGGCCAGGGCAAGTCATCTGGGTGCCGGGCGAGGGCGAGATCGACCTGACGGGCAAGCAGGGCGTCTCGATTCCGGGCGGCGTGACGCTCGCGAGCAACCGTGGCGTCGATGGGTCGGTTGGTGGGCGGATCTTCACCAAGCAGCTTGCGACATTTCCCCTGTTCGCCACGGGCGGCGAGAACGTGCGGCTGACGGGGCTTCGGTTCGAGGGACCTTGCGAGAGCCGGGATCGGATCGCGGAATCGTCGGGCTTCGTGACGACGGGGCACTACGGGCTGGAGGTCGACAACTGCGAGATCTACCACTGGAACATCTTCGGCGTGGGGGGGCGGCGGGGGGCGTCCAAGCTGAGAGTGCATCATTGTTACATCCATCATTGCCAGCGCAGCGGCTACGGGTACGGCGTGAGCCTGAGCGAGTGCGACGCGTGCGTGATCGCCAACAAGTTCGACTGGTGTCGGCACCACATCGCCGCGAGCGGGAGCCCCGGTTGCGCGTACGAGGCCGCGTACAACTTGATCCTGCCGAACGCCAACGGGCACTACTTCGACATGCACGGCGGTCGGGATCGCGGCGACGGGACGGATGTCGCCGGCGATTGGATGCTCATTCACCACAACACGTTCCAGGGCGCTCAGCGCGCAATCGTGATTCGCGGGGTCCCCGCGCAGGAGGCGGAGGTCCACCACAACTGGTTCGCCAGGCCGGCCAAGCAGACGGTCGTCTCGGGCGGCAACACGCGCATGTACCGGAACGTCTGGGGGCCGGACAAGACGCTCGAGGAGTAGGTGATGCGACGGGGCGACGCGCCAATCATACTGTCCATATTGCTCCTTCCCGCTTGGCTGTCTGCTTCCGAGCGGTTGGACGGGTTGGGAGATCCGCTGCCGGCGGGGGCGGTGCAGCGACTGGGCACGCTTCGGATGAAGTTCTCGGCGGGCGTGGCGGACTACTGCTACCTGCCCGACGGTCGAGCCGCCGTGGTGACTGGGACGAACGTCGAGGTCTGGGACCTGTCACAGGGCCAACGTCAGGACGTGCGGAAGGTCGGCGATGCCGGGTTGATCAGCGTCATGCTCCGTCCGGACGCCAAGGCATTATTGCTGGCCGACAGCAGGGGGAGCGTCATCGAATGGGGCTTGGAGGAGCATCGTCCGTTGCACCGCTGGCCGGCGAACCAGCGGAAGCTGAACGTGGCGATCTACTCGCCTAACGCCCAGCGCGTGCTGACGACGGGATCGGTGCCGCCGACGATCAAGGAGTGGCTCCTGGCGGAGGAGCGCGAGCTGGTCTCAATCCAAAGCGGGATGGCGTGCATCCGCGCGGCCGTGTACGACGCCGACGGCAAGACGGCGTGGGTGGGGGGCGGATACGAGCACATCCTCGAGCGGTATGATCTGACGACCGGCGAGTGTCTGGCCAAGCTCTGGAAGGACTACTGCGTCTACACGATGAAGCGTTCCGCCGACGGGCAGCGGCTGTTGGTGGGCAGTCGGCATCGATGCTCGGAGTGGCGCGTATCGGACGCCACGAAGCTCGCCGAGTACAGCGGACACCACGGCCACGCGGTACCGTCGATCGCGTATTGTCGGGATCCGAACGACATCCTGACCGGCTCGCGTGACGGGTCGATTCGGCGCTGGGACCGGCATCAACCGGGCAAGTACCTCGCCCGGTGGTGGCCGCATCAGGGGCAGGTGCGGGAGTTGCGGGTCAGTCCTGACGGCAAATGGGCATTGTCCTACGGAGACAACCTGCTGATCGAGACGAGCGTCGCGTCCGGCAAGGCGAGGATACAATGGGATCGCCATCGGGGTCCGGTCCAGGCAGCGGCGTTCCTGCCCTCGGGTCGCCAGGCGGTGAGCGGCTCGACGGACGGGACGCTCCGGATCTGGGACGTGACGACGGGCAAGACCGCGCGTCTGATCGAGGGGGCGAACCTGGGGGCGTATGCGGTGACAGTCGCGCCGGACGGCCAGCGGATCGCCGTGGGGTGTAAGGACGGGAAGGTTCGTGAGTTCGCTTGCGGCGACGGACGGCTGCTGCGAGAGCTGGCCGGGCATCGCGGCTGGGTTCGCTCGGTCGCGTATGCGCCGGATGGGAAGCGGTTGGTCAGCAGCGCGGACGACGGGTCGATTCGCGTGTGGCCGGCGGCGGGAAGCGAACTGATCGCCCGGCTGGTGGGCCATCGGGGGGGCGTGCTGGCGGTGGCGGTCTCGCCGGATGGGCGTCGGGCGATGAGCGGGGGGCGCGACGGGACGGTTCGCTTCTGGGATCTATCGGCGGGCAAGCAGATCTGCCAGGCGGAGGCACATCGCGGCTGGGTCAATGCCGTCGTTTTCGTCGGCAACGGCAAGCGGGCTCTCTCGGGCGGGCGCGACGGGCGCGTACTGACGTGGGACGTGGCGTCGGGCAAGATGGCAGGGGAGATGCAACATGGCAGTTGGGTCGAGTCGCTGGCGTGCTCTCCGGACGGCGCTCGGTGCTACTCCGGCGGCGACGACGGGAAGGTCGTGGCGTGGGATCTGGGGACGCGCAAGAGGACGGCCACGTTTGCGGGTCACGATGGGGCGGTGCTGGCATTAGCCTGCTCGCCGGACGGGAAGCGCGTCGTGTCCGGGTCGGGGGATACGACGCTGCTGGTGTGGGCGGCGGAGTGAGGCTCCGCCGTCGACTGGCCTGAAGCCCTGGGCCAACCGCCCAAGCGCTTTCAGTTTGCCTTCCCCGGCAACGCATCCAATCGTTCGATCATGTCGGCGACGGCGCGGCGTCGGTCGTAGATGACGCGCGGGTCCTTCGTGTAATCGGTCAGCGACTGCGAGATGGTCTTAGGCACGGTACACAGCGATTCGGCCTGTTTCAGCACGTCGGCTGACGGGCGCTTGCCATCGGACAGGGCCTTGGCCTTGGCCACGAGGCTCGAGAGCAGAGCGAGGTACTCGTAGTCCTCGATGCCGTCGCGGACGACCTCGAGCCGGATGCTGGAGTAGGGGGTCATGTTCGGGCCGGGGTAGACGAGCATCCCATCGCCGTTGGTCTTGAAGCTTCGATACGTTCCGTGGTCCCGCGAGCGGATCGGCACCTCGGGGAAGACCTTCTTACCTTTGTATTGCGGGTTGCCGGGCGTGGGCAGGCCGTCCCACCAGCAGACGCACCAGTAGAGGACCCCGGTGGCGCCGTGCTGTCGGGCCTGCCAGAAGACCATGCGGTGGTCGACGGCGGGCTGATCGATGAAGAAGTTGGCATGCGGCGGCTTGGGGCTGCAGCAGACGTAGGTCCAGAGCGTATCGCCGGCCTTGGCTCGGTCGGTGTAGAAGGAGTTGCTCAGGCTGGCCGTCAGGGGGCACCAAATGTCGACGAGGCCGATGAGCTCGTCGGGACTGCGTTGGTTGATCGTCTGCATGATCGGAAAGCCCGGCGCGGCGGCGCGGATCTTCGTATAGGCCTGGCGGAGGAAGTCGTAGTCCTTGGGCTTGGGCTCGTCGTATCCGTAGATGTAGGCCTTCGGCGGGAGGCCTTGGCGTTTCCACTCGTCGGCGTGGGCTTTCACGACAGCGGCCGCCAGGTCAGGGTCGGAGGCGATCCCGGGCTTGCCGATACTGGGTCCGCTCGGCAGCCGGTAGACGCAGAATGAGTACGGCGCGAAGTACCTGTCAGCCAGCGGCATCATGAGCTTCTTCAGTCGGCTCATGTCGACCTTCATGTCCGCGCCCTTGCCCGTCCGGGTGAGGTATTCACTGCCGATGTTCTTGGGCGAGAGTCGGTGCCTGCCGAGGAACTCGCACCATCGGGCATAGTCCTCGACGGACATGACGTCCTGATAAGGCCTCTTGCCGTGGTAGCCTTTCGACAGCGCCCACGCGTACAGGCCGAAAGCGGTCGAGAGCGTTCCGGGCCTCGGTAGGCGGAAGCTTCGAGCGCGGAGCTCGACGGGGACGGAGACCGCCTGCTTCTCGTGGCGGATGGTCACTATTCCGCGATAGGTTCCGGGCACGGCGTCTGGCGGGACGTCGACGGACAGCCAGAGGGGCTGGCGGGCATCCTGGTCGACGTCGAAGGGGGCAGGAGGTAAGAGGGGGTCCGGCCACCAACCGACGTACTCGGTCGCGTAGGAGGGTTTGGCGGTCTCGACGAAGCCGACGCGGTTCCATCGGACGGGGATCGGTTTGCCGGGGCCGGTCAGGGGCGGCGCTTCGACGGTGACGCTCTTCAGCGGCGCGCCGGTCGGCAGGACGACGAGCTGGAAACACTCGGTTTCGTCCCGGGCGGCATCGATCCGCACCTCGGGCGTCAGGGCGTCGTCGCGGACGGCCCCGGTCCGAGGGACTTTGTACATCGCGTGCGTGGCGAGGACTCGAAAGCCGCCGACTCCCTTCTCCCCGCCGGCGCGAGCGTCCGAGGTGGTCGGCTGGGCGATCGCAAGGGACGATGTCCATGCGAGCCAGACCAGGCACAACACAACGCGTTGTCCGAGGAGCGATAGAGGCGTGATCGAGTGCACGGGACGGTCCTCCTCTTCGTGGTATGGGACGGGACACAGGTTACGGCGTTGAGGCGGCGGCGTCCATGCGGGGGGATTCCTTTTTGCCAGGGGGCGTCCTTCGTGAGTATGCTGTCGGTACTTGCGAGGACATTCGAGGGACCTGCGATGACGGACTCGACGGAGCGGACGTGCGACGGCGTCCATGCGATGGTGCCTCGGGCGGATATGGCGCCCGGTGCGAGGAAGCTTCGCGACGCTTACGCCCGCGTGCCGGGCGCGCCGCTCTACCAGCGTGAGTTCGGCTACTACTGCCTCGAGCGATGGTTCGAGCAGGGCATGCCCTCTGACGAGCCGTTGGATGAGCTGTTCGGCTATGACCCGCTGGGCAATCACAGCCTGGATCAGCTCGGCTGGTGCGAGGCGGGCTTCGTGCCCGGCTTCGAGGAGAAGGTCGTCGAGGATCGGGGCGAGTACGAGGTCGTGCAGGACGCCGCGGGTCGGCGCCTGCTCTGCTTCAAAGGTCGGCGAATCGGGTTCATGCCGGAATACCTCGACCACCCTGTCAAGGACATGGCCACCTGGAAAGAGAACTGCAAGTGGCGGATGGACCCGAATACGCCGAGGCGATACGCCGACCTGGAGGCCCGGATGGCCGAGGCCCGCGCCAAGGCATCCCAGGGCATGATGATCACGCAGAACCTCGTCGGCGGCTACATGTACCTGCGGAGCCTGATCGGGCCCGAGGAGCTGCTGTACAAGTTCTACGACGAGCCGGCGCTGATCCACGACTGCATGCGGACGTGGTTCGATCTGGCCGACGCGGTGATCGCGCGGCACCAGCAGTACGTGACGATCGACGAGATCTTCTTCGGAGAGGACATCTGCTACAACCGCGGCCCGCTGATCTCGCCGGAGATGATCCGCGAGTTCCTGTTCCCGTACTACGAGCAGTTGATCGCCAACGTCCGGTCGCGGCAGATCGACCGCGATCGGCACCTCTATGTGCAGATCGATACGGACGGCTGGGCCGGACCGGTGATTCCGCTGTACCAGTCCATCGGGATGGACGTCATGAGCCCGTTCGAGGTGGCCTCGGGTTGCCACGTCGTGGCGCTCGGGCGGGAGTATCCGGAACTGGCGATGTTCGGCGGGATCGACAAGCGCCAGCTTGCCAAGGGCGTGGGCGCGATCGATCGGATGGTCGACGCGATCCTGCCGGCGATGCGCCAGCGCGGCGGCTACATTCCGACGTGCGACCACGGTGTGCCCGAAGAGGTGAGCTACCAGGACTACCTTCACTATCGCAAGCGGTGTCTCGAGTTCGCCGAGTAGATCGAGACGCCGCTCACCTCCTGCCGAAATCCTGACGTAATCTGTTGTTGTGTAATGCCTAAGGCTCAATCGCCTGTTGCCGGGGCGTCGGCTTGTCGGCTCGGCGGATAGCTGAAAACAGCATTGACGCGACAAAGTAGAATAATTAGTATAGTTCGAGATGAGGGAGAATGGAGTTGCGACATTCCCGGATGGCAGGCGCGAGGACGATGAGGGCTAGGTGTCCCGTGCGGGTTGCGTCGGTCCGACGACTCCTCCATTTAGAGCATTGAAATCGCCGTCCTTTCGTTGGTGGCATTAACGGCCGACCACCGGACGGGGAACGTGCAGCGCTGCGATTGATTGGGCCGATCCCCGCGGCGGCGCGTGAGCCACGCGGGTCGTGGCCCGGTTCATGAAAGCATGTGTTCACGGTGCGGAGGGGGCCCGCGTTGCAGGCGGGCCGGACGCGCCGTGGGGGTATGGTTGGGAGTAGGGTTTCACCTATGAGAAGGATGCATACGATGACCTCGGCAAAGCGAATGGTGGTGGTTGGGTTGGCGGCGTTGCTGGTAAGGGCGAGCGTGTCGAATGCCGAACCGGTGCGCTACAAGCTGGGCACGGCGACGGGGGGAATCGCGGTCTACTACAACAGCGGGGACGAGAATCCGCTGAACCTCGCGTACTTCCGGGCGCAGGCGTACAACAGCGTTACCGACGTTCGGGGTGCGGGTTTTGCGTTCAGCACGGAGGAGATCGATCCGAACTACCCGGGCATCACGCCGGCGGCCGTCTTCGGCGATCACGGTCAGTTTCGATTCGATCTGATCATGGCGCACTCGACATGCACGATTCCGGTGCCGGAGCTCGTCGGGGTGGACCGGACGCCGGCGCCGACGTATGCCTACGACCCCACGAGTCTCGGCGCGATGCTGGCGGCGGTGAGCGGGTATCAGGGCGCCGGCGTGGTCAATACCTTGGTGGTGGGTCAGGACGGCATCGGCTCGGTCGGCTACGAGTCCCTCGGCGACGCAAACTGGAAGGCGACCTTCAGCGGCTCGTTGCTCACCGACGGGACGGTCCGGTGGTACACGGAGGGCGTGGGGGACACGTCCTTCACCGCGCTCGGCATCTCCCCCTGGATCGAGTTTTCGGGGGATCTGTACTACTGGCGTGCCAATGACACCACCGTGGGAATGGACTTCTATGAGGGGAGCATCGACTTCTACGTCGTGCCCGAGCCGATGACGCTGAGCCTGCTGGGGCTGGGGATCCTGGCGCTCGTGCGTCGGAGCCGGTGAGGCGGGATCGGGCGCGGATTCGCTCGCGGGGGACGGACTGGGCGCTGCGTCGCGGCCGTAAGGCGCTTCGTCAGGGCCGTGTGGATGAAGAGCGGCTCGGCTCTTGCTTGGAGACGGGTAGCTCGACGTCCTGCCATCCCTCCATGCCGAAGCGGATGTCGCGCTCGACGAATTCCCAGATGACGACCTTCTTGCCGCTTAGCAGTTCGGGCTTGCGGGGGATCTCCTGCCGCACGAGCGTGGAGGCCCCGCCGTCGTTGACGATCGACGCCAGCGGTTGCGCGAGCCCGCGCGCCAGGTGGGCGATGAAGCCGGCCGAGCCCGGCTCGTCGCGCTCGTAGATCCGCAGGAAGCTGTCGCCCAACACCAGGATCGGCGCGTTCGGGTCGTCCTTGTAGGGCTCGCCCGTCTCAGGGCGCACGACCTGCCCACAGATGAATTCCTGGGGTACGAAAGACGCCTCGATCCGCGGCGTCCGCAGCATGCGGACCACGTCTCCGAGGCGCTTGACGCAAACCGGCTTGAGGTCGTACCTGACGTTTCCGACCCGCGTCCATCCCAGCGCCACGAGCCGATCGGCGACCGCGCTGGCCACGACGCTCAACCCCCGTTGCGTCCAGTGGGTGTCGCGTTTCATGTACACGGCGCCCTGGTCGTCGGTCGTGCCGGCCGACGAGGACGCCTCGCGCGCATGCATGAGGACGTCGAACGGGTCGACTACCTCCACGCCCGCCTGCTCGAGCGCGGCGACGAGTCGGCGCGTGTGCTGATGGACTCGCTCCGGCTCGTCCGTTGCGCGGGCGGTCAGCATGTCGGGGTAGATGCTGGGTTTTCCGGGCACCGGCACGACGAGCAATCGGATGCCTCGCTCGGCGAGCTGATCGCGGAACCGCACGATCGCGGCAACGGCGGGGCCCTGGCCGGTCCTTGCTTTCGGGTCGTCCTTCAGCGGCTCGATCAGGTATCGGACCCCCGGTCTGTAGAACCACCAGCCGTCCCGGCCGACGATGGCCTTCTCGCCCGCGTCGCGCAACAGTCGGAATCGCCAGTACGCCATCCAGGGCCTGAGCGTCTGGGCGAACCACGACTGCTTCTCGAGATCGTCCTCAAAGGCACGGAGGTTCTTGGCGGTCGGTCGCTCGCGGAACAGGTCGAGGAACTGGACGGATCCCTCTCGCCGGTACTCGATGGCGGCCTGGACCAGCGGCACGGCGAAGATCACCGCCAGGAAGGCCCCCACGAGCAGCCATTGATGTCCGCGACCTTTCGACACTCCGCCGAACTCCTAAAACTGAAAGTACAGGAACGGGTTGAATGCCTGCGTGAACATCGTCACGATCGACAGGCAGAACAGCCCGACCAGCAGGATCGACCTGGGCCAGCTCAGTCGTTTGACCCAGTCGAACGCCTGCAACGGCCCGAAGGCCAGCAATGCGCACAATCCCATCTCGATGAGCCTGCCCGGTTGGTATAGCTCCGCAGACAGCAGGATCGATCCGCCGCCGGAGACGCCGTTGGCCCCGAACATCGCTCCGAGGTACGTCATCGCGTCGGTCAGGGTCTCGGAGCGGAAGAAGACCCACGAGATCAGCACCAGAACGAACGTTAGCGCGATGCGGATCGGTTTGGGCGCCCAGGCGTAGAGGCTCTTCTTGCCGAGCATCCGCTCAAAGGCCAGGACCGCGCCGTGGAACGCGCCCCAGAAGATGAACGTCCAATTCGCCCCGTGCCAGAGCCCGCCCAGCAGCATCGTCACGGTCAGGTTGACGTAGGTCCGGCGCTGCCCTTTGCGATTTCCGCCCAGGGGGATGTATAGGTAGTCTCGCAGGAACGTCGACAGAGAGATGTGCCACCGCCGCCAGAAATCGGTGATGCTCTCCGAGAGATACGGCGAGTCGAAGTTTCGGGGGAACTCGAAGCCGATCATCCGGCCCAGCCCGATCGCCATGTCGGAGTAGCCGGAGAAGTCGAAGTAGATCTGGAAGGCGTAGGCGGTTACGCCCACCCACGCGTCGATGGCGCCCGGGGCCTCGGCGGCGAAGGCGGCGTCGGCGATGTGCGCCACTGAGTTGGCGAGCATCAGCTTCTTGGCGAAGCCCAGGATGAACAGCGCCACGCCCGACGAGAACTTGTCCAGCGTGTGCGAACGCTCCACGAGCTGGGCCGCCACGGTGTTGTACCGAACGATCGGCCCGGCGATGAGCTGGGGGAATAGCGCCACGAAGCAGGCGAAGTCCCACAGCGACCGCACCGGGGGGGAGATCCCGCGATAGACGTCGATCGGGTAGCTCAGGCTCTGAAAGATGTAAAACGAGATGCCGACCGGAAGCGTGATCTGCAGCATCGGCAGCGCATCGGCCCCGAAAAGCGGCAGCAACCGGTTGAGGTTCCCCTCGACGAACATGCAGTACTTGAAGAAGCCGAGCAGCCCGAGGCTGGCGACGGCGGCGACGACCAGCGCGGCGGTGGCCCGGCGACGGTTCTCGCCGGCCCCGGCGATCACCCGCCCGCAGAGGTAGTTGACGAACGTCGCGAAGAACATCAGGAGCACGAACCGCGGGTCCCACCAGGCATAGAACGCGTAGCTGACGATCAGCAGGAGCAGATTCCGCCCGCGGGGCAGCGCGTAGTACGCCAGCAGCACGATCGGCAGGAAATAGAAGATGAAGATGTGGGACGTGAAGACCATCGCGGCCCGCGCCTGCTACCTGACCACCTGATTCGTCCACACGGCCCAGTACAGCGGTGTCTTGGGATCGATCTTGCCGTGATACTTGTTGACGATGCCGCCCATGTAGTGGTCGTCCAGCGGGACCTCCAGGGCCAACCGGTGGACGTCGCCCGCCTTGAACCGCTTGACGGAGCCGCCGATGCCTTCGGCGCGGGCGTCGGCGGCCTCGGATCGGGCCTTGAGCGGGTTGTACTGCCCCACGTAGATCGTCTCGCCGTCGACCTTGCCCCGATGCGTGCGTAGCACGCGATACTTGAAGATATAGACGTAGTCGTAGTTGTCGTTCGGCGGGAAGGTGACCCTGTCGTCGTAGGGGACGACCTCCGAGAGCTCGGCCGTCACCTCGATACTGCCGAGCGTCGTGACCTTCGGATCGGCGCCGTCGTCGGTCTTGGCCTTGCTGCATCCCCCACAGCCCGTCGCGGCCAGGACCAGTCCGACGATCGTTCCCGTCGCCAGTCTATGCTTTCGCGATCCCACGATTGGCGTCATTTCGTTCCCCCTATCTGTGCGTAGGTCCAATGGGGTTCCCAGCCCATCGGCAGCGATAGGACGGGCCCGTCTTTCGTGTTCGGATGGATCTTGCGGAGGGCCTTACTCTCGCCGGCGATCGCGGGGGTGTCGGCCAGCCGCATCAGGTGCATCGGGGCGCCGTCCGTGTCCGACCCGGACCCGTCCTTCGGTCCGGAGGTAAAGAGCACGTACTTTCCGTCGGGCGAAACGCACCCGCCGTACATGTGACGCCCGTCCTCTCCGAAGACGAGGCGACGGTTCTTCCCGTCGCCGTCGGCCATCCACAATTGCGTGTAGCCATAGCCGTCCTGGTTGCCCGGGCGGTGCGAGAAGATCAGTCGCTTCGAGTCAGGGAACCAGTCGGGCGTGCAGTTCTGATACGTGTTGACGGCGTTGACCTCGCCGGACGTGGCGCCCATTCTGGCGACGGTCCAGTTCTGGCCGAGCAGATTCGCCACGCCGCAAAACCACGTGCCGTCGGGCGACCAGAAGAGCTGCTGGTAGAAGCCCTTTCTGGGTATCTGGCGGACCTGCTTCTTCGTCGCGAGGTCGACGACGAGGATGCCCTTCTTGGTGAGGCAAGACACCTGCTTTCCGTCGGGTGACCAGGCCGCCCACGGGTACTCGCCTTCCTGACCGATGACGATGGGGTTCGCCCCGTCGGCGTTGGCGATGATCAGGTTGCCTTGGAAGCCCCACTTGTCGTGGTCGATCTTGGCGTCCTTGGGCAGACGGCGGTAGAGCAGCTTGGTCCCGTCCGGGCTGAATCGGGGGGCGGCCTCTCCGGACCCCGGCGTGTTGGTGATGTCGCGGATCGCCGAGCCGTCGGGCCGCATGATGAACAGGTCCCAATCGCCCTTGGGGCTTCTTGCACCGTACACGATCCAGCCCTTGGTCGCGACTTCCTTGGCCAGGGCCGCGACGTCCTGCTCTCCGGCCGGCGCGCCGGTCGGGGCCAAGCCGAACGCAACGAACTCCCCGACGAGCAACGACATTGTCCAACAAGACTTCTTCATGCAGTTCGTCCTCACGGGATTGGTCTCCGCCTCCGCGCGTTTCAACGCGTCGCCTCTTTGATGGCCGCTTCCGGCACGTCGAACGGGATCCGGAAGAGCCACCAGCCCTTGGATGCGTCGAACTTGCCCTCGGCCCAGATCCAGCGGGCGCCGGTGTGGAGGTTCTCGGCCGCGATGTAGTCATACGGCGGCATCCCGAACGGCCCGACGTCGACGACCTTGACCTCGTCGGTGCAGCCCTTCTTCGCATCCGTCAGCAAGTCACCGGGCACCTGATCGCCGACGCGGGCGACGGTCCACTTGCCGTCTGCCAGTGTCACGGCCTTCTGTCCGGCGACGCGGAGCATGCCGATGAGGGCCGGCTTCTTCGCCTTGCTCCTGGCCTTGATCGCCAGGACGTTTGCCGGACGATTGGTGTACGCGTCGATCTGCGGGCATTCGCCGCAGCCGCCGTGCCGTCTGACGAACTTGCCGTTCAGGTAGAGCTCGAACTCTCCCTCGATGCCGAACTCGAGCTCGACGGGCACGCCGGGCTTGGGCGTCGGGGCCGCCTTGGCGGCGAGTTCCTTGAACGCGGACTCGTCGACGCGGCGGACCTTGAAGACCCACACGGCCCCGCCGGCGGGACGCGTCTCCATCGGTACCAGATCGACCCGCTGCGTCTTGCCGCCCGCGCCCTCGATGACGACGGGGATACGGCCCTTCGTCGGCTTCTTAGCGGCCATGACGATCGATGGGATTGCCTCCGGCGCGACGAGGTCCTCGACCCGCCAAGCATCCGGCAGGCAGTAGAGGTCCCCCGCCGCGAGCACGCAGACCGGCCCGCCCTCCTTGGCGCCTTTCTCGTACGGCGCGTCCAGCGTGATGTCCTCCGACAGCTCGATCTTCAGAGTCGTCGAGCCGGACCACTTCTGCGTCACGGTCGCCCAGCCGCCCTCGCCGGTGAAGTCGGCCCAGCTCCCGCGGCCTCGCACGGTCTTGCCGTCGATCGTGATAGCGTGATCGCTTCGCGGGACCCGCAGGGCGAGGCTCGCCTCGACCGGGTTGGGCGCGTCGACCTTGACGGTCCACGTCGAACGACCCGTCCGCGTCGTCGTCACGGTGATATCGTGCTCCTGTCCGGGCGGTCGGATCGTGGCGGCGACCTCGGCCAGCCACGTAACGAGGATGCGATTGCCATGCGCGACCACCCCCCAATCGGTCACCTCGGCCAGGGCCTGGGCGATGTGCATGCTGCAGCACCAGTACGACTCCGAACCCAGGTTCGCCACGCCGCCGTACCAGAGCTTCGCGTCGCCGTCCTTGAGGGCGCGGAAGAGATAGTGACCCGACCCGCCGTTGGAGAACTGCATCGCGTGGATGTGATTCCGCAGCACGTGCTCGGCCACGTCGAGGCAGCCCGACTCGCCGCTGTCCCGCCAGGAAAACAGGTTTACTCGGAGCCAGTCGCCCTCGCTGCAGCCCTCGTCGCGGTCGTAGTGCAGGTCGAAGTACTCCGTCACGCCGCCGGTGGGCACCATGTACTTCTCGAGGATCTCGAGCCGCCCCTCGACCACGGGCATGCGGAACCGGTCGCTTTTGGTGATGCGATTGATGTCGAGCATGCCGCGATAGGCCGTCAGACGCCCGTGGCTGTGGTGGCCGTCGAACCCCTTGTCGATCAGTGACAGCTTGGCGATGAAGCTCGCCTCGTCGACGAATCGCTTCTCGCCGGTGACCTCGCCGAGGGCCGCGAGCCCGTCGATGAGCGACGGGTAGCAGGTCGTAAAGCCGGAGGCCTTGATCCCGCCGACGCCCTTGAAGTTCTCCTCCTTGCCGTAGTACTTCCGCGTCGAGATCATGTAATCGCCCAAGCGGATGGCCATCGAGCGGATCTCCGGATCCGGCTGGGTGCGGAGTCGCTCGGACAACGCCAGCAACTGTCGGCCATTGCCCCACAAGATGGCCATATCCCGGAGTTGGGTGACTTCCTTGTCCAGGTCCTGATCGGCGCCGAAGTGCCCGTCGGGTTTCTGGTACTTCTTGAACCCGGCCAGCAGCTCGTCGACGAAGTCGGTCTTCTTGCCGAGGATGAGGTCGCACGCGTCGAGCGCCCCGAGCATCCGGCCGGAGATGTCGCCGCTGTAGTTGGTGAACCGCCGATTAAGCTTGAAGTTCACGTCGGACAGCACGAACTCGATGTCGCTCAGCGGCGGCGAGCACAGCCGGCCGTACGCCCTCTGCAGGTGAGTGAGCGTGTCGCCCTTCGCCTCGACCTTCGTCGGGAACTTCAGATCCAAGAATTGCACCCGATGCGCCCCCGCGGCAAACGCCATGCTGCCGACCATCCCAGAAATCACACTCATCATCAGCACTCTAGTCACCGCATGCTCCTTCTCAACGGAGGCTGTCTCTACATCTTACTCCCTCGTGCCTCTCGCTTCTGACTGGCCTCTTCACTCCTTCTTGAACGAGCAGTCGGAGAATTCGATGTCTCCGCTCGCGCCCAAGCCCAGATAGCCCGTCCGCGTGTTGTGCGCGTCCGAAACGTAGTTCTGGTCGCTGTCGGTCAGAAGCGTCTTTCCGTCGCCCGAGTAGAGCCTCGCCCGGACGCGATCCGTCGTCGTCATGCCTTCGAGCACGTAGGACGTCCCGACCTTGTACTGGATGGGCTTGCTGAACCACAGCACCTTGTCCGGCCGCTCCATCAGCTTGAGGATTGTCTTGCCGCCTTCGATGTCAAGTCTTGCCAGGAACCCGACGTCTCCTCGCTCGGAGATCTGGAAGCACAGGTCGAATCGCCCGTCACCCTTCGGCGCGACCGTAACACGCCACAGGCCGTGGATGCCCTTGATCGACGTGTCGATCCATGTGTGCGATTCCTTACTCGCATGAACGATGTGACGCTGGCTGCCCGAACCGACGATCTCGAAGCCGCTCGCCGATGCCTTGGGTCCCTCCGTCGCCGCGGCTGGCTTGCCCGCGGCGCCGGCCAGTTGCGTGCCTTCCGAGAACGCCCAGAAGTCTGAAGCGCCCTTCCATGTATGGAAGCCGATGACGCCCTCGCGATCCGTGACGGCCTTGTCGTACGTCTTCCACGGGCTCTCGGAGAGAATCGTCTTGCCGTCGGCGGCCAGCAACTGAGCGCGGACTTGACCCGGTTTGGTCTCGCCGACCAGGACGTACTCCGTGTTGTACTTCCACTTGCCCTGCGGGCCGGTCCAGATCGCCCCGCCGTAGCCCTTGGTCAGGTCATAGAGAATCAGGCATCCGTCGCCGTACGTGCCGCCGAGCCAGGCCAGCAGGCCGTTCTTACTCGTGCCGTCGGCCTGGAAGACCATGCCCGCCCCGCCCGACGGCGGCATGACCTTGACATGGCACGACCATCGGCGATGGCTTCCACGCACCTGCTTGTCGAACAGCCAGGCGCGATCGACGTCGGCCGTCTGGCGAACGCACTGCTTGGCGGCGGTCGTCCACTGCCACGTGATCGGCCCGACGATGGCCCACCGGTCGCCCGGGACGATCCGGCGCTTGTTGGGTGCATCGGGCGTCACGGCGGCCAGCGGCTGGGCGGCGATCCGCCAATCCCAGAACCGCCCGATGCCCTTGTCCGTCATCAGGCCCATCAGGCCGGGCTTGGACGTCAGCGCGGCGTCGATCTGGATCCAGTCGCTCTGGGAGATAAGCCGCTTGCCCTCATAGTCGAGCAGTTGCGCCCGTACCCGACCCCGCTCGACGACGACCTCGACGACGCAGGGCTCGTAGTCCATCCACGGCGCCCAGGCGTCTTGCCAGAGGACCTTGCCGTCGGCGGTGCGAAGGGTCAGGCCCCGCATCTGGCCGGTTCCGCCCATGAGGCACTCGAGCCCGCCCTGGCCGTCGTCGCCGGCCAGGACGACGATGCCCGTGCCCTTGGCGTTCGGCCCGGGCTCGACCTCGCATCGCCAGGCGCCGGCGAGTCCCTTGACGGCCGGCGAGACGATTCGCCCTGAGGAATCGGCAACGGCCTGCTTGACGATGGGGCGGAACTGGTAGTCGCGGGCCCACTCGCCGTCGCCGTGGGTCATGAGTTCGTCATCCGACGCCTCGGCTGCCGCGCCGGCGGCGGCGAGGGCCAGCACGAGGATCGCGCCAAGTCGACAGGATCGCTGAACGCGCTTCATGGGGTTGCCTCCGTGTCACGGTCCGTCTGAACCGTTTCAGGCCTTGTCGAAGCTGGGGACCTTCAGTTGCTCGCCGCCCTTGAGGGCCGACTGGTGCGCCACGAGTCCCGGTGCGGTCATGGCCAGCGCTTCGTACAGGTTGACGGCCGGCTCGCGGTCCTCGACGAGGGCGGCGATGAACTCGTGCGTGAGGAACGTGTGCGATCCGCCGTGCCCGCTGGCGTGACGCATCGACTTAGGCAGCATGTACGAGAAATCGGGCAGGTCGCTCCACTTGGGCGCGCCAGGGCCCTTGAGCGCGAACGGCTGTCCGCCGCTGCTGGCCATGTAATACGTCAGCTTCGTGCCGAACCACTGGGCCCGCTCGCCGTGGGCGGTTCCGTCCCAGAACACGCCGCACCGGCACATGTGGCCGCGGTCGGTCTTCATCAGCGCCATGCATGAGCCGAACGGGTTGTTGTAGACGTTGTCCTTCCAGGCGATCTCGTCCTTCGGCGCCCAGCCCAGGCACGAGACGTCCGTCAGTCGCTCGCCTGTGACGCCGATCAGCAGGCCCGTCGAGTGCGTCGGGTAGAACATCGGCGGCAGCCCGTACCGCCAGGTCTTCTTGCCATTCCACCAGGACAGGCCGTCCTTGTGCGCGCCGATGCCCGGGTGGTAGTACTCGACCTCACTGTAGAAGAGCTCACCGAAGGCGCCGTCCTGGAAGAGCTTTCGGGCGGCGATGCAGTTCTGCCGGTAGTAGCTGGTCTCGGCCATCATGTACTTCAGGCCGGTCTTCTCCTTCATCTCCTTCATCTTGTAGGCGTCTTCGATCTGGATGCACGCGGGTACCGCGCTGATCGCGTGCTTGCCCGCGTTCATGACCGTCAGGACGTGCCGGGCGTGATCGGGCGCGCCGGTGAAAACCGCCACCGCCTCGATGTCCTTGTCGAGGATGAGCTTCTCGAGCGACTCGTACGACTTGTCGCACTTGTAGGTCTTCATCAGGTGGTCGCGGCGGTCCGGCCTGAGGTCGCTGACGGCCCGGACGGTGCAGTTCGGGTCCTCGTGCCACTGGAAGCTCGCGCCAAACCCGCCGCCGACGATGCCCACGCGGATCTTGCGATCCGACTTCAGCGGGCTGTCGTCCGCCTCGGCCCGGGCCTGCCCGCTCATCCCGGAGACCAGCCCCGAGGCCAATGCCCCGGCCACGGCCGCCTTAGGGGCCTGGGCCAGAACGTCTCGTCGTGTCATACCGCTCATTCCCATCGAAGCACTCCTTGAAGGAATCGCCGGATCCGGCATCGGCCGGAAAGGTTACCAGACCCGTGGGGGGAAATACACCGCTGAAGGGGGAGGCTTCAGACTTCAGACCTCAGGCTTCAGGCGCCGGAGTCAATCGCCCCTTTCCCTGAAGCCTGAGGTCTGAAGCCTGGGGTCTCTTTCGGAGCCTGGCATCCGCCGGCGGAAGAGGTTTCAATGCAGGCCACGCGTTTCGGCGGGAGGCCCCTATGAACGAGAAGATCGTCTTGATCGGCGCGGGCAGCGCGATGTTCACGCGCGGGCTCGTCGCGGATCTGATCCAGCGCGGGTGGCACGCGGAGCTGGCCCTCGTGGACGTCGGCGAGGAAGCCCTTTCTGCGGCAGAGGACCTGACCGTCAAGATGATCGAGGCGCGGCGGTCGCCGATCCGGCTGTCTGCCTCGACCGACCGTCGGGACGTCCTGCCCGGGGCGACGGCCGTCATCTGCACGATCGGCGTCGGCGGGCGGCGGGCGTGGGAGCAGGATGTCTTCATCCCCCGCAAGTACGGCATCTATCAGCCGGTGGGCGATTCGGTCATGCCGGGCGGAACGTCGCGAGCCTTGCGGATGATCCCCGCGATGGTCGCCGTCGCCCAGGACGTGCTCGACTTGGCGTCCGATGCGCTGTTCTTCAACTACGGCAACCCAATGGCGCCCGTCTGTCGGGCGGTCCGCAAGGCGACTGGCGCCGAGATGGTCGGGCTTTGTCACGGCGTGTTCCACGTGGCGCGGTATCTGGCGGATGCGCTGAGCGTGAAGCTCCCGAGGCTCAGCTACACCGCCGTCGGCATGAATCACCTGACCTGGTTCGCCGAGGTCGGCGTGCAGGGCGTCGACATGATGCCGCGTCTGCGCGAGATCGCCGCCGACAGGATCGCCGACGCGGACGACAACCCGTTCAGTTGGGAGCTGCTGCGAATCTTCGGCGCGTTCCCGGCCGTGCTCGACCGGCACGTCACCGAGTTCTTTCCCCAATTCTTCGCCGGCGGCAAGTACTACGGCAAGACGCTGGGCGTGGATGCCTTCAGCTTCGAGGCGACGATCGCCGCCGGTGACGCGATCTTCGAGGAGATGAAGGAGATAGCCCGTGCTCCGGGCCCGCTGCCGGAGGACTACTTCGAGCGGATCGGGGGCGAGCATGAGCAGGTGCTCGAGATCATCGAGTCGATCCGCCAGGACGCCGGGCGGGTCTACTCCGCGAATCTGCCGAATCTCGGGCAAGTGCCCAACCTCCCGCCGGAGGTCGTCATCGAATCCCCCGCCGTCGCCGACCGCACCGGCCTCCGCCCGATCGACCAGCCCCCGCTGGCGTCAGGGCTCGCGGGGACGCTGGCCACGCGGCTGGCCTGGGTCGAGACGGTCGCCGAGGCCGCCCTCGATGGCGATCGCGACAAGGTCGTCCAAGCGATGGTGCTCGACGGCGCGGTCGATTCGCTCGTCACGGCCCGCGCGCTGGCGGAGGAGTTGCTGACGGCGCATCGCGATCATCTGCCGCGGTTCACGCCCGTGGCCGAACCGTCTGGCTAAACCGTTTCACGTGAAGTAGGATGACGCACCTTCGATCATGGGAGCTTGACCATGCGCCGAGCCGTCATTCGCAAGACTGCCCCGCTGATACTCTCTACGACGCTTGTCGCGGCGGCGATTGTGGTCCTGTTCGGTTGCACGAGACGCGACAGCGCCGCGGATGCGTCGGGCAAGATCACCATCACCGTCTGGGACTGGCACGCGGCCGATCCCTCCAAGGGCGTCGGGCTCTGGCTGATGAATATCGACCGCGAATTCGAGCGGCTTCACCCGAACGTCCGGATCAAGCACGACGCCCAATCTCACACGGAGTACTACCAGATCTTCAAGGCGGCGGCTGCGGCGCGGCGCGGGCCCGACGTCGTGATGCTCCACCAGGGCGCTCGGGTGCTCGATCAGCGCGACAGCCTCATCCCGCTGGACAAGTACGTCACGCCCGAGTTTCGCAAGCAACTCGTGGGCTGGGCGCTCTCGTGCGAGAACTACGACCCCAACGGTACGCCCTGGGCCGTGCCGATCGCCGTGCAGGGCCTGATCTGGTACGCGAACAAGGCTCTGCTGAGGCAGGCCGGGCTCGACCCGAAAAAGCTACCCAAGACATGGGACGAGTTCCTCGCCGCGTGCGCCGCGGTCAAGAAGCTCGGCAAGGCGGGCATCGCCGCCGGCCAGCGCGAGGGCAGTTGGGGCGAGTGGTTCGTCAACGACGCCCATTACCAGACCCTCTCGGCGGCGGACAAGGACAGACTCCTCCGCGGCGAGATCAAGTGGACCGACCCGAAAGTGACGCTCATCCTCGAGAAGATCAAGCAGTTAAATGACAACGGCTGCTTCCAGAAGGGCATGATGTCCACGCCGCTCTTTCCCGACGCGGGCGAGGTCTTCATGCGCGGCGACGCGGCGTTCTTCCTCGGGCTGCTCTCGGACGTGGCGCATTGGAAGGAGTTCGGCGAGATCCTCGGCGCGGAGAACATCGGGGTGATGACGTGCCCGATCTTCAAGCCCGGCCCGGACGCCGACAAGTTTCCGGTCGGCGGCGGATTCGCCTACGGCATCACGCAATGGGCCCAGCATCCGGACGAGGCGTGGCAGTACATCACCTTTATCGCCAGCGCCGAAAACGCCAAGACGTTCATGACCGACGTGGGCTCGTTCCCGGCCAACCAGGGCTATGATCGCGGTCGGGTCACGGATCCGAGCGCCAAGCAGATCGATGCGTGGATCGAGGCGGGCCGGGGCGAGCCCGACCTCTTGAGCCGGGCGTCCACGGAGGTGAACGACTCGCTTCGTCGAGAGGTCCAGCGGCTGCTGAGCGATCAGACCGACGTGGCGGGCGCCGCGGCCGCCATCGAGAAGACCGCCGCCGCCGAGCGGGCCCGGGGGGCCGTGGCGAAATGACGCTCACCGGCAAGCGGTCCGACCTTGTCTTCGGCTGGCTGTTCCTGGCACCGGTCTTCGTGCTCCTGGTGGCGTTCAAGGTCGTCCCGGCGATCAGCGCCGTCTGGCATAGCTTCACGGCCTGGGATGGCGTCTCGGCGCCGACGTACATCGGCCTAGCCAACTATCGTGAGCTGCTGAAGGATTCCGTCTTCTGGACCGCGCTGAGGAACAACTTCGTCCTCGTGCTGGCCGTTCCGCTGTGGATCACCGTTTCGCTCATCCTGGCCCTACTGATCCACGCCGAGGTGCCGGGCTGGAAGTTCTTCCGGATGGCCTTCTTCCTGCCGTCGGTATTGTCGCCCGTGATCGTGGGCACGCTCTTCACGGCGCTGCTGCGATACGACGGTCCGGTCAACCGTGCCCTGGAGATCGTCGGGCTTGACGCGATTGCGCGCGATTGGTTGGGCAACCCGAGCACGGCGCTGCCGACGCTCATGCTCGTGATCCTATGGTGCATCTTCGGGCATGGCGTGATCGTCTTCCTGGCGGGGCTCGCGGCGGTGCCGAGATCCATCTTCGAGGCCGCCTGGCTCGACGGGGCGGCGGGCTGGGTCTACCTGTGGCACATCGTCGTGCCGTCGCTGCGTCATGTGATCGAGTTCTGGGCCGTCAACCTGATCGTCTGGTCGTTCACGAGCCTATTCGCCTTCATCTACGTGATGACCGGCGGCGGCCCAGGATATGCCACGACGCTGGTGGAGTATGAGTTGTACCTGAAGGCCTTTGAGGCCAATCGCATGGGCTACGCCTGCGCGCTGGGCTCGGCCCTGTTCCTGCTGGTCTTCGGGCTGATCGCGCTGCAGGTGCGATTGATGTCTCGGGGGGAGGATTGATGTTGCGCGGGTCGTCACGATGCGACCAATGAGAGATGGAATGAAGCAGCAAGCCAAACGACCAACATGCCCTCGCTATCTCACCCGCCGCAAGATCGGCAGGGGGGGGATCGCCCTTGCGCTGATCAGCGTCAGCATCACGACGATCTACCCGCTTATCTTCGTGATCATGACGGCGCTCAAGGATCGCAAGGAGTACCTTCTCAACCGATATGCCCTTCCGAAGGAACCGACGCTCAGACAGTTCCTCGACGCCTGGAACTACGCCAACGTCGGCAGGTACCTGGGCAACTCGGCCATCGTCGTGATCACGGCCGTCGTGCTGGTGTGGGTCGTGTGTTGCATGGCGGGCTATGCGCTGAGCCATCTGCGGTTTCCGGGGCGACGGGCGGCGTTCTTCGCCATCCTCGGCTCGATGATGATCGCGCCACAGGTAATTCTCATCCCGTTGTATGCAATGCTGAACGACGTCGGGCTGCTCAATCGGCACATCGGGCTGATCCTGGTCTACGTGACGCTGGCCGTACCGTTCGGGACGTACCTCATGACGTCGTATCTGCGCGGCGTGCCGGGCGAGTTGGTCGAGGCGGCCCAGGTCGACGGGGCCAACCATTTCCAGATCCTCTGGCGCGTGATGGTGCCCATCGCCAAACCTGCTATCGTGACGCTCGGGATCTTCAACTTCCTCTGGATGTGGAACGAACTGTTGTTCGCCCTGCTGATCCTCAACGATGAGTCCGTCCGCACGCTGATGGTCGGCGTGGCCAACTTGCGTGGTCAGTACACGACGAACATCCCGCTGCTCTCGGCGGGGCTGTTCCTGGCCGCGGCGCCGGTGCTGCTGGTCTTCATGATCTTCCAGACGCAGCTCAGCAAGGGCATGACGATGGGGGCGGTCAAGTAACGCAGGCTTCCAGCCTGCAGGAACGTAACGCAGGCTTCCAGCCTGCATGGCGTTGGGAAGGCATCGCCGTGCGATTGCAGGCCGGAAGCCTGCGCTGCGGGCGCTGTCCCACCAAACGTGCGAATCCTGTATGATGGCTGTGAATGACCGAGCCATTGCACAAGCGGGAAGGTGGCATGACTCACACAACCCAATGTCTGCGCGGACGGATCGTGATCGTCGCTCAACTCATTGTCGTTCTGGCCGCCGCGCCGCTCCAGGCCGAGGACAAGGTTTGCTTCGACTTCGAGACCGGCGATCTCCAGGGCTGGACCGTCGTCGAGGGCCGATTCGGCAAGATCGTCTTCGACCGGGACGAGTTCAAGCTCGAGCCGGGCGTCAAGTACAACAAGCAGGGCAAGTACTTCCTCAGCACGCTGGCCAATCCTGAGGGCCACGACGACGACAAGCAGACGGGCGTGATCGAGTCGCCCGTGTTCGTGCCGTCCGGCAAGAGGGCGACGTTCCTCGTCGGCGGCGGGGCCCACGACAAGCACACGTACGTCGCGCTATGCACGGAGGACGGTAAGGAGGTCCTGCGAGTCTGGGGCAGAAACTCGGAGCATATGCTCCGCGTGACCTGGGACGTGTCCAAGTGGATCGGCAAGCGCGTCTACATGAAAGTCGTCGATCGCCACACGGGCGGGTGGGGCCACACGACGTTCGACGACTTCTGCGTCCAAGGCATGATCGATCCGGAGGCCACGCAGGCCCGCGCTGAAGCGAGGAAGCGCCGAGCCCTCGAGGCCGCGAGGAACGCCAGCCTGAGGATCTTGGGTCCCACCCGAGAGGCAGTCGAGGACCTCATCGCGACACACGCAGGCCGTTATCCCGACGGGCAGGCGTTTCTCGCCGAGCTGGCGGATCTCGAACGCCAGGTCAAAGCCGCGTCTCTGGAGCAGGCCCAGGCCCTCAGCGCCAAGGTCAGTGCCCTGCAGTGCAAGGCCCTCCTGGCCAATCCGCTCGTCCGCGAGCACCCGATCCTCTTCGTAGTCCGCCAGCAGTACAGGCCCGACCACCACGCCACCGCCACGATGTTCCAGAACGGCGAGATCAATACGAACAGCTTCCAGGGCGGCGGGGCGATGAAGGCGCTGGATCTGGCGGGCGGCGGCAAGGTGACGACGCTGCTGGACGTGCCCAAGGGCATTGCCCGCGATCCGGAGATCAGCTTCGACGGCAAGAAGATCCTGTTCTCCATGCGCAAGGACAAGGCCGACGACTATCACGTCTACGAGATGAACGTCGACGGCACCGGCCTGCGCCAGCTCACCGAGGGCAGCGCACTGAGCGACATCGACCCGATCTACCTGCCCGACGGCAAGATCGTCTTGGCCTCAACGCGCGAGCCCAAGCTCTGTCAGTGCAACCGCCACATCATGGCGAACCTGTTCAAGATGGACGCCGACGGCTCGAACCTCCACCAGATCGGGCGGAACACGCTCTTCGAGGGCCACCCGTTCCTGATGCCGGACGGCACGATCCTGTACGACCGTTGGGAGTACGTCGACAAGCAGTTCGGCCCGGCCTTCGGGCTCTGGACCGTCAACCCCGACGGGACGAACCACGCCATCTTCTACGGCAACAACGCCTGGTCGCCAGGCGCGATCCTGGACGCCCGGATCGTCCCAGGTACGCAGCAGTTCGTTGCCACGTTCGGTTCGTGCCACGACCGTCCCTGGGGCGCCATCGCCGTGGTCGATCGGACGCGAGCCCTCGACGGGCTGGCGCCCGTCGTCAAGAGCTGGCCCGCCGACATCAGCGGGCAGCTCGGCAACAACCGGGATTACCCGAACACCCGGAACAACGGCCATCCCGCCGGCTGGCAGATCGACACCTTCCGAGGCATGCCGATCAAGTACGAGGACCCCTATCCGCTCTCGGACAAGTACTTCCTCTGCTCGCGGATCATCACCGGCGAATCCACCGGCGTCTTTCTGATCGACGTGTTCGGCAACGAGGTCCTCGTCCACGCCGAGCCGCCGGGCTGTTTCGACCCGATGCCGATCATGCCCCGGCCCCGACCTCCGATCGTCCCGGACCGCAAGCGCCTCGCCGGCCAGGAGGGCTACTACTACGTGGCCGACGTCTATGTCGGCACCGGCATGGATCGCGTCGAGCGCGGCGCCGTCAAGTGGATCCGCGTCGTCGAGGCCCCGCCCAAGCTCTTCTGGACGCACACATTGTGGAACATCGACGCCACCCAGGCCCCGGCGATGAACTGGAACTGCACAAACAACAAGCGGATCATCGGCAAGGCCCCGGTTGAGCCCGATGGCTCGGCCTACTTCGCCGTCCCCGCCGACAAGTTCATCTTCTTCCAACTGCTCGACAAGGACGACATGATGGTCCAGAGCATGCGGAGCGGCACGATGGTCCAGCCCGGCGAGACCACGGGCTGCGTCGGCTGTCACGACAACCGGCTCACCTCGACGCCCAACGATCGATCGTTCGCCGCGATGCGGCGCGGTCCCAACCGGCTCGATCCATGGTACGGCCCGCCGCGAGAGTTCAACTACCTGACCGAGGTCCAACCCGTATTCGATAAGCATTGCGTCACGTGTCACGACTACGACAAGCCCGCCGGCAAGAAGCTTAACCTCGCCGGCGACGTCGGCCTGGTCTTCAACACGTCGTACATCGAGCTGCGGAGCAAGTCGGCCCTCCGCTGGTTTCCCGACCCGCCGGGCGCGCCCAAGCTGCTCGTCAAGGCCGTCGACGACGGGCCGGCCGAGGCCCTGCCTCCCTACGCGTGGGGCTCGCACCGAAGCAAGCTCGTCGACGTCATCCGTGGTGACCACAATCACGTCAAGCTGACCAAGGAGGAGCTCGACCGAATCGTTACGTGGATCGACATGAACGCCGTCTACTACGGCTCGTACGCCAGCGCCTATCCGCATAACCGTTTCGGCCGGTCGCCTCTGAACGACCAACAGCTCAAACGGCTCAAGGAGCTCACGGGGGCCGGCGTCGGCGATCAGGGCGCCGAGATGCGGGGCTCGCAGGTGAGCTTCGCGCGACCCGAGCTGAGCCCGTGTCTGGCGAGATTGAAGGACAAGAACGATCCGAGGTACGCCGAGGCGATCGCGATCATCCGAGCCGGCACGGAAAAACTCGCCAAGACCCCGCGCATGGACATGCCCGGGGCCAAGCTCGTGGGTATCGAATGTCAGCGCCAGGCGAAGTATGATACGCAGGCTCGCATCGAGGCCAAGACCCGAGAGGAGATGGCCCAGGCAAACGGGCAGCGATCAGGAGCGACCTACTGACGGAAGCGGGGACCTTTGCATGATGAAGACGATCATGAGCCGTATGACCAGCCGTTCGGGACTTGTGACGTTGGCGGTATCGATCGCCGCCTTCGGGTTCATCGCCGTATGGGCCCACGCCGAGACGGGCAAGGCGCAGACGCAGCCCTATCGTTCGCCCTTTGACGCGGCGTTCTCGCCTTGCGGGAAGATGCTCGCCGTCAGCGATCGGACGGCCGATTCGCTGTCGATCATCGACCCGGCAGCGGGCAAGGTGACGGGACAGATCGCCCTGAACGCCAAGCCCGAGGGTCTGGCGTGGTTGAACTGCCAGAAGGTCGTCGTGGCCGAACACGGCACGGGCACCGTCGCCGAGGTCGACGTCAAGGCCGGCAAGGTCGCGCGACGCTTTGCGACGGGCAATCGCCCGGTCGCGGTCGCGCAGGCCGCCAAACGCAAGCTCCTCCTGGTGACCAACGCGGGCACCAACGACGTGTCCGTGATCGACCTGTCCACCGGCAAGGAGACCGCCCGCGTGCCGGTTCTCCGCGAGCCGCGTTCGATCGCGATCAGCGCCGACGAGAAGACGGCGCTGATCGGCAACTTCCTCCCCGCGACCGCGGGCACGGAACCGACGTCGTCCGCCGCGATCAGCGTGATCGACCTCGACTCGATGAAGCGGACGCATGACATCCGCCTGCCCGCCGGTGGCACGCTCCTCCGTGAGATCGCCATCTCGCCGTGCGGCTGCTGGGCGTACGTGGCGCACACCGTCGGGCGGTTCAACATCCCCACGACCCAGCTCGAGCGCGGCTGGGTCAATACCAACGCCATCAGCCTGATCGATCTGAAGAACAAGCAGCTCTATGCGACCGTGCTGCTCGACCATCCGTCGCAGGGCTCGGCCGACCCATGGGGGCTCGTGCTGGCCAAGGACGGCAAGACGCTGTGGTGCTCGATCGCCGGCGTCCACAAGGTCGCCAGGATCGACCTGGACGGGTTGCACAAGCTGCTGGCGGGCGACTTCTCGAAGCATCCGCGACTGGCCAACCCCGACCCGCGCAACCCCGGCCCGCAAAGCGTCTGGCTCGAGATCAAGAAGGACCCCAAGATGCGGGAGCAGTTGGTCAACGAGCTGGCCGCCCTCTATGCGGCCGATCTGATCATCAGCAAGAAGGTCCCCGGCAACGGGCCCCGCGGCATCGATCTCTCGCCGGACGGCAAGTGCCTCGCCGTGGCGATGTACTTCACCGGCGACGTCGTCATGTTGGACCCCTCGACGCTGAAGCCCTCCGCGAAGGTCAGCCTGGGCCCGTCGCCCAAGCCCGACGTGGTCCGACGCGGCGAGATGGCCTTTCATGACGGGACGCTCTGCTTCCAGCAGTGGCTGAGCTGCGCGACGTGCCATCCCGGCGGACGCGTGGACGGGCTCAACTGGGACCTGCTCAACGACGGCATGGGCAACCCCAAGAACACCAAGACGATGGTCTGGAGCCACAAGACGCCGCCGGCAATGTCCCTCGGGGTTCGGGCCAATATGGACGTGGCGGCGGAGGCCGGCTTCAAGCACATCTTGTTCCGGGTTCCGGAGCCCGACGAGCTCGAGTCCACGAAGGCCTATCTGCGTTCGCTGGAGCCCGCCGTCAGCCCGCATCGCCAACCCAACGGCGAGTTGACCGCCCAGGCCAAGCGGGGCGAGGCCCTCTTCAAGGATCCCCAAACTCGGTGCGCGACCTGTCACCCCGTCGGGCTCTACACCGACTTGAAGCTTTACGATGTCGGCACGCGCGGCGAGCTGGACCGCAAGGACCATTTCGACACGCCCACGCTCGTCGAGCTCTGGCGAACGGGACCGTATCTGCACAACGGCGCCGCGGTGACGCTGCGGGACGTCCTGACGACCTTCAACAAGAAGGATCAGCACGGCGCGACGTCGCAGTTGAGCAAGGAGCAGATCGAAGATCTTGCGGTGTACCTGCTGTCTCTGTAGCGGGTTGCTGGACGCGCGTCGTCAAAGCATGAGCACCATCTCGAGACGGTCGCCGTCGGGGGCGTTCTCGGGCGCGTCGGCAGGCCGGAATCCGACCTTCTCGTAGAGGGCGATGGCCGGGCGGTTGGAGGCGCGGACGTTCAGCACGACGCGTCGGCATCCTTGTCGTCTTGCCGCGGCGATTGTGGTCTCGATGAGTCTTAGGCCGACGCCGCGCCCACGACAGTCGCGGCGGACGCCTATCCCCAATCTTCCACAACGAGCGGCGTCGGGGGCATTTTCGGGCAGGATGTCGCACCAGCCGACGACCTCGCCGGCGCGGACGGCCACGAATTGGGGATGGCCGTTCTGGATATTGCTTCTTACGAACTCCCGCATCCGGTCGAGGTCCGGGGCGCGATCCATGGCGAGGTACATTCCCTCCCGAACGACGGAATCCAGGCACTCCCGAAACCCCTCGATGTGCGCTTCGGCAATCGGGAGTATCTGAACGGCGCCCGCCGTCGGCTTACGCATTCGGCCTGACCCTCTCTGGGGGCCCTACTTCCCCTTCAGCTCCTTGATGCAGATGCACTTGACCTGGATCTCCATCGGGTGGCCGACGTGGAGTTGGACGGCGATGACGCCATTAAGCGGGATCTTCGGGTCCTTCTCGGTGTACTTGACCGTCGTGAAGCCGTTGAGCTTCAGCTCGATGTCCGGGCCCTTGCAGGTAATCAGGTACTCGTTCCACCCGTCGGGCTTGTAGTGCTTCTTCGTGTCGGCCGGCGAGCCGGCGAGCTTGCCGCGACGGGCCTCGTCGTACAGCCACCCCCAATAGTCCTGGCCGACGTCCGCCTGGTAGCCCTGAATGCGGTCGGGGATCTTCTTGCTGCGGATCTGAAACCCGCTGTTGCCCTTGCCGTCAACCAGCCGGAACTTCACGTACAGCATGAAGTCCCCGTACTCCTTCGTCGTCCACAGGAACTCGTTGTGCTTGAGGTCGCCCGTCGTTCGGCCGATCAGCATGCCGTCCTTGACCGACCACAGCTTCTGATCGCCCTCCCAGCCGTTGAGCGTCTTGCCGTCGAATAGCGGCTTGAAGCCTTCCTTGCACTGCGGGCACGTCGCGCTCTTCGGACACGTCTTCGGGCATCCTTCGCTCTGCTCGGCGTGGACGGCCGTTGCGCCCATTGCCAACAGACCGGCTGCCGCCAACGACACCACGGCGTTTCGAACGTACCTGCTCATCCTGCTTTGTCCTCCGGCGATAGGGGTTTGATCTCGACGTCTCGGAACCACAGACCACCGCCGTGGTACATGAGCGTCACGTAGCCCTTCATCGGGCGTTTCTTCAATGCGGGAGTGTCGTCGAAGCTGCCGTCGACGACCTTTACGCCGTTCATCCAGACCTTGACCTCCTTGCCACGCATCAGGACCTGCATGCTGTTCCACTCGCCGGCCTTCTTGGTGACGCGCGGCTTGGCGGGGATGTTGCAGTAGACGCTGCCGGCGTGCTGGCAGTCCTTGATCTTGGCGTACTTGGGGTCATAGTCGTCGAGGATCTGGATCTCGGTATCGGTGCGGAGCAAGAGCCCGCTGTTTCCGCCGGGCTTGAGCTTCCACTGCAGGCGGATGACGAAGTCGCCGTACTGCTCCTTGGAGACGAGCTGGTAGGCCTTGCCGGGGTTGTTGACCAGCGCCCCGTCCTCGACGACCCAGGACTTGTTGTCGGGCTCGATCCGCCAGTGGCTCAGGTCCGTCCCGTCGAAGAGGGCGACGTAGCCCGAACCGGGAACCGGGCGCCTCGCCGCCCAGTACATGGCGTTGATCAGCAGCCTCTGGAACTCAGGCGCCTTGAACGCGGACTCGCCGTGCCCGTTGGCCAGGTGCACCAGCCGTCCCTTGCCGATGCGCTTGACCCAGGCCATGTTTCGGTCGTCGCCGACCTTCTTGGCCAGGACGTGGATGCCGGCATTGGGGTGATACGCGTGCTGGTAGTCCTCGTCCTCGATCTCGAAGGCCTTCACGCCGACGGTGATCGGGTGCCACTCGTCGACGATCTCGACGCCGAACTTGCCGTGTCCGTGTCCGGAGAATCGGCCGCCGATCAGCTCCCAGTACTTGTCGCTGTTCTTGAACGAGTCGCTGGCCGAATGGATGCCGACCACCCCGCCGCCGGACTGGACGAACTGGATCAGTCCGTCAGCCTGGGCGTCCTCCAGCTTGCCCCCGGTGGTGTGGATGACGACCAGGTCGTACTTCTTGATTCGATCCGGCAGCCACTCGTTCAGATCCTTGCTCTGCGTGATCTCGAAATCGCCTGTCCTGCTGACCAGGTCCATGAAGATCGGCTCCTTGCTCCGCCAGTCGTGGGTTCCGTCCGCGGTGAGCAGGACGCGAACCTTCTTCTGTTCGGCGGCGGCTTGGGCGCGCGCGGTGTTCAGCGCAACGGTGAAGGTCGCCGTCAGGAGGCCTAGAAGCGCGACTGCTTTGAAGTGTTTTCGCGATACCATCGTCATTGAGTGTTTCTTCCTCCGTGCTTTGCGACCGCTGGCGCTGATCTCTGCAACGCCCTGGTAGGCGGTTGCCGCCTTCCCGTCCGGCCGAGCCGTTCGAGGCGCCCGGCGCCCGGGTCTCTGGCCTCGAGCGAGCGGCAGTGTAACGCGCTGCACCGGCGCGGTGCCAGGGGGATGAGGCCCTCACGTGCCCTCGGCCTCAGCGAGGTCAGGGATAGGACTTGCTGGCGTACCCGGCGGTCGATTTCTGTCTCTCGACGAGCCTGAACTGGACCTGGGGCGCGATCTGGTCCAGGATGACGCCCTCGGGCAGGACGAAAATGACCGTTCGCGTGAGCCAGCCTTCCGTCTTGATCGCGTCGCTGGTGTTGATCTCGACGAAGGCGCGGACGTCCTGGGGCGTTAGGGAGGCGATCACGTCGCTGGGGCCTCGCACGGTGACCTCGATGGACAGGTCCGCGTTGTTCTTGACCTCGAGATCGTACTTGGTCCACTGGTCCTGGGAAACGTCGAAGCGAACGTACACGCTCCGGAGGGCCTTCGTCTGGTCCCGCCGCTCGATGACGGCCTTGACGAAGACCCGCTCGTCCTTGAGAACGGCGCCGGGCGGTCGGATCAGCGGGACGTCGTACAACTCGATGGCCTGGCCGGGGTTGGTCGCGGCCTCCCGCAGGTGCTCCCGGATCTGAAGCCGGTGCGCTTCCAGCGCCTCGACGTTGGCGACGATCTCGGTCGCGGCGAGCGTGTCGATCTGCGATTTGGGCAGGACGACCTTGACCGTCGGCGGCGAGACCGTGGTCTGGACGATCTTGAAGGAGTCGGCCTTGGCTACGACCGGCAGTTCCTTGGTGACCAGCCGGTCGACCTGAATCGTCAACTCGCTCGGGTTGACGCTCTCGACGCGGAGACCTCGTCGCTCGATCTCCTCGAGGGTGTCCAGCTTGTCGGCCAGGACGAGCCGGAAGGGCCCGCTCGGGGGATCGGCCTCGATGACGTACGTCAGGCGAAACCGATCGTCCTCGACGTCCTCTTGCAGCTCTCGCATGCTCCGGGATGGTCCGGAGAACTGGATCTCGACGGGAACGCGTTCGGCGTTGGGGTCCGCGAAGCGCCACTCCGCGCTTCGCGGCGGGCGGAGGGACAGCCACATCATGAAGCTCTTGGTCTGGCTACTGGCCTGATCGGCGTAGAGCCAGATCAGCAGCGTCAGCACCAGGACGATGGTGAACGTCTTGATCGCTTGTGCCATGCCAGTGGATTCCAGTCAGCCTAGATGGCCGTGCGACAGTCTGTGCTACTGTGGCACGGGCGTCTCGCCCGTGATGGTTCATGGGCAAGATGCCCATGCTACGCGCCCGCCGTGAAGTCCCTCGCCTGATCTCGCACGGTCATTCAAGCCGGTGCGGTCCGAGCCGGGTGCTTGCCGTTGGCGAACGTTCCTTGAAGCTCGGCCTGTAGGTGCTCGCACAGTTCCTCGGGGCTCAGGTGGCGAATCAGACGCCCGCGGTTCGCCAGCGAGACCGTGCCGGTCTCCTCGCTGACAATGATAATCAGGGCGTCGGACTCCTGGCTCAGCCCGATGGCCGCGCGATGGCGGCTCCCCAATTCCGTGGGGAGCCCTTCCTCGCCCTCGGCCAAGGGGAACTGGCAGCTCGCGGCGGCGACCCGTCCTTGACGGATGATGACCCCCATGTCGTGCAGCGGCGAGCCGGGCCAGAAGAAGGTATTCAGGAGATCGGCCGTGACTTCCGCGTCGACGGGCGTTCCCGTTTCGGCCACCGCGCCCAGGCCGGTTTCCCGTTCGACGGCGATGATCGCCCCGATCTTGCGGGCCGAGAGGTACTTGACCGACTCGACGAGCTCGTGGATGACGTGCTCCACGTCGCTCATCCATCGCCCGAGCCAGTGCGTCTCGCCCAGTCGCATGACCGCCCGACGCAACTCCGGCTGGAAGATGACCAGCACGGCGAAGATGAGGGCCCAGACGTACTTCGTGTAGAGGAACTCGATTCGCTGCCAGCCGAACCGATGGGCCATGACGTCAACGAGCAGAAAGCTGGCCACGATGAGGACGCCCAGCCCCTTGACCAGTCCGGCGCCGCGCGTTCCTCGAAGGAACCGCATGACCACGTAAACGCCCGCGCCGATGAGCAATAGCTCGATCAGAACGGTCGGATAGCTATAGGCCTCCGTCCCGAACCGACGGAAGTAGTCTTTGAAGAACTCGGACATGGCGTTCCCCAAGGCGATAGAGCACCTGCGCTCGTACCGTAGTATAATTCGCCCCACGTCGAGATCCAACACGGCGGCGTCGACGTCGCCAAAACGCGCCCCTGCCCTGGAAGGAGTCAGCCATGAAGGCCGCGATCTTCACCGGACCCGGTCGCATCACCCTTGACGAGAAGCCCGTGCCCGATCCCGGTCCGGGCCAGGCGCTGGTCAGGCTCTCGGGCTGCGGCGTCTGCGGGACCGACGTCCACATCTTCCACGGCGATCTGACGGAAGGCATTACGCCTCCCGTGGTGCTCGGACATGAGATCGCGGGCCTCGTCGAACGGGTGGGCCCGGGCGTCGACAACGTTCGCGTCGGCGACAACGTGGCGGTAGACCCGTTGATCGCCTGCGGACGCTGTGAGGACTGCCACGCGGGCAGACCCAATCTATGCCGCCGCCCGACCACGGTGGGCTATGCCGTGGACGGCGGGTTCGCTCAATACGCGTGCGTCCCTGCCACCCACCTCTACAAACTGAAGCCCTCGGTCCCGCCCAAGGGCGGCATTCTCGTCGAGACGCTCGCCTGCGTTCTCCACGGGTACGACCGGCTCGGGTTCCAGGCGGGGTGCTCGGCCATGATCCTGGGCGCCGGGACGGTCGGGCTCCTGTGGAACCAACTCCTCGGGCGGAGTCCCAGGACGCTGCTGATTCAGTCCGAGCCGGTCGCTTTCCGGCGGAAGCTGGCCGGCGAGCTCGGCGCGGACGTCGTGATCGACCCCGGCGGCGAGGACGTCGCCGCGCGCGTCGGCGAGCTGGCCCCGGACGGCATCGACTACATCGTCGACGCCTCGGGAAACCCGGACGCCCTCGCGCAAGCGATCCCGCTGGTCAAGCGGCACGGCACGTTTATGATCTTCGGCGTGTGCCCGAAACAGGCGAAGATCTCGATCAACCCGCACGACATCTATCAGGCCGAGGCGAAGATCATCGCCTCGAAGATGCCGCCCCTGACGCTGGGACGGTCGGTCGAGCTGATCGAAGCCGGTCTGATCGACTACGAGCGAATCGTCACGACGACGTTGAGCCTCGAGTCGTTGCCCGAGGCAGTGGGGCTGTTCGAGCAGGCGCGGGACCGGCACGTGAAGATGATGATCGATCCGTGGGAATAGTGCCGTTTTCGATAGGCGAGTTTCGCGCTGCTGTAACGCAGGCTTCCAGCCTGCCCAGAAAGCAGGCAAGGATGCCTGCGGTGCATGAAAGCGTCTGACCGGAAGCGGCACGAGTGCTTGAGGTACAGGTCAAGGATTACGCGGCACTTCTTCCGACCCGAGTGAGGGTCTACTGCTCGCTGTAGAGAGTTCGTTCCTTGAATTGCTTGGCCCGTTCGACCAGCTCCTCGTGGTTGGGCAGTTCCTGGGGATCGAGCTCGTACTCGACGTAATGGTCGTCTCGAAGGGTCATGGGCACGAGGCACTCTGAGACGAAGTCGAGCGGGGGGAACTGATACCAGGGCTCCAGGACCTTGGCGTGCGTCTTGAGCGTCTTGTAGCCTTCCATGCGGATGACCACGTCGTAGTCGCCGTACCACGTGAACTGCTTGCTCACGGGCGTCCGGCCGATCTCCTCATCATTGAGGTAGACCATGGCGCCCTCCGGGGCCGTGTTGATCGTCAGCGTCCGCTCGACGCAGCCGGCCACGCAGATCGTGGCCAGCAGGAGCGTCATCGCGGACCGGACCGGCACGCGTCGCGGCGATCCAGCGCGATGCGTGGAACTCTGGATGAAGTCTCGTCTTGCCATGGTCCCTACGGTACCAGTTCGATGATCTCGGCCTTCGGTCCGGACGTATCCAGTAACGCTACTGTACACCGACCATTGACCCAACCGCAACACTCGCCCGGGTTCAGGAAGAGTCGCCCGTCTCGAATCTCATTGACGACCTCGTGCGTATGTCCGGTGACGACCACGCGGGCCCACGCCACGTCTTGCGGCTCGCACCATTCGTCGAAGTGGTGCACGAGGACCCTGCACCCGTCCAACTCCAGGCGGAGAGGCCCCTTGGAGAGCTGCGGCAACACGGACTTCAGGCCGGCCATCTCGCCTTCGTTATTGCCCAGGATGACGTGCAGCGGGCACCTGGCCTCGGCCGCCTTGAGCGCCTTGGCGGCAAAGGGCGAGCAGATGTCGCCCGCGTGCACGACCGCCTCGACGCCTCGCTCGGCGAACAGATCCAGCGCCTTGGCGATGAGCGGAACACGATCGTGCGTATCCGAAAGTACCCCGACGAGCATCGATTCGGTTCCCTCACAGAGACGGCGCGCCTCGTCATCCAGAACGCCCATTATCTTGTCAAGACCCCGACGGTTCAAGGGCTTAGCCATCCACGCCTGTCTCGGGCCGGGCGGAGGCCGCGGCGGGACGGAGCCTCCGCGCGGGGGCGATGCCGGGGCGGGGTCGGCTTGATCGATCGCCGGGGCGTACACTAGACTCTGCCGGTGGCCTGACGTGGATTCACCGAGCGAGGGGTCTTCAAAGGAGCCGTTCATGTCGGACGACAACGGCGCCGAGACGTCATCGGTCCCGACGGGAGAGGCAACGCCTCATCCTGACGGCGGGAGCCAGGCTGGCCCACCGAGCCGCGCCTGGCGGATCGCCAAGCGATCACTCCTCGCGGTAGTGCTCCTGCTGGTGGTCGGGGAGATCGCGGTGCGGGTTCTGGGGCTGGATCCACCGCCCGTGCTCACCGTGGCCGAGCGCGACAACTACGTGGGCATCCGAGACCACCTCAAGTGGCAGTACGAGCTGGAGGCGCGATTGGACTTCGCTACCTCGAAGCGCTCCCAGCTTGTCGAGGCCAAGGCCAAGCCTGAGGAAATCGCCAAGGCGAAGCAGGACCTGGCCAAGGCCGAAGAGGACCTGTCCACCTGTCTGGCCAACGCGCCGAACCGCAAGTTCAGCTTCCGGGGATACTGGCCGGGCGTTCCGGTCGAGTTCGCCCAGGACGTCGAGTTGAACGAGCTGTGGCTGCGGGACTACACCTACGACCCGAACAAGCCGGGGGACGTCCGTCGCCTGGTGATCCTGGGCGATAGCTACACGAGCGCGTGGGAAGTCGATTTCGACGAGATGTACCACAAGCGATTGGCACACGAGCTGACGGCACAGGCCGGACCGGGACGGAAAATCGAGGTCCCCGCCTTCAGCGTACCGGCCATGGGGCTGGGCGAGCTCAAGAAGTGGTTCCTTCATCGCGCGCTGGCCCTCCAGCCGGACGTCCTGGCGTTGGTGATCTCGCCGGCGCTGGTCTCGGAGAACTACGGCCCGCTCTGCCAGAAGCTCGAGCTGAAGTTCGGCAAGCTGTTGAAGTACTTCATCGCCAACACGCGTAAGGTCGAGAAGAAGTGGCTCGTCGTGCCGTTCTCGGCCCTGAACCGCTACGTGGCCCGCCTGGCGGCGGGGTTCTATATCATGCACCTGGACTGGTTCGAGGACCTGGAGGCCTTCCACCCGGTGAACCCCACCGTCTCGACCTACATCGAGCCGGAGCCTCCCGATTGGCAGAAGGCGTGGGAAGGGACCAAGGCCGCGCTGGCCGAATATGGGGACCTCTGCCGCGAAAGGAACATTCCGCTGCTCGTCGTGCTCATGCCGACGGAAGTAGCCATCGACAGCGCGTTCGCCCAGCCGCCCGAGGGATCCACCGTCGATTGGACCAAGGCCGATCGCCGGTTCGCGGAGATGTGCAAGGAGATCGGCGCGGATTTCATGACGCTCACGCCCACGTTCGATGCCTATCGCGCCAAGCACGGCAAGGACTACCAGTTCGACTGGGACATCCACTGGAACGCCAAGGGCCACGAAATCGCCGCCCGTGCGATCATGGAGTACGTGCGGGCCAACTACGCCCGGCAGCTCGGACTGGCTTCTTCCAGCCCGACGACGACGTCACGACCCGTCCGATAACCGGCGAGGGGACGCCTGCCCGTGTGGGGCGCTTTATTAGTGGAAGGTCGGCGAAGGGGACACCACCGCGGTCCCCCCAGGGACGCGCGACGCGTTAGGCGTGCCACTAGGCGTTCGGGCGCGTCGACCTCGGTCGGTTCGTTGCTCGGGGGCACTGCTGAGAAACGGCCATTAGCGGCTATTGAGCATCCGTATTGGGGCTCGCTCGCCGGTTTTCTGGGCAATCCACTGCAACGTCTGGTCGAAAGGTGTTTATAAGCATAAGACCTTGAGGCGGGGAAGGTACGGCCAGCGTGTGCGCGGAGGCACCTCCGGCCGCCTTCGACCCGCGTTGATGTCGGGGAGATTCCGGCGTCTAACGAATGATGTCGTATTGACTTACAGGTGATTGTAGAAGGGGCGTACTTGTGGCAGGATCGGTAGGCAGTGTGGCCGTCAACGTCGGCGAGCTACTCCTAAAGAAGGGCAAGATCACTGCGTCGAACCTCGAGGAGGCCATGGCGTCGCGGAAGGGCCCGACCGATCGCGTCGATCGGATCCTCGTGAACCTGGGCCTCGTCGACGAGCGGGACGTTCTCGAGGTCCTGGGCGAGCAGCTCAGTATTCCCCTGGTCGATTTGAGCGCGGCCGAGATCGACGTCGAGATGCTCCGTGCGATGCCCAACAAGCTGGTGCATCGGCGAGGGCTGATTCCGATCGAGCGGACGAGTGATACGCTGAAGGTGGCCACGAGCGACCCGTTCGACATGTACGCCTTTGACGAGCTCCGGATGATGACGGGGCTGAAGGTCGAGCCCGTCCTGGCCGTCCGGGAAGAGATCGATCGCGTCATTAAGAAGTACTACGGCGTCGGCGGCGACACCATCGGGGAGATGATCGATGACGAGGACGAGGTCGAGATCATCTCGGACAGCGTCGACGAGAACGGCGACGACATCGCGATGGCCCAAGAGGCCAGCGTGGTCAAGCTGGTCAGCGAGATCCTCGAGGAGGCCATCAACGAGCGGGCCAGCGACATCCACATCGAGCCCTACGAGCACGATCTGAAGATCAGGTACCGCGTCGACGGCGTGCTGCACAACACGAACGTCCCGCCCCAGATCCGCCGATTCCAGAACGCCATCATCAGCCGCATCAAGATTCTGGCCAACATGAACATCGCCGAGAAGCGTCTGCCGCAGGACGGCGGCTTCAAGGTCAAGGCCAAGGGGCGCGAGATCGACTTCCGCGTCAGCGTGATCCCGACGGCGTTCGGCGAGGGCGTCGTGCTGCGTATCTTGGACAAGCAGATGTCGCTGGTCGATCTCGATATGCTTGGCATGGGGCAGAAGCTGCTCGTCAGGTTCAATCACCTGATCGCTCAGCCGCACGGGATCGTCCTCGTGACCGGCCCGACCGGTAGCGGTAAAACCACGACGCTGTACGCGGCGCTCAAGAAGATCGTCTCGGACGAGATCAAGATCCTCACCGTCGAGGACCCGGTCGAGTACATGCTCGAGGGCGTCAACCAGGTCCAGGTGCGGCGGAAGATCGGGCTGGACTTCGCCTCCGCCCTTCGGTCATTCCTTCGGCACGACCCGGACGTGATTCTGGTCGGCGAAATTCGTGATATCGAGACGGCCGAGGTCGCCATCAACGCCTCGCTCACCGGCCACTTGGTCTTTAGCACCCTGCACACCAACGATTCCGTGACCGCCCCGACGCGCCTGCTCGACATGGGCATCGAGCCGTTCCTGATCAGCAGTTCGGTCGAGGGGGTCTTGGCCCAGCGTCTCGTGCGGCGGATCTGCCGTGAGTGCAAAGAGGAATACGAGCCGGATCCGGCCGCGCTGCCGCCGGATTTCCCCTATGAGCCGGGCATGAAGCTCCATCGCGGGGCCGGTTGCCGCAAGTGCGCCAATACCCCGGGCTACTCGGGACGAGTCGGCATCTACGAGTTGCTCCTGATGAACGAGGAGCTTCGCGAGCTGATCGTGCAACGCGCCTCGTCGGGCAAGCTGCTCGAGGTCGCCCGCCGACACGGGCTGACGGTCCTGCGCGAGGACGGATTCGACAAGGCCGTCGCGGGAGAGACAACGGTGGAAGAGGTCGTTCGGGTGACCCGCGAGCAGTCCTAACCGATCCAGCCGAGAGGTTTCCGACCCCCTTAGTTTTCCGGGCTGACGACGTGCGAGCCCGATGTCACGCCTGAGGGGCAATATCCCGCCCCGCGGACCCGTTCCTGATCACAGAGGCCTGCCGCGCTGGATGATATTTCTCATTCCCAGAGGCGAGTGCTTTGCGATGTCGGGGCATTCCTGCATCTGAAGCGGGGGTCCTGCGTAAAATAGGGAAGCACGGAGGCAGGGGGACGAGCCGCACCCGGGTGTTCGAGACGTGGGGCCCGCAGAGGGCCCGCATCGGCGGATATCTCCGTTTGGACTGGATCATTGACTCGGTCACAAGAGGCTGTACAGTAAAGAGTTTGTAACGAACGAGGCCCTGTTGGATTTCGCGAATGCCGACGTTCAGCTACACAGCCCGAAACGCCCAAGGCCAGCAGGTCACGGGGATGCTGACGGCCGACAATCAGCAGGCCGCCATCCGCGCGCTCGACGACCGGCAGCTCTTCCCGATCCAGGTGCGGGAGGGCGGGGCGGCATCCAAGTCCATGCTGTCCGGGCGTCGCAAGCGGGTCAAGATGGGGCACGTCGGGCAGTTCTACGGGCAACTGGCCGACCTCCTTAAGGCCGGCGTCCCGATGATGCGGAGCCTGGACGTCCTGACCAAGGCCACGCCCAACCCCGCGTTGGTCGAGATCCTCAAGGAGGTCCGCGACGACGTGGCGGGCGGCGACAGTCTGGCCGATGCGTTGCAGAAGCATCCGCACGTCTTTGACGAGCTTCACGTCTCCATGGTTCGCGCCGGCGAGCAGGGCGGCTTCCTCGAGGAGGTGCTAATGAGGGCGGCCGCCTTCGTGGAGCGGCAGAACGAGCTGCGGAACAAGCTGGTCGGCTCGATGGTCTATCCGCTGATCCTGCTGACCGCCGGTCTCGGCGTCGTGCTGATGATGCTCACGGTGGTCGTGCCGAAGATGCGCCCGTTTCTCGAGCGATTGGAGAAAAAGGGCAAGCTCCCGACGCTGACGATCGGGCTGTTCGCCGTCTGCGATTTTATCCGCGACTACTGGATGTACGTGATCGTGGTGTTGGCCGCGGGCATCGTGATGGCGATGCCGTACATTCGAAGTGAGGCGGGGCGGTTCTTCATCGACCGTTGGAAGCTGCGGCTGCCCGTCATCGGGAACATCGTTCGAATCGTGGCGATCTGCCGCTTCTGCCGCATCCTGGGCACGATGCTGGCCAACGGCGTTCCGATTCTGCAGTCCCTCAAGGTGAGCAAGGACTCGGCCGGGAACCTGGTCCTGGCCGAGGAAATCGACAAGGCGGCCGAGAGCGTCCGCCAGGGAGAGACGCTGGCCAGACCGCTTGGTGCCAGCGGGATGTTCCCCCCGGATGTCATCGACATGATCGCGGTGGCCGAGGAGGCCAACACGCTGGATACGGTTCTCGTCGGAATCGCCGACGCGAACGAGGTACGGGCCGCGCGGGTCATCGACCTGGCGGTTCGCTTGATCGAGCCGGCGTTGCTCGTGTTGATGGCGGCCATGGTGCTGATCATCGCGCTGGCGATTCTGGTGCCGATCCTGACGTCCAGCTCCGCGATGGCAGGTTAGTGTGAAATGAGCGGGTCCGGCGGAAATCGGACGCCGCGAGGCGTGCCAAACGCACGACACGTTTGGATCAACAAGGAGATGCAGTGATGCACAGGCAGAAACGAAGTGGTTTTACGCTGTTCGAGGTGTTGCTGGTGATCGCGATCTTGGCGCTGTTGGCCGCCTTCGTCGCGCCGCAGTTGTTTCGCACCGGCGAGAAGGCGAAGATCGACATGGCGCAGAATGCGCTAGGGCCGACCGGGCCGTTCGCCACCGCGCTGAATCTGTACCGCACGCATATGGGCAAGCTCCCCGAGGGCGAGGACGGGCTCAAGCAGCTCCTGGAGAAGCCGGAAGACGAGGACGCCGAGAAGAAGTGGGGCGGACCCTACCTTGATAACGAGAACATGCTCAAGGACCCGTGGGACCACGAGTATCACTACCGCTTCCCCGGCGAGATCGACGAGAAGACCTATGAGATCTGGAGCGACGGGCCCGACGGTGAGGAGGGCACCGAGGACGACATCAAGAGCTGGACTGAGGATCAGTAGGGGGGACGCGCCGCCGGGACGCATCGCCGGGGAGCCCTGTTGGGTGTAGGCCATGCCGGTCCAAAGGGGGTTAGCACGAGATGACGGTGATCCGTCCGGCCGCATGGGCTCGCCGGGCGGATCGCGATCCCTCCCCGGCTTTACGCTGGTGGAGGTGCTGATCGTCATCATCCTGATCGGGCTGCTGGCCTGGTTCGTCGTGCCCGTCTTCACCGGCGAGCTCGAGCGGCGGCGTTTGAGCGGCTCCATCGACCAGCTCCAGAACCTGATCGCGCTAACCCGGGCCCACGCCATGAACGACGGCAAGCGGTATCGAATCCGTTGGCCGGAGGGAGAGCTTTACGAGCAGGCCGAGGAGACCGAGGAGACGCTCCAGCCCATCATCGAGGTCGAGAAGGACCCGATCGAGGAGCCAGGCGTCTTCACCGAGGTCAAGGAGCTGTGGGCTCGGGTCGAGCCGCTTTTCGACGGCGTTCAGTGTTCGGAGGTCAGGCTCGGCCGGCCCAAGACGCCCGAGGAGGAGCTCCGAGAACGCCAGGAGCAGGAGCGCCTGGAAGAGGTCGCCAGCGGCCTCGACGCGATGTTCGAGGAGGACGACAAGCTCGACGACATGATGGGGGATGACGTCGACGAGACGGCGACCGAGGAGGAGAAGGACCCGAACCGACCCGCCGTCGTCTTCGAGGCGGACGGCACCGTGGAGTGGGCGACCGTCTTCCTGACCAACGGTCGGGAGAACGAGGACGGAGAGCTCCAGACCTGGGAGATCCGGATCGACGGTCGCACGGGCAAGGTCGGTTGGCGGAGGACGATGACCGAGACCGAGTACGAAGAGGTCCTCGCGGAGAAGGAAGAGGAGCAGGAAGAGCGCAAGATCGTTCGCGGACGCGAGGCTGGAGCCAGATAGTGCATCGAACGGCAAGGCCAATTCAAAGTGTCGCCGCCGCGATGGGACCTGCAGAGTCCTCTCGCGGCGTCGTGCGCGCGTCCGGACAACGTGGCCGAGCCCCCCAAGGCGCGATGCTCCTGGAGGTCCTCATCTCGGTGGCCATCATGGTCCTGGCCATCGCGACGATCGGCAGCCAGGTCAACCAGGCGCTCAAGACCGCCGACTACACCGACAAGCTCAACCGAGGGCTCATGCTCGCCGAGTGGGCCCTGGCCGAGATGGATCTGTCGATGGATTCGGAGGAACGGATCATCGACCTCCAAGGTGAAGAGGGAGAAGGAACGTTCGGCGAGCGATTCCCCGGCTACGGCTGGCGGATCAAGCGCGAACCCACGGACACCGAGAACTTCGACCTGATAACGCTCGACATCCTGACGGGGGACCCCGAGTCCGAGTCGGTCGGCGACTGGAAGGTCCTGCACTCGGTCTATGCCCTCCGCCCGATCGTGGCCGAGGTGGACCCCGCGGACTTCGGGATGCCGAGCGAGGAGGAGATCGGGCTTCTTGCCGCGGCCAGCGCCACCGGGGCCGATGGGCAGGCCACGGACGCTTCGGAGCTTCCCGCGGGGTTCGATGAGCTCCTCGCCGCGCTGCCCGCGCCGTTGCAGGAGATCTTTCAGCGATTCCTGGGCGGGGAGGCGGTGCCCCTCGATGAGGTCCGCGCCGCGTTCGGCGAGTTGACGACCGAGGACATGCTGAGTCTCGTGACGGCTCCGGGCCTCCTCGGGCTGCTCAGCGGCGGAGTGGGGGGGCTATCGGGAGGCGCTGCTGGCGGCGCGACGGGCGACGCGGCCGGCGGCCTCGACCAAGCCCTTCAGGGCGGAGGAAACACCAACGCAATCCAACAGATGCTTCAGGGCGGCGCGGGGGGAGCGTCGCTCCAGAAGCAGTTGCAGAACCTGATGCCGGGACGGTGAAGCGATCATGACGTCCGCGAACGTTCGACAACTCGAAGCGATCGGTTCGGCGGGGCGATGCGAGACCGGCCGGCGTCGGCGGGCGGTCACGCTATTGGAGGTCCTGCTGTCGATGGCGCTGCTGGCCATTCTGCTCTCGATGCTCTTCATCTTCACGCAAACGACGATGAAGGCGGAGGTCACGGGACGCGAGTTGGCCGCGCGGTCGCAATTGGCCCGCGTGGTGCTGGATCGGATCGCCGGTGAGGTCCGCCAGGCTTGCGCCTTCGGGACGAGCATCTCCGGAGACAAAAACTCGATTCGTATCCTGACGACGGCACTGCCCGATCGAGAGCTCTTCGAACGCCACAAGATTCAGGACGGGCTCAGACCCGCGCAGTACGACCTGGTCGAGGTCCGCTACTACCTGAAGATCTACGAGGATGAATACGTCGAGCTGGACGACGGCGCCGAGGTGCCGATGGTCGCCGGGCTATACCGCCGCGAGTGGAAGATCCTGGGCCACGAGGGGCGCCCCTCGATGGCCCAGGGGATGAGCGCGTTGCCCCAGGCGGTCAAGATCACCGTGGGCTACAAGGAGCTGGAGCTCGAACCCGTCATCGAGGGCGAGGAGGGCGATGTCGTCGACCTGAACCCCGGCGTGGAGGAGGTCTTCGCGCCGGAGATCAAGGCCCTGCGATTCGCCTATCACGACGGCAAGACCTGGCTGGCGCGCTGGGCCTTTCGCGAGGACGAGCTCGGGCAAGGGGAGACAGAAGACGAGGGCGGCGGGTCCGAAACGCGGGTCCTTCGCGACGAGTTCAAGGACGAGGAAGACGAGAAGATGTACCACCCGGATCGGTACACGACCGTCGTGCGACTGTATCAGTCCGACCCGACGGGGCTCGGCAGCAAGCTGGTGTCGATCACGGATGAGATCCACGAGCAGTTCGGTGGCCTCAGCGGCGGCATGGGCGGACTCGGCGACTTGGGCGGACTCGGCGACCTCGGCGGCCTCGGAGATCTCGGAAATGTCGGCGATCTCTCCGGACAGTCGGGACAGATCGCGGATCAAGTGAAGAACCTCAAGAACCGCTTCGGCGGGAAGTGATCGTCGCGGCGGGCGCCGTCAGTTGGCGATCGGGCCAAGGCAAGGCGGTACGAGAGATATGGCGGTTCGGCTCAGACAATCCGGTAACCGCGGCCTCATCCTGCCGGTGGTGCTCATCATGCTCATGCTGCTGGCGATGATGGGTATGGCCTTTTCCCTGGCCACCAGCGCCGAGCTGGGAGCGGCCGAGGCCCGCGCCAATCGAATGCAGACCCGCCTGGCCGCCGAAGCCGGCTTGCAGCGAGTCCTCCTGCTGCTCCGGCAGAACCGGGCGAAGATGTCGCTGTGGTGGGACAACCCGGAACTGCGCGACGTACAGTTCTACCCGCCGGCGACGGAAGCCAAAGAGTTCGGCCAGCACGACATGACGCTGGACAAGGAAGACAAGGAGGAGGGGCAGACGCTCGGCACCCTCTGGCGATACAGCATCGTGGCCGTCGACCTGGATGCCGCCGGAGAGGAGGTCGACAAGCCGATCCGCTGGGGCATCCAGGACGAATCCGGCAAGCTGAACATCAACTGGGCGACCCAGCAGGAGCTTACCGCTCTGTTCCAGGCCGTGCTTGATCCGGAACTTCCCGTCGAGGAGCTGGTGGACGCACTCGTCGACTGGCGCGACAAGGATGACACGACCAGCCCCGCCGGGGCCGAGAGCGACTACTACCGCCAGTTGACGCCTCCATACTCGGCGGCCAACGCCCCGCTCAAGACGGTAGAGGAGCTCCTGCTCGTCAAGGGATTCACCGCTCGCGTCCTCTACGGCGAGGACTTCAACCGCAACGGCATCCTGGACCCCAGCGAGGACGACGGGACGGCAAACTTCCCGCCGGACAACGCCGACGGCCACCTGAATCGCGGCCTGCTGCCCTACATTACGGTGTACTCGATGGGCCAGGACCGGGCGAGCGACAACAAGCCTCGGCTTTACCTGAATTCCAAGCCCGAGGAGATCGAGATGCTCCTCGGCGAAATGGTCGACAGCAGCCTGGCGGAGTTCATCCTGGAGGCCCGCGGACAGGGCTACGTCTTCAAGAGTCCGGCCGAGCTGGGGGGCGAAATCAAGCTCAAAGGGCAAGCCGACGGCGAGGGAACGACGTTTCAAGCCGCTCCTGAGGACATCCTTCTGGCCATGGACCGCTTGACGACGATCCCCCGTCCGACGAACATGGGACCTCTAGGGGCGATCGTGGCCGTTCCGCTACCCCATGTGATCAACGTGAATACGGCGCCGCCGCCGGTGTTGGCGTGCCTGGGGTTGACCGGCGAGCAGATCGAACAGCTTGTCGCGGCACGACGGGGGCTCAGCGACGAAGAGAAGGTGAGCCCGGGCTGGCTGCTGAACGCCGGGATCATGACGCCGGAGGAATTGGCGGAGTTTACGGGGGCGCAGCTAAACCGGCTGCGGATCGTAACGCAGTCCTGGCAGTTTACCGTGGAGTCGGTCGGCTACGGAGACCATGTGGGCATGGTCTCCCGGCTGCAGGCCGTGATCGAGATGCAGGGGCAGGTCCCCCTCATCAAGTACTTTCGGGATCTGACGAAGTTGGGGCCTGCCTGGCCCATTCGAGCGATCGAGGAAGACCGTGAGATTACCGCGACCACTGGCTGATCGCCACATGTTGGCGATCGACTGGGACAGTGAATCGATCCGCATCATCCATGCGGTGGTCGGCCGGAAGGGGCCGGGCCGGATTCGGGGAGTCCTCGTGCCGATCACGGAAGGCGTCGACGTTGACGATCCCGAATCGTTGGGCCAGTTCATCGCACGCGCGCTCAAGCAGCGCAAGATCCGAACGCGTCGCGCCGTGGTGGCCATCCCCCGGGACCAGGCCGTCCTCCACATGCTCTCGCTGCCCAACGTCCCGCCGGAGGAGATGCCCTCGGTCGTCCACTTCCAAATCACCAAGGAGCTTCCGTTCGCCCTGGAAGAGGCCCGGATCGACTTCGCGACGTTCCCGGCTGAAGCCGAGTCCGAGACCGTCGACGTGCTCGTCGCGGCCGTCCGCAACGACGTCCTCGAGCACCTCCAGTCGGTCTGCGTCAGCGCGGGTCTCGAGCTCGAGCGGGTCGGGCTTCGACCGTTCGCCAACACCGTCTCGCAGACCTTCGGGCGCGAGCAGGTCTCCACGGGCTGTCAACTGTTCGTGGACGTGGGCCCGGTGCTCACGGAGATCGACCTGATCCGCGGCGGGCACCTGGCGTTTTCTCGCGCGGCGTCGGTGAGCGTTCCGATCATGCCGACGGTCCGGGTCAAGGCCGCCTTGGAGGACCCCTCCGGCCCGGTGACCATCGCCCCCACCGAGCAGGAGCAGGAAGAGGCGGTCGCGAACCTGATCGTCGAGGTGAACCGGACCATCGAGGCCTACCGCGTCAGCGCGCCTGGAGCCGAGATCGACTCGATCGTCGTCGGCGGCTCCTGCGGGATCGAGGAGCGGTTTTGTCGCGAGGTGGCCGACCGCTTCGGCGCGCCGGCAACGCTGTACAACCCGGGCCAGACGCTCCTGATGCTCCGCGATCGCGGCGAGGAATTGACCGCCTTCAGCGCGCCGCTCGGGTTGGCGGTCGGGCATGGCACCGAAGGGACGCTCCACTTCGACTTCCTTCACCCGAAGGAGCCGGTTGACCTCTCGAAGGTCAAGGCGCGGAAGGTTCCCGTCATCGGCGCGACGGTCGTGGTGTTCATCCTGGCCATCGTCGTCCTGCGGCAGCAGCTCCCGAAAGCGACGGAGGCCAAGGTCAAGGATCTCCAGAGGAAGGTCGACGTGCTCAAGAAGAAGGCCAAGGAGGTCGAGCAGTTCGAGCAGCAGGTGGCCCGCGCCGAAGAGTGGGAAAAGCAGGAATGGGTTTGGCTGGACGACTTGGCCAAGATTACGGACCTGTTTCCGCCGACGACCGATGCCTACACGACGAAGCTGATCGCCAAGGTGGACGGGACGATCGCCCTGTCGGTTCGGGCCAAGAAAATGTCCGAGCTCGAGCCGCTCAGGGAACGGCTCGAGAGGGTGGGTCCGTTCAACGCGACGCTCGGCACGACGAAAGAGGTCACCGACCCGCGCGGGTTCCAGGCGGAAGGGGAGTTCATCCTGACGCCGAAGACCGCCCAGGCCGAGGCGACGCCCAAGACGTCGAAGACGAGCAAGAGCAGCAGTAAGAGCAAGACGCGCTAGGCGGGGCCGATCGAGGCCCCGGCACTCGGCGCCGGGTCAGTGTCGAAAGTTGGGTTGCTTGCCATGGAAAAGCGACAGAAGATCCTGATTGCGGCCGTGGCCGTCCTGGGCGTGGTCGGCGTGGCGACCAAGGGCAGGACCTGGTTCTTCGCCCGCATGGACAAGCTCGATAACGACCTGAGAAAGGCCAAGGATGACTACAAGAAGTACAGCGCCAAGGTGGACATGAAGGGCCAGCTCGAAGAGCGCTATCGCACGCTGGCGAGCAAGACCTTCGCCGAGGGCAACACGGTCGACGATCGCGTGGAGGACGCCGGCAAGAACCTCAAGGCACTCCTGCTGGAAGTCGCCCAGAAGAGCAAGATCGGCAGGCCGACGATCAACAAGGCCCTGGATCAGACGACAGGGCGGCGAAGCGGCGCGCGTCTCAGCGTCGTGAAGGTCAACGTCAGCGGCCAGGGCGCGGCCAAGGACATCATCACGTTCCTCGGCGAGTTCTACAAGCTGCCTTACCTGGTGCGGATCCGGCAACTGTCGCTGACCCCGCACTACACGCGGACGGGCGAGGCGCAGTTGAAGATGGGGGCCGACATCGAGGCGCTCGTCTTGCCGGACGGTCCGGCCGCGAGGGTGGCCAAGATCGACGAGAAACCACGGCCCGAGGCCAATCGGCTGGAGCGCAAGAGCATCGAAGCCTACGCCATGATCTGGGAGAAGAACCCCTTCCAGCCGATCGTGCCGCCCCCACCGGACCCGAAGAAACCCGACGGCAAGATGGACAGGCCCACGCGCCGCGGAGCCAAACCCCGCGGCGAAATCCTGGTCGTCGGCGTGACCCGCTACCCCTGGCAGGATCCCAAGACCGGGCAGGAGTATCTCGTGCAGGAGGTGTTGACGCGAAACACGGCCGACAAGGCCAAGCAACTCCACCGCGTGGGTGACTCGCTCGGTGAAGGCAGTGTGGTTTACGTGGACTCTTACGGCGCGGTCGTACGCAAGCCCAATAAGGAATACTACTTCTATCCTTTGGGAAAAGCCCTCAAGGACGGGGAGCGGCTCGACCCCCAATCGCACCCGGAGCAGTACCGGGCGGTACAACAGTTAGACAATAAGTAGGGTTGGCGCCACAGCAGGCGCCGGGATCTCTCGGCAAGGACGTCCGAATCCCGACCCAAGGAAGTCGCCGAAACCGCGGCACACGGGTACGGCCATCGGCCCCGCCCGCAAGACCGTGGAGGGATGTTGTTATGACGATGCGTAAGACAAGACGGTTTCGTTCCGACGTGATGTCGGGGGCCTCCGCGATGGCGGCGGTGCTGCTCTGTGCGGGGTTGGCCTTGGCCGAACCGGCCAACAAGCCGGCCCAGCCGACGACCTCGCCGGTGAAGGTGGCCGCCGCCGCGCCAGCCAGGCCCGCTCCAGGGGCCAAGCCGACGATGCCCAAGCCGGTCACGAGCGCACCCGTCCCGGCGCAACCCGCCGAGAACTTCAAGCGCCCCAATACCGTCTCCGAGGCGGAGCTCGCCGAGATCGCGCGTCGCGCAAGGGCCTCCACGCAGCATGGCGGTCAAGCAACGACGGCCCCGGTCACCCCGCCGCGGCCGACACCCATCGCCAAGCAGCCGCCCAAACCGTCGCCGGCGCCCCCGACCCCACCGCCGCCGGCTCCCGTCGCCGCCGCGGCCAAACCCGAAACCCCATCGGCCGAGGAGCGAAGGAACCGGTTCCGCGAGCGGCTTCGCGAGGCCCGCGAGCGAGCCAAGGAAGGCAAGGCCTCCGCCGACACGCCTCAACAGACCGCCGAAGCCCAGCCGGCGGCCCCAAAGGTGGCGACCCCGGTGTCCCAGCCGGTCCTCCCGCCGCCCACGCCGAAACTGCCGGCCGAGCAGCGAAAGTACCTCCTCAGCTTCCACAAGGCCGAATGGGACGAGATCCTCAATACCTTCTGCCGGTGGAGCGACCTGACCTTCATGGGGACCTCATACCCCCGTGCGCCCGTCGGCGGCATCACCTACCTCAACCCCCGCGAGCTGACCTACCACGAGGCGATGCATGAGCTGAACATGCTGCTCATGGAGGGCGGCTATTGGATGATGAAGGAGAAGAACCACCTGACGCTCCGCCGCCTTTCCGACTGGCCGCGGTACATCCCGCCGGAGAATCGCTTCGAGGACGTCAAATCCTTCGAGAAAGCCAAGCTCGACGATGATGACTGGGCCATGGTCTTCCACACCCCGGACAGCCCGGCCGTGGGCGATTTGATCATCAACATCCAGCAGACGATGCCCGACAACGTCCTTCGCGTCGGGCCCGTGGGCGAGACCCGCCGGCTCAAGATCACCGGCATCGTCTACTACATCAAGCAGTTCCTGCGGTTCGCCGACAGCCCGATGTTCCAGCCCGACGAGTCGGACAAGGTCAAGCTCCGCACCATCAAGTTCTACAAGATCGAGAAGGCCGACGCCGCCTCGGTCCAGCGCGTCTTGCAGTCGATCGTCCTGCCCGAGCGACGGGGTCGCATCGGCACGACGGTGGACGAGGCCGACCGGGTCGACATGGTCCTCGACCAGATGAGCAACACGATCATCGTCAAGGCCAAGCAGGAGTATCACGACGACATCGCCAACATGATCCAGCGGATCGAGGCCTCCGAGTTGGTGGGCGACGCCAAGGCCACCTTCATCAAGCTCGAGCATGCCCGGGCCGAGGACCTGGCCAACATCCTCAACCCGATCCTCACGCAGCAGGCCTCGATGAAGCCGAGCTACGACCGGCAGCGGGCCCAGCGCGAACGCGTCTTCCTCCAGGCCGAGCCCGCCAGCAACAGCCTGATCGTGCTGGCCACGAAGGAGGGGCTCGAAAAGGTCCAGGAACTCCTCAAGCAACTCGATGTCGAGACGCCCGAGGGTCAGTACAAGCGGATCGAGTTGAAGAACGCCAAGGCCGACCAGATCTACTCCGTCGTCAACACGCTGGTCCAGTCGCGGCAGATGAGCCGCGGTCGGCGGATGACGCCCGGGCAGCAGCTCCAGGTCATCCCCGATCCGACGGGCAACGCCCTCTACGTCGTCGGCAACCCGAAGGACATGGAGTACGTCGAGAAGCTGGTCGCCGAGCTCGACAAGGAGGACGTCGAGCGGACCAAGGCCCACATCGTCAAGCTCAAGAAGGCCCGCCCGAGCACGGTGGCCCAGGGCCTCCAGGCGATCTTCGGCGCCGAGGGCGGCGGGCGCATCCGCCGTGGCTCCCCGCTCGGCTCGTTCCGCGTCATACCGGACGAGCAAAGCTCCGTGCTGGTCGTGATCTGTCTCGAGAAGGACTGGAAAGAGGTCGAGCCGCAGATCAAGGAGTTCGACGAGCAGGCCGTCAGCATGGACCCGGTCATGCGGACCCTCGAAATCAAGAACGGCGACGCCGAGGAGATCGCTAACACGCTGAACAACGCGCTTCGCGGCCGCATCGGTCGCGCGTCCGTCGTCATCGGCGCCGATCGCAAGAACAACATGCTCTTCGTCACGACGCTCGAGCCGGCGTTCCAGGAGATCGAGTCGCTGGTCCAGAAGCTCGACGTGCCCGGCAAGGAGGGCAAGCTCGAGGTCATCCCGCTCGAGAATGCCGCCGCGGTTGACGTCGCCAATCTGCTGACGCAGATGTTCCAGGTGCAGCGCCGCGGCGGGCGGTTCGGCGGCGGCGGGATCGAGGCCACGATCATTCCTGACCCGATCGCCAACGCCCTCGTGGTCCGCGCGACCAAGACCGACCTGGAGGAGGTCGAGGTCCAGGCCCGCCGCATCGACGACGCCGCCAAGGGCGAGGGCCACAAGCCGACCATCATCACGCTCGAGTACGCCGATCCGGTCCAGACGGCCAGCCTGTGCGAAACGATGTTCGTCGGACGGACGTCCCGCCGCGGCGCCGAGCAGCGAACGTACTTCGTGCCGATGCGGACGGGTCTGGTCGTCCGCGCGCCCGCCCAGCAGATGGAAGAGATCAAGGCCTTCATCAAGAGCATCGACTCGCCCGAGAGCGAGAACGTCGAGATCAAGACCGTCCAGCTCCCCGGGCAGGACGTCGAGCAGATCGCAAGCATCCTGACCAGGATGTTCAGCGGCGAGCAGCGTCGCGGCCGGGCGAGCGGCTCGATGAGCTTCATGCCCAACCCCAGCGCCGACATGATCGTCATCGTCGCCCCGAAGAAGCGCTTCGAGGAGATCGACAAGGTCATCAAGCAGTACACCGAGGGCGTCAAGGTCACCCAGGCCACGATGAAGATGTTCGAGCTGCAGAACGCGCGCGTGGACGAGGTGGCCGAGCTGCTCACGCAGATGTTGGGCGCCAAGCTCAGCCGCGGTAAGCGGGGCGGGCTGTCTCGCGACGTCCAGATCCTGCGGGAGCCCCGACGGAACAAGCTGATCGTCTTCGCGCCTGAGGACGTCCTCAAGCAGGCCGAGGACATGATCAAGCAGCTCGACGTCCCCCTGGGCGACGAGGCCGCCGGCGTCAAGTGGATCGCGCTGGAGAACACCGACGCCGGCTACATCGCCTCGACCCTGCAGCAGATGTGGAGCCAGAAGCAGCGCCGCGACCGTCCCAAGTTCCGCGATCTCCCGGTCCAGATCTGGCCGGAGGCGATCACGAACTCCGTGCTCGTCAGCGCCCCGCCCGACGAGTTCAAGGAGATCCAGGAGCTCGCCAAGAAGCTCGACGCCGAGGCCAAGATCGCCACCACGCGCCCGGTGATCATCCCGCTGCAGTACCAGGAGCCGAGCTACGTCATCAGCATGTGCGAGCAGATGTTCCTCCCGCGGACCGCCGACGGGCGGGGTCGGCGCAGCCAGTCGACCGTGGAGAGCATTGCCTTCATCGCCATGCGCGACGGCATCATGGTCCGCGCGCCCCAGTCCCGGATGAAGGAGATCGAGGCCTTCATCAAGCTGCTCGACGATCCGGGTGAGGCCAAGCTCACGGTCAAGCGGTACGCGCTCAAGGGGATGGACGTCAACCTGCTGCACACCACGCTGAACGAGGTCTTCGCCAAGATGAAGCTCCAGCGCGATGAGACCCGCCCGAGCTTCGCCGTCGACGCCCCCAACGAAACGGTCACGGTGACGTGCTGGACGTCTCGCCTGCCCGACATCGACAAGATCGTCGAGGACTTCAAGAAGGCCGAGGGCCAAAAGGAGCCCGTTGTCCAGGAGATGATCGAGGTCAAGTTCACCCGGGCCTCATACGCCGCCTCGACGTTGGACGGACTGCTCCGCAAACACCTCGGTGATCGGGCCGCCCGGCTCGGAGCCAGGCTCAGCGTGTCGTACGAGGATCGGCAGAACAAAGTCGTCCTCGTTGCTCCGCCCGACGTGATGGCCGATGCCAAGAGGATCCTTGCCGAGATCGACGTAAGGCTGCCCGGCGCCACGACGCAGGACAGCATCCGGGACCTCCAGGTCGTCCAGTGGATTCCCATGGAGAACATCGACGCGTCGTCCGCCGCGAGCACCATCAATCAGATCTGGGAGGCTTCGCAACCGCAGCAGCGCGCCGCGGAGAACCGTCCGCCGATCCGGATCTGGCCGGAGCCGATCACCAATACGGTCCTGGTGGCTGGGGCCTACGGCAAGGACTTCGAGGTCATCCAGGGCATCGCCAAGGACATCGACCAGAAGGCCATCGAGAATCCCAACGCCCCCGTGCTGATCAAGCTCGAGTACGTCACCCCGAGCGAGGTCACCAGCATGGTGAGCGCGCTGTTCATTCCGCCCGGTCGGCGCGTCCAGCGCGACGTGGCCATCACCGCCGTCAGCGGCGGCGTCATCGTTCGCGCCGCCAAGATCAAGCTGAAGGAGATCCAGGACTTCATCGCCGCCTACGACAAGCCCGAGGCCACGGGCATGAAGATCAAGACGTTCTACCTGCCCAAGACGAACGTCAGCGAGGTCGCCAGCACCCTCAACACGATCTTCGGTTACAAGCAGCGCCGGCATAACGAGCCGGGCTGGAGCTTCATCCCCAACACCAGCTCCGAGATGCTCATGGTCCTGGCGCCCGAGAAGCGGATGAAGGAAATCGAGGACGTCATCAAGGAGTACGAGTCCAACGTCCAGAAGGCCGAGTCCAAGATGCAGATGTTCGAGATCAAGCACACGCGGGCCAACTACGTGGTTGGCGTGCTCAACGAGCTGCTTCGCGAGAAGCTCCGCCGGACCCGCGGCCGGCAGGCCGTCGAGCAGCTCCAGATCTCCTACGAGTCGCGCCAGAACAAGGTCGTCGTCTTCGCCCCCGAGGACGTCATGAAGCAGGTCGAGGAGATGATCAAGCAGATCGACGTCGAGCTGCCCGACGACGCCGAGGCCATCAAGTGGATCCAGATCGAGTTCGCCGACGCCGCCGAGGTGGCCTCGACGCTGAGCACCTTCTTCCAGCAGAAGAAGGGCTACAAACAGCGCGCGGACAGCTACTCGATCCAGGAGGTCCGCATCTGGCCGGAGATGGTCACCAACAGCGTCCTCGTCAGCGCGCCCAAAAAGGAGTTCGACGAGATCGCCAAGCTCGCCAAGGAGATCGACGACGAGTACGCCACCAAGGGGCTCGAGCGCGTCAAGATCACCCCGAAGTACGTCTCCGTCGGTCAGATCCAGAACATGATCCAGCAGCTCTTCTACGCCCGGACCCGCCGTCGTGACGTCCGCGCGCAGAAAGAGCAGGTCCGCATCATCCCGGCCGGGGCCTACAGCTTCTTCCTCGAGGCCCCCAAGGACCGTATCGCCGAAGTCAAGAAGATGATCGAGGAGATGGACACCGAGGGCGAGAACGCCCCCATCATCAAGACGTATAAGATGGGCGACGTCGACGTCCGCCGCCTCGCTCAGGCCCTGAGCCAGACCACCGGCGGCATCGGCTCGTACATCCCCGACGCCCGCCGCGGCGCCCTGATCGTCAGCGCGCCCGCTCACCAGTTCGACCGCATCGAAAAGGCCATGGAGCAGCTCAAGGCCGACGTCAAGGAGGAAGAGGCCCAATTCGAGGTCCTCTCCCTCAAGCACGCCCGTCCGAGCGAGGCGTACAGCCGTCTGAGTCAGCTCGTCAGCATGCAGCTCGGGCGGAGGCGGAGTCGAAGCGACCGGGAACTCCTCCTGTCGATGTACCCGGACGACGCCAACAACCGTCTCTACGTCTATGCCGGCATGGAGGAGATGCTCCTGGTCAAGAAGATGCTCGAGCAGCTCGACGTGCCGGGCCTCGTCGCCGAAGCCGTGCTGCACACGCTCCCCCTGAAGCTCACCGACTGCGAGTACATGGCCAGCAAGATCATGCAGGTCTTCACGGCCGAGGAGATCAAACGGCGCCGGGCCGTCAAGGGCCTCGCCTCGCAGGACACGGTGCCCATCCGAGTGGTGCCCGAGCCGACGACGAACACGCTGATGATCACCTGCGCCGAGGAGGACTTCAAGGAGATCGAGCTGTTCGTGGCCAAACTCGAGGACGCCTACGTCGAGAAGGAAAGGGCCCTCGAGCTCTTCACGCCCAAGTACGTCAGCCAGGGTCAGCTCATGGCCACGATCAACACCATCTACAACCCGCCGCGCCGCCCCGGTGAGCGCTACCAGCGATACAGCGACATCCGCGCGATCCCCGCCAGCGGCAGCAGCTTCTACCTGGAAGCGCCCAAGGACAAGATGGTCGAACTCAAGAAGCTCATCACCGACCTCGATGTCGAGGACAAAAACCGCCCCCTCGTCCGCACCTACAAGCTCAAGGACGTCGACGTCCGACAGCTCACCCGGCTGCTCCAGACGACGATGCAGGGCAAGGGCACCTACATGGCCGACCCGCAGATGGGAATGGTCATCGTCAGCGCCCCCGAATACCAGTACAAGCAGATCGAGGAGATGATGACCAAGCTGCAGACGGAGATCGAGGAGACCCGCCAGCAGTTCGAGATCATCGAGCTCAAGAACGCCCGACCCAGCGCCGTCTACGGCACGCTCAGCCAGCTCGTCAGCATGCAAATGAGCCAGCGCCGCAGCCGCCGCGACCAGGGGCTGCAACTCTCGGTGATCCCCGACGACAGCAACGGCCGCCTCTTCGTCTACGCCGCCAAGGAAGAGATGGATCTGGTCAAGAAGATGCTCGAGAAGCTCGACGTCCCGGGAATGATCAAGGAGGCCAAGCTCTTCACGATCGAGCTCGACCGCATCGACTGCAATTACATGGCGGGTAAGATCCAGCAGGTCTTTACGCCGGAAGAGCTCAAGCGGCGTCGCGTCCAGAGCGGCGGCTCGGCACAGGACCTCATCCCCATCCGCGTCGTGCCGGAGGACATGACCAACACGCTGCTCATCACCTGCGCCGAGACCGACTTCGCGGACATCCGGAAGTTCGTGATGGAGCGCGAGGCGGCCTACGTCGCCAAGGAGAAGGAACGCAAGCTCATCACCCCGAAGTTCGCCAGCCAGGGCCAGCTCATGGCCGCGATCACCGCGATCTACGAACCCCCGCATCGACGGGGGATTCGCCAGAAAGACGTCCCGGACATCCGCGCCCTGCCGGCCACCGGCAGTAGCTTCTACCTCGAAGCGCCCAAGGACAAGATGCCCGATCTGCTCAAGCTGGTCGAGGAGTTGGACGTCGAGGACAAGAACCAGCCCATCGTCCGGACCTACCGCGTCGGCGACGTCAACGTCTCGCAGCTTGCCCGCCTGCTCAGCCAGACCATGGCGGGCAAGGGGACGTTCATCCCCGATCCCCAGATGGGCTTGCTCATCGTCAGCGCGCCGGAGTTCCGGTTCGCCAAGATCGAAGAGACGATGAATAAGCTGAAGGAGAACGTCGCCGCCACGCGCCAGCAGTTCAAGGTCTTCCCGCTGAAGTTCGCAAAGGCCGCCAACATCTACGGGCAGCTCTCGCAGCTCGTCTCGACGCGGATCAGCAGTCGTCGCGGCAGCGTCGACCTGAGCATCATGCCCGACACCGTCCTGAACCGCCTGTTCGTTTACGCCGGCGACGATGAGATGAAGCTCGTCGAGACGATGCTGGGCGAGCTGGACATCGAGGGCGTCGAGCCCGAGCAGCAGGTCTACTCCGTCGAGCTCAAGAACGCCGACTGCAACTGGGCCGCGTCGATGGTCCAGCAGATGTTCGACACGCGCGAGCTCGAGCGGCGTCGCCGCGGCAGGGCAAGCGCCGTCGTCGCGCCGCTCCGCGTCATGGCCGACCAGATGAGCAACCGTCTGCTGATCTGGGCCTCCCCGACCGACTACAAGGATGTCGAGAAGTTCGTCATGGACATCGACGAGCGGGCCAAGGACACCAAGCCTGAGCGGCGGATCATCGAGCCCAAGTTCATCCGCGCCACCGAACTGTACAGCATGGTCCAGACGCTGTTCCTGAGCCAGCGAACCAAGACCGGCCAACGCCAGCGCTTCATCGAGACCTTCATGGTCATGAGCGGGGCCGACATCATCCTCAACGGCCCGAAGGACCGCCTCGACGAGATCGAGCAGTTCGTCAAGACCGTCGATACCGAGGATCGCGCCAAGCTCGAGATCAAGACGTACGAGCTGCCCGAGGTCGACCTCAACTCGCTCATCTCCACCCTCAACCAGCTCTTCGCCGAGGACGCCCGCCGGCAGCGCGGCAACGTCCTGTTCATCCCCGACACGCAGAACAACGAGCTGATGGTCTCGGCCCCGAAGTCGCTCATGAAGGACATCGACGAGATCATCGTCCAGCGCCAGAAGGGCGCCGCCAAGCGGACCCGCACCCTCACCATCGTCGAGATCCAGCACGCCGACGCGAGCTACCTGGCCGGCATGCTCCAGCCCCTGATCGTCGAGCGCACGCGGAGCCGGCGCGGACGCTACGTCCAGCCCGAGGTGACCATCACCCCCGAGTCGAGGACCAACCGCCTGCTCATCATGGCCGCCGACGCCGAAACCAAGATCGCCATGGAGCTGATCAAGGAGCTCGATACCGAGGCGATGGGCCTCAAGGGCCAGGTCCGAACGATCGAGCTGAACAAGGCCGACGTCAGCTACGTCGCCAGCACCCTCCAGGCGATGTTCAGCGGGCGGCAACAGCTCCGCAAGGCCAAGAGCTACACCGCCACGCCGGTGTACATCGTGCCGGAAATCATGACCAACCGGATCTTCGTCGCCGCCAGCGAGGCGGACTTCAAGGACATCGAGAAGCTCGCCAAGGAGATGGACGAGGCCGCCGAGCTCCAGGGCATCCAGGAGGAGAAGATCGAGGTCAAGTACGCCAACCCGAGCCAGCTCGTCGGCGTCATCACCCAGATGTTCCAGCCCATGCGGAATCAGGGACGGCGAGCGGAGAGCGACGTCCGGCTCAACGTCGTCGGGCCGAACATCATCGCCCAGGCCCCCGCAAAGAAGATGGTCGAGATCCGGCGATGGATCAAGGAGCTCGACGTCGAGGAGTTCGCCGACACGCAGACGAAGTTCTTCCCGCTCGACATCGCCCGCGCGCGGGAGATCACCAGCATCATCCAGCCGATGCTCCAGGCCAAGGCACAGGAGATCGCCCTGAGAGAGGGCCAGCGCCAGCGCCGCGGCACGAACCTGGTCATCATCCCGGACGTCCGGAACAACCGGATGATCATCACCGCCCCCAGCCAGCTCCTGACCATGGCGGGCGAGCTGATCAAGGAGCTGGACGTCGAGGACCCCGTCTGGACCGGTGAAACGGTCGAGATCGTCGAGATCGAAAAGGCCGAGGCCACCGCCGTGGCCCAGGTCCTCACGCAGATCCTCCGCGATCGCGAGGGGCAGGAGCCCGTCCGGCCCAAGAAGGGCGGCGGCGATTACACCGGGCTGGCCGTGACCATCGTCCCCGACGCCGCGAGCAACACGCTGATCCTCAAGGGGCTGCCCCGCGAGCTGGATCGCGTCAAGGCGCTCATCGAGCAGATCGAGCAGAAGTCCGTCGCCGGCGGCGTCCAGTTCAAGATGTACCGCCTGACCGAGTCCGACGCCGAGGAGGTCGCCACCGTCGTCACGCAGATGGTCAACGCCGCCGCCGGCGCCAGGTCAAGGCGGACCCCGGTCCAGGTGACCAGCAACTACATGATGAACGCCGTCTTCGTCGCCGGCACGCCCAACCAGCAGACCATGGTCCAAAAGATCATCGACGTCTTCGAGAAGCCCGAGATGGAGATCGACCCGGACACTGGGGAGTTGCGGCCCATCGACCGGCAACCGTTCGAGTTCATCCGCCTGAAATACTCCGACGCGTATGACCTGTTGTACGACCTGGAGAGCCTGCTGGAAAAGCAGTTCGGCAAGAAGGCCCCCACGCTCGAAACGCTCTACGGCGACTCGTCGGTCCTCATGGTCAGCGGAAACCCGAACCAGATCGCCGCCGTGCGGAAGCTGGTTGATATGTTCGAGGAGAAGAACAAGAGCAAGCCGCCCGTGACGCGGACGGTCGATCTGGGCACGCTCAAGGGCGATGAGATCAAGCAGTACCTCGAGCGGTGGGGCTATCTGGGCAAGAAGGACACGGCTGAGGTCCTAAAGGGCAAGGACGTCCGCGAACTGGTCACGGAGATCGGAATCGACGACGCGATCAAGCGGATCGACGAGGCAAAGGAGGCCGAGGAGAAAGCCAAGGAGCTCAAGCCGGACGAGGCCCGTCGTCAGCGATCGACGCGCCGCTACCGCTACAACAAGACCGGCGCTGGCGGCGCGGTTCGATTCGTGCCGCCGAGCACCTTGATCGTCCTGGAGCGCCGGCTCGACACGATCGTCTGCGGCGCCGCGGCCGTGACCAAGCCGGCCACGACCGCTCCCGCCGTCAGGAAAGCCGAGCCCGCCGCCCCGCCCGCCAAGAAGGCCGACACGACAGCCGAACGAAAGAACCGCTTCACGGGCAAGCCCGCGACAGCGACGGCCCCGGCGCAGCCGACTCCTAGGAAGCGCGCCCCCGCTGCGGCGGCGGCCAAGACCGCCCCGACGACCGCACCGGCCAAGGTCGCTCGCGAGGCCCTGACCAAGCCAACGAAGAGGGCCAAGCCCGTGGTCGCCACGACGGCCCCCGTCAAAACGCCGGTCGCCAAAGTCGCCCCCACCCCGGCCACAAAGGAACCGGTTCGAGTGGCCCAGCCCGTTAGGCCCGCGCCAAAGACGCCTGAACCGGCCCCCAAAGCTGCCGCGGCCAAGCAAGCCCCGTCCCCGCCCGCCAAGGCGGCGCCCCGCTCGGTCGACGCGGCGGCAAAGGCCGCGCCGGCGCCTGCCTCCGCACTCAAGACTCCCTCACCGGCCAAGCTGGCGACGCCCACGACCAAGCCCCGATTCGCGATCGAGCGGACCCCGGAGCGGAAACCGGCCAAGGAGCAGGGTGCTTCCGCCCAGGCAAGACCAACCACGCCCTCGGAAGGCGCCACCGCACGGGAAGCTGGCACCGCCTTTGGTGCCCCCGCAACCGCCGCTGGTGATGAGGGACCCCCGGTCACGATCACGATCGACGAAGCCACGGGTGTGGTCCAGATCAAGGGCCCCGATCGTCGCGTGAAGGAGATGGAGGACCTCATCTATCGGCTGCAGGAAGAGCTGGCCCCGCCCCTGGGACGCGAGTTCGAGTACAAGGTCTACAAGCCCAAATACCTCGACGTGAATGTCGCGGCCCTGTTGTTGGACCGCGTCTTCAACGAGCCCAAGGCCGTCGCCGTGCCACAGCCCAAGCAGCCGCAACAGCCGAAGGGCAAGAAGGAGGAAGAGGAAGAGAAGCCCGAGTCACGGATGGACCTCCGCGACCTCATGCGGACGGGACGCAGCATGACGCGCGGAGCGAAGAAGGTCCGCGTCGTCCCCGACTCCCGAACGGGATACATCATCGTCGTCGCCCCGCCCGACATGTACCGCGACATCGAGGACCTCCTCGCCAAGATGGACATCCCCGGCCTGCCCCCCGGCGACATGCAGTTCTTCCATCTGGTGAACCTGGACGCCGACGACGTCGAACGTGAGCTGAAAGCCGTGCTGAGGCTCGACCGGCGCTCGGCGCCCAAAACGCCGGCCCTGCCGAAGGACCAGAACCAGGCCCTGGCGGCGTTGCAGGCCCAGCTCCAGCAGATCCAGAGCGGCGCCGCCGGCGTGACCTACAGCAGCGAGCAGGTCGTCCTCGTTTCCAACCCCACGACAAATACGTTGGTCGTCAAGGCGCCGAACGAGGTCATGGACGTCATCACCGACTACATCGAGACCCTCGAGGAGGAGGCCGCCAACATCGAAATCGAGGCCGTCACGCTCGAAAGCGCGCCCGCCCAGCAGGTGGCACAGTCGATGACGGCGCTGTATCAGCAGCGAGGCGGCGTCTCGATCCCCGGTCAGGGCAAGGCCGGCGGCGGTCGGATCTCCTTCACCGCCGACCCCTCCAGCAACACGATCTACGTCCGCGGGCCCAAGACGCTCCGCGATGAGGCGATCACCCGGATCAAGGAGGTCGACGAGAAGACCGCCGAAGAGGGCAAGGTCTTCCGGATGACGCTCGAGAATGCCGATCCCGAAATGCTCGCCCCGAAGCTCCAGCAGATGTTCGCCGGCAAGAAGCGAAAGGGCCAGCAGGCCGTGGAGGTCATCGGCGACAACGCGAGCAACACGCTGATCGTCCGGGCGCCGGAGATGATCCGAAAGGAGATCCAGGAGATGGCCAAGGCCCTCGACGTCGACGCCATGGACATCGACTTCCGCGTGATCCCCCTCGAGCACGCCACCGCGACGGAGGTGCATGAGCAGCTCGTCCAGATGACGATGCAGGTCATGATGCAGCTACGCCAGAAGAACAAGAACATGAAGATGGACGTCTTCGCCGCCGTCCCCGACCCGCGCACCAACTCCCTCATCGTCACCGGCGGGCCCACCACGTTCGCCATCGTCGAGAAGCTCAAGAGCCAGCTCGACGTCGAGCCGAGGGGCATCACCGAGCAGATCACCGTCGTCTATCAGCTCCAACAGGCCAGCGCGCCCGAAGTGGCCCGCACCATCACCCAGCTCTACAAGAGCGGCCCGAGGAGCAACTACCTCAGGAAGACCGGCATGGAGCCGCCCCAGGCCGACTTCGACACCACCACCAACACGGTGATCGTCCGGACGACCGAGAAGCTCCACAAGATGATCAAGAAGGACATCATCGACAAGCTGGAGGAATTCAGCGTCTCCAAGAAGATCAAGGACTCGACCATCATCCTGAAGTTCGCCAAGTCCGACGAGGTGGCCGAGATCCTCACCGAGTACTTCACGCAGCGAACACGCTTCAACCGACGAGGCGCGGTGAGCCCGACGGACGCGGTCTCCGTGATCTCCGAGCCCAACAGTAACGCGCTGCTGATCCGCTGCAACGACGACAATCTCGAGGCGATCCAAAAGTTGGTCGCACAGATGGACCGGGAAGACGTCGCGGGCAAGTCGACCCGCAAGACCAAGGTCATCCAGCTCGAGTACGCCGACCCCGGCTCCGCCGCCCAGGCCATCCGCCAGGCGTTCGTGCAGAACGGACGCCGCGGACGCGTCGGACTGAAGGATCGCGTCGAGGCTATCCCCGAATACACCACCGGCGCGCTCGTGGTCGTGGCCAGCGAAGAAAACATGAAAGAGGTCGACAACATCATCGCCCAGCTCGACGTCGAAACCGCCATGAAACGCGAGACGAAACAGATCAAGCTCGAGTTCGCCGACGCCGCGGAAGTCACTCAGCAGCTCACGGCGATGTACGCCCAGACCCGCTCGCGGACCCGTCGAGGCGAGCTGCCCGTGACCGTCACGGCCGACGAACGCACCAACTCCGTCATCCTCCAGGCCAAGGCCAAGGAACTCGCGGAGGTCGAGGGGCTCATCAAGACGCTGGACGTGCCCAGCGACGTCCTGAAACGCCAGAAGCTAAGGATCTTCCAGCTCGAATGGGCCGATCCGTACGCGATGGCGCAGACGATCATGCAGGCCTTCCGGTCGCGAGGCGGGCGACGCAGCCCCTCCCAAGAGGTGTTCGCGGGGGCGGAGTACTCCACGGGCTCCCTGATCGTCCACGCCTCGCCCGACAACATGGCCGTCATCGAGCAGCTCGTCAAGGAGGTCGACCAGGAGGGCGCTTCGGCCAAGCAGATGCACGTCATCGAGATCAAGAACGGCGTCGCCCAGGACATCGCCCAGGCCCTCAATCAGACCTTCGTTTACACCCGCCGCTCCAAGCGGGGTGGACAACCGCCCGTCACGATCGTCAGCCCCCCCGGTACGAACCAGATCATGATCTCGGCCAACGAGGGTGACTTCAAACGCGTCGAGGAGGCGATCAAGGCCCTCGACGTCGACCCGACCACAAACGATGAGGTCGAGATCGTCACGCTCGAGCACCTCGATTCCACCGAGGCCCTCGAGATCATGCAAAACTACCTCCAGCGTCCCGGAGTGGCGGGCAGGCGCGGCGATCTGGCCGGCGGCACCCGCGTAACCGCGCTCGATTCCATGAGCGCCGTGGTCCTCAGCGGCAAGAAGGAAAACGTCTCCCAGGCGACCAAGGTGCTCAAGGGCCTGGACGTGCCGTCGAGTGCGGCCGAACGGATCCCCAAGATGATCCCGCTGGCCAAGGCCCAGCCCTCGCTGATGGCCTCCACCCTGAGCCAGATCTTCACCGAGCCGGCCCAGCAAGCCGCCAGGCGGCGGCGGGGCGGAGCCGCGCAGGAGTCAGTGCCCCTGATCCTCTCCGACGAGGGGAGCCGATCGCTGATCGTCCGAGCCCGAAAGAGCGACTTCAACGCCATCGAGCAGATGGCCAAACAGCTCGACCGCGAGGACTTCGGCGGCGCCGTCAAGATCATCTCCGTGCCGCAGACGATGGACGTGGCCGAGCTGGCCCAGCAGGTCGAACGAGCCGTCAACGAGGGCGAGAGAAACCTCGCCGTCCGGACCGGCAGACGAGCGTCCCAGGTCGCCGTGGTTTCCGACGAGCGCACCAGCAGCCTGATCGTGGCCGGTCCCTCCGAGCTGTTCGCCCAGGTCGAGCAGATCGTCAAACAGTTGCAGGAGATCGGCCCGGCCGGGGCCCCGGCCATGCGCATCATCCAGCTCAAGAACCTGGAGGCCCAGGAGATCAGCCGCGTGCTGGATCAGATGATGGAACGACAGGGCAGCGGCAGCTCGGGCACGCGTCGCTATCGGCGGCGGTTCTAGCAGCGCCCACGCAGGCCTCTGCCTGCAAGAGATGCAACGCAGGCTTCCAGCCTGCAAGGCAGGCAAGGGTGCCTGCGGTACCCCAAAGTGCCAGAGACAAGGGCACGGCAGGGAAGGAAAATGGGCGGCATCCTCGCTTGCGGGCCGCCAGGATGTGATACACTAGAGCCCCTTGCCGGCGGGTCACCGGGCGCGGAACGCCATCCGGCGTGACGGTGCGGGTCCGTCGGAGGTCTGGGGAACCGTTGGCAGGCGTAAGAATATGCGGTCGTAAGAGTTGAAGTGTCCATCCCCGGTGTCGTGCGGCGGGAGAGCCCTGCACCGGAGATCGTGGATGGTCATAACGCCGGCCCCCGAGGGACGGCGAGATTGGGGATCCTGGCATGGTCATCGAAATGCTGACATTACTGGCACTCGTTCAGAGCTCCGCGGCGGAGGACCGTCGCGAGCGACCGGCGCCCACCGAATCGGTCGCCGAGGTCAGCCCGGACCTGAACAGGCAGATCGACGAGCTCGTCAAGCAGGTCGTCAGCCAGACCCGCCCGGTCGAGAAAGGCGCCAAGAAGGCGACCTCACGCCCGGCAACCCCGACGCGAGCCAAGGCAGACGCCCGAACCAAGGCCGACGCACGAGCAAAAACCGACGCCCCAGCCAAAGCCACTTCCAGGCCCGCGCCGGTCAAGACCACGAAACAACCCGCCGCAAAGACCACCAAGGTCGCCGAGCGGCCCGCGTCGAAGAGAACTCCGCGAACGCTGCGGACAAGATCCGAACCGCCCGCCGCGCCGCCCGTCAGGGCGGCCGCTCAGCCCAAGACCAAGCCGCCGGTCGTTCCGGCCAAAGCGGCACAGCGAAAGGTCCCCGCCCGTCCCTCGACGCAGCAAGCCATGCGAATGCTCGACGAGCTGCCCGAGCTGACGCAGCTTCGAGGACGCGTCGAAGTGATCCCCACGGGGCCCGGCACGATCGCCATCCAAGGCGACGAGGAGGCCGTCGCCGCCCTCGAAGAGATCATCCGAATCCTCGACGCCACCGAGGTCCCCCTCAAGCTCGAGATCCACCAGCTCAAGAACGCCAGGGCCACGCAATTGGCCCCGACGTTGTCTCAGCTCCTCCGTCAAGCCCTCAGCGTGCCGGGCCGGCGGGCCAAGCCGTCCGACGAGATCGTGATCCTGCCGGACGCCCGCAGCAACTCGCTCCTCATCGGGGCCGTCCCCGAGCGCATGGGCGAGATCAAGACCATCATCGAGCAGCTCGACTCTCAACCCTTGATCGGCCCCGTGGCCTTCAAGACGTTCGTCCTGAAGCACATGAGGGCCAGCGAGGCCAGCGAGCTCCTCCAACAGATGATCCAGCGGCTCCAGGCCCAGCGCGGCGTGCCGGGCGAAGCGATTACCATCGTCCCCGACGATCGAACCAACACCCTGATCGTCACCGCGCCGGAGGCGGACTTCAAGCACGTCGGCGAGATGATCGACATGATCGACATCGAGCCCGCCTTTGCCACGGCCAAGATGATCCACATCCCCCTAATGAACGCTGACGCCGACGCGCTCGAGACCGTACTCAACGAGCTGGTCAACCAGCGGATGGGCGGCCGTCGCGGTCAGGCGGTCGCCGAGCAGATCCGCCGCCTCCAGCTACGGACCAAGAGCGGCAAGGACCTGCCCGAGCTCGACCTGGAAAAGCCCATCAAGGTCACCGCCGACACCGGCACCAACAGCCTGCTCATCGGCAGCACCGAGCAGAACCTCAAGGCCATGGAAGAGATCGTCAAGCTCTTCGACGCCGTGCCCGTCAGCAAGGCCGTCGTGGTCCGGATCTTCCCGCTAAAGGACGCCGACGCCCAGGACCTGGCCAAGATGATCCAGACGATCTTCACCGAGGGCAAAGCGCTCTCGGCCGGCCCGGGCGGCAGGCAGCGAGGCCGCGCCGTCGCCGTGCCCGATAGCATCAGCGGCGAGGCGATGATGTACAACATCGGGCTGGCCGCCGACACGCGGACAAATACGCTGATCGCCTCCGGCCGCGACGAGCAGGTCGCCTTCGTCCAGGAGATGGTCGACCACCTGGACAAGCCGGGCCTGGCCTCCCGCTGGCCCATCAAGCTGCATCCCCTCGAGCACGCCGACGCCCAGCGCCTCTCGACGGTCCTCCAGCGCCTCATGACCGAGCGCCAGCAGACGCTCCAGAAGATGGGCATGGGTAAGACCGGCGCCGAGCGCGAAAACGTGCTCATCATGGCCGACATCCGCAGCAATTCGCTGATCATCCTGGGCCGTGACGAGAACTTCCAGGAGGTCGTCGAGCTGGCCAAGAAGCTGGACACGGCCCAGGACATCGCCGGCGACGTCCGAATGATCCACCTGGACAAGACGCAGGCCAACGTCATCCAGCCCAAGATCGAGCAGCTCTGGCAGCGCCGCTCGCAACTCCTCCAGCAGGGCGGCGGCGTTCGCGACACCCCCGTCATCGTGTCCGATGAGCGGAGCAACTCCCTGATCGTCGCCAGCAGCAAGGAGGACTTCGAGGCCATCCAGACCCTCGTCAAGCGGCTGGAAGAGGCCCCCCTGACGCCGATCGCCGACATACGAATCATCCGGCTGGAGAACAGCGACTCGAGCGTGCTGGCCCCGACGCTCAGACAACTATTCGACGAGCGGATGCGGATGCGCCAGACGCCCGGCGCCCGACCGATCCCCTCAGACCAGGTGGCCATCTTCCCGGACCCCGTCGTCAACGCACTGCTCGTGGCCTCCAGTCAGGAAAACTTCGACACCATGATGGAGCTGATCAAGAAGCTCGACGTCGAAATGCCCCTCGAGGGCGTCGTCCGCTTCTTCAAGCTCAATCACGCCGACGTCACCCGCGTCTCCGACATGCTCGAACGGATGTTCAAGGCGGGGCTCTACAAGCCCGGCACGTTGGGCAAGGAGTCGGCGGTGTCCAAGGCTCGCGACAAGGTCGTCATCGAGCCGGACATGCGAAGCAACTCGCTGATCGTCTCGGCCAGCAAGGAGAACTACTCCATCATCGAGAAGCTGATCAAGGAGGTCGACGTCAAGGACGCGCCCTTCATGGAGGGCAACGTCCAGCTCTTCAAGGTCAAGTACGCCGACGTGGTCAAACTGAGCAACATGATGCAGGAGGTCCTCCGCGGCATCCAGACCTTCCGTCAGAAGGCCGGGCCCGAGCTCCCGGTGACCATCATTCCGGACGAGGCCACCAAGACGCTGGTCATCTCGGGTTCCCGGGACGTCCTGTCACAAGCCGGTTCGCTCCTCGAACAGCTCGACGTCGAGTCCGACACGCCGAGCCGCGACATCATCCCCTATCCGCTAAAGTTCTCCTCGGCGGCCAAGGTGGCCGACATCCTGACCGACCTCTTCCAAGAGAAGCGTCGTAGCGGCGGTCGCGGGGTGACGCAGGGCACCGAGCCGTTCGTCCGCGCCGACGACACCGCCAACATCCTGATCGTCTCGGCCAGCAAGGAGGATCACAAGGTCGTCGAGAGCCTCCTCAAGCACATCGACGTCAAGAGCGAGGCCTCGCAGCGGATGGAGGTCTTCCCGCTCGAGAAGGCCCAGGCCGAGGAGCTCCAGCAGGTCATCGAGGACCTCTACTCCCAGCAGCAGACCGCTCGAGGCCGCGGCGGACGAGGCGCCGGCCCCGGCGTCTCGCTCAGCACCGATCCGCAGACCAACTCGTTGATCGTCTGGGCCCCGCCCAGCGAGATGGAAGACATCGCCAAGCTGGTCAAGCAGCTCGACACGACGAACCCCAAGGACGAGACCCGCGTGCGGATCTTCCGCCTCAAGCAGGCCGACGCCGAGGACCTGGCCAAGGTCCTCACGAACATCCTCACGGGCAGAGGGGCTCAAGGCGGCGGCTCCCGTCGGGGCGGCGGCGCCGACTCCGTGCTGATCTCCTATGGCGCCAAGGACCCGCAGACCGGCGAGGAGACCATCCGGAAGCTCCTCCGGCGAAACGTCCAGATCGTCCCCGAGAAGTTGACCAACTCGCTGCTCGTGCGAGCCGAGCCGGATAGCCTGGCCATGCTGGCCGAGCTGATCGAGTCCATCGACAGCATTCCGCCCCGAGAAGTGGACGTCCAGGTGTTCCACCTCGTCAACGCCGACGCGTCCGAGATGGTCAAGGTCCTCGAGAAGCTCTTCAAGGTCGGCGAGAGCCAGCGCCGCGGCCGCAGTACGACGGGCGAGGAGGAGACCGTCCTCACGCTCGCCTCCGCCGGCGTGGCGGGCGGCCTCGGGGCCGAAGGCGGCCCCGCGGGTCGACAGCTCCTGAGCTTCACCCCCGATACCCGGACGAACTCCGTGATCGCCGCCGGCACCGAGGAGTACCTCCTCATCGCCGCCAAGCTGGTCCGACAGCTCGACGAGCAAGAGATCGAGGATCGCACGAACATGGTCTACCAGGTCAAGTTCGCCGAGGCGAAGGACCTGGAGTCGGCCCTGAAGTCCCATTTCAAGAACATCAGCGACCTCTACAAGGAGCTCGGCGACGAGGAGGCCAAGCTCCGCCAGATCGAGCGAGAGGTCTCCGTCGTGGCCGACGAGAAGTCGGGCAGCCTGCTCGTCTCGGCCAGCCCGCGATATGAGTCCCAGGTCATGAAGATGATCGCCGACCTCGACCGGCCGCCGGCCCAGGTGATGGTCCAGGTCCTCATCGCAGAGGTCACCCTCGACGATCGCGTCGAGATGGGGCTGGAGTTCGCCGTCCAGGACCTCCTCTTCAGCGAGACGGCCTACGTCGGCAACAACAACACCATCAAGGCGCCCAACGGAAACTACGACTTCGTCGTCGGAACCGACCTCGGCGCCGCCGGTTCAACCCTCGGCGGCTTCAGCTTTACGATTACCGGCGAGGACTTCAACTTCCTCCTCAGGGCCCTGCAGATCGAAGGACGCCTCGAGGTCCTGAGCCGGCCGCAGATCATGGCCGAAGACAACCAGAAGGCCTCGATCTCAATCGGCCAGGAGGTGCCCTTCGTCCAGGGCAGCACCGTTACCAGCGGCGGGAACATACAGACGCAAGTCTCGTACGAGAAGGTCGGTATCATCCTCGACGTGACCCCGCGGATCAATCCGGACGGGTACGTCAGTCTGGACGTCGCGCCCGAGATTTCCGCCATCACCGACTCGAGCGTGCAGGTCTCGGCGGGCGTCTTCGCGCCCATCTTCAACAAGCGCGAGGCCGAGACGAGCGTCACCGTCAAGGACGGCGAGACGGTCGTCATCGGCGGCTTGATCACCACCGAAAACGAACATCGCGAGAGCAAACTGCCCATCATCGGCGACATCCCTGGTCTCGGTAACCTCTTCCGTACGACCGTCAGCTCGAAGACGAAGACCGAGCTGCTCATCGTGCTCACCCCCGTCGTGGTCAAGAACGAGAGGGAAGCGCGGGCCCTGTCCGAGGAGGAGCGGGACAAGATCGATCTGCTGCCGTACGAGATCAAGACGAGCCCGCTCATGGAGAAGCTGAAAGTCGCTCCCGAGGATATGCCGCTGGCCCCGCGGCAGTTCGAGCAGGAGGTGGTGCCCGCCGAACCGACTGGCCCCGCCGCCGAGAGGCCGGTTCGAAGCGGCTACGGACCCGCCAAGCCGGGCTACGGACCCGCTCGCCCCAAGCTGATCAGCCAGCGGGAGTCACCGCCGCCGGCCACCCCAGGCAAGCCGATGGTCGGCCCCGACAGCTTCGAGCACTACCTCCAGCAGCGGCGATAGTGCCGTTCTCGATCGGGTAGCTTGCCTGCTTCCCGTGCATGCCGGATGCCTGCGGAAGCGTCTTTGGGGACACGGACCAGGGCAGTCCCTGGATCGCGATGTCGGCGCCCTGCCGTCCCCGGGGGGGATCTGAGGGGCACAATAGGAGTCGCTCACCATGTACCCAAGGATCTTCGACGTGCGGATCGGGGCGGGATGCGGACCTGTCGCGCTGTGGATGGTGGCCCTCGCGGGGCTTCTATCCGGCTGTGACGTGCCCCCGCACGTCCAGCGGACTCGAGACGCGCCCCTCTTCGACGACATCATCCGCATCCGGGCCTTCATTCGACCGACGCCCTGGCTCAACTTCGACCCGTCCGACCCGAAGAAGATCGACGGAATGGCCGTCAACATGTACCTCGAGTCGGCACGGCTGCAGAAGGGCGTCTTCGGCGCGGGCACGATCAAGGTGACGATGTACGAGGACACCGTCGGCGAAAAGGCCGCGACCACCACGGCCCCGGGCGCATCGACCAGGGTAACCGGCAAGAAGCTCTTCGAGTGGAACCTCTCCCCCGAACAGGCTATGCCGTATCGCGTTGTCCAGCGCCCGGAACGCACCTACGTCATGGGCGACGGCTATCAGTTGCGGCTCTCCTGGGGCGACTTGGATTTGTCGAACCGGCAGGTCTGCGTGGTCCTCGAGTACATCCGAACGGACGGACGGCCCGTCGTGCGCAGCCCCTTCCACCTGCGCATCCCGACGCCGGGACAGCTCTGACGGGGTTCCCTCGGTACACGGACGCCCAGGTGATCGGTGGTCTCGCGATTGAGTCGCAATCCGGCCACGCCCGTTCGAACCCGTCGCCTCATCCGAGCCGGATCGCACGCGATCTCGATCGACTTCTAGAGGAGGCAGCTAGTGCAGCGGACGCTCGCAAAGTACGGAACGGGCATTCAAAGCGGTCAAATCAACCCCCTCATCAACTGGGACGGCCGGCAAAGCGGGATCCTCTTCGATCCTACCGACGAGGCCACGCCCCTCGAGACAATGACGTTCGGTGCCTATCGGCTCGAGAACGGCCCGTTCACCATCGAAACGGGCCAGGATGAATACGCCCTCGTGCCCGTCGACGGCGCGTTCGAGGTGACCGTAGGGCGGCAGACGTTCTCAGGCCGCCGGGAGGGCGGACCGTTCGCCTCGCTCCCGGAGGCGTCCAATGCCTCGTGTGTGTACGTCCCGGCGGGCGAGGCCTTCACCCTGTCAGGTGCCGGCGAGATGGTCTTGTTCGCCGCTCCCGCTCGGGCCAGCAAGCCCGCGGTGTACGTCGCACAGGGCGATCGGCCTAACCTGCGCCGTGGAACCGCCACGTGGCATCGCGACGTCATCACCCTGTTCACCCCCCAGGATATCACGACGAACCTCGTCGGCGGAGAAACCTACAGCCCGCCGTCCCTGTGGTCGGGCACGCCCTTGCACGTCCACGACAAAGACGACTCAGGTAGCGGCCAGTCCGACCACGAGGAGGTCTATTACCACCTGGCTCGGGTGACCGACGGCGACTGGGGCGCCTACGGCGTGCAGATGCTCTTTGACAACGAGGGGTTGGACAAGGCCTATCGCATCGGCAACCGCAGCGCATTCGCGATCCCTGGCGCAGCGCATCCCGTCGTCGCCGGGCCAATGAGCGACATGCTCTACGTCTGGGCCCTGGCTGGCCCGAGCGACGAGCTGGCGATGATGGACGTCCCCGAGTTCGCCTACCTCAAGGAGGCGCAGGAGATCATCGACCGCTTCGACGCCCAGCGCGGGTTGAGCCGGATCGCGCGAGCCGATTTCGATCAGGCCGCGGATGCCAAAGGACTGTCCGTCGAACAGCGCAAGATCGTCGAACTGCACCTCCGTGAGCGAGGTTACGATATCGGCTGATTCGCCGAGACGGTGGGTCGACACGCATGCACTCGAACCGGCATCGAGTTATCCCCTTCCTTGGCTGCGCCGCCGTCCGCGCGACGGCGATCGCGGCGATGGCGGGCCTGTGCCTGCTCCTCGGATGTGAGCGAGGCCCGTCTTCGAATTCCGAACACGGCGACCAGGCCGCGCTCGACTCGCCCTTGGGCGTCGCCACCGCGCTTCGAACGTGGCACCGCCAGGGGCGCTACCGGGAGCTCGATGAATACGTCGTCACCGATCAGCGGGCGTTGATGGTGGACACGCTCATGGCGCTGAGCCGGATGCTCCAGGCGAACGACCGCGCGCAGAGGCTACTCGTCGCTCATCACGGCGAAATGCTCGCCGCCGATTTCGACCTCAGTCTGCTTGCCGATCATCTGGGGCTCTTCAGTCGAAACGTCGAGTTCTGCAGCGAACGCATCGACGGGGACCGGGCGATCGTCTCGGCCCAGGTGGCCGGTCGCGTGCCACTCGAGGAGTATCGATTCCTGAGGCAGCAGGGCCGTTGGGTCTACGCGCCGGCTTCCCCCATGCCCTCCCTCCCGGATCTCATCCGGCAGCTTGCCGTCGGCTTGGAGCTGTTCGCCGGCGCGATCGAAAACCAGTCGCTGTCGCCCAAACAGGTGCACAGCGAGTTCAAGCATCGCGTTGTGACCCGAGTCAAGCGCATCCGCTCGGCGCTCAACATGGAGGGTGCAGCGCCCGCGCCGGCGTCCCAGCCGCCGGCGAGCCGGCCCGCCTCCCGACCGGCCCCCTAGCCGAGCAAGAAGGGGGTCGCCCGTCTCTACGTCTCCATATCGCCCGCATCGTCGCCGCCGTCCGGAAGCTCGAACGCGCGTCCGCCCGAGCACTCCTTCTGCCGCGGACCACAGGTGAAGCCGCGCTTACTCTCGGATCGAACGAACTCCAGGATCCGGCGCCCCACGTCCGTGCTCACCACGCCGGCCAGGGCCTCGACGGCCTTGCGGAACGTCGTGCCCGATCGGTAGAGGACGCGATACGCGTTCTTCGCGTCGCCGATCTGGTCGGCTTCGAACCCGCTTCGTCGCATGCCGATCGCGTTGATGCCGATGCATTCCCCCTCGCGGAGGCACGTGAAGAAGGGGGGCACGTCCATCCCGATCCGGCTCAGGCCCCCGATCATGCAGTACTCGCCGATACGAACGAACTGATGGATCACGGTGTAGCCGCTCACGATCGCGTTCCGCCCGATCTCGACGTGCCCGCTCGCCGCCGCCATGTTGTAGAACTTGACCCCGTCGGCCAGCACGCAGTTGTGCCCGATGTGTGAATAGCCCATGATGAAGCAGCCCTTGCCGATCACCGTCGACGATTCGGGCTGCGTGCCCCGGTGGACGCTGCTGAACTCGCGGATGATCGTGCCGTCGCCGACCTCGCAGTAGCTCCGGCAGTCCTCGAAATGGAAGTCCTGCGGCAGATGCCCCACGACGGCCCCCGGATGGATCTCGCACTTCGCGCCGATCGTCGTCCATCCGGAGATATAGGCGTTGGCATAGATGCGAGTGTTTGCCCCGATCCTGACGGGGCCCTCGATGACGGCGTGCGGGCCGACCTCGACCGTCGAGTCGAGCTCGGCCTTGGCGTCGATCACCGCGGCGGGATGAATGGCCATGATCTGCTTCTCCAACCAAATCTCGGCACAGACACGCCTATTCTAGCGAATCGCCCCGCCGCCACAACGGCGCCGAAACGCCGGAGGTCTTGGGGGCTTGGGGAATGCGGGTGCGCACATAGAGCAATGGGCACAAACATAGGGGGCGGCGGGTGGCATGGGTCAGCGCCCGATGGGCCTTCTGACATGAGACCAAGCACGAGTCTGCGGAACGCCCCCGATTCGGAGCCGTGCATCCCGCTGACCCGTGGCTCCTTCAGCCGGAATGGTCTTCCCGCGCCGACCCACTGGCTCAGACCACCGAGTCCATCGGGAGCGCGCACTGGGCGCTGCCGTCGCTGCTGAACTCCGACGGGCACCGGACGATCACCTTCTCGCGGCAAGACTCGCGCGCCAGCTCGTAGCACTTGACGTACTTCTGGGCGATCAGATGCCAGCTCACGCGGGTGTTCAGGTAGCGCTTCAGCTTCTCGCCGAGGTGCCACCGAAGCTCCTCGTTCGTGGCCAGGCGGAGGATCCGCCGCTTGAGCGTCTCCCGGTTCGTGAACAGCAGTCCGCCTTCGCTCTCGACGGTCTGCGCGGTCAGGCCCTCCAGTGGGGCGGTCGTGATGTAAGGCTTGTTCAGGGCGATGATCCGGGCCAGAGTGCCGCTCTGCGTCTCGTCCAGCGTCGGCAGGATGACGAAGTCGCACAGGGCCATCACCTTGTAGTACCGTTCGCCTCGCGGAATGAACTCATAGAAGCGGGCCAGCCCCGCCTCTTCCAGCCGGCGAAGCTCGCTGACGTAGTACTCGAAGTCCTGCAGGTGGTTCGGATCGCGCATCGCCCCAGCCGCGAACAGACACCATTCCTCGCCCGTCTGGATCTTGATCAGCTCGGCGACCTCCGGCCAGACGTTCGTGGCGATGTCCCAGCGCTTGTTGTTCTGGATCCAGCCCACCAGACCCGCTAGACGCTTGCCGATCAGGTCACCCAGTCCCAGCTCCTCCTTGATCTGGTCGATCCGGTAGGGGTCGTAGCGGCGATCGGGACGGGCGCCGTGAGGGACGATCGTGATGTTCTGGGGGATCGGTGCGCTCTGCTGGGCCAGGACCCACTCCAACCGCCACTTCTGATAGTCGCACTTGAACAGCAGCACGTTGCAGCGTTCGGCCACTCTCTGGATGAACTCCAGCTCCTCGGGGAACATCCGCCCGTGAACCGTGTGCGGCTCGATGATGACCGGCAGGTCGCGGATCGCATCCAGGAGCTTGAGGAACCCCGCGTTGAAGTCGCCGTTCCCGTGCTCGTCCACGTAGTTGTACAGCCCGTACTCGTGCTCGATGTGGACGGCGTACGGGTTGAGCTCGTGCAGCTTCTCGGCGACGGGGACGTGCCAATCGGCGCGGCTCATATCGATGACGGGGTGGAGCGCGTACTCGCTGTGCGTGCCGTCGACGCAGTCCGTGTGCGTGACCACCGCGATGGGGCGGTCCGGAATGGCCTTGTGGATGAACTCCAGGGCCTCCTCGGCGAACGTACCGATCCCGCACAGCCTCGGCGGAAAGCTGGACATCATGACCAGCGGCTGCATATGGTTCGATCCCAATTTCTCACCCATCGCTCACGTGTCCGTTTCGCGGATTCCCTGGGACGGTCTTTCCCGCGGCATCTTGAGGGTGTACTTTCCCTGGCGGGCCCCGTGCATGTCAAGCGCTCTCGGGCCGTATATGCTGAATCGACCGATAAGGCCGAATCCAACACAAAAACGTTCGACAAGTCGTCCGGGCTCCTTGGGCCTCAAACCTTCCGCGAGAAACTCGCCCTTTCTATATGGATCGTAGTCCGTCGAGCCGGGCCGGTCGACCAGGACGTGCCACGATCGACTGGTTCCGCCGGACCGGCTGTGGTATGTTCAGAGGTGAACGCTACTTTGAAGAAACAGGATCTGCAGTCTGGGGTAAGTGGCGGATGACCCCCCAGCCCACCGGGCACCGATGGGCGGGACGATGTCGCCGCTCGCGCGTAGAGACTGACTGTGAAAGATTCAGGACGACTTGAGCGGGCCCATGGCCTGCTGGCGCCATGTCGCGTCTGTCCGCGGCGCTGCGAGGTCGATCGGCTAGAGGGCCAGCTCGGGTTCTGCGGCGTCGGGGCCGATCCCCTCGTCAGCTCCTCGGGGCCGCACTTCGGCGAGGAGACCTGTCTGGTCGGCCGCGGTGGCTCCGGAACGATCTTCCTGGCCGGCTGCAACCTCGGGTGCGTCTTCTGCCAGAACTACGACATCAGCCACGAACGTCACGGCGTCGAGATGCCGGCCGAACGCATCGTCGACCTTATGCTCCGATTGGAGAGACACGGCTGTGAGAACGTCAACTTCGTCTCCCCGACGCATGTGGGACCGCAGTTGCTGGAGGCCATCATCGGCGCCAGGCGGGCCGGGCTGACCGTGCCGATCGTCTGGAACTGCGGAGGCTACGAGTCCATCGAGATGCTGGAGCTGCTGGCCGGCTGGGTCCAGATCTACATGCCCGACCTCAAGTACGCCGACGACGCGATCGCCGAGCGGTTCAGTGCCGCCAAGGACTACTGGCGGGTCGTCCGCGCCGCCGTCAAGGAGATGCATCGACAGGTAGGCGACTTGACCACGGACAACGGCGTGGCGACGCGGGGTCTCCTGGTCAGGCATCTCGTTCTGCCGAGCGGGCTGTCCGGCAGCGAGGCCGTCATCGACTTCCTGGCCGATGAGGTATCACCTGACACGTTCATCAACGTCATGGGACAGTATCGACCGGAGTACCAGGCGCGCCGCCATCCCGAATTGACGCGCTGTCCGACGGCCGACGAGATCGACCGGGCACGAAAGCACGCCCAGCGACGAGGGCTCCGCCTGGCCGGCTGAGTTGCTTGTTGAAGTGCTCGAACGGGCTACAGAGAATGGGTGGCCCGCCTCTTCAGAGGTGGGGAACACGAATTCTCGCTGTAATCCGCGCCGATCACGGCTGAAGCTAAGGACCACCCATCGAAGACTCATAGCCAGATTAGGTCATTCGGGGACTCAGCCATGTCGCGAAACCTGCCGACCATGTTGTCCGTGCTGTTGGGGGTGGTGGCCTTCGTCGTGGTCGTCCTCTGGCCGTCCAGGCCGGGGCGCGGCCCTCGACTCACCAACACGCCGGACAGCCGGCTGGCCGCCGTCAACGAGTCGCAGGGCCTCTCGGACGAGGCGGGGGCGATCCAGTCCCGACCCGCGACCACTCGAGGCGCCGCCACGCGGCCCCTGCGGTGGCATCGACCGCGCTTTCCCGAGTTCCAGGCCGAGCGCGACCGGATGGTCAAGTGGACTGTCTCGCATCCCGTCGACGGCCGGCAGCGCGTGACCGACCCGAAGACGATCGAGGCGATGCGAAACGTTCCCAGGCATCTCTTCGTCGAAGGAGAGTCCCCGGGCAGCGCCCACGCCGACCATCCGCTGCCGATCGGCTACGGCCAGACGATCAGCCAGCCCTACATCGTCGCCCTGATGACCGAGGCCCTCCGCCTTAGACCGGGCGCGAAGGTCCTGGAGATCGGCACGGGCAGCGGCTACCAGGCCGCCGTCCTGAGCGAGCTCACCCCGAACGTCTTCACGATCGAGATCGTCAAGCCGCTCGCCGAACGCGCCGCGGCGCGCTTCGCCAAGCTGGGCTACAAGACGATCCGGTCCAAGCAGGGCGACGGCTACTTCGGCTGGCCCGAGCACGCCCC
>JAFGLZ010000133.1 GCA_016927755.1 Phycisphaerae bacterium
ACGCCCCCGCTCCCCCCGCTGTTCGCTCGTCCCCGGTGGTCCCGCCGCCGCCGCCTCGCAAGCTCCTGCCATTCGTCAGGGCTGGGGGGGCGCCGGGACGGTTGATTCGATTGGGGAACGATGCTATGGTTGTCAGGGTCCGGAAACTGGCTGTGTGGCGGAATTCCGTCGCGCGGTTTTTTTTGGATAGAGGACGGGCAAGCGGCGTGGGTGGTGTGCCGTGGCGTGAGCTTCCCCGGGACCTGGGGGCTTTGGCTCAAGGGCTCTAAGGGGTACAGTGAAATGACGCGTTCAAGGCAAAATGGATTCACCTTGATCGAGCTGTTGGTGGTGGTGGCGATCATCGCGCTGCTGATTTCGATCGTGTTGCCGGCCTTCTCGCACTTCAAGAAGGTGAGCAAGCGAACGGTTTGCATGGCGAATCTACACTCGATCAGCCAGTTGCTGGAAGCTTACATGAACGAGAGCGGCGACCACTATCCGGTTGCGTGCAGCATGATCTCGGTGGAGACGGATCCGAACAAGCAGGCGATCTCGGACGTGTTGCTCGCGGGGGTCTCGACGAATTCTCGGAAGGTCTTTCATTGTCCGGCGGATCGGATCATGGAAGACCCGAACCATTTCAACGAGACGTACTTCGATCGCGAGCGGACGAGTTACGAGTGGGACTTTACCGGCTTCTACGGGGGCACAAAGAGAGATCGCGATTACACGATTGACATAGAGCCAAACGCGCCGCCGATTCGCATCAGCCCGTCCGACGCTCCGATCATGAATGATTGGGAGTGCTTCCACGCGACGTTCGAGGAGAACAAGTCGATCTGCGTCATGTTCGCGGATCTCAGCGTCCGAGCTGATGACTACGAACTGTCCCGCGACGAATGGCCTCTTGCCAACGCAGTCAAGATTCCGTGATTCCCGAGACGAGCGCGACGGAGCGGATCGGGCACAGGCCTGGGGCTGCTGTGAGCCGGATGACGATTCCCAAGGAGAAGGACATGACAACCATGGATCTTCGGCAATACTTCAGCGGGACGTACTATCGCAACCTGCTCGGCGGCCTGATGAGCGGACAGAAGGGCCGACAGGGGGTGTTCGCGGTAGGGGGGATCGTTGGGGCGGTGGTGGTCGTTGGCGGCGCGTATCTGCTTTACAGCCAGGTCATGAGCTTGCCGAAGCCCGATGTACAGGTTGCCTCGGCGGAGGATCTCACGAAGTTCCTCGGGCACGAGCGGGGTTTCGCCAGGCTGCCGGCCAAAGAGCAGGAGCAGTTTCTAGCCAGGCTGATCGAGATCCACACGGAGCCGGCCAGGCGAGGTGACTTGGCCAGCGCACTGCGTCGGATGACCTCCAAGGAGAAGATGGTTTGTCGCGAGGTGATCTGGAACATGGGGTACCGGGCGCTCGTGAAGGACGTGGACGAGTTCTACAAGGCGCCGCCCGAGGAGCGGGACGAGCTGATCGACGAGAAGATCGTGGACTACATGCGCGCGCGGGAGTACGTGGCGGGCAATTCGCGGGCGCGGAAGGATCATCCTCCGCTGTTCGATGACAGTTGGCTGCAGGGGATGCCGACGGACAGCGACGGCATCGTCAAGCTGATGATCAGCAAGACTCGGCCGCAGGATCGGGCTCGGCTGAAGCCGTACGTGGAGAAGTTCCGGGCGCGGATGGATCAGGTCCGCAAGGACAAGCGGGAGTTTTCGCGCATGAAGGCCAAGCACGGCGCTCAGGACATTGGGAGCGACTGGAAGTAGTCGGACGCTTCGTACGTGCGGCGGGTGTGTCGGCGTTTCGGCGGTGGGTCTTCTGCCTCCGATGATTCCCTGAAAAAGCATGAGACCTTGCGGGCGGTCCAGGGGCCGCTCGCCCTACCATGGGGCGGGATCTCCGTTTGCGGGGGATGACGTCAGACACCGCTTCGACCATGGGGCGCCGCACGGGTCCGCGGAACGCCGCTTCGATCAAGAACGACGCATCCCGCCAGTGTGTGGCTCATTCAATCGGAATGGTCTTACCTCGCGGACCCATGCCACCCGCCGTTTGCGCGGGGATGACAGCATTCCACATTCATTGATTCGGTTGGCTCGTCGCGGCGATAGCCCCAAGTCTCTTAGGGTCGCTTCCGAGGGGCGGCTTCTCTCCACTTGGTCAGGTAGGCGGCGACGAGGTCTCGGACGAGGGGGTCGGGGTCGGTCTGGGCGAGTCTCTCGGCGACGCGGGCGAAGGCGGGCCCTTGCTTGTGCGCGAAGAGCCAGACGGTCATGAGGCGGACCAGCCAGTCGTCGTCGGATAGCCCGGCAGAGAGCGACTTGATGATGTCGTTGGTGAGCTTTACCTCTCTGAAGGTCTCGATGATCCGCGCTCTAACGATGGGGTTGTGACGCTTATCCACCGCGGTATCGAGCAGCGATCGCGTCAGGGCGGTTGCGTCCACGGAGGCGGCTTTGTACTTCAGCTTACCTGCCTGGATTTCCTCTCGCTCGGCGATCAGCGACGCGAGGATTCTTGCCGCTCGGACGACGTCGGCGGGTCGGCCGGCGCTTAGGGCGTCTCTCTGTGACTTGATCTCGCTTTGAGTGGCGTTCAGCGCGGCGCGTGAGGCTTGGGCCTGCGGGGCGGTCACGCCGCCGAGGCCGTGCGTCCATTTCCCGTCTGGAGAACGCACGGGATTGAGGATGGCGGTCAGTCGGATCTGTTGAGTCGCCTGGGGCGTGGCGGTCATTTCCTTTCGGATGGTTCCGACGTCGATGGTCTGCGTCAGGCGAACGGAGTTTCCGGGCTCGAGGAGGGGGAGTCGGTCCAGTTCGACGAGGAGGCCGTTGTCGAAGCGGCGATCGCGATCGCCTGCCGTATCGAGGAGGACGAGCACCTTTCCGGAGATCGTTCGGCCCTGGCCGAGGGTTAGGCCGAAGGTGGTCACGTTGGCCAGCTCGAAGGTAACGCTCCAGGGCTGACCGACAGTGAGATCCTTCGTATCGAAAGCGGCGGTCAGGCGGATGGACTTGGCGGGCTCCTTGTAGAAGGTCAGAGGGGCGCGGTTCACCTTGGCCAGGATGTCCTGGACGTCTTGATGCTGGGGCGCGGGTGGTGCCGACAGCCCATTGGTCTTGAGCATCTGGGCGATCTCATCGTGGGCGACGCCGGTGGCGCGGAGTCGCGCGGCGTTCTGCAGGACGGCGGTGATGAGATGGGCCCGCTTGGTGGCGAGATAGACGCGGGCGAGCCCGACGGCGGCCATTTGATCGGTCGCGGCGAGGTCCTTTAGCGCGCGTTCGGCCTCAGGCAGGTCGTTCTTCGCGAGTGCGGCGAAGCCGTAGGCGCGGCGTGCGGTGTCGTCGGGGGCGGGCACGTCGACGGCGATCTTGGCGAACCGCATGGCTTCGTCGGGGCGTTTGTCGTAGAGGGCGTAGTACCAGGCCATCTGTGCGGCTAGGAGGGGATCGGGAGTCTTGACGACTTGCTCGGTGAGCTTGGCGTAGTGCTCGCCGACGGCTCGAATCTGCGCGAGGGCGTCCTGTCCACGGTCGAGCTTGCGGAGGACGTGGACCATCAGCAGTCGAGCGCGGACGTAGTCCGGATCGACGCGGACGGCCTCCTTGGCCGTCTCGAGGGCGGGCTCCAAATCACCACCGTCGGCCTGGCTTCGGGCCAGGTCGAACAGGAGTTCGGCAAGGGGCTCCCTGCCGGGATGAGTGACCTTGTCGATCTCGAGCGCGTAGGCGTACCAGGGCTGGGCTTGGCGATGGAGCGACAGATCGTCGAGCAGCTTTGCGAGCTGCCAAACGAAGTCCACTCGCATCGGATTGGCGGTGACGAGGGCCAAGGCGGCGCGGACGCGAGCTGGGCGGTCCTCAGGCCCCGTGTAGACTCTCAAGGCGACGTCGTTGGCGGCGAGGTCATTGGGGACGAGCTCGATGGCGGCCTCGGTCAGCTTGCGTGCTTCGGCGTTATCACCGCGCGTGAGGGCGATTTCGGCGAGTCGGCGGTAGGCGTCGCAGGCGATGAAGGGCTGATGGGTCGCCTGGGCGAGCTGCTTGCGAATGAACTGCTCGCGGGTTTCCACGGTCTGGAGGTTCGCGACCGACAGGCCGATCCATTGCAGGCTCGCGGTGACATCGGAGGGGTCTCTTTGCGCGCAGGCGTGCAAGGCGGCCAGGGCCTCGTCCGGACGATCGAGGTCCGCGAGGAGCTCGGCTTGCCAGCGATAGGGTTCCGGGTTGTTTGGGTCGAGCCGCTGCGCGGCCGTCATGATCGCCAAGACGATCTTGAGGTCCTCGAAGGTCGGGCGTCCGCGGAGACGGCTGGCGTAGTCCCTGCCACAGTCGACGAGCCATTGGGCCTGCGATTCGGTCGCGGGGGGTGAGGGGCGTGAGGTTGATTCCCGCGCATGGAGCGTCGGACGCAAGAGCGTCAGCAGGACCACGAGCTTGAGCAGGTCGTCCCCCTTGAGCATTCAGGTTTTCTAGCCGGTTCCTCGGGGCAGTGCAAGCGCCGAGGGGTGTATCGGCCGCGCGGAGGCTAGACCGAACGGTGAGGGCGTTATGAGAAGAACAGGGGGTGCCGGGAAGGCTTTCGAGAGGGATCGCCGGGATGTCCACACCAAGGGCGGCAGAAACGGAGGCTCAGGATTCGGGGCGGGATCCGATCATGCCGCTTCTTCCTTATCAGCGGTCACTCGTGGCGTGCCCGGCGCGGTTCACCTGGGCAAACTGGTCTCGGCAGGTGGGCAAGAGTTTCGCGTTCTCGCTACGGCGTGTTGTGCGCGGGCTGATGCGAGGTCGCTCTCAGTTGTTGCTGTCGGCGAGCGAGCGTCAGAGCCGGGAGCTGATGGCCAAGGTGAGGCAGCACTGTGCGGCGTTGCGGGTTGCGACGGGGGCGTTGGCGGAGGCTTCGGGGGTCAACGGCAAGGGACTGGAAGTCGTTTTGGCGAGAGGCGTTCGGGTGCTCGGTCTTCCGGCGAACCCGGAGACGGTTCGCGGGTTCTCCGGGGACGTCTTCTTGGACGAGTTCGCGATGCATCGGGACGACCGGGCGATCTGGGCGGCGATCTTTCCGACGATCCTTCGGGGCGAGGGCGAGCTGGACGTGGCGAGCACGCCGAAGGGGATGAGCAATCTGTTCTACGAGCTCGGGCGCCACGAGCGGTTTCAGCGGTCGACGGTGACGATCCATGACGCGGTTCGGGATGGGCTTCGGGTGGACGTCGAGGGTCTACGGTCGGCGATGGTTGACGACGAGCTGTTCCGTCAGGAGTTCTGCTGCGAGTTCCTGGACGAGGCGACGGCATGGCTGACCTACGAGCAGATCTCGCGATGTGAGGACCCCTCGCTTTCGCGGGACTTGCGTCTGGGGGATCTGCGCGGCGAGGGAGCGTCTCTGGCGGTCGGCGTGGACGTCGGGCGCCGGCGGGATCTGACGGTGATCTGGGTGGTGCAGCCGCGGGACGGCGGGCTGGTGACGCGAGGCCTGTTGGAGTTGAGGGGGATGCCGTTTCGGGAGCAGGAGGGTCATCTTCGGGAGATCCTGTCGCTTCCTACGGTTCGGCGGTGTTGCGTGGATGCGACCGGGCTGGGCATGCAACTGGCCGAGTCGGCGGTGGAGGCGTTCGGCGAGGACCGGGTCGAGCCGGTCAGCTTCACGGCCCAGGTGAAGACGGCGCTGGCAGGTCGGCTTCGGGTTCTGGTCGAGGGGGCCGAGATTCGCATTCCGGCGGAGCCTGACATTCGCAACGACTGGCATTCGGTGCGGCGAACCATGAGCCCGGGGGGACAGATCCGGTTCGAGGCCGACCGCGACGGGGCGGGGCATGCGGACCGGTTTTGGGCGGCGGCGCTGGCGGTCCGGGCGGCGGATCGAATGGTCGGTCCGATGGAATACCTTTCGACAGGTCGATTGACGTTCGCACGAACGGGAGTGTGGTGATGAGCGGCAAGGGTGCAGGAATACTGAGGCGTCTGGTGCATTCGATTCGCGGCGGGTCGGCGGCGGCGGCTCCTCGGCCCGGGCGTCTCGTGGTTGCCCGAAAGGAAGACACGTGGCGGGCTTATCCGGCGGACGGGCTGACGCCGTCGAGGATGGCGCAGATCCTTCGATCGGCCGACGCGGGTGATATCGAGCCGGCGCTTCAGTTGTACGAGCAGATGGAAGAGAAGGACGCGCACCTATTCAGCGTGGCGCAGACCCGGCGGCTGGGGCTGACGGGTCTGGCGTGGGAGGTGATCTCGGCGGCGGAGATACATCGAGGCGTGGATCGCGTGGCGGCCGAGGAGGCCGCGAGCCACTGCCGACGGGTGCTGACGGAGTTGGCGTGCTTCGAGGACGCCCTGCGTCACCTGTCGCTCGCGATCGGTCGAAACGTGTCGGTCGTGGAGATGGTCTGGGACGTCGTCGGCGGGCGGCACGAGGTGGTGGATCTCGCCGCGGTGGACTTCGGCAGGATCACGGTGGACGCGTACGACCGGATCCGGATCCTGACGCGCGAGGCGCCGTATGAGGGGATTCTGCCGCCGGTCAACAAGTTCATCGTGAACCTACCGCATTCGGTCTCGGGGCATCCGATGCGGGGCGGGCTTCTTCGGGTCAGCGCGCTGGCTTACCTGGGCAAGCAGTTCGCGATGAAGGACTGGCTGGTGTTCGCGGAGATCTTCGGGATGCCGATCCGGATCGCGCGGTATGACGCCTCGGCGTCTCCCGAGGAGAAGCGCGAGATGCTGGCGATGCTCCGGGACCTGGGCACGGCGGCGTTCGGGATCTTCAGCAAGGCGGTCGAGTTGGAGATCAAGGAGGCCAGCCAGGGCGCGATGGGCGGCCCGCCGTACGAGCGGGTCTGCAACTTCCTCAACCGCGAGCTGAGCAAGGCGTGGCTCGGGCAGACGCTCACCACGGACACGGCCGGTGAGACAGGGACGCACGCGGCGGCGGTCATCCACGATCGGGTTCGCGTTGACATCCAGGAAGACGACATCCGGAACGAAGCGAGGATGATCCGACGGGATTTGCTGGGCCCGATGACGCGCGTCGCGTTGGGCGAGTCGGCGCCGGTGCCGTACTTCCGCCGTGTTCTGGATGACGGGCTGGATCCGGCGAAGCTGGCCGGGATCATCGCCACTGCCGTCAACGAGCTTGGCGCTCGCGTTCCGGCGGGTTGGGCGCATGACGCGCTAGGGATCCCGCAGGCGGGCGAGGACGAGACTTGTTTGACGGGTCGAAGGCGCTAGTGCGCTTGCCGACGCGAGGCATCCCGGGGTGTTCACGGAATTGGCGGGTCACACCGAACGGTGAGATCCATACAGGGGTGTTGGGGGACGCGAACGAGGAACACAGGAATCAGGAGTGCGACGAGGTGAGAACAGATCAGGCGGAACATGTCGGGGACGCGGAGGCCACGTCGCTGCTGAGCCTGCGACCAAGCGAGGTGCCCGCGGGGGATCTGACGCGGGTGTTGGTCGTTCCGTGGGGAGACGTGGCCAGCACGAACGGGCGGTTCATCGTGGACGCCGAGTCGGCTCGACGGGCCGTCGAGGCCTTCGAGGCGCAGGGCAACGATCTGCCGATCGACTACGAGCACCAGACGCTGGGCGGACGCTACAGCTCGCCGACGGGCCAGGCGCCGGCGGCGGGATGGATCAAGCGGCTCGAGGCGGTGGAGGGCGTCGGGATCGTGGCTCACGTCGAGTGGACGGAGGAGGCGGCGGCGCACCTGACGACGCGGCAGTATCGATACCTTTCGCCGGTCGTGATCGTTGGGAAGGAGGACCGGCGTCTGGTGGCGTTGCACTCGGCGGGGCTGACGAACAAGCCGGCGATCACGGGAATGCGTCCGATCGTGAATCGGTCGGAGGCGGCGGATCGCGGGACGGATGATGGGAACACGGAGAGGATTCAGGAGGAACGTTCGATGCAGACGGCATGGGATCAACTGAGGCAGCGGTTGGGGCTGGACCAGGAGACCGACGAGGAGACGGTGCTCCTGGCGGCGTCGCGGCGACTCGAGGCGATCGAGGGCGAGCTGGTTCGCGGGGAGGCGGAGGATCTCGTCGCGGGGGCCATGAAGGCGGGCAAGCTCACGGCAGCCCAGAAGGAGTGGGCGATCGGCCTGATCCTTCGGGATCGAGCCACGTTCGAGACGTGGCTGTCCGGCGCGCCGGTCATCGTGCCGCACGGACAGGTATCGCCGCCCGAGGATGAGGGGGGCGGGCCGGCGCGTCACGGTTCGGTTGCGGCCGAGGCCAAGCGGGAGTACGCGGCCAGCGATCTGCTGCGGTCGGTTACGAGTGAGGAGGCCTATGTGGCCAACGCCCTACGGGAGGCCAAGGTCGCGTAGCGCGGTACCGCGGCTCATCGGGGCACAACAGGAGAACATCAGATGGCACTTACAGCGAATCGTGACGTGGATCGATACGTCGATCAGGAGCTTCGGAGCTTCAAGCTGGCGGCGGGGGCGCACGTCTTCAAGGGCGGCCTCGTCGGTCTGAGCGGGGGATATGCTCGGGCGCTGGCGGCGGGAGATCAGTGCGTGGGCATCGCCCACGAGGAAGCGGACAACTCGAGCGGATCCGCGGGGGCCGTGGCCGGTCGGGTCTACACGCAGGGCGACTTCCTTCATGCGTTGAGCGGCGCGGCGGTGACGAACATCGGCGATCCGGTGTACGCATCCGCCGACGACACGCTGACGCTCACGGCATCGGGCAACAGCCTGGTCGGGGTGTGCGTGGACGCGCCGGAGTCGGGGAAGATCATCCTCCGACTGAATCCGTTCAACGCCGTGGCCGTGTAGGGGGCGAATGAGGGTCGTATCTAGTTTTGATGACAGCGAGATGACGTGGCGTCCCGTCCGAGCTTGGCGAGGCGCCCGAAGGAGTGTGAGATCATGGCGGTAATCAACACGGGACTGCTGACCAAGGGGCTGCGGAGCGAGTTCTTCAATCGCTTCGAGGCCACACCGACGTTCTATCAGGATCTGGCCACGCGGATCGTCTCGACGGGGGACGCCGAGACCTATCGTTGGCTGGGCACGGTGCCTCGGATGCGCCAGTGGGGCACGGGTCGCCTGGCCAAGGGGCTGCGGACCGAGAGCTACTCGGTCGAGAACCAGAAATACGAGGCGACGATCGAGGTGGATCGCGACGAGATCGCCGACGACCAGACGGGACAGATTCGCGTGCGGATCGGGGAGCTCGCGCAGCGGGCGGCGACGCACAAGGACTTCCTGATCGCGAGCCTTGTGACTTCGGGCGAGACGAGCGGGTATCACAGCTACGACGGCGTACCGTTCTTCAGTGACTCGCACACCTCGGGGGCGTCGGGCGGACAGGACAACAAGTTGACGGCCAGCGCCGCCGAGGCGGACGACCCCACGGTGGGCGAGTTCAAGACGGCGCTGAAGGCCGCCATCGCCACGATGTTGTCGTTCAAGGACGACCAGGGCGAACCGATGCTGGTGGCGGCGACGGGGCTGGTCTGCCTGGTCCCGCCGACGATGTACTTCACGGCCCTGGAGGCGATCAACGCCTCGGTGATCGGCGCCACGAGCAACGTGATGGAGAACGTGGCGCGGGTGGTCTCGATGCCGTGGCTGACGGACGCCAGCAAGTGGTACTTGCTCAAGACCGACGGCGTGGTCCGCCCGTTCATCTTTCAGGATCGGGAGCCGGTGGAGTTCGGATCGCTGGCGGAGGAGAGCGAGGAGGCGTTCAAGCGCGAGAAGTTCCTCTACGGCGTGCGGGCCCGGTACGCGCTGAGCTACGGGTACTGGCAGTACGCGGTGAGCACGGACTTCTCGTAGGGTGTTGGGGTCCAGCCAGACGGCGGCGGGGGCCTGACTGGAGGGGGTCGGGTTCCCCGCTTGCCGACGGCTGGTGCGCTGAGGAGTCGCAAGGGATGGGATACGTCACGAACGCGGACATCGAGGCCCGGCTTGGCAGCCGGGCGTACGTCGAGCTGACCGACGATGACGGGACCGGGACGGCCGATCTCGAGAAGGTCGACGAGGCCCGGCTAGGCGCCGAAGGCGAGGTGGACAGCTATCTGGCAAGGCAGTACGCGGTTCCGGTCGACGTGACGGTGGACGAGACGCTGGCGGGGCTTCTCAAGAGCGTTACGCTGGATCTCGTCGTCTTCCGCCTGCATTGTCGCCGTCCTCCTGTTCCTGAAGACGTGTTGGATTGCCGGGACGCGGCGATCGCGTGGCTCGGGCGTGTGGCGGAGGGCGAGGTGGTCCTGCAGACGAGCACGGAGTTGCCTGCCGGCGAGACGCGCGGGCTTCGGGGGATCGCGTCGGGGCACCGAAGGGTGTTGACCGAAGAGCAGTGGAGTCGGATCTGAGCGAAGGGATTCGGCGGGGTGCGATGATGACGGCGTTGTCGGACATCGAGGTAGCGCTGCTGCAGCGGTTGAGCACGTTGAGGATCGGCGCGCACGGGGCCTTCAGAAGCGTCGACGGCCTGGTCGGCGCCTCGAAGCAGCGAGTGCTGGCACACCTCTCGCGGCAGCGGATGCCCGCGGTCTTGGCCTGCTACGAGGGGCGGAAGGTCAGCTCGGGGGGGACGTCGATTCGCGTTTGTCTGTACGTGGCGACGGAAAGTCTTCGGGGCGGCCGGGAGGCGCGGACCGGAGGACCGGGGGTCCTTGGGATTCACGCGCTGTTGGACTGCCTTCGGGGCGCATTGGACCAGGCGACGTTACTGGGGGGGTGTCGACTGTCCCTGGCAAGCGAGGGGTCGGTCGCCGGGGACGATCGGACGGCGGTTTACGAGCAGATCTACGCGGTTGAGGAGACGGCGTGATGCAGGCAATCACGATTCGGATCCCCAGGCTCAAGCGGTACGTGGCCGGCGACCGGTACGGCATCTACGGGAACGGCGGCTTGGGCGAGGTGGATTGCGATGGGGGCATCTTGCTGGCGGATGGGCCGTTCTGGCCCGGCACCTGCCGGTGCGCCGGGCACCTGAACGAGGGACATCTGTACTGGGGGCATCTGGATCACGTCGTACCGGACGGGCACGTGGTCGGCGCGCATCTGGAGCACGACCACTTCGCGCCCGAGGCCCTGCTCTGGTTCACGACGCCGCTCTACTGCCTTGGGCACTACGTCATGGCGGTTTGCGTTCGGGACGCCGCAGGCAACCGGTCGCTCTCGCCGCCGGCTCAGGTCAGCTACACGATCAACAGCGGTCCCCGGCCGGCGTCGGACTTTTCATTACTGCGGTATGAGCGCGAGGGCGACCGGATCGTCTTTGGGTTCTTACCGTCTCCGGACCTTGTCTGAAGACGACGATTGGAGCATGACCGATGACAGACACCTATCCGAATGAGGCCTGGCCGAGCGACGGCGCGGCCGAAGCGTTGGACGGTACGACCGATCAGAAGACGGGGCTACCGTACATCGCCAAGGGCACGAATCCGACGAGCACGCCGAGCTACCAGGTGCAATACCAGCGTCGCGAGCAACGCCAGAACGCGATGCTGGCGACGCTTCGCCAGGGCCAGGTCGTCGACGAGGGAGGCCTGTACGTCGGCGTCTACCCGATCGACTACACGCTGGGGGGCGTACGAAAGCACTTTGCGGGGGCGATGAATCAGGCGATGACGGACAACGCGACGAAGTGCGTCTATCTGGATGCTTCGAACGCGCTTCAAGTTCAGGACGCGTTCCCGTCGGATCTTCGGACGTGTCTGCCCCTGGCGGAGGTTACGGCCAGCGGGGGCGTCGTGACGATTGCGGACCGCCGTCCGTGGACGTCGCTGGCCGTGGCGGAGTTCACCGGCAGCATCGACGGGGCGAGCCTTTCGGCGGAACTGGCCGATCGGGTTCCCTACCTGGAGATATCGGTTGGGGACGAGTATTCGAACTCGATCTGGGTCACGGTGCAGGCGAAGGACGCCGGGGGCGGCAATCTGTCTGAAAGGATGCTGATTCGCGGATGGGTCGGCGACAGCCAGTACGGGGGCGAGATTGCCACGCCCCCCAACACGGACTTCACGTTGCAGACGGGCACGCAGGTCAAGGAGCTGACGACCAACAAGCACCTCCTAGCCTTGAGCAACGACAACGGGCGAGTCGTGTTCGACGTACAGGACACGGGATCGCGGACGTTCTATCTGATGGCCGAGCTGGACGGACGTGTTTACGCCTCGGAGGCGATCACGTTCGCGTGAGAGGCTCGGCCATCGACGTGACGTCTTGGGCCGGACTATCGGGAGGAAGCAGACGTGGCACGTACAGAGATCATGCTTGGGGTTCGCGCCGCAGCGCTGAGCGACGACTCGTCGGGATCGGCGATCCCGGAGGTGGTCCGCGAGATGACGACGGACGTGACGGCTCCTCGGCTGGCGCAGTTCGTGGCGAAGTTCGACGACACCACGGCCGAGTACCTGTTCTGGCAGTTTCGCTTGCCCGGAAACTTCCGGGGTGAGCAGGAGACGGGGCTTCCCAGGGCGCACGTGCTGTTCTACATGGACGGGGGCCAGACGGGAGATGAAAGCACGGTTTGCTTCAGGGCGGGGCTTGTGGCCGTCACGCCGCGCGGGACGCCGGGAAGCCCGGCGGGCGACGGCGACGAGATGACCTCGCTGGCGTTGTCGAGCGACGGGGGCGGCTGGGCGAGCGTTTCGGGGACATTGGATCACGCGGACCCCGCCGACGCGGGTCGTCTTTATGGCTTGGCGATCGACCTGGCGGGACACCTGGACGGCGCGTCGGGAGGCGACTACGTGATTTTGGGGCTGGGGCGAGACGTGTCGGCCGACGATGCGTCCGGGGACGCGTGCGTGGTGTCCGTCTCGCTCGAGTACACGGTGTGCTGATGGCAATTGACTTCGCCAATTCGGCGATTGAGATCTCCTCGCCGAGCGAGGACCTGCACAATCTGACGGCGCTGACGTTCGCAACGTGGGTTCGTCTCGATAGCGTTAACGCGACTGGGGGGATTCTGTCCATCAACTGGAGCACGGTGTCCTACCGCAAGGTGCTGACGGTCCATTCGGCCGGAGGATTCCCGTATCTGGCCATGCTCGTCGATCACGAGGCTTCCGCCGGTTACGCCCTGGTTCCACCCCCCTCGCTGGACGAGTGGCATTACGTCTGTGGTCGGTGGCAGGTCTCCGAAGATCAGGGAGGGCCCGCCGGCAGCGACGGGGTGCCGCAGATCTTCGTCGACGGAATCAAGATGACGGGGTATCAGGGGATTCCAGCCGGCGCCCCGCTGACAGACGGAGGGAGCCTCACCGTCGGGCTCGCGGCGAGCGTGCCGGTGCCATGCATGGACGGAAAACTCGCCGACGCGGCGGTCTTTGATCGGTATCTCAGTGAGAGCGAGATCTCGCGCGTGGCCAAGGGAAACTTGCGGGCGACATCGCTGGATCCGGTCTGGCACGTCTCGCTGGAGGGAAGCGCCGGGGCGCCCGCGGTGGGAGATGTCGGGTTGCGGGATACGACGGGGCGGGGCAATCACATCAACTCGATCCAGGGCACGCCAAGCTACTGGCGCGATCCCCCCCTTCACTGGCCGACGGAACCGGAGTTGATTCCTCTTACCGGCCGACTGACGCGCAACAGTCGCCCGACGATGAACGTCGAGCCCGGCTCGAGATTGGCGAGGTTACGGAGGGCATTGTGATGGCGGAACCGCGGAAGGGCATCGCGTGGAGTTGGATCTTCAAGATGGTCGATGAGTACGACTTCGCCACCCCTGAGTCGGGCAAGTCGCCGACCGTCGACGTCAGCAAGGACGGCGGGGCCTTCGCCGGCGCGGCAAACGGTCCGAGCGAGATCGGTGACGGGTGGTACGCGGTAGCGCTCACGAGCGAAGAGACCACGGCGGACGTGTTGATCCTCAAGGCGACGGGGAGTGGATGCGCGCAGACGGACGAGGCCTTCTACCTGCCGGCACACACGGCGGGATCCGCGGTCGACGCGACGGCGGAGGCCGTCCTTCGCGAAGCCATCAACGACCACAAGGGCCAAGCCGACAGTCTGGCCGCGGCGGTCAACCTGATCCGTCGAGCCGTTGCGGGCAAGCGGGACCAAACGATCGCCACGGGGACGATCCGCGTCTATGACACGGACGACACGAGCGTTTTGACGACGCTGACGCCGAGCGAGTCCGAGGGTGTCTTGACGCTTGACGATGCGTAGGGATCCGTAGAGGCCGTGGGTGATCGGAGGCGGACTGGATATGGACAGCGAGATCATCGAGAAGTGGTTTGCCTACTGGCGTCCGCTCCAGTTGGGGCTGACCTCCGACGGCCAAGCCAACGCGCTGACGCTGACGTTGGGCGTGTTCTGGGCACGATGTCGCGGCGGGTACAACCTGTATCGTTGGGTGGGCGACCGAAGGCCGAGCCAACCGGGGCGAATCGTCGGCGCGGCGGCGGCCGGATCGCTGCGCATATCGAGCTTCCCGTACGTCGGGCACGAGCCGTCGACGATCTACTGGTATCTGCTCAGGGCGGTTGGGGGCGGTGGCGTCGAGGAGACGACGGGGCACCAGATTCGCCGGGCGGAGTTCGATGCCGACGGGGAGTACGTCGGACCACACCCCAATCCGCCGAGGATGCTGCAGGTCGAGCCGATCTTGGGCGGGCGGATCCGCCTGCGATGGTCGTACGATCCGACGGACGAGGAGGTCGCGCCGGGGCGATTCTTGATCCACAACGATGCAGGCACGCCGGGAGTCGTTGACTACGAGACGGTCGTCGGGTCGGTCGACTATGCCGTGGGACGGCCGCTCTTCGAATGGACGAGCGAGGTCTTTCCGGACGGGGCCCGCGTGTGGTGGGTGGTGCGGTCCGAATCGCCCGACGGTGTCGTCGAGGACAACGCCGTCAGCTTGGCCACCGAGGCGGACGCCTCCGGGCCCGCCGTGCACACCGGCGTTACGGCCAGTCGGACCGATGACATGTCGTAGGCAGCCTGAATCAACAATTGAGCATTCTGTCCGCGGCAGATTACCGATGAATGGCCGATGGCTCTGGGCGAGATGGCCTCGAATTCACATTGAATTCGTGTCGGCCACCGCTGAAGCGATGGGCCACCCATTCTTGGCGATCTGTTCAAGCATTCCTGTAGGCGGCTTAGGGAGCTATTGGCCGAGCCGACCCGTCGCGCCCAAGACGATCACGAGCAACCCGAGCGCCCACACGTAGTAGCTGAAGTAGATCAGTTTGGCGCTCCGCACGGCCACGAGCAGCAGGCGCAGCGCGGCATAGCCCACGACGGCGGCGACGAGGCTGCCGACGACGATCGGTCCGACGGGCATCGCGGCGATCTGGTCGCTCGGCAACTCGAGGACGTCCTTGGCCTTGAGCAGGGCCGCGCCGCAGATGGCGGGGAAGGCGATGAAGAAGCTGAACTCGGCGGCCCACCGGCGCTTCAGGCCGCAGAGCAGGGCCGTACAGATCGTCGCGCCGCTTCTCGATATGCCCGGCGTGATCGCCAGGCCCTGCGCCAGACCGACGAGCAGGGCTCCCAGTGCCCCGAACTGCCGCCATGTCTTCCTTGGCCGGGGCGCCTTTCCCGAGATGAACAGCAGGACCCCCGTTGCCAGCAGGGCGCAGCCGATGAGCACGGGATTGCCGAAGGCCGCCTCGAGCTGGTCCTTGAAGACCACGCCGATGAGGCCGGTCGGCACGGATGCGATGATACCGAGGATCAGGACGCGCCAGGCGGCGTTTCTGACCAGCCAGGGCCGGCGCCGGTTTGGGTTCGGCTCAAGCCTGGGCGTGCGGATCTCGGCGACGAGGCGTCTGAGGTATTGCAGGAAGGTCGCGGCAAAGACGACGACGACGGCCAGCAGCGTCCCCAGGTGGGTGGCCACGTCGAACGTGATCATCAGCGGGGATTCGGGCTCGAGTTTCATCCAATGCTGCACCAGGGCCAGGTGGCCACTGCTGCTGACGGGGAGGAACTCCGTCAGGCCCTGAATGACGCCGAGGATGATTGCCTGAATGTAGTTCACGCCAAGACCCTTTAAGCCAGATGAGGCCAGACGAGGCGGAAGAAGACCTGCCCGATCACGTTCGCATAGATGCCCGAGGCCAGATCATCGAGGAGGATTCCCCATCCGTCGGGGAGCCGCTCCAGTTGACGCGCGGGCGGCGGCTTGATGATGTCCAGCACTCGGAACGCGAAGAACTGGAAGACCAGCGCCGCGATGGTTGTCCGCAGATCGGCCAGGGGCAGGGCGAGCATGGCGAGCCACTGGCCGGCGACCTCATCGAGGACGAACTGGCCGGGATCGGACTTGCCGAAGTGCTTGACGGCCCATCGCCCGAGCGCTACCGAGGTGATCGAGGCGGCCAGCACGCCGACGGCGGTGATCACGTTCCAATATGATGCGTCAGGGATGACGAGGTAGAGGGCAAGGAAGCAGAGGCAGGCGGCGGCGGAGCCCCAGGTTCCGGGCGCGACGGGAAGGTATCCGCTGCCGAAGAACGTGATGATCAGGCGTCGCACGTGAAGGGGGTCTCCTAGTCTCCGGGCGCCGAGGGGGGTTGGGGTTGATCGGGCGGCGCGGTCGTCTGCGAGAGGAAGCTGCGCGCCGCGTGCAGGTAGCTGATGATCGACAGAGCGGTCACGATGACGGCCGCCCACACGGAGACCGGCTGCAGGACGCGGTGCATGGAGACGCTGATCCAATCGTCGATGCCCGCCAGGCCCCCCAGGATGACGCCCACGGCGATGGCCTGCGTCAGCATCTTGATCTTGCCGTAGACCGACGCGGCGAAGCTCGTCCCCTGACCCTCGCTGAAGCCTCGAAGACTGCTGACCAGGAGCTCTCGGGCGACGATGACGACGACCATCCAGGGCTGAACGTCGGTGATGTACCGGCCCTGCTCGGGGTCGTAGAACTTGGCGCCGGCCAGCATGATGAACGCGCCGCAGATGAGGATCTTGTCGGCGAAGGGGTCGAGGATCCGTCCGAGGCTCGTGACCTGCTGCTGCTTCCTCGCGAGGTATCCGTCAAGGATGTCGCTGGTCGCCGCGACGATGTAGATCCAGAAGCAGAACTGCGCGACGAGGATGCCTGATCTTTCGGACGCGTAGTCCAACCGGCCCAGCAGGACGAAGAGGATCGCGGTGAGCACGAGCCGGCCGAGCGTGATCTGGTTGGGTAGGTTGATCCGCATCTTTCGTGAATCGCGGCCCGGAATCCTGTCTCGACGCTTCCTAACGGTTGTTGGCGCTGAGTCGCGCGCTTGTCTAGAGATCGAGAATACCCGCGACGGGCTCGGCAATCAAATCGTAACCCTCCCGCGATCTGCATTCGACTTCGAGGAACGGGCCGGGATCGTCCGGCGGGTGTTGGACGATCACGACGCTGTCGACCTCAGGCGCCTGGCCGGCGTGGCGGGCGATGAGGCGGTCGTCGCCCTCGAAATCCTCGACAAGGACCCGTAGTCGCCGGCCGATCGTCGCATCGGCCTTGGCGAAGGCGATGGCCTGCTGCGTTCTCATGAGCGCGTCGAGCCGCTCATCCTTGATATCGTCCGGCAGGTGATGGCTCAGGCGGGCGGATGCGGTCTCGGGCTCGCGCGAATAGGCGAAAGCCCCCAGCGCGTCGAAGCGGACGACCTTGACGAAGTCGAGCAGCTCATCGAACTCGGCCTGCGTCTCTCCGGGGAAGCCGACCATCAGCGTCGTCCGCAAGGCGATCTCGGGCATGCGGTCGCGGAGTGTGCCCAGGAGCGTCTCGATTTGCGCGCGCCCCACGCGTCGCCCCATTCGCTTGAGAACGCCGTCGCTGACGTGCTGCAGCGGCATGTCGACGTATTTGACGACCTTCTCCGAGGCGGCGACGGCGTCGATGAGGTCGTCGTCGAAGTGGCGAGGGTAGGCGTACATCAGGCGGATCCACTCGAGTCCGTCGAGCCGGTTCAGTTGTCGCAGCAGGGCGGCGAGGTTCGTTTCGGCATCGAGGTCTTGCCCGTAGGCCGTGGTGTCTTGGGCGATGACGTTGAGCTCGACGACGCCGTCGGCGATGAGCTCGCGAGCCTCGTCGAGGACGACCTGCGGCGGCTTGGATCTCATCGGGCCGCGGATCATGGGGATCGTGCAGAACGTGCAGTGCTGGTCGCAGCCTTCGGCGATTCGCAGGTACGCGTAGTGGCGCGGGGTGAGGCGGAGGCGCGCGACGTCGGGGGGCATGGGCCCGGCGGCGGGCTCGAGGATCGCGCCCTTGCGGAGCTTCTTCTTCGGCGTGAGGACCGCATCGACGACCTCTTCGCGGCGGTCGACGCCGAGCAGGACGTCGATCTCGGGGACGGCGCGGCGGAGGGCGTCCCGGTCGCGCTGGACGAGGCAGCCGACGACGACGAGCCGCCGGCACCGGCCGGTGCGTTTGCAGTCGACGGCTTGGCGGATGGCTTCGAGGGCTTCCTGCCGAGCGGCGTCAAGGAAGCCGCAGGTGTTGACGACGATGGCGTCGGCGTCGGCGAGGTCGGCGGTGACCGCGCAGCCGGCCTCGGCGAGGCGCGCGAGCATGACCTCGCTGTCGACGAGGTTCTTCGCGCAGCCGAGCGAGATGAAGCCGACGACGATGGGATCGGGCAAGAGCAGTCTCCTTGGGTGTTGGCTTTTGGATTGTAGCATAGCGAGGCTCGGGCGAGGCCATTCAGGCGCCGCCGATGACCGTGCACTGCACGTTTCGGCTGCGAGGCCACCACTTGATCGGGGGCTTGCTAAGCGACGTTACGACGGTCAAACTGGCTGTGCTGCTTGGGCAACTGCCGCATGCGGTTGAAGCGCTGCTTGTTGGAGAGGACGAAGCGGGTTGAAGGGGAGAACGCGAAATGAGACGCGTGGCGATTGCGCTTCTGAAGGTCGTAGCCTTGGTCCCCGTATGCGTTGCGTTCATGCTCGTGGGCACACGCATATACACACTCGTCATCACGCATATGCCTTACCTCGGCGAATACCGTCCGAGGCTGCTCGCGTTGGCCGACCCGGCAACGGGGCATATCGGCTTGGTATTTCTGTTTCTGTTCTTTCTTGTTCTCAGCCGGAGCAGGTATTGGTGGTTACTGGAGCCGTCTGCCACGGGGGCGGGACCTGACAAGAGCGAACGAGCGGATTTGGAGACGGTGGTGTTTCGACCGCCTGCGATGGGTGATCGTGAGGAGTCTTGAGGAGGAGGGATTTGCGTCTTGCTCGGTAGGCGCACGAAGAAGTCGGGTGCGCGATGCAGATTGGATCGTGGGCCCCCGGCGGGGATGGGTGATCGGGTGTTGTGCCGAATCGCGATGGCTCATCACGTGGCAACAGATGCCACGGGTGAGGACTCGGGGAGTCCGGGGGGGCATCGGTTCTACGCTCCCGCAGCCCTGTCGGCAGCGGAGAAGTAGCCTGGCCCCTTCTCCCCCCGGCAGCAGAATCTGGGTCGAACGGAGTTGGAACTAGTGACATTGGCTCAGGCCCAGCGGCGGTGGTTCACGACGTACTTGGCGACATGGATCGTTGGGGCGGTCTTTGCCTCCACGTTCCTGGATTACGGTTGGTTCCTGTTGTCGTATCTGACGCTGAGTATCCCGTTCATGTTCCTGTCGTTCATCCTCAGCAAGTGCCGCCGTATTGTTGGTATCTACGTTCTGACGATCTTGCTCAATGCGCTCACGTTGGGGCTGAGTGCCATGGCCGTGCCTCACGTTGCGGAGTATGTGGAGCAAACGGCATCGCTATAGCAGCCCCCGCGCTCAGGGCCAGCGCGCATAGATAGGCAAACTGGGGGATCTGGCGCGATCAATTTGTATCGTGTATACCTTTCGCAAGTTCGCCCGATGGAGCGGCGAGAACGTCTTGCGGAAGGAGTCTGTCGATGACCGAGAGAAGAAGACGGCGTGTGGATTCGAGTATCGCGGTGTCGGTGCCATCGCGATCGGCCGATGCGTCACTGAGTTCGATCCTCCGGCATTTCGAGTCGCTGCCGGATCCTCGCCATCATCGCAACCGTCGTCACTTGCTGGGCGATGTCATCACACTGGCCGTGTGCGGCGTCATTGTCGGCTGCGATGGCCCGACGGCCATAGCCGCTTGGGCCAGAGCCAAACAAGACTGGTTGAGGGGCGTGCTCGAGCTCCCCAACGGCGTTCCATCGCGCGACTGCATTCGACGTGTGTTGTCCCTGTTGAAGCCGGAGGCGTTTCAACGCTGTTTTGAGTCATGGATTGCCAGCTTGGTGGGCGAGGCGACCCACGCGGGCACGGAACCCCAACGGCTCATCGCCATCGATGGCAAGACCGCGCGTCGGTCTCACGATGCCCGGAACGGGCTGGGTCCGCTTCACCTGGTCAGCGCCTGGGCCACGGAAAACGGCCTGTCGCTCGGGCAGCTCGCCACCGACGAAAAATCCAACGAGATCACCGTCATTCCCGAACTGATCGATCGGATTGACGTGAAAGGCGCGATCGTCACCATCGACGCCATGGGATGCCAGAAGGACATCGCCCAACGCATCGTGGATGGGCAGGGTGACTACGTGCTGGCGGTGAAGGACAACCAGCCGAAGCTGCACGAGGCGATCCAGGAGTTCTTCGGTGATGAGCGTCAGGCCGAACTGTCGAAGATGCCGCACCGACAGCACCAGACCTGCGAGCAGAGCCACGGCCGCCAGGATCAGCGGTATTATGTCTTGGCGAAGCTGCCCGCGGGATTTCCGCTGAAGGACCCGTGGCCGGGCATCAAGGCGATCGGCATGGCGGTTCGTGTGACCGAGACGTCCGATGGCGCGACGAGCGGTGACACGCGCTACTTCATCAGCAGTTGCTATCCCAGCGGACGGCGCTTCGCCGACGTGGTGCGTGGGCATTGGGGCATCGAGAATTCACTGCATTGGGTGCTCGACGTGACCTCTGACGAAGACCACAGCCGAACCCGCAACCGGCGTATGACGGACAATCTCTCCTGGCTTCGCCGTTTCGCGGTCAGCCTCCTGAAGCGCCACCCGTCGAAGGACAGCATCAAGTGCAAGAGCCGCATCGCGGGCTGAAACAACCAGTTTCTCTTGGAAGTGATTACCGGAAAGGGTGTTTAATGTGCGCCGGCCCTGCGGTTGGGTCCTGATCGTACTGTGGATAGTCACGCAGATCTGCGGGGCTGCCGTAGGGATCGCAGTCTACGCTTGAGCAACACGTGAATGGGGTCCCCCTCCTGTAACTGATACCGAAATCCGCTGCCGCAAGTGCGGGTACATCCTGCGAGGCATCACGGAGCCCAGGTGCCCGGAGTGCGGTGAAAGGATCTGACGCCCAATCAAGGGTGAGGCAGAGCCGGAGTCAACTCCCTCGCCCCAACTTCGGCAACCCCAGCCCGAAGTCGATCTTGTATTCCTCGGCCACAATCTGCTCGTCATCGTTCTGCGCCTGGGCGGATTTGCCCGGAGGCCCCTGCCGGGCTTGCCACTCGTAGTGATTTCGATCGTACTTCGCTTTCTCATCAACGATTGATGGCGGACTGTCAACGAGCGGATCAACGCGATCGGCCTGTTGCCGGGCCCCGAGCAGCCACAGTCCTATTTGTGCATCGGGCAAGCTCGGGGACAGCGCGGCGGAAAACATAAGTCCTTTGCGGCCAACAACTACCGATTCTAGCGAAGGGCAGGTTCGCGCTGCCCATGGTCATCCGTCGATTACTTTCTAACGTTAATAATTAACATGTGTCTACTATCATGCCGAGGCGCGACGCCTGCGGCAAATCAGGGTGCGGGGCGGGACAGCGGACATGCCCGGTGCCCTCGCCCAACTGGAAAGGCGGCGGACAATGACAGCCAAACGAATCACATGCGTCTGCCCGCGGTGTCGCAGGTCCTATCGCGTGCTGGCCAAGACCAAGGGACGCCGTGCCAGATGCCGGACATGCGGCATGACTTTCCGCGTCGCGGAGAAGATTCCGCCGCCCCCGACCGAGGATGACATCCTCGACTGGCTCCGCGAGGAGCAGGACCAGGACGAAGCTGCCGCTGAGCGCCCACAGGACGTTTGCCAAGGAGACTGCAATGAAACGGTTACATTTGCTGCAAGCTAGTATCGTTGTTGTTGGCGTGATTGCTTTGGTCGCCACGGCGCCGGGTTGTGGTAACGAGCGGAGGGAAAGGACCGTCGTCGTGCGGGACTACCATGACCGTGGCCGTCACGGCAACCGCAAGGTAATCTTCGAAAGGGACAGGAGCCCTCGCTGGGGCAATGATAAGGTTCATGCCGGCAGAGACAGAGATCATCACCGTCACTAGTCGCATGGCCTCAAGGCGAGCTGGGACGCTAGAACCGGTTTCAGAACTTGCGCTGACATGAACTTGCCCCAGCATGCGGTTCGCGTTCTACTTGGCCATGGCAAGCGAAAGGAGCCTAACGATGGACGACAGCGTCTACAAACGCGTTTGGGCCTTGGCCATTGCGGGCTGGTGGACGACGCTGATCGCGACGATCTGGTTGACGGCGGTCTGGTTCACCTGGCTCGCGCTAGTGAAGGCCGAGCCTGCCTGGGTTCTGAGCCTCTGGGGCGGCGGCGACCTGACCTGGTCTGAGGTCCGTAGGCTGACCTTGGTGTTCTTCGGGGTGATGAAGCTGATGCTGTGGGCCTGGGTGATGGCGACGATCTGCGTGACCCTCTGGGCTCGGCGGCTCAAGAGGATCGCGCAATCGTGAACGCCGGCTTCCGCGACGAGGAGTCGCTTGGCATTCTCCGGCCGCGGGGGAGCCCATGCGGCGAATCAATACCTTCTCAAAGTGGCTGGGGTCGGGGGCGCATCCGACTGGCTGGGTTGGGGTGCCTACTGACGAGATACGTCCGACGGATCCGCCAGTGCCCCCTGAATGCAATGGTTGTTGATCGTGTCAGCAAGCGCCCGTGGGTCGGAGAGTAGCCGATGGTTGACCGCGAAGAGTTGGGTGACATCCTCCCAGCCAGGCACCACCGCGACCTGCCACGTTCGACGCTTCCGCGCGACGTCGTTGGCGGTCACGATCACGGGAAGCATCCCGTTCGCGCGATAAGCCTCTGCGTCCCGGTGCTTGTCGCCGATCCCAATCAGCAGGTTCGGCCAACACTGCCGAAACCTGGCCAGCGTCTCACGTTTGAAGCCGCCTTGACGCAAGAAGTCGCGGAGACCGCCGGCCGCGATGACGGGCCCAGGCGGGAATCCATGCGTGGCCAGCCATGCTCGCGTCTTCTCGAGTAGGAACCGGGGGCGCCCCGTCACGTACACGAGATGGAAATCGTTCGCCAGCGCGAACAGGGCCTCTCGAGAGTTCAAGATCGGGGTCGAATCCTTGTCCTCATCATCGAAGATAAGGTCATCGTAGTCCGTGTCGGAAATCGTCCCGTCGATATCCACCGCGATAATCGTCAGATCATCACGCCAATCGAAGATCGACCCGGTGGTCCGCACCGTCCGCCCGTCCACGACCGCGATCGCCTCGAACTCCGCTCCCGACGCCGGAGAGAGGTCACGGAACGTGGAAGCCCGACCCTCATCCGCGGTCAGTTGCTCGGCAACCTGCCGGCCGTCGACGCGGAAACGGATGCGGACGTTCTCGATGCCGTCTCGAAAACCGAGCACCGGCTCGCGCTCTAGCTGGGCCAACAGCATCGACTCCTGGCCCCTCACCAAGACGAGTCCGTCAAGCGTCAGGATCGCGGGCGAACAGCCCACCACCACGACACATAAAACGACGCAGCACGTGGAAACGAGTCGGCGGTCATTGAGTCGGCCGACAAAACCCGTGACGAGTCTGAACGCCGGGCTCGCACCGAGACGATATCGTCTCCCGACCCTCTTCAGGTATCGTCCGGCAGCGGTATCGCCTTCGGCAACCAACGCTCGCATAACCCTTCCATCCTACGCATTCCGCCGCCTCGCTCAAAGAACCTTCTGGAACATTGCAGGTTTGTCATCTACGCGTGATGATGCCGCGACAAGGCGGGTTCCTGGGCTTGCGGCCTGTTCGACGCGGTTTCACGGGTATGCGTCCTGCCCGTCGGTCAGCTTCCTCATTGATATGTGCCCCTGACAAGACGCCGGAAATCGCCGATGGTGGGCCGATCCGCCGATGCCTCTGTTGGTCAAAGGACCCCTGGTCGAGGTCGGGCCGTGTCACGTTGTTCGTGACTTCGGTTTACTCCGCCCCGCCAAGCGGATACGCTCCCAAGCGATGCCCGACCCGGCCACGCCCCCGGGCGCTCCCCGAGCGAAAGGAGATCACGGACAATGAGACGAACCATGCTGACTGCCCTCCCCCTCGTCCTGTCGACCGCGGCGCTCCACCCCGCGCGCGCCGCCGCCGCCCAACCACTCGCCATCCCGAAGGTCACCAAGGACAAGGTGATCTGCTTCGCCCTCTACACCGTGTCCAACAACGTCCTCAAGCTCACCGCCCAGCTCTACCCCCTCGCACCCGAAGACGACCGAACCGTCCGCCTCGAGATCAAGAAGGACGGCAACTGGCGCCAAATCGCCGAGACCAAAGTCATCGAAGACGGCTGGACCGCCCCCTTCCGCGTCGAGAAGTGGGACACCTCCAGGGACGTCGACTACCGCGTCGCCCACGGAAAGAACGCCTTCTACACCGGCACCGTCCGAAAGGACCCCGTCGACAAGGACACCTTCGTCATGGCCGCCTTCACCGGCAACTCCATCCTCCCACAGCACGGCGGCGACATCCCCAAGACCGACATCGTCGCCAACATCAAACGCATCAACCCCGACCTGCTCTTCTTCTCCGGCGACCAGGTCTACAACCACACCAAGCACTACGCCGCCTGGCTCAAGTTCGGTCGCGACTTCGGCGACATCATCCGAAACGTCCCCACGATCACCATCCCCGACGATCACGACGTCGGGCAGGCCAACCTCTGGGGCGCCGGCGGAAAGAAGGCCGGCACGCAAGCCGGCGACGACGGCGGATACTTCGCCCCCGCCGAATACGTCAAGCAGGTCGAGCGCGCCCAAACCAGCCACCTGCCCGACCCCTACGATCCCACCCCGATCCAACAAGGCATCGGCGTCTACTACACCGCCCTGACCTGGGGCGGAATCAGCTTCGCCATCATCGAGGACCGAAAGTTCAAGACCGGCCCCAAGGGCCTCATCCCCCAGCAAGGCCCCCGCCCCGACCACATCACCAACCCCGACTACGACCCCAAGAGCATCGACGTCCCCGGCGCGACGCTCCTGGGTGAGCGACAACTCAAGTTCCTCCGCCACTGGGCCACCGACTGGCGCGGCGCCGACATGAAGGTCGTCCTCTCGCAAACCGTCTTCTGCGGCGGCGCCCACATCCACGGCACCCGAAACAACCGCCTTCACGCCGATCTCGACTCCAACGGCTGGCCCCAGACCGGCCGGAACAAGGCCCTCGCCGAGATCAGAAAGGCCTTCGCCCTCATGGTCGCCGGCGACCAGCACCTCGGCACCATCATCCACCACGGAATCGACGACTGGAACGACGCCGGATACTCACTCTGCGTGCCCTCCATCGCCAACCTCTACCTCCGATGGTGGGCCCCCCTCGTGCCCGGAAAGAACCGCGCCCCCGGCATGCCCGAGTACACCGGCGAGTTCCTCGACGGCTTCGGAAACAAGGTCACCGTCTGGGCCGTCGCCAACCCCGGCGAGCAGGAGAACCACGACAAGCTCACCACCCGCGCCGCCGGTTTCGGCGTCGTCAGGCTCGACAAGAAGACACGCCGGATCACCCTCGAGTGCTGGCCCAGAAACGTCGACGTCTCCGCCCCCGACGCCAAGCAATACCCCGGCTGGCCGAAGACCATCCGCCAGGAGGACAACTACGCCCGAAAGCCCGTCGCCTACCTCCCGACGCTCAAGATCACCGGCCAGACCGACCCCGTCGTCCAGGTCGTCGACGAGTCCACCGGCGAGATCGTCTACACCATCCGCATCAACGGCCAATCCTTCCGGCCGAAGGTCTTCAAGAAAGGCGCATACACCATCCACGTCGGCGAGGGCCCCCAGCGCAAGATCCTCAAAGGCGTCCAGTCCGTCGACGAAGCCGACGCGAAATCGATCGACGTGGCGCTGTAGAAAGGATTGGCCCGAGTCCCGCGCGAAAGCCTTGGGTCCCGTAGGGACCGCGTGAGAATAGCCCAGGATCTTCAGTCCTGGGAACCGGCCCGCCCCAAAACACCTCAGTCGCGTAGCGACGGCTGAGATGTGGCGACAGTTGAACGCCGCCCCGGAGGGCGGTCGCCCCGCCTGCAACCACGCGCCAAGACCATCCATTATCGGACGCGCGCGGCACCCGCCGTCCCCAACCCACATCAATCACCCTCGCAAGCTAGAACTTGTAGGAGTCCATCCCCCCGAATCCCCACGCCCCCCGGTCATGCCGCCCCGCCCCAATGCCGATGAGCAAACCATAGCGAGACCTGGATAACCTTCTCACCGTCGGAGAACCTTCAATGAGGTCGATCACCCGTCTGTTCGGTTGCATGGTGATGTGCGCACTGATGCTCGGCGTCGGCGGCTGCTTCATCCCCGTGACCGACGTCCCCGCCGACGGCGACGACCCCGTGGTCGAACGCGCGCTCTTCCAGGGCACCGTCTACCTCATCGGCCAAGCCTTCGACGACGAGCTGTTCGACGACCTCCAGGTCCAGATCGACTTCCAGGACTACGACGGCCAGGCCGCCGACGCCCCCGTCGCCATCGACGGCGAGGCCGTTGCCGATCTCACCGCCCAGCAGATCGAAGGACTCGAGGCGACGCTCGACGCCGGTTTCGCCCTCATCCTCATCGATGCCACCGAGGAGCAGATCGACGCCCTGCGAGCCCTCATCGGCGACGAAATGCCCGACTTCACCATGCCCGATGGGATCACCGTCGCCGAAGTCTACGCCGTCGACGTCGAGCCCGATGGCTCCATCTTTCAATGGGTCCAGTATCCGCCTGCCTACGACGCCGAGTCCGATCAGTCCGACGGCCAGGCCCCCCAGATCTCCCGCGCGAATCTCCTCGTCCAATGGCTTACCGAAAACGGCGCTCGCCAAGACGCCGAGGCCGCCCAACAGGCCAAGACCGCCGCCAACATGGCCGCCGCCAACAACGACCTGGTCACTTCCTCCAGCGCCTTCGTCAACCAGTCGAACTTCACCAAGGAAAAGAACAACTACCAGTTGGCGCACTACATCTATACCTGCCACTCCAACGACTCCGGCGACGACTGGTTCTACGTCCAGCAGCAATGCGTCTTCAGCGGCAGCGGCGCTTATAGAGGCCACGGCGCGCACGTCTGGATCGCCAGCATGGTCAATTTCGTCCGCTGGTACATGAGAACCATCGACGTCGACGCCTGGATGTCCGGCACCGAGAGCAAGCCGCAACAGGCGGGGATGATGCAGTCCTCGCCGGAGACCATCAACAACACCGAGACCGTCACCAGCGGCGTGTCATGGAACATCAGCGGAAAGGTGACCGTCGGCGCGGAAAAGGACGGCGTCAAGACCGGCGCTGAGTTCGGCTCGGGCCTGTCCATCTCCCACTCCAAGTCGGTCGTCGTCAGGGACTGTGAGGTCATCAACAAGAGCAATGACCGGGGCAGCAACGCACACTGGCTCTATACCTTCAAACGACCCGCCGCCCAGGCTGGTGCCCACCCGCTCACGCATCCACCGAGTCTGTCCGTGGGCACGTTCCAACCCCTCAACCAGTGGATCTGGCGCCTGAGTCCCCAGCTTCGCCAGGACAAGACCCCGATGAAGGTACGCCTGAACGTCGCTCTGGGCGGCTCCTGGGCAATCTCCGGCGGATTCATCTATCCGCTGGCATTTGAGTACCCCAACATGGACGGCGGCAACTGGACCTTCGACGTCAACATCCCCTATCCCCCGACGTCCGCCCAGTAGCCGCTCGAGCACCCGCGCCGCTGCTGACTCCCGGCAGACCTGTAGGAGACGCCACGCACCAGGATCCCGGCGGGTGGCATGGGTCCGCCGCGGAGGGTCATTCCCGCCGAATGAACCACGGGTCAACAGGGATGCGTGCATCTGCCTGTATGCACCTTTCCGCGGACCCGTGTTTCGTTCCACTGACAAGCCCGCATCTGCCGTTGACCCGCCCGCGAGGACCAAGAAGATCACTGAACGAAAACGGAACTAGCGCGTCTGCGTACCGGCCTGCGCCCTCGTTACTGAGTCACCGGCGTCGCCTCGCGGGGCAGCATCTCGGGAACCGCCTCGTCCCGCATCTCCAAACCCGTCACGAACTGAAGCTCGCCCATCGTCTCTTCCGTCTGAACCATGCTCGCCACCACCTGGTCGACCCGGCCCGAGATGAACTCCGGCTCCTGTCGATTGATCGCCAGCTCGCTTAGCGTGCGGATCTTGTTCTCGAGACTGTCGAGCTCCACCTGCACCAGCTCGTGGTTGTCGCGCGCCTTCTGGAAGTTCGCCAGACGGGTCTGTGACGTCTCCAGATTGTCCTCCAGGGCCTTCCGAAGACGTTGCTGTTGGACGTTCCCCCCGTCCTTGGCCAGGCCCTCCAAGCGCCGGGTCAAGTTGTCGATGTCCTGCTGAATCCGCTTCTCGTCCGTCCGCTCCAGGAACTGCGCGAGCGAATGATGCGTGAACAGCAAGCGGAGGTAGATCCAGAGCAGCCGGTCCAATCCCTGCAACTGCATCTCCTCCAGCGGCGGCGGCGCGCCGAGCCGGTTCGGGTCCCTCATCTCCAGCGCAAGCTGACGCAACTCCGCGCACTGCGACCGCAAATGCTCGAAACGTTCGACCGAAGCCTTGGGCAGGGCGCCGAGGATTCGCCGAACCGTCTCCTCCGGATTGACCGCCGCCTGCAAACCCTCCCGGGCCGCCTTGGCCTCCTGCGCGTCGACGTACCGCTGGAATTTCGGATGCGTGCCCAGCAGCCCCAGATACGCCACCTCCCCCGCCAGCACCAACGGCACCGCCACGTCCGCCTGCCCGCTGATGAGCGCGAACGCCAGGCTCCCGAGAAACACCAGCAGATTCCAGCGGTTCCTAAACGCGACTCTAAGGTATTTGCCTAGACGCACGGCCGGGCCTCACCGGGCTGCTTTACACTAGAACTGAACCGTCTGACCGCACCGTCTGACCGCCGACGGGACCATCCGCCTATTGTACGGCCCCGCGGCGCCGAAGGCTCGCACGAACGGTTTCGCCAGGTCCTGAAAAGCGACTCGCCACACGCTCCCGCCGCACGCAAGACCCTACTCCGCCCGCCGGTTCTCCTCCAGCTCGCTGATCAAATCGCGGATCGTGTAAACCGTCTCCTGAAACCGCGATTCCCGCTGCATCTGCTTCGAGGGCCGATCCGGCGGCTCGACCTCCAGCTCCCGCAAAATCGTCCCCGGCGAGTTGCTTAACACGTACACGCGGTCGCCGAGAAACACCGCCTCCTCGATCGAGTGCGTCACGAAGAACACCGTCGCCTCGACGTCACGCCACAACGTCACCAGCAGGTCCTGCATGTTCATCCGTGTGTGCGGGTCCAAAGCGCCGAACGGCTCGTCCATCAAGATGATCTTCGGGCGGAGAATCAACGTCCGCGCGATCGCCACGCGCTGACGCATCCCCCCCGAAAGCTCATGAGGATACTTGTCCTGGTCCGACCCGACGTCGAGCCCCACCCGCCGGATCCACTCTCGCCCGAGCGCGTCGCGATCGCGACGCCCCATCCCCAGACACTCGAGCCCGAACGTCACGTTGTCCAGCACCGTCCGATGGTCGAAGCTCGTATAGTCCTGAAACACCATGCCCCGATCGGCACCCGGACCGGACACCGGTCGGCCCTGAACCAGAACCTCACCCTCCGTCGCCGGGTGTTGCGGGGCCAAACCCGCGATGAGCCGAAGAATCGTGCTCTTCCCGCAGCCGCTCGGGCCCAGGATGCACACGAACTCCCCCTTGCCCGGCAAGTCCTCCACCACGAACGTGACGTCCTTGATCGCCGTGAATGCGTTGGGCCGCCCGACGCCGTACGTCTTGGCCACCTTCCGAAACGCCACCACCGGCGGACGCGCCCCGCCCTCGAGCGATCGCGCTCCGTCGGCAGCCGCGCCTGCCGAGCCCTCCGCAGGCGCCGCCCCGGCCCCACCCTCGGGACTCTCCGGATGACCGCTCATGGCGCCCCTTTACCCTTCTGATCAGTCGTCCGAGAACCCACCAACGCCTCCGGAAGACGCGGCCGCCAGAACAGACGCTTGAAGTCTTCCCACCCGTGCAGCATCGCCCGCACCCCGCGATTCAAGATCCCCTTCCCGTGGTACTGATGCGGAAACAGCTCCTTCTGGATCACGAACAGCACGCGGTCGATGGCCATCGCCACCAGCGGAATGATCATCAGGACCAGCAGAATGTGCTCCTTCGGGCCTCGACGCTGCGACGTAATGATGATGTCGCCGAGACCGCCCGACTCCCCGCCGAACTTCACCAGCTCGGCCAGCATGATGTACCCGAACGCCAGGCCGAACAGCAGCCGCAGCGAGTTGAAGATGCTCGGCAGCGCCAGCGGAACCAGCACCTTCAGGATGACCTGCCTCCGGCTCGCCCCGAGCGTATAAGCGGTATCGATGTACCGGCTTTGAACGTCCGAGACCGCCTGCGCCGAGTCCCACACGATGAACGCCACGCACGAGATGAAAATGAACAGGATCTTCTGCGCCTCGCCGATGCCGAACAGGCTGAACGTCAGCGGAATCAGCGCCGCCACCGGAATGTTACGCCCAAACGTCTGCAGCGGAGAAAAGAACGCGTTGACGAACGAGAAGCACCCGCACAGCACCCCCAGCGGAATCCCCACGACCGCCGCCAGACCGAACCCCAAGGCCACCCGCCTCAAACTGGCCAGCGTGTTTCGCGTTAGCGCCCGATCAAACCACAACGCCGGAAACGTGGCGAACGTCTCCTGAGGGCTGGGCATAACCGTCGGACTCAGAAACCGCTCTTCCGCCTCCCCCCACGTGGCCAGGGACCATCCGCCCAGGATGACCCCGACGCACGCCAGCCCCATCACGAGCGACGCCCACCAGGGCAGCGGATGACGCAGCCGAAGCAGATTCCCCCCCCACGACGCGATGCCGCGACCGACCCCCCGATCCCGAGCCGCGCCGCCGCCGGAGAAATCCCCTGTCGCCTTGTCCGCCATCCCCGATACCGTCTCCTCGTCCATCTTCAGTCCCGCAGGGACCGTTGCGCGAAAAACGCCAAACCCCATTCGGTCCCGTAAGGACCGTTGCGTGAAAAGCGCCAAACCCCATTCGGTCCCGTAGGGACCGTGTGAAAATAGCCCAGGACTTCAGTCCTTGTCGTTACCCACATTTCCGCGGGTTGGCGGCAGGGGTAAGCTATTGTAGCGAGTGAGCGGTTCA
>JAFGLZ010000134.1 GCA_016927755.1 Phycisphaerae bacterium
ACGCCCCCGCTCCCCCCGCTGTTCGCTCGTCCCCGGTGGTCCCGCCGCCGCCGCCTCGCAAGCTCCTGCCATTCGTCAGGGCTGCTCGGAAATACCCAGAATTGACTGAACCGGTAGTCTGAGATACACTTTAGACAACTTTTCATGTGCGCCCGATTGTCTCCGACCCTTCCACCCGCGGTGGAGTAGGTCATGCGATGGGATGCGTGCGTGCGATAATCTGTATCGCCCTACCGCTCATGTGGGTGAGCAATGCCCATGCGGGGATGACGACCCTCGCCACGAGTGTGCCGCTCTCTGAATCATCAGTATCCCCAGCACTGATCGAGCATCCTTCGATACCCACGCCTCCTGAGGATCTCGTCTCCGACTGGTCCGCCTTTGACGGCTCGCTTCCGTTGCGCGAGACACCGTCAGACTCCCCCGAGATCAAGGAGCTTCCCCCGACCCCGGGCAGCGGCTCGCTATTCATGTGCGCCCTCGGCAGCCTGGGTGCCTGGCACCTGACGCGAGCGGCGCGAAAGCTGAACCTGTCCGACGTCCCTCACTGGCTCCATTCGGGAGGCCCGCCACAAGTCGGACACGCCGTTCCAGTCGATCTCTGTTCCACCGCCCCGGCCGTCTGCTGCTTCGAGCAGCCCGTTCGCTATCGCTCGAGCCGTCGGCGGTCGCTGTCGGATTCCCGTTCGCCGCTCGAATCGCAGTACTCGGTCCTCGCAACCTATCCTCGCGGTCCCCCCTGCCTTGCCTGAGCTCGCTGCATCAAACAGCGACGTGTTTCGTCCTTTCCCATGACCTTGCGCCTAAGGCAAGAGGGTTGACCGGGCTTGGCTCCAGGCCCGTCAACTCGGATGTAGGGGTCAAGAGGGAATCAGACCATGTTCAAGCTGAAGTACATCATCGCATTCACGGCCTTCGTGTGCCTTCTGACGGCCCTGCCTGTACAGGCCAATGGGTCGTATACGCTAGTCGACGGTAACTCGACGGCAACGTTCTCCACCGGCTCGTCGCCGACCGGAATGAACTCCTGGACTATCGACGGCGTTAACCAGCTCTATAGGCAGTGGTTCTGGTATCGCGTCGGCGATTGCACCGGCGAATCGCAAATTGATTCGCTAACGCTGGTGACGTCGGGTACGACGGACACGAACTTCGACGGCGACCTCGACACGCTCTACCTGAAGTATCAGGGCTCCGGCTTCGACGCGGAGATCCGTTTCACGCTCGACGGAGGCGCCATCGGCAGCAAGGCGTCCGACATCGCCGAGCAGATCACCATCACCAACACCGGCTGCCAAGACCTGGACTTTCACTTCTTCCAGTACTGCGATTTCGACCTCGCCGGCACGCCAGGCGGCGACATGGTGACCTTCGTCAACGCCAACACCGTCCGGCAATACGGCGAGGCGGCGTGGTTGAGCGAGACTGTCGTCACCCCCCCCGCCGATCATCGTGAGGCAGCCGTCGTCCCGATCACGCTCAACAAGCTCAACGACGGCTCTCCCACGACACTGGACGGGAGCAGCTACGCCGAAGGCGACGTCTCGTGGGCGTTCCAGTGGGACTTCTCGCTCGCTCCGGGCGCGGCCTTCCAGATCAGCAAGGATAAGCAGATCCTTGTGCCCGCCCCGGGCGCTGCCCTGCTCGGCATGATCGGCCTGGGCCTGATCGGCTGGGTCAAACGACGAACGTCGTAGTCTATCGTTACGCCCTATGCCCCCCCGGCATCAACGCCCCCAGGCGCTCCGCCTGGGGGCGTTTCTTGCGCTCCCGCCCCGTCGCTTGACCCAACGCGTATGCCGGGTATAGTGTCGGACCTTGGTGCCGACGGGCCCGGCTCGAGCCCCATAGGCGCCCCGCTCCAGGCGGCCAGGAAGGACCGACCCCCCGCCGGAGTCCGAAAAACTGGAGCGGAAAACGAGTCAGTCCGATAATCGATTTGAGGCGCTTCCATCGAGCCAGGAGTACACCAGGTATGTCTACCACGATCGTTCACGTATCGGGACGCGAGATCCTCGATTCCCGCGGAAATCCCACCGCCGAAGCCACCGTCGTCCTAGAGGACGGCAGCGTCGGCCAAGCCATGGTCCCCAGCGGGGCCAGCACCGGCGAGCACGAGGCCGTCGAGCTCCGCGACGGGGACAAGAGCCGCTACGGTGGCAAGGGCGTCCTCAAGGCCGTTGAGAACGTCAACGACGCCATCGCAGAGGCCGTCGTCGGCCTGGATGCCGTCGATCAGGAAGAGATCGACTACGCGATGATCGAGCTCGACGCCACGCCCAACAAGGGAAATCTCGGCGCCAACGCAATCCTCGCCGTCTCGATGGCCGCCGCCCGCGCTGCGGCCGAGGCCAGCGGCCTGCCCCTGTTCCGCTACCTGGGCGGCGCATCCGCACACGTCCTTCCAGTGCCGATGATGAATATCCTGAACGGCGGCAAACATGCCGACAACAACGTCGACTTCCAGGAATTCATGATCCAGCCCTGGGGCGCCCCGAGCCTCCGAGAGGCCGTCCGCTGGGGGGCCGAGGTCTTCCACGCCCTCAAGAAGGTCCTCGCCGACAAAGGCTACAACACCGCCGTCGGCGACGAAGGCGGGTTCGCACCCAGTCTCAAGACGAACGTCGAAGCCCTGGAGCTCATCGCCCAAGCCGTCGAGAAAGCCGGCTACAAGCTAGGCCAGGACATCTACATCGCCCTCGATCCCGCCACCAGCGAGATGTACGACAAGCAGGCGCAAGGCTACCGCTTCTTCAAATCCGATCCCGACAAGGTCGCTAGCAGCGACGAGATGATCGCCATCTGGACCGAGTGGTGTGACAAGTATCCCATCCGCTCGGTCGAGGACGGCCTCGCTGAGGACGATTGGGACGGCTGGGTCAAGCTGACGGCCGCGCTGGGAGACCGAGTGCAGCTCGTCGGTGACGATCTGTTCGTCACCAACGTCGACCGGCTGCGGAAGGGCCTCGAGCTAAAGGCCGCTAACAGCATCCTCATCAAGGTCAATCAGATTGGAACGCTGACCGAGACCTTCGCGGCCATCAACCTGGCAATGCGCAACGGCAACACCGCCGTGATCAGTCATCGCAGCGGCGAGACCGAGGACACCACCATCGCTGACATCGCCGTCGCCAGCAACGCCGGTCAGATCAAGACGGGCAGCCTGTGCCGCACCGATCGGGTCGCCAAGTACAACCAGTTGATCCGGATCGAGGAGCACCTGGGCGATCGCGCCGAGTACGGCGGCCGGTACTGGAACAAGTAGACGCATGTCGAGCGGGCGGGCCTGCGGGCCCGCTAGACGCGGACGCAACGCTCACGGATGAGCGACGGGTCGGCTCGACCATGCGACAAGCCGCGAGCACCACCACGGCTAGGGAGGGCCCGAATGGTGAACCACCACGTTGAGCGAGCGCTGCAGCGGGCGTTTCTCCGCGCGGCCTACCGCCGCAGTGACGAGTACGTCTCGCCGATCGGGCACGTCGTGGGATTCTGGATCTTCCTGGCCGCCGCGGCGATCCTATTCGCCGCCGCGGCCTTCTTGCCGATGTGGCGCGAGCATCAAGACGTCCTCGCCGCCAAGGAGCAGGCAGTCCAGCGACTCGACGACCTGCGGTCCGAGCTGGCACAGTTGCGGGCCATCGCCCAGGCATTGGGCGAGGACCCCGTCATCAACGAGCGAGCCGCCCTGCGAGACCTGAAGTATCGGGCGCCGGGGCAGGAAGTGCTCGAAACCGAGCCGTCGGAGACCATCATCACCTCTCGCCCCGAGCCCGAGATCGCGCGCCACGGCACGTATGCATGCCGAGCGAGTTGGCTCGCCTACATCCCTGAGAAATATCGCCATCTCGACACCTGGATTGACTGGGTCTGCCGGCCGGACATCCGGCGCGGGATGCTCATAGCGGCCGCCTTCCTGATCTCCGCCGCCTTGGTCCTCTTCGCCCCACCCTCACCCCGGTCGGCACGACGCGTCCTCGTAGACCCGGCCGATCTCGCATAGACCAGACGCCCCTCGTGGATACCCCCCTGCCAATCCAAGAAAACGACCCCGAATCCTGGCGGCAATGCGCCAAGCCTCGGGGTCAAAGCGTGTCTATCCCGGCAGAAAGTCTAAGACGTGATGTCCGTCACCGTGACGCGGAGATACCGCTGGCGATGACCCTGCTTTACGTGATAGCCCTTGCGCCGCTTGAACTTGACAACGTCGATCTTCGGCGCCTTCACCTCGCCATGAACCTTGGCCGTCACCGAAGCGCCGTCCACGAAGGGCTGGCCGATCTTGACGTCCGCGCCCTGGCCCACGAGGAGAACGCGCTCGAACGCCATCGCCTCTTGACCCTCGGCCAGGTCCCGACGATCCACCTCGATCGTATCTCCCACGCTGACACGGTATTGCCGGCTGCCGTCCTCGATTATCGCGTACATCCTTTAAACCCCTGTCGTAAGACCACATTGAAGAATCAGGTATTGTGGCGGAAGTCGGGTCAAAAGGCAATGGCCTTGGGCCGGATTTAGTCACCGCAGCGCGGTTTCAGGCTTGCCCTGGCGGTCAGGTGGCGGATCCTCTCGGGCAGCCCGGCCCACCGCCCCCAACGCCACCAGAGCCGCTGCCGCCATCCCCGCCACGATCAGCGTCTCGCGCAGCGCCGAGCCGTGGTAGCCCGGACCGAAGCACCCGCAGTCGATCTCGAGCCCCCTGATCATCGCGCTGACGTTCGCCAACAAGAAGACGCCACAGATCAGCAGCGTCACGCCCAGGGCCTCACGCCGCCACGCACCGACCAGCAACGCCAACCCCGTCGTCAGCTCCAGCCAAGGAACATAGACGGCCATCGGGAATACCAGCCGCTGCGGAACGATCTCGTAGGTTCGAATGTTCTTGGCGAAGCTGTGCGGGTGCCGAAGCTTGCCCTTCGCCCAACTCGCCCCGGGCACCCCCGCCGCCGCCACGACGAACACCAACCCCAGCAGCCAGCGGAGCCCTCGATCGATCCAGCGTCGTCCGGCGCCGCTCATGGCGAAGCGCCCTTCCGTAGCGGAAGCCCCGCCGCGCGCCATGCCTCCATCCCCCCGCGAAGCAGGCGGACGTTCGGATACCCCAGCAACTGCGTCAAGATGTCGTAGAGACGGGCGCTGTCCTCACACTCCTTGCCCTCGCAGTAAACAACGACGTCGGCCATCTGATCGATCTGCGACGTGATCAGCGAAACATCCCCCTCGACAGCCTCCACCGGAAAGCTCCGCGCCCCGGCGATATGCCCCTCAACGTACTGATCCGCCGGGCGCGCGTCGATCAGCACCGTGAGCCCCGCCGCGAGCAATTGCCCGAGCTGCTCGACCGTAATGCCCGCCCGCTCGGCGACCTCCTCGCTGACCACCGCCGACTGCGTCGACGGCGCAACGAAGTGCGTCGCGCTCTTCTCCGATCGCGAGGCCATCGCGTAGTGAACCCCCCCACAAACGGCGGGAATCAGCAACAGCACGGCCATCCTGATCAGCCAACCCGCCTTCACGGACTCGGCCTCCGAACGGGCGAGCGCGGCGTGCCCAACTTGCGAACGCTCGGACGCGAGATAGCGCCAGCGCCCGGCGTGCCGAACACCGCCACCTTCCGCGTGACCTTCGGGAAATCCTTGTGGTCCGTGTGGATGCTGATCGTCTCGCCCTCCGGATTCAGCTTCGCGTCGCCCGGAACCGTCACGCGGATCAGCGTCATGATGTCCGGGTTGCCGGACTGAGGCTCGATCTCCGTGCTGATCGCCTTGTTGCTCGCCTCCACCTTGGTCACGTGCACCTTCTCGCCGGCATTGGCCCGGACGATGAAACGCGAGACGACCGGCCTCGAGGCGTCCCGCTGCGCCGGAACGATCAGCACGGGGTCCGGAACCACCGACACCGCCGGAAGCGGCGCCCGGACCGGAAACGACCGGATCGGAACCCGCAACGTCTTCATCTCCGGATGAGTCGTCTCCAACACCACCTCGCCCTCCAGCCGCCCCTCCTTGAACGGCGGCGTCGCCGTCGCCGTCAGCTTGAAGCTGTTACCGCTGGAGAGCTTCTCGATCTCCGCCTTGACGTTCGCCAGCGTCGATTTGACCGACGGAAACGACACGTTCGACCCAGGCGGCACGGTGATCGTCACCGAGGTCTCGCCGCCTTGCTCGTTCGTCAGACCCCTAAAGAGCAGCGACGCCTGGCTGACCCGAATCGGCTGCGGACGCGTCCCGTAGATCTGCAGCGTCAACCTCGGCGCCGTCGTCGACTTCGTCTTGAACGTGATATAACCGCGGTTCACCCCCCATTCGTAAGGCGGCCGGAGGGTGACCTCCACCTCATACTCCAACTGCTCCCGGATCTCCCGAACCACCGGCGTCATCCGCCAGTTCGTCATCGCCACCTCGGTAATCTCGAACGGCTTGCCGTCCGTCGAGACGATCCGGACCTTCTCCTTGTACTCCTTCGTGTTGTCCAACTCGTCGAGCTTGATCAGCGAAGAGGGAAGCATCTCCACGGCGGGTGGCAGTCTCCCGAAGAAGTTGATCGTGTGCTCCGGCCGCTGCTTCAGCCCGGTCTTGAGCTTCACGTTTCCGTGCAACACGTCTCCCTGGTAAGGCGGCGAGGCCGTCAGCACGATCTTGAACTTCTTGCCCTTCTCGATCTCCGTGATCTTGACCGAAACGTTCGGCACCGACGACTGCGCGTCCGACACCGTCATCGGCTCCGGCAGATTGTTGGTCATCGTCAGTTCCAGGGAGCTCGGCTGCTTCCGATCGAGCCGGTCGAATCGCGCCATCGCCGGGTTCACCGAGATGGCCTGGAGGATCTCGCCGCTGAAGGTAAGCCCCAGAGAGGGCTTCTCCGGATCGTTGCTCTCCACGTAGACCGTCTTCTTGATCTTGCCCGAGAGGTTCTTGGCGTTGAACCGTACCTTGATCTCCGTCGACTTGCCGGGCTCGAGCGTGTGTGCCTTGGCCTCCACGACCGTACAGCCGCAAGTGCTCCGTACCCGCTTGATCTCCAGCGGCGCCCCCCCCACGTTCTTCACCTCGAACACGTGGTCGAAAGCCTTGTCGCTGTAGATCTGGCCGAAGTCGTACGTCGGCTTGTCGGAATGAACCTTGGGTCGCGCCTCCTCCGAAACCGCGATCACCGGCAACACGCCGAGAACCAGACACACACCAACCTTCTGACATATCGAGCTCATGTTTTCCCCTGTCTTCTCGCGCGACGCACCGTAACGCCGCGGGTCCATTGTCGCAATCGACAACTGACTTTACCAGCGGCCCAGAGCGATTCAAGCCCGACGAGGACCCTGCCGCCCCTCGACCCCCCCGCAAAGGGCTGGCACGGCCGGCTCGCTCGGGTACACTCCCCCCTCAGACAAGGTGGGTCCGCCCACAAGGAGGAGAACTCAATGAAGCCCAGTTCCGCGCTGCTCATCCCAGCCCTACTACTCCTGGCTTGTCAAACTGCACACGCCGACCGACCACGGACGAGCCACCGCCGGCCCTCCGCGCCGGAGCTCGCCTCCGCTCTCCGTCAGGCACACGACTGGGCGGCCCGCGCCTTCGCCAAGCCGATTGCCCAACCCGACCCCGTCGGAACGATTCAGGTACTCGCCAAGCGGAACCTGGTCATCCTAAACCGCACCGGCTGGGACACACCCATCACCCTCGGCAGGAAGCAATACGAGCGCGGGATCTACATGGACACCCCCGCCTCCATCCGAGTGTCCCTGCCCAGGCCCGCCAAGCACCTCACAGCCCAAATCGGAATCGACAACAACGCCGACACAAAGAAGTCCCCCACAAAAGGCTCCGCCAGATTCCACGTCACCGCCGGCGGCAAGAAGGTCTACGCCTCGCCAGTCCTCCGGATGCCCGACGGTCCCACGCCGATTCGAGTCCCGCTAGGCGGCGCACGCGAAATCGTCCTAACGGTCGACGACGCCGGCGACGGCATCAGCCACGACCAGTGCGACTGGGCCGACCCCACCGTCACGCTCGAAAACGACTCGACCCTATCACTCGGCGATCTCCCCCTGATCGGCTCACCCCCGCGCAGGCTCGCCATCCCCTTCTCCTTCACCTACGACGGAAAGCCCTCCGACTCCCTCCTCGACGCCTGGGAGTTCGAAACCAAGACCCAACCCGACCACAACGAGCACACGGACATCGTGTCCTACAAGGACCCAAAGACCGGCTTGCTCGTCGAATGCCACGTCAAGACCTTCCCCGACGACGCCGCCGTCGACTGGGTCTGCTACCTCGCCAACACCGGCCCCGTCGACACCCCCGTCATCGAGCACTTCATGCCGCTCGATACCGACCGACTCCGTCTCGGCGGCCCCCCCGACGCCCCCATCACACTCCGCTGGTCCAACGGCGACCGCCACGCCCAACGAAAACCCACACCGGCCTCCTACATGCCGTACGACGAAGCCCTGCAGCGCGGCAAGCCCCGCGCCTTCGCCGCCCACATGACCCACGAGCACCTGCCCTTCTTCAACCTCCAGACCGGCCCCGACGGCGGCTGGATCGTCGCCGTCGGATGGACGGGCGGATGGCGGGCCGAGTTCCTCCACGACGACGACGGCAGGGTCATCGCCCGCGCCGGAATGAAGAAGACCCACTTCCGACTCAGCCCGGGCCAGCGCGTCCGGACGCCAAGGATCTCCCTCCTGAGATGGGCCGGTGACGAGCTGACCCACGGACACAACCAGTTCCGAAAGCTGATGCTCGACCACTACGTCCCCCGACTCGACGGCAAGCCCGCCGAGCCGCCCGTGGCCGCAAGCGACGTCGCCGGACTCTGGATCCGAGCCAAGAAGCAGGGACTCGGCCAGCCCAACGAGCGCCTCAATGAGCAGAGCGAACTGGCGACGATCGACCGCCTCGCCGACATCGGCGCCGACGTCTACTGGATGGACGCCTACTGGTTCCCCCAGCCCTGGTGGAGCAACTACGGCAACTGGTTCGCCCGACCCAAGGACTTCCCCAACGGACTCCGCCCCCTCGCCGACGCCGCCCACGCCAAGGGCCTGAAGTTCATCCTCTGGTTCGCCATCCAGAAGGCCCACGCCGACACCCAGCTCGCCAAGCAGCACCCCGAAATCTTCTACGACGCCCAAAAAGGCGGGCTGCTCAAACTCGGCGAACCCAAGGCACGCCGGATCATCACCGACTGGCTCTGTGAGCGAATCAACGAATGGGGCGTCGACGTCTACCGAGAGGACATCGTCTCCGATCTCCCGCCCGAGAAAGACCCCGACCGCCTCGGCGTCCCCGAAATGCTCCACGTCGACGGATTCAACACCTTCTGGTCCGACCTCCGAAAGCGCAACCCCGGCCTGCTGATCGACAACTGCTGCGGCGGCGGATGCAAGACCAACCTCGACACCTGCTGCCTCTCGTACGTCCTCTGGCGAAGCGACCTCAACGACATCGGCGAGGGCCTCAAAGGCCCCGACTACTACCCCTACATGGCCACCGGCGACCAGGTCCACGTCACAGGACTGTCGCTCTACTTCCCCATGCACGCCGGCCCCACCTGGGACGTAAACCCCTACAGCTTCCGCAGCGCCATGACCACCGGCATCGTCATCTACGAAGACCTCCAGCGCCCCGACTTCCCCTGGCCCCAGGCCAAGCGAGCCATCGCCGAGCTAAAGTCGCTCCGCCCCCTCTTCCTCGGCGACCTCTACCCCCTGCTCGAGCTCACCGCCAGCGCCGACGACAACTACGCCTTC
>JAFGLZ010000135.1 GCA_016927755.1 Phycisphaerae bacterium
ACGCCCCCGCTCCCCCCGCTGTTCGCTCGTCCCCGGTGGTCCCGCCGCCGCCGCCTCGCAAGCTCCTGCCATTCGTCAGGGCTGCTCCGAGAGACGCACGCTTGACCGCTACGAACTCGTCGATAGACTGCCGGCCAGGTCGCGGCGCGGAGCCCGCGACCGATGCCGACGCGGACCCGACGCGCAATCCGGCCCCATCGTGGACGCGCGTCTCGACGCCGCGCCCACGGCGCGCGTCCGGCTGACCGACCCGGTCCAGCCGGCAACTCGAGGGGTGGGCCGACTCGCGGATGACCCGAAACGACGCTCCAGCCAAGAGACCCATCGACCGAGGCCAGGTCTATCTGGTCGTGCTGCTCATCACCGCGATCGCCTCGCTGCTGGCCGGGTTCGTCACCATGGCCTACGTCGCCCGCGATCTGCCCGCCCAGTCCCTCCGCCAGCACGCTCGGCACATCCTGGCCAACTGGCCCATGCTATTGCCCTTGCTCGCCATCGCACTGACCGTCTTGATCGGGCGCTTCATCCGATGGCACTTCCTGCTGAGATCCCTCAACACGCGAGCGCCCCTCGGCACCAGCCTGCTGGCCTACTACGCCGGCGTGCCGATGGTCCTCACCCCCGGATACGTCGGTGAGCTCATATCGGCTTTCGTCCTCAACCGATTGGGCGGCGGAAGCGTCTTCCGGGGCGTCAGCGCCCTCATCACCGGTCGAGTCCACGATGTCCTGGCCATCTTCATCCTGCTGTCGCTGCACTCGAGAGTCCACGAGGGCCTCGTCCTTGCCGGCGTGATCGTGGGCCTCGCACTGCTCGGTTGGCTTTCCTCGCCCCTCTGGACCGCCGGCTTGGATGCCGTCTTCAGGCAGCTCCGCCGAATCCCCTTCCTCCGATGGCTCGTGCCCGGTTCGGCCGTCGATGCCGCGATGCTGCTGGCCCCGGGGTGCTTCATCCCCACGCTCCTGGTGAGCGTCGCCGGATGGTATCTCATCAGCATCGTCCTGGTCCTCGCCGTCTCCGTCGCCGGTTACCAGCCCGACGTCCAGGGCTGCAGCCGGATCTTCCTCGAGGGAACCCTCTACGGCGCAAAGCACCTCTCCCCCGCCGGCATCGGCTATACCAGCCACTACATGTGGCACAACCTCGTCCGGCAGCTCGGCGTTCCGGATACCGTGGCCCTCGAGGCCGCTACCCTCACCCGGTTCACCGTCACCGGCCTGACGATCCTCGTGGGTTTCGCCGCCTTCTTCTTCGTCTTCAACCGGCATCGCCGACTCCTCTCGGCCGCCGACCGCTTCGACGCCCTGAGCACCCGATACGACGAGGAGCTCGCCACCTATGTCCTCGACCGTCTCCTCGAGCGAAAGACCGAACGCATGCTCCGATGCCTCGACCCGCAGGGCGCCGGCGCCCCCTCGCTGACGGGCGCCGACATCGGGTGCGGCACGGGAGGCTATGCCGCGCGGATGGCCGAGCGATGCGGAAGGATGATCGCCATGGACGCCGCCGAAGGCCAGGTCCGACAGGCCTCGGCGCGACGCCGGACCAATAGCGCCTTCCTCGCCGCCCAACTGCCGCGGCTTCCCCTGGCCGACGAAAGCGTCGATTTCGCCTACGCCATCAACGTCTTCCACCACCTGCCCGACCGAGACGTGCAGGCACGGGCCTTCGCCGAGGTCAGCCGAGTCCTCAAGCCCGGAGGACTCTTCTTCATCCACGAAATCAACACCATTAACCCCCTCTTCAGGTTCTACATGGGCTACATCTTCCCCGTGCTGCACCAGTTGGATGATGGTAGCGAGCTGTGGCTCACCCCCGACGACGTCGAGGACCTGACCGACATGCGCGTCGAGCTCGGCGAGTACTTCACCTTCCTGCCCGAGTTCACCCCACAGCTCTGGCAGACCACGCTCGGATTCCTGGAGCGATGGCTCGAACAGTCCCGGCTCCGACGCTATTCCGCGCACTACATGCTCATGTGCAGAAAAACTTGAGACGCCCCGCCCCCGTCACGCTTTCGCGTATACTGGAATGAGACGATCGAAGCAGGCTTTCTCGAGGGACCTGCCCACTGATGCAAGCGGACCAAGCGCGGGGCGCCAGCTCTGAACTTGCCGGGGAGTCGGACGCCGACCTCATGGTCTACATGGCCATGTCCCAGGACGATCCGTCCACTGCGGGCTCGGCCTGGGCCGAGTTCTACCGCCGGCACGTGAACTACCTCCATGCCGTCTGCCTCCGCGCCTACGCCGACCTCCTCGGCGGCGAGCCCGGCGTCTGCGACCTCGTCGCCGAGACCTTCAAGCGGGCCTACGAGAACGCCGACAAGTTCGACGCCGACGCGATCACCGATCCCGACCGGCTCCGCCTGCGGACCCGGGCCTGGCTCGGCCGAATCGCCCAACGCATCGCCCAGACCTGGCTCCGGGGACGCAGCAAGCTCCCGACGGCGTTCCTACAGCAGGATACCTGGCAGCAGGTGGCCGGGGCGCCGCCGACGCAACAGGCGACCACCCCGCGGATCGAGCGCGTCCGAGAGGCGATCCTCTCGCTCTCCCGGCGAGAACAGATCGTCATACGCGTCACGATGCAGTGGTATCAGCCGGATCAGGCGCACCAGCGCCTCCCAAACGACGTGGCTGCCGAGCTCGCCGCCACGTTGAAGACGACCCCGGAGAACATCCGGCAGATCCGGCGGCGAGCCATGAGAAAACTAGAGGCCTACCTCCGCGATCCAGCGGTGAGCGCCTCATGACGGAGAGGCATCCGATGTCCACGGATCGACCGTCTGACCGACAACCCGAACAGGCTCCGGACCCTCTCGACCGCCACGTCGACCGCGCCTTGCGAGAGATGGGCTGGACCGTCCCCCAAACCGAGGACGACGTCCGAAGCGCCGAGGTCGAACTGGCCGAGTTCATGCGCCCCGAAGACCTGCCCCCCGAGCTGAACGACCCCGGCGCAGTCCTCGATCGACCGTCCGACGCACCCCACGCCGCCCCCAATCCCCTGCAATTCCCGCAAGGCCATGAGATCGAGGAGAACCTGGCCAGGGCCGCCAGGGAGGGCATACGGATCCCGCCCGAGCTCGAGGAGATCCTCCGCCGAGACCGAGAGGCCGCCGAACGCGGCGTCGACCATGGCCAGAACGCCGAGTAGACAACTCGTCCCCCCAGCACGCGTCGCTGAGATCGCCGAGTTGGCGGAGGCCGTCGCCGACGAGCATTGCCCAAACGGCGGCGTCGATCCCGAGGCCGTCGCCGACGCCAACGGCATCACCATCAGCTTCGGACCCTACCAGTCCAGCTTCGACGGAATGCTCGAGCACCGCGCCGGGCGGTTCCACATCTACTGCAATCTCGACCGCGTCCGCCGACGCGACTCGCCCCGGGCACGCTTCACCCTCGCCCATGAGCTCGGCCACTACTACCTCGACGAGCATCGCAACGCCCTGGCCGCCGGCCTGGCCGGCGCCCACGGATCGCAGTGCCAGTACGAATCCCGCAACCTCGTCGAGCAGGAGGCAGACCACTTCGCATCCAACCTGCTCATGCCCCCTCGCCGGTTCGTCGCCGCCGCAAAGGGCCTCCCCCCCGGCCTCGAAGGAATCATGTCGCTCGCCCGGCGATTCAACACCTCTATCACCAGCACGGCGATCCGCTACGCCGCCACCGACGTCGCGCCCTGCGCCGTCATCAAGTGGTCGTGGACGGGTTACGCCTGGAAATGGCTCTCGACCGAATTCTTCCGTGCCAGATTCCGCCGGACCATCGAGTCGCGAGAGAGCGTCTCCGAGGGCTCACCCACCTGGCGCGCCCTCAACCGCGAGCTCCCCCCCGACAACGGCTTCTTCGAGGCCGGCACCACCGCCTCCGCCTGGTTCCCCTCCGTCCGACAGGGCCAACTCCGCGACCTCCTCTTCATAGAGCAGGCCATCCCCCTAGGCCGCTTCGGCGTCCTCACCTTCCTCTACCCCCTCAGCGAAAAAGGTGTCAGGAACCTTTTCTCGCCCCAATCAGACACTAACCCCTTTCCTGGACACTAGTTCCCTCGATATCGTATTCTTCCTCAGGCACCGGTCCGTTCCTGCCGAAGTACAGATACGAGGAGCCATGAATACCAGCGCGATCCAAGACCAAGTAGCCATCGCCGTCCTGGCCAAGTCCATGGCGATCGAGAAGATGGAAGCCAATTTAATGCTCCAGAATCTCGCCCAGGCGGCCCAAATGCAGCCGGGCCAGCGTCCCCCAGACCTGGTCCCCGCCGCCCCAACCAGCCTCGACGTCCGAGCCTAACCCCCAGCCTGAATCTCTCCGGTCCCGCAAGGACCGCGTGAAAACAGCCCCGGATCTTCAGTCCTGGAAACCGACTCACCCACACGTGAATCAGTCCCGTAGGGCCGGCCGAAGTCTCGGCAAACCTTCGAACGAGCCGCGGCGGACTTCACTCCCAGCCCAAGCCACCGCCCCCAGCCGATGGTCGTTCACTTCCCTCTTCTGACTTCTTCCTTCCGACTTCCCCCAGCACCCCGACCCCCTTATCCCCAAGGACGGGGCCCGCACGGAGGGCGCCCGCCACGGAGGACGACCACCGTGCCAAAGCCCCGACCTCCGACGGGTGTCTCCCCTTTCGCCGCGTCGCAACGCAGGCCCTGAGTCCGCCCATGGAACGCAGGCTTCCGGCCTGCCCCAGAGGAGCACCCCCCATGCCAAACCCCCGCCATCAAGACAAACCCAAGCACCCCCAGAATCCGCGCATTCCGGCGCATTTCGCTGCATTATGCGACATTCCGAGACATTTCGAGACATCGAACACGACGTTTCCCCATCTCCCACTGCCCTGGAGCCTGGGACCTGGAGTCTGTGGTCTCCCTTCGGGGACATCGCCCACCCCCTCCCCAATGCCGACGTGTCGACTTTTCGACGTTTCGACTTTTCCACGCGGCATTCCGAGACATTCCGGGACATCCTGCGACATCCCCCCGGGAGGGCGAGCGTCCCCGCGAACCGAGACCCTATCCCCTACACCCGACACCCGCCCTCCTGGAACCCGGGGTCTGGAGCCTGTGGTCTCCCTTCGGCGACATCGCGCCGCCCCTCTCCCTCCCCCCGGACCCCCCGGATCCCCGCGGTATTCCGCTGCACGCCGGTGCATTGTGGGACATTCCGAGACATTTCGAGACATCGCCTGCCCTCGCCCGATGTCGACTTTTCGACTTGTCGACGTTTCGGCTTTTCCACGCGGCATTCCGAGACATTCCGAGACATCGAACACGACGTTTCCCCATCTCCCACTGCCCTGGAGCCTGGGGTCTGGAGCCTGCGGTCTCCCTTCGGCGACATCGCGCCGCCCCTCCCCCGAACCCCGAACCCCGGGAATCCGCGCATTCCGGCGCATCTCGCTGCATTATGCGACATTCCGAGACATTCCGAGACATCCTGGGGCACCAAACGCGACGTTCCCCCGTCTCCCCTTCATCATTCATCATCCATCATTCATCATTCGTACTTGGCCTCTGTCTGGCAAGAATTCTTCCCCAATAGGGAATCTACCCAATTGCGAAGGGGGGGGGGCGCAAGCGTATACTTGTCAAACGATCCTGCCAGTTCCCATTGCGATGCAACCGCTTTTGCAGACCGTTGGAGGAGGAAAGGCAGGACCGATCAGTCACATCCGTCAATCGCTTGGCGCGCGGATACCGGGCGAAGAGCAAATCGCTGTAGGCTGTCATCTCTGGAGGGACTCACGGTGAGCCGACTGCCTTCCCCTTCGACCGGCGCGATTCGCGCTGGGCTTGCCGCACTCATCGCTCTCGTCCTTGTTGGGGCTGCTACCGCGTCCCTCACGGCCCAGGAACTCCAGCCCGGTATCGGCATATCAGGCCCCGAAAGCGACACCAACCCAAACGGCTCCGGCAAAAAAGGAGGCGGAGACTGTGGAGGAGTGTGCCAGGACGCCTGCCCCCTCAACAACTCGCGCTCAGCCACGACCGGCGACCCCGTCCTGCTGCCTCTTCGCTCCTTCATGCAAACGGAGCCCGCCTTCTCGATGCAAGAGCGCGGCGTCCGCTTCGTCCTCGAAAGGTCGCACATCTCCAACGAGTTCTTCGACCGGACGCTAACGCTCAGGCACGACGTTTCGGGGTCACTGCAGCGAGGCCGCAACAGCATCTTCGGACAGCCCGCGGGAGAGCGAAACCTCGAGATTCACAGTGGTCTCTTGCGCCGGCCTACCGGGCTGGAGAGCAGCATCGCAACAAAGGCTTTGCGTGAAAAGACGCCCCGCGGCGGATGCGGCGGCAGACGAGACCATTCACTCTCTCTCGCGGCATTTCCGCGGCGCTGCATCGAACTCGATATCAGAGCGGCATGGGAGCGAAACCCGTCTCGATAGCGCTTCCGCGCCGTTGAGATCTCGGCGTCATTGCCGGCGCCGAGAAGCAGGTTGTCTCTGGCAAGTGTAAGGAGCTACGAGCATGCGTCGCAATGTGACTCGATCGGGTGCGATGTTTGTTGTCGGGGTCGCTGTTCTGCTGGCGATGGGTTGCGATGGGACGGTCAGCTTGCAGATCGAGCAACCGAAGGACGGGCGCATCTTCTATAGCGTAGGTGGCGCGACGACGACGGTCGTCATACACGTCCTAGCCGGGCCGACGGACAACTCACCTATCCCCGTGACCCAAGGTGATGTCTACGTTGATGGCAACCTTTTCGGCTCATGGCACGCCAAGTGGCCCGGCGACGGCCCCTCCTGGAGATACGTCACGATCCCCGGCATTGAGCTGAGCACGGGCACGCACACCATTCGTTGCCTATCGGAAAACCAAGAGGGCGACGACAGCGTGACCGTTGAGGTGACCGACGATCCTGAGCCGATCGACATCAACGACAGCGACGGGGGTAGTGCGACGAACGATACTCCGCCGAAGTCCAGAGATATACAAAAGGTTATATTGCCGGTATTAGCGGCAGATGGCGTATCGTGGCTGAGCAACAAGCCAGAGTTTCGACACTTGATACCACCAGATCCATCCTGGGTCGGCGGGCTCCTTCCTCCATACAACATCATGCCGTTTTCCGGCGAGGTGTACTATGAGAAGACGGACGTGACGATCATGGGAAGAGGCTTCGATTTCGAGTGGAAGCGCACGTATCGATCTCGAGAGGAGGTCTCGACGCCCATGGGGCACCAGTGGAACTTCTCGTACAATGTCCAGCTCACGCACCATGCGAGCTACGACGTCGTGGTCATGTCCGACGGCTCTGGCGGCACCGTTGTGTTCACTGACGCGGGAGAGGATTGTTGGGCAGCCCTAGGGTGGGCCAAGACCCTCGAATACGATTCGGTTCAGGAGGAGTACACGCTTACGCGGCCTGACGGGACGCGATGGCTATTCCACGACACGGATGAGTCGCAACGAAGCGGGCGACTCTTCAGAATCGTCGACCGCAACGGCAACCAGATGGACCTAGACTGGAACGCAACCACAGGGCTCCTGGAGCAGATCACGGATACTCTGGGGCGTGAGATTGAGGTCAACTATGATGCCCAAAACCGGATCGAGAGCCTCAGCGATGCGGGAGGCGACTTGGTTACCTACGAGTACTACGGCCCAAGCGAGCCCAATGGGTCTGACGGCGATCTGAAGTCCATAACGTGCCGAGCTGTGAGCGGGACGCCTAACGGCAACGACTTCCCGAACGGCAAGACCTGGACGTACGAGTACACACAGGGACTCGGGGGTGCGCTGGATCATAACCTTACGGCGATCCGGGACGCGAAGGGCAATGTTCAGAGAAGCTACACATACTTCATGGAGACCATTGCGACTCAACCCCGATTTGACCGCGTCGCAAGCGAGTCCTGTGCCGGGGGCACCGTTAGCTATTTCTACGGCGGCTACTCGAGCATATCGGGTTCGGTAGACCCCAATGCGGTAACCATGACCAGGATCACTGACCAGATGGGCAATGTGGAGGAGCAGTATTTCGACGAGAGGAACCTTCTCACCACGCGCGTTCAAGCCACGAGAGGCTTGCGCGCCACCGACCCATCGACGTTCGTGACTCGCTATGAATACGATGATTTGGGCCGGCCGACACGCGAGATATCGCCCAGCGGCAGTGAGGTCCAGTACACCTACCCGTCCTCGAGCGAAGACCCCCTCACGCTTCATAATACGCTCAAGATCACGCGCCTTCCGGGATCTGCCGGCGGGGAGCCCGGCCAGATCGTGGAGAGCTATGAATACCATCCAACGTACAACATCGTTACGAAGGCGACCGACGGGCGAGGGAACCATACGACGTACACGTACGACGCCAGCAACGGCGACCTCCTCGAGATCGCCTATCCGAGCGGGGACGCGTCCGAGACGTTCGAGTACAACGCGTATGGTCAGGTAATCAGCGCGACCAGGCCAACTGGGCGCGTCGACGCGTACACATACCAGGACGGGTACCGCCATCAGGAGGTCGTGGACAGCGGCGGGCTGAGCCTGACCACGACGTACGGATACAACGGCTACGGCGTGGTCACGTCCGTGACTGACGCACGAGGCAATACGACGAGCTATGTCCTCAATCAGCTCAACCAGATCGTTCGAGAAATCGCGCCGACGCCGCTGAGCTACCAGATAGACTACTTCTACGACGAAAACGACAATCTTGCTCGCAAGGACGTTCAGAACGTGGACCGCGACGGCAACGTTCAGGCCAATTCGCACTACACGACGCTGTACGAGCGGAACGCGCTGGACCAGGTGATCCGCGTGACGCAGGAGGTGGCCAGCGGCCAGAACGTCGTGACCGAGTACGAGCATGACGCCAAGGGTCGCGTCATCCTGACCAAGTCGGGCGAGGCGACCAACAACAACCAGCCGGCCAATACGGTGAGTCGAGCCTATGACGAGCGGGATCTGCTGTTCCAGGAGGTCCGCGCGCCCGACGACGTGGCGCTCAAGTCCACGACTCAGTATGACTACGACGCCAAGGGCAACCTGGCGTACGTCCGTCAGGGCACCGAATCCGAGCCGCGGGTCTGGGCGTTTACCAACGACGGATACGGCCGGCGTATCTTGCAGACCGACCCCGAGGGCAACGTCACCACGTTCAGCTATGACGCCAACGGAAACCGCACGAAGATCCGCGTCGAGGGCGAGCGTATTCAGGGCGAATCGGGCAGCAACACGTTGCTGGCCGAAGCGAATGAGATGTACGACGCGATGAATCGTCTGATCCAGAGAGACGTGGCTTTCCTCGACGCTAGTGGGGCGAGCATCGGCAGCGGTTGGGCCACCACCAAGTGGTTCTACGACGCCGGCGGCAACGTGATCGCCATCCAGGACGACAACGGCAAGAGCATCACGCAGACGTACGACACGGCCGATCGGCTGCTCACGCAGGCCGACGGCATGGGCAACTCGCAGACCTTCACCCGCGACGGCAACGGCAACGTGACGACGCTGACCGAGGTGGACAAGTCGGTGCTGCTCGGGAGTCTAACGGAGTACGTGACCACAAACGTCTACGACGCCCGGAACCGGCTGACCAGCACGACGGACCCCAACGAGAATGAGTGGCAGTTCGGCCACGACTCGCTGGACAATCAGACACTCAGGATCGATCCTCGCGGCAACCAGACGACGTACGAGTACGACGGGCTGAAGCGTCTGATCGCCACGACCCGCGTGCTGACGGACACGGGCACGGGCGACGGCAACCAGGTGGACACGATCGTCACGACGCAGGCGTGGGACGACAACTCGCGTCTGACGGCACAGACGGACGATAGCGGCCATACGACGAGCTACACATACGACGCGCTCGACCGGATAAGCGGCGTTACGTACGCCGACGGGACGACCAATGCCTTTACCTACGATAGGCACGACAACCGCATTAGCGCGCAGGACGGGAACGGCTCAGCCGCGGCCAACACGTACGACCTGCTCAATCGGCTCACCGCGCGATCGATCACGCCGGGGACCGGCGTGGTGGGCACCACGGCCGAGGTCTACAAGTACAATGGTCTTGGCAAATGCGTGTACGCCCAGAACAGCGACCCCAACGGCGTCGTGGCGACGGTGACGCTGGGGTACAACTCGCTCGGGCGTGTGGAGAGCCAGACGCTCAATGGGCAGACCGTCGAATCCACGTTTGACGGCGTGGGCAACGAGACGCAGACTGAGTACCCCGGCGGGCGGACGGTGACGACGACGTACGACGACCTCAACCGAAGGCACGTGATCTCGTCGAATCAGGGCGGGACGCTGGCGACGTACTATTACGTCGGTAAGCAGCGCGTCGAAGCGGCGCTGTTCGGCAACAACGTGGGGATGATCAAGACCTTCGACAGTGGCCGGCGGACGACGACCTTGCAGTACATCAGGGACCCATTGACCGTAGACCAAACGACCATCGATGCCCGCGGCTACACTTGGGACGCCAGCTCGAACCGGACACAAAGGACGAACGTGTTGACGGGGCTCGCGCACGCCTACGCGTACGACTCGGTCAACCGGATGAAGCAGTCGACCCTCAGCACGGATCCGCCCACGGTAATCACCTATGGCCTCGACGGCGTCGGCAATCGGACGACGGTGACCGGGGGCGACAATCCGGGCACGTACGCGATGGACGCGAACAATCCGCCGTCGGACGCGACGATGAACCAGTACACGACGACGCCGATGGACGCGCGGACGTATGACGACAACGGGAACCTGGCGGCGCGGACGGGCACGAGCCCGCCGGCCGGGGCGTTCGCGTACGACTATCGCAACCGGATGATCCGGTTCACGGAGGCGCTGACCGGGCGGGTGCACACGTACGCGTACGACTGCTTCGGGCGGCTGATCAAGAAGTACGCTCAGACGGCCGGCGGCGAGGTCGAGACGCGGTACTACTACAAGGGCAAGCAGATCGTGGAGGAGCGGGACGGGTCGGACACGGTGCAGGCGACGTTCGTCCACGGCAACTACATCGACGAGGTCGTGACGATGCGCCGGGGCGCGAGCGACTACTACTACATCCAGGACGACCAGTACAACGTCATGGGGTTGATGGACGACGCGGG